>MWFE01000048.1 GCA_002071445.1 Bacteroidetes bacterium ADurb.Bin008 | reverse complement strand
GACGAAAAAACAGCATCAAAAATGTCCATTAGGACGAAACGTCTAAAAAATAGCATCAATTTTGTCCATTACTCCTAAATTTAAATAGGTAAACAAGATTATTTCAAAACTTATGTATTTCAACAGCACTGCCCCGTTATAAATCAACAGTAAATTTTATTAGATATTTTCCTTGTTGTTCTCCTTGTTGTGGTTGTCCTTCCTTCTATTCACATTTATTCGATAGGCAATCCATATAGCCGATGCTATTATGGCCAAAACAATTATAATTCATGCTTTATCATCGGCATGTTTTTTTACTGTTTGCCGTTCACACTGCCATTGCTTGCACCAGAAATCAAGTCCTTAACCACCCTTAACTTGTGTGTGTAGGTTTTGGCTTTTGCAGAGTAGATACCGTGCTGATCAATGGAGTCGATCCTGACATAACCGGAACTATGGATAATAGAGGCATTTGGCATTATCATTCCCACGTGGGTGATCAACCCCTCTTCGTTATCGAAGAATGCCAGATCGCCAGGCTGAGCCATGTTTATAAAACTTACTATTGAGCCATGGGCAACCTGCTGGTTGGCATCACGCGGTATGGAGATTCTGCTCATTTTGAAAAGCACCTGAATTAAACCTGAGCAATCGATGCCATAGGGAGAACGCCCCCCCCAAAGGTAGGGTGAATTGACAAATTCAACTGCACGCTCCACAAGCGTTTCGCGGCATGTTTTACCGGGAGTATCAGTGGGTATGCTATACGTTTTATAGGTTTCGGTCCCAAGCCTAAAAGAGCCTTCCGTTGGATTGAAATGGTATAACGACGAGCCAGGACAAAGCCTTATGGGATAATCTTCGGCTTTGTTTTTTGCCGAAAAAAACCGAGTGGCCACCGTAACTACCTCGGGTAGCGACATCCACTCCCACTGTTCATTGGTTAGTTCAATGCTCGCCTTTTGGTCAACCCAACCCTCGTACGAATCGTGTGAAAGCCTTACTCTTAACCATCCCTTATACTCTTCGAAAACCTCGAAGACCTCGCCAAATAGCAGTTGGTTAACCATCTCGCTCCTATCGAAAGGCTCGGCTCTGAGGGCTACCAAACTCTGATTTATGGCGCGGAAGTTCATTTACACTTTTTTCTTGTAAAAATAGCTTTTTATATAAAGTAAGACGGGAAAAATCGGTAAACTTTTCGTGAAAACTGCATTGCATAAAATAACTACAGGAAGGACAGGTTAACCTGTTTTAAGAATTTCTCTTCCAAAATCTTAGCCATGCGCTTAACTACAGTCCTTCGTATTTCCAATTCAATGGGCAAACTTGGATCCTGATGTGCCACATTAATACCGGTTCCCACTAAGAAATCAATTCGATCGCTCTCAAGGATAAACTTAACAATCTTATCGGCGGGCCCGTTTCCCGGTACAGAAGTTTCGTTGAAGCGATTAAGTATTTCAGTGGCCTTACTTAATGTAAGAATACCCTCTGTAACAAGATCTGCACCCTCCATGTATGAAATAGGCGGAAGATCGGGGTCGGTAAACTCGAAGGAGTCCTCAATTTCGAGATTCAACTCACGGGAGATAATATCACCCGTAGTGGCACCGCTTATTATCTTTTTCCCATTGAAACTGGCAAATTTCTCTGCCAATTTGCTGTCATTTTCCATATCGAACGGCGGGCCTGTGCAGATTAGCAGATTTCGTGGCTCACGAAAATAGATAACAGCAGAACTTATATCATCCTTGGGATGGTAGCCATCATTCATATAGGCCATATTCACAATCTTGGTACTGAGTTTACGGGCCGACATATCGGGCTCACTCCTCACCAACTTAAGCACAAAATTCTGAGCATTCTCCATACCCCATCCAAAAGGAAAGTTATCGCTACCCATCCCCGACTGGGAAATGCCATCACTCCAAATCACAATTCGATCCTCTTTTTGCGGAGTGAATGTGCAGTATCGCAATTCTTTTCCGGCGTTGGTTTCGCTCTGCAACAACACGTTCTGCCAGCCCGGATCGAAACGTTCACCACCTCGCAATATAAAACATTCGGGATTGTCGTATTCAAGAATCTGGGTATGGCCATTCTGTTCAATATCGACAATGGTAAACGTAGAATAGCTCATTTGCCTTATGGAGCATACCGGCAAGGTATTCATAATGATCTCGGCGATCTTATGGATCTCTTTATGCTCTTTGGTAAAGTGAATGGCCATGGTGGAAGTAAGCGTTGCCAAAACGTTGGCCTTTACCCCATGCCCCATCCCATCGCTCAATACCACTATAGTTCTATCCTCGGCAACAACCCGTTGGGTGAGAAAAACATCACCGCAAATGCGTTCTCCGTCGTGATATTTTTGCTGACAGTTTACCTCTATGAAGAAATTATCGGGCATGAAAGTATAGTATTATTCTTATTTCGAAGGCTTAACACAAAATTCTTTTATTCTTTTTTATCACCTTCCCTATATGTTTGAATTATGGAGTTCAGCATTTGCTCTGTTTCTGAAGCTCCTTCACCAAGCAGGAAGCCGATTTTTTGTACCATCGCCAAATTGATATCAATAACATCCGTAATACGTTTAATCACCTCTTCCTTTCTTACCTCCGGAGCATACATATCCCTGATTACAGCCCCTACAATGCTGTTCTTTTTTATGGTGAAAACCGATAAGTTCAACAGGTTATCCTTGTAATGGATGTCCCTATTCTTAATATCCTCGTTGCTTTGGAGAACGTACGAGAAGAGGTTGTATATGTTGTAGGGTAAAAGCGTCCTCAAATCGGCGCCAACCAAACCAGGGATGATTTCGTTCACTTCAATTGCGTCATCGCCCAATAGGTCGATAAAACTCTGGTTACTCTGAACAATCTTCAACTTCTTGTCGATAATTACCAATGCCGAAGGCAACTTTTTCATCATGGTGGTGATGGTCTCCGAAGCATCACGGGCTGCCTCCTGCTCGGTTCTGGCAATCTTTTCCGATTCCTTAAGTGCCTCCTGCATTTTTGCCAACCTGTCGTTGGTAGCCCTGAGGGTCTTAATGTATTCCTGCCTATTTTTCAGCGTGTAGTTCAGGCACATGTCGGTGTGGGCAAAACCCAGTGAAACGGCAATGGCAAAATCGCGGCAGCTGGAGTATCCACAGGCTTCGCAACCGGAATCCTTGGCCATGGTTCCCTTTTCGATTACCTTTAAAACCTCGGTTATCTTCTCTTCGGGGGGCGTGGGTATGCGCTGATCGTTGAGTGAAAATATACAGTTGAAATCGTGATCGGAATGCTTTTCGATTAATCCTTCCCACTTTTCCCTTTCAAAGGTTTTCAGCCTCTTATTGGCATAGTTCACCACCATGGTTCGGCGAATAAACTTCTTCCCTCCCCTCGATGTTCCGGGCCCCATAAGGCATCCCTCGCAGTAAAACAGGTTGAAATGGCGTTTGATAACCTCGGCATTGCCTTCAAACTGGCGTACGGCATCCAATACATTATTCCGTCCCTCGGTGGTGATAACTTTCCCCGTGAGCAGATCCTCATCAATACCCTCAGCCTGCAACAGGCCGTTGGCAATGGGAAGTAAAGATCCCTTAAAACCAATAGGGTCGTCAAATTCGCTATACTCAAGCTTACTTTCCTTAATATCGAACTCGTCAAAGAGCTCCCTGAGTTCCATAAATGTTAACACGGAATCAACTGTACCATCGCCATTATAGAGCTTGGCCTCGTCCTTGTTCTGGATACATGGGCCAATGTAAACAACTTTCGTATCCTCTCCATACTCCTTGTGAATAACTTTGGCCGTGGCGATCATCGGCGATACAATGGGTGCAAGGTTGTTAACCAATTCGGGGTGGAATTTTTCGATAAGCGATACAATTACCGGACAGACGGTAGAAATGAAGTATTTTCCCTTAAAATCATCAAAAAGTTTTTTGTACTCCTTAGCCACCAGATCAATGCCAAAGGTTACCTCACAAACATAGGTAAATCCCAGGGCCTTAATCATTTGAACGAATTTGCGGTAATCGGTTATGTCCACAAATTCACCTGAGATGGAAGGGGCACAAATGGCAGCAACCTTAGAACCACTTTTTAAAATCTGCTTCACCTCTTCCTTGGAAGAACGATAGGAAACAGCATTAACAGGGCAAACTGTAAGGCAGCTCCCGCAACCAATACACCTGTTGGGAACAATTACCGCAAAATTCTTTTCAGCTTTTACCTCAATTGCTTTAACCGGGCATACACGAACACATGCAAAGCAATTAATACACTTTTCCTCACTAATGCTAAACAGCTGCGACATCTTTAATGGTCATTAATCGGTTAGCCTTCAAACTTTTCTCTTAAGATTTCAAGCGCCTTAATATCGTCAACGCCATAGTAAATAGTATCTCCAACCTTGAGTATTGGTCCCCTGGCACATTCGCCAAAACAGTGTCCGCCGTGAAAATGAACCTTGTCCTGCAAGTTATTTTCCTTTGTATACTCTGCAATAACCTTAATCGTATTCTTGTTACCTCTGGCAAAACAAGAACTACCTAAGCAAATAACCACGTCTGTTTTACTATTCATTGCTTCGCTCTTACGTTAATGAAATAACAACCAAAGGTATAAATTTATCAATAAATTTAATACAAACAAGCATCATTTCCCTTCGCTAAAGTATAATTAAGAAAGCATTGAACGTATTACGCTATGGGCATTGCATCCGCTTTTCTCTTGCTCACAATATTTAGCATTGATGATATCTATCAATTTTTTTCTACTATTGGCTTATTATTAAGCAAGATTTACTAACTTGAGAACCTGTTACAACTGTTTGAGTTGTGATTAATTTGGTGATTAACAGCGCGATTATTGTTTTTCAAAAAACACTGTTATCATTTTTTTCTTAATATCTGAAATGGGTTCCTAAAATGAGTGGAATTGACGATATAATTCTGAGGCACAGTCATGCAACGCGGGATAGCTTGATACCCATTCTACAGGAGATACAGGATGAGATTGGCTATCTGTCGGAAGAATCAATTGTTGCAGTAGGTAAACTCCTCAACCTGCCAACCAGCAAAATCTATGGATTGGCAACATTTTACAACCAATTTTGGTTCCAACCCAAGGGAAAATACCATATACAAATATGTCAAGGCACTACGTGCCATATGGAAGGAGCCTTCAGTTTAATTGATTTTTTTGAGAAAAAATTCAACCTAAAAGTGGGGCAAACTACACGTAATGGCGAGTATAGTCTAGAAATTGTGCCTTGTTTGGGTGCTTGTTCTAAATCACCGGTCATATCGATCAATGGCATTCTATACGGTTCAATTACAGCTGAAAATCTTGAAGAAATACTGGAAGAGGCAGCAAGAACTTGAATCACTTAAGTGAAGGAAATTATAGGGTAATTGTAATAGAAAGCGGAAAAGTAACTGTTGGACAACAATAGCTAAACCAATGGAAAAGATACACGGAAGCGATCAGATTCTGCTACACCATGTGCTTTCAAAAACCAGCGATGAACAAAAGCACATAACAGAAGAGAAAATTTCTATGCTTAGACGCCAAACGGTATCTAAACCTATAATATACATTGGTTCCACTACTTCATCGCACGTTGCCGGGTCTAAGAAAACGCTCAAAGCAGTGGAAGAGTATAGGCAAGAGATGAATGTAGATTTGGAAATCATTGAAGTCGGTAGTATAGGATTATGTTCGCTGGAACCCATTATGGATGTCCAACTACCGGGGAGGTGCAGGGTATCATTTCAAAAGGTAACCGGTGATGTGGTTGCCACCATACTCGACGGTGTGTTGAACAACTTTTTGCCTTCGGAATTTGCACTGGCACAGTACCGAAATCCTCTGCATCAGCCTTGGTTTAACGTACCATTCTTTGACGACCTGCCCTTCTTTAAACATCAACATAGATTGCTGTTGGAGAATTGCGGATTAATTAACCCCGAGAGCATTGAAGACTACATTGCATGGGGAGGATATAAAGCATTTGCCAATGTAATAAGCAACTATACCCACGAAGAGGTTTGTGATGCCATCGATAAAAGCGGACTCCGCGGACGCGGAGGAGGGGGATTCCCCACAGGTAAAAAATGGAAGGAAACGCTGAGTATTGCTGCCAATCAGAAATATTTTATTTGCAATGCCGATGAAAGCGATCCGGGGGCTTTTATGGAGCGTGTTTTAATGGAAAGTGACCCACACCTCATAATCGAGGGAATAGCTATTTCTTCCTATGCTGTAGGGGCTAACAAGGCCATCATATACACCCGAAACCGCTACGCTCTTACCGTCATTCGGTTGGAAAAAGCCATTCAGCAGGCTTACGATCTGGGGTTGCTGGGGTTTAATATTTTTGACAGCGGATTTAATCTTGATATCTCCATAAGAAAAGGGCCCGGAGCCTACGTGTGTGGCGAAGAAACAGCTCTGATAAAAAGCATTGAAGGGAAGCGCGGCATGCCCAACTACAAACCCCCATTCCCCTCAACTAAAGGGTTACACGGTAAACCCACGGTAGTGAATAATGTTGAAACTATAGCCAACGTTCCGCATATTATCAATAATGGGTTTGAATGGTTTAATACCATTGGCACAAAACAATCCAAGGGAACTAAACTTTTCTCTGTATCGGGAAAAGTTAACCGGGTTTGCCTTTTGGAAGTACCTTTTGGAACCCCATTATCGAAGTTAGTTGAGTTGGCCGGTGGAGTTCCCGAGGGGCAAAAGTTGAAAGCTGTACAAATTGGCGGTCCCTCAGGCGAATGTATTATTCCGGAAGATTTACAAACACCCATCGATTTCGAATCCTTTAAAAACAAGGGCCTCGCCATGGGGGCCGGCGGTGTCATTGTTTATGATGATACGGTTTGCATTATTGACATGGTGAAGTACTTCATGAATTTTATAAAACATGAAAGTTGTGGTAAATGTATCCCCTGTCGGGAAGGTTCACAAAGGATGCTCGATATTCTAACCGCTATTTCCAGCCGCCCTGCAAACTCCGACGGGCATGGCTCCCTTGAGCGCTTTAAAGGGGTTATTCTCCTTGAAAGCATGGCCGAGGTAATGCGCGATACTTCGCTGTGCGGACTCGGGCAAACTGCATCCAACCCGCTGATTAGCGCTTTAAAACACTTTAAGAATGAATTTGAAGAGCATATATTCGAGCGTAAATGTGTTGCCGGAGTTTGTCGTAATCTGCGCATTTACTATATCGACGTGGAGAAATGCACGGGATGTGCAGCCTGTGCCAAACGATGCCCAACCAACGCAATCATCGGAACACCCCGCTCGCCCTATTTCGTTGTGGAAGAGAAATGCATTGGTTGTGGTATATGTGAAGAGGTTTGCAAATTTTCATCGGTTTTTTTCAAATAAGTTGATTGACCAGAAAAAAAAACCTTGTAATGGCATAGTTAATAACCGTTTATTGGCAAATGAATTTGAATTGCAATGGAGTTTAGCATAGAAGTTAATAATAGAAAAATTCAGGCTCGGAAAGGGGATACAATACTGGAAACCTTAACCCAAAACGGTATAAAGATTCCCAGACTGTGTAGCGTGAAAAGCCTTTCGCCAACGGGTGCCTGCCGAATATGCGTTGTGGAAGTGGAGGGAATGAAAAATTTGGTGGCATCGTGCTCATACCCTGTAAGCGAAGGTATGGTTATCCATACCCATTCTCCCAGGGTACTGAAAGCACGCAAAGTGCTGGTTGAACTGCTCCTGAGCAATCATCCCGACGATTGCCTGTACTGCGAACGAAATGGCAATTGCGAATTGCAGGATTTATCCTATGAACTCAACGTGCGGGAGCGCAGGATAACCGGTGTAAAGAGCAAACTCAAACTCGATCTTTCGAGCCCCTGCTTAGTAAGAGATTCTTCCAAATGCATACTCTGTGGCAGGTGCGTTAGGGTTTGTGATGAGATACAGTCTGTATCGACTTTTGAATTCATCAACAGGGGAAGCAAAACCCGCATAGGCACCTCGATGAACCGTGACCTAAACTTCTCCAATTGCATAGGATGCGGGCAGTGCATCCTCACGTGTCCAACCAAAGCCCTTCACGAACAATCGTCTCTCGACAGGTTGCAGACTGAGCTGTACAATGATAAACAACAAAAGGTTATACAGCTCGACCCGGCCATTATGGCATCGATAGGCGAAGAATTCGGAGTTAAGCCCGGGAAGGAGATTGAAGGCAAATTGGTTGCTTCACTCCGTAAGATTGGTTTTAACTACGTTTTCTCCACTTCGTTTGCTGCAGATATGGTGTTAATGGAATGTGCCGCAGAGTTAAAGCAACGGATGGAGACCAAAGAAAATCTGCCATTAATTTCAAGTTTTTGCCCTGCCTGGGTTAAGTATGCCGAACAGTTTTACCCGGAACTACTGCCCCATTTATCGAAAGTGAAATCGCCTGCACTTATGCTGGGGGCCATTACCAAATCGTATTTTGCCAATACCATTGGAGTAAAACAAGCCGACATTCTCTCGGTGGTGGCTACGCCCTGCCTGGCACGGAAGTTTGAATCGCAACGAATTGAACTGACAAGGAATGGTATCTCGGACGTGGATATTGTACTAACCACACGCGAACTGGCTCACCTAATACGCATTTATGGCATTGATTTACAAAATATTGAACCTCTCCTACCCGATCTACCATTTAGAACTTCCAGCTCTTCCGGTAAGCTGTATGCCAATGCCGGGGGATTTACCGAAGGAGTCCTTAGAACGCTATACTTCCAAACGACCGGGAAAGAGATTCCCACTACAAAAATTAGCGAACTCAGGTCAATCTCCGGCATTAAGGAGTACGAGCAGAAAATTGGAAAAGAACAGGTCAAAGTGGTTGTTTCCAATGGTTTGACAAATATCAACTCCCTTGTAAAAGCCATTCGGGAGGGTAAACTTGATGCACATTTCGTAGAAATAGTGGCCTGTCAGGGAGGATGTGTCAATGGAGGAGGTCAGCCCATTGGCCTGAGTGTCAAAGATAAAAAGATGCATGCCAAATCTATCTACGATATTGACGACACAGAAATAATGAAAGCCGCCCACAAGAATGCCTTATTGAAAGATGTTTATGACAAGTTTCCTGAAGTAGTGGGAAAGAAAAACGTGGATATTCTCTTATACACTCGGTACACAAAAAGGGATGTTCTTAGATGATATTGAAGATATCAGAAGATTTTGGATTGAAAAAATTACTTGACCCTTAACATTGCAATGAACCACTCGTTACATAAAACAGAACACTAGAACAATGAAGAATCAGAAAACAATTTTGCTGGTTGACGATGATGTGGATTTTCTTTTTCAAATGAAACTCCAACTGGAACGTTTTGGCTTTAAAGTGTTTACTGCAGACAGTCAGAGAGAGGCCGAAGAATTTATTAAAACTTTTAAACCCGATTTGGCCATTTTTGACCTGATGATGGAAAATGAGGACAGTGGTTTTATCCTTTGTTACAAAATGAAAAGATTGTATCCCGATGTTCCGATCGTACTGGCTACGGCAGTATCAGCCGAAACAGGAATTCTATTCGGATTGGACTCCGATGAGGAGAAAAGATGGATTATAGCCGATCTGTACCTTGAAAAGGGGATTAGACCCGATCAATTGCAACGAGAGATTTACAAACTGCTGAAACTGTAGAATGGAAACCCTTGATGTTCTTGTGGTTGATGATGAGCCCGGCATACGTTCGGGGATTTCCCGTATCCTTCAGAACTATACGGTAAACTATCCATTCATGGATGACGATATTCAATTCAAAATCATCGAAGCATCCACCGGGGAGGAGGCACTAACAATTATTAACAGCACGCCTCCGGCTGTGGTGCTGCTCGATAATAAATTACCGGGTATCCAGGGGGTTGAAATACTGGAGTACATCAACAACAACCATTTGGATATCCTGGTTATCATGATAACTTCCTATGCCTCTCTCGACCTTGCCGTTAAGGCAACCAATATCGGCGCATTCGATTTTGTTCCCAAGCCCTTCACTCCTCAGGAGTTAAAAACCACAATGGATAGTGTGGCCAAGCATTACTTCCTCCGCCGCATGACAAGCAAAATGTATAAAGAGGGAAAGCATGTACGATTCCAATTCCTCAGCGTGTTATCGCACGAGTTGAAATCGCCGCTAAGCATAATAGAAAGCAATTTAAAAATAATGCTCAAACACAAAGCCGGCGAAAACATCAACTTTTACGACTCCATGATAGCCGAATCCATATCTCAGGTTAAGTCCATACAGAATATGATTATGGATTTGCTTGATCTGACCAGAATTGAATCGGGAAAAAGCCTTCGGGATGTTCAGCAGGTTGACCTTTGCTCTGTGGCGAAACTAGCCTTGGATACAGTGAAACCGCTTGCCATACAGCGCAATGTGAATATTGAGTATGATCCCATGCAACCCATTCCTTTTCTTGCTGATCAGGAAGAGATGGTGCTCATATTCAACAACCTCGTAACCACAGCCATACGAAACAGCAAAGAGGGTGGAATAGTTAAATTTTCCATCGAGACGAAAGATGCCAATATCCAAATAAAAGTATTCGTTATCCAAGAGGGTTTTTCCAACGGGAATATTTTTGGAAAACTCAGCGAGGTTTCACAATCTCTAATCCAAAGTTCTCCGATTCACACCGAAAGCAGGCTGGAAATTAACTTTATAAAGCGTATATTAGACCTTTACAGTGGAAAAATCGAAGTGATTAGCAAGCAGGACGAGGGCATATTATTTACAGTTCTTCTACCGTTTTCACAAAAATCTACAACATGACACTACCCGAAAAAACCGTTGAGCGATTAAGCCAATATCGGCGCACTCTCATAGAATGCCTTGCACAGGGAAAAACACATATCTACTCCCATCAAATGGCCGGTCTGCACCATACAACTGCCGTTCAGGTTCGTCGCGATTTGATGCTGATAGGCTATTCAAGCGTCAATAAGAAAGGGTACAATGTGCGAGAGCTTATTGATGTCATCGAATCGATCATTGACCATCCCAAGGGTTTAAAAGTTATCGTTGTAGGAATGGGAAACCTGGGGCGAGCCATAACCGCATACTTCACCGGAAAAAGGCCTAAGTTGAGCATTGTGGCCACCTTTGATGTAGATGAAAACAAAGTGGATAGGGTTATCGCAGGAGTAAAATGTTACCATCTCCGTAACATGCAACAGTTTATCAGCGAAAATGATATTTCCATTGCCATCATTTCCTCACCACCTGAAACCGCCGTTGCCATCACCGAAATGCTGGTTTTAGCCGGAATAAAGGGAATTCTCAACTTTACCACAACGCCGCTAAATGTACCGCATTCCGTTTACCTAGAGGAGTACGACATGATTACCTCCATTGAAAAAATTGCATATTTCGTGAAAGGCTTGGGAGATTGATATGATTTAAAACATCCATTGGCACGCAACACTCTCCCTTTTTTTTTCATATTTTTGCCGCAATTAAAAACCATCAGATTGTCTGAGGCGAAATATTCCCAAGGACTCTAATGAATTAATCTAATCCAAAGGACAGGATCTAATGGAAAAGAGAATCGGAGCAGTACTTATCCTTATCGAGAACCGGGATAGCGTACAGAAACTGAATCAGATTTTAACCGCACACGCCGAAATAATTATCGGCAGGCAGGGTATCCCCCTTGTTAGTAAGGGAGTAAGTGTTATTTCATTAATACTTGAGGGTACCTCCGACGAGATTGGCTCTCTTGCCGGTCCGATAGGTAAACTTCCGGGTGTGCAGATTAAATCGCTGATGATGAAAGGCACTTTGCAGTAGTTCCGTTTTTCCTTTGGTTAGAATAATGTTTGAACAGGTAAAAAACTGAACTATTAAAAAGTTGCTACTATGAAATTTACTCCTGAACGCTACTCCATTCCCGATGAGCCCATGAAGCCTTTCATCGATGCCGATGAGATATGGGGTTACATCAACAATGCCAAGCCAACCAAAGAGAAAGTACGCGAAGTTATCGCCAAGGCTCAGGCAAAAAACAGGCTATCCTTAGAGGATACTGCCATTCTGGTCAACACTACCGACCCTGAACTCGTGGAAGAAATTCTTCAGGGCGCCAGAGAGTTGAAAGAAAAGGTTTACGGCAATCGCATAGTGCTATTTGCCCCGCTATACATAGGTAATTACTGCACCAACAATTGCAGTTACTGCGGATTTAGAACCTCTAACCGTGATGCCATTCGCACTACCCTTTGCGATGCAGAGATTGTGAAGGAGGTGGAAGCTTTGGAAGATAACGGGCAAAAGCGGTTGATCTTGGTTTATGGAGAACATCCCACCTACTCGCCCGAATTCATTGCACACACCGTAAAGCTGGTTTACGGTGTAAAGAAGGGTAATGGCGAAATACGGCGCGTGAACATAAATGCTGCTCCTTTTGACATTGAAGGATTCAGGAAAGTGAAAGAGTCGGGCATTGGCACATATCAAATATTTCAGGAAACATATCATCCCGAGACATATGCCAAATACCATTTGGGCGGTAAAAAACGCGATTACAACTGGCGGTTAACCGGTCTCGATAGGGCACAGGAAGCAGGTCTCGACGATGTGGGAATTGGTGCCCTGTTCGGGCTGTACGACTGGCGTTTCGAGGTGCTTGCGCTTATTAGGCATACCAGCCATTTGGAGGCATGCTACAATGTTGGTCCACATACCATCTCTTTTCCCCGCATTCAAGACGCTGCATCCATCGATTCGAAGCTGGAATATAAGGTTTCCGATGAGGATTTTGTTAAGCTGGTTGCCATCCTACGTTTGGCTGTGCCCTACACAGGATTAATCCTAACCGCCCGCGAATCGGTAGCTGTACGACGTCAAGTATTACAGTTCGGTGTTTCCCAAATCGATGGAGGCACAAAACTGGAATTGGGAACTTACTCCGAAAGCAAGAATGAGGAGCAGAACCTCAACCGAGAACAGTTTATGATTAACGACAACCGTTCTCTGGGCGAAATCATCGACGAACTCATTGAACACGACTATATTCCATCGTTCTGTACCGCCTGCTATAGACTTGGCCGAACGGGAGAACATTTCATGGAGTTCTCAGTCCCAGGATTCATCAAACGGTTCTGCACGCCCAATGCCCTGCTTACACTCACTGAGTATCTGGAAGACTATGCTTCGGATGAGGTTAAGGCCAAAGGCTACAAATTGATAGAGAAAACCCTACAGGAAGTGCATGAACAGCGAAACTCCGCGGAGATAAGAAACAGAATTGCAAGGATTAAACAGGGCGAGAGGGATTTGTACTTTTAGCAGAAAAGATAAAGTTTATCTTTTTCCGTCTGTATCTGAATATTTTCAGGAGGGTTTACCAGAAATCCGCCACTGAGAATACAATTATCATCGCCATCATATAGTACTGACTAACAAAACTTTACTTACAAGATAAGTAGATACTTTGAATAATCAAGGCTCCTAATCAATTTAGGATTACCCTTTTTTAAAAGTGAACTTTGTGGTCAGCCCATTATCGCTGTAGTATCATTGTAATCCTATTTGCAACAATTCATTTTGTAGTAAAACAGTGGTAATTTTTGCAATGGGTAAAAGGATTGATCCCAATGTAGGTGATGCGCACAGGTCAATATTGCTTCCCCAAAGGGAGGTTTACCATTAAGTGATGCTCTTTCCTGCTAAGGGTCGGATAATTCATTTCCTCAACCATACACTTTGTAAGAGAGCTATAGTTGGCATTGATGAACAAGTAGTATTTCAACCCATTTCCCATTGAATTTGCATAAAATTTTAATAATTTTGTTGCACGAAAACAGATAAATGATGGTAGTAAAAGTTTCGATATCATCACTGGCAAAAAATGTGTATCGCAATATAAAGAATCGCGACGCTTTCCATTTCCATTGGGTGTAGCATAGCACCCACCCCTTCACCTCTTTTTATTATTTTCTATTAACAAA
The DNA here is from genome assembly GCA_002071445.1 of Bacteroidetes bacterium ADurb.Bin008. Classification (GTDB taxonomy): domain Bacteria; phylum Bacteroidota; class Bacteroidia; order Bacteroidales; family Tenuifilaceae; genus MWFE01. Next base: position 12,461 of record MWFE01000048.1, on the reverse strand, counting down.
CTTTTTAATAATTATTTGCCATGGAATTACCATTTGCAGAATCATATAAAATCAAGATGGTTGAAACCATCAGAAAGAGTACGCGTGCTGAGCGTGAGAAATGGATTAAAGAGGCCAAGTACAACCTTTTCAACCTGAGAAGTGAAGAGGTCTTCATCGACCTTCTCACCGATTCGGGAACCGGTGCCATGAGCGACCGTCAGTGGAGCGCCATGATGCTGGGCGATGAGAGCTATGCCGGCTCTTCGTCATACCACAACCTGAAGAATACCATTCAACGTATCTTGGGATTCGAGTACTTCATGCCCACGCATCAGGGAAGGGCAGCCGAGAATGTGCTCTTCTCAGTCCTTATTAAAGAGGGCGATTACATCCCCGGCAATTCGCATTTCGATACTACCAAAGGGCATATTGAGTTCCGCAAGGCTCACGCAGTTGATTTAACCATCGATATTGCAAGCGATACAGAGGCTTACCACCCGTTCAAAGGGAATGTTGATATTGACAAACTGGATAGCTATCTGGCTAAAAATGCCAACAAGGTTCCCTTTGTCATTGTAACGGTTACCAACAACTCATCGGGAGGGCAACCCGTTTCCATGGAGTGTCTGCGCGAAGTGAGAAGGGTGGCAGACAAGTACGGGAAGCCCGTTCTCTACGACTCGGCCCGTTTTGCCGAAAACGCCTACTTCATCAAAATGCGTGAAAAGGGGTATGAGAACAAGACCATAAAAGAGATTGTGAAAGAGATGTTCTCCTACGCCGATTTTATGACCATGAGCAGTAAGAAGGATGCCATTGTGAACATTGGTGGATTTATAGCCATGAAATCGAAGGATGTTTGGCGCCAATGCTCCACGTACAACATCATGTTCGAAGGATACATCACCTACGGCGGAATGTCGGGCAGAGATATGAATGCCCTGGCAGTAGGGCTAGACGAAGGTACCGAGTTCGATTACCTCGATACCCGAATTAAGCAGGTAGAGTATCTTGGCAATAAACTCACCGGTTTTGGGATACCCATTCAATCGCCTCCGGGTGGTCATGCCATTTTCGTAGATGCAGACAAAGTGCTTCCCAATGTTCCCCGCGAACAGTTCAGGGCTCAGACGTTGGGCATTGAATTGTACCTTGAGGCAGGTATAAGGGGCGTTGAAATTGGTGCCATCCTTGCCGACCGCGATCCGGTTACACGGGAAAATCGCTTTCCAAAACTGGAACTTCTCAGGCTGGCCATTCCTCGTCGCACCTATACCAATAATCACATGGATGTGATAGCCGTTGCTCTTAAAAACGTGTACGACAAGCGCGAGTCTATCAACAAAGGGTTTAGAATTGTTTGGGAAGCTCCCATCATGAGACACTTTACCGTGGAGTTGGAAAGGGTTGGTTGATAATCGATTTATGGGTTGAAGAAGGGTAAGAGCCTCAGTTCATCGGTTGTTTGAAAACTTGTTTGCGTTTCGCTCACAATACTATACCTTTGTATAAAACTATGCGGCATGTTAAAATCGATGACAGGTTTCGGCAAAGCCGAAGTGAAATTTGGCAACAGGAAAATTATCACTGAGGTAAGATCGCTGAACAGCAAACAATTGGATATATCAAACCTTAAAATCCCCCTTTTATACCGGGAGAAGGAACTGGATATCAGAAACCTCATTGCTCAATCGTTACAGCGAGGGAAAGTGGATATATACATCACCACGGAGGAGGACGAAGTGACCACCCTGCCCACCATCAACTCCAAGGTTTTCAAAGCGTATCTAAAGCAATTTGAGGCCATTGCCAACGAGTTGGGCATATCGTTGGAGTATGAGTCCTTATTCCAAACCATTCTGAAACTACCCGAAGTTTTCAACTCCGAGAAGGAAGATGTTTCGCCACAGGAGTGGGAAGCTTTGATAAACTGCGTGTCGCTGGCATTGGATAACCTCAACGATTTCAGGTATCAGGAGGGCAAAGCCACCGAAAAAGACTTGATTCTGAAAGTCAAACAGATAAAGGAACTGCTATACCAATTGGCCACATTTGAGGGAGAGAGAATTGAAGAGGTGAAGGGGAGGTTGCTTAGCAGTCTTGCCAAGTTGGGCAGCGATGTTACGGTTGATGAGAACCGTTTTGAACAGGAACTTATTTTTTACCTGGAGAAACTGGATATCAATGAGGAAAAAGTACGGCTGGACAATCATTGTAAATACTTTCTGGATACTCTGAACGAAGAGGAACAGATTGGCAAGAAGCTGAGTTTTATTGCTCAGGAAATGGGAAGAGAGATTAATACTCTTGGTTCCAAAGCCAATCATGCCGAAATACAGAAAATTGTAGTGCTTATGAAGGATGAGTTGGAAAAGATTAAGGAACAGCTTCAAAACGTATTGTAGAGATTGGCTTATCCTTTCTCTTTTCCAATTACATTCTTTTGGTTAATAATTGTGCACAGCGCATTTTACAACAAGAAGGCTATGAACGGTAAGCTGCTTATTTTTTCTGCCCCTTCGGGCTCAGGGAAGACAACCATTGTTAAGCGTTTGCTTGGACAAATCCCTGAGTTGGAGTTCTCCATTTCGGCCTGTAGCCGCCCCAAGAGGGAAGGCGAAGTGAACGGACGTGATTATCACTTTCTTTCGGTGGATGAATTCAAGAAGAGGATTGAGAATGACGAGTTTGTGGAGTGGGAAGAGGTATATCCGGGTTCGTTCTACGGCACTCTTAAATCGGAGGTGGAGAGGATTTGGCAAAAGGGGCACCACGTGGTTTTCGATGTGGACGTGAAGGGCGGGCTGAACATCAAAAGGCTATATGGCCAAAGAGCACTTGCCATTTTCGTCATGCCTCCTTCCATTGAGGAGTTGCAAAAGCGCCTTGAACTGCGCGGCACCGAAACGCCCGAAACCCTAGCAAAACGTGTGGGCAAAGCGCGCGAAGAGATGGGTTACACCAAGGATTACGATCTGGTAATCGTGAATGACAATTTGGACAAGGCCGTTGCAGAAACCATGGAAACCGTTCAACGATTCATACAACAGCCATGAAAACGGGACTGTTCTTCGGTTCGTTCAACCCTATCCATATTGGGCACGTTGCCATAGCGGGATACATAGTGGAATTTACCGATCTGGAGGAACTTTGGTTCGTGGTAAGTCCTCATAATCCGCTTAAACCACAGGCCCAACTGGCCGATATCAGGCATAGGATGGAAATGGTTAAGCTGGCCGTTGCCAATTTATCCCCATCCATGGGAGTTTGTGATGTTGAAATGCAGTTGCCCCAACCCTCCTACACCATCGACACGCTGAAAGTTCTGGGTGAGAAGTATCCACAAAGGCAATTTACCGTTATCATGGGTGCCGATTCCATTGACAGCATAGGCAAGTGGAAGGATAGCGCATCGCTGCTCAACGACTATCGCATCATGGTTTACCCCCGATTGGGCTCGGACATGGAGAGGATAAAGAGGGAATACCATGTGGAAACACTTGCGGCTCCTATCATTGAACTCAGCTCAACATTCATTCGGCAATGCCTTCGCGATGGAAAAATTGTACAATACTTCATGCCATCCGAAGCGTACCGCTACATGCTAACCAACCGAGTATACAGCAATTTGTAAACAACTGCTAATCAACAAAAACACTACATCCTTTCGTAATACCTTTGTGGTTACCCTCCGCAATTCCTGTAGGCCATGTACGGATATTTAAAATCGGTGGGCGGAACAAAAGTTTCCTTAACAGTACGCGGACTTGTCCAGCGCAACAGGTTGTTGGGGCCACCGGCCTTATCGTTGGTGCCGCTTGCCCTGGCTCCGCCAAATGGCTGCTGCCCTACCACTGCCCCGGTGGGCTTATCGTTGAAGTAAATATTACCGGCTGCATAGCGTAGCGCAACACAGGCCTCATTGAGCGCTTTTCTATCGGTGGATATAACGGAACCCGTCAACCCGTATGGTGATGTTGTATCAACCAGATGCAGCGTTTCTGCCCATTTCTCATCATCATAAACGTAAACGGACAGAACGGGACCAAATATCTCCTCCTCCATGGTCACGAAGTGGGGATTCTTCACCACTATAACCGTGGGCTCAATAAACCAGCCCTTGCTGTCATCACCCTTTCCGCCAAAAATCACCTCGGCCTCGTCCGATTTTTTTGCCCTGTCGATGTAGCCCATGATATTGTTGAATGCGGTTTGGTCAATTACGGCGTTCATAAAGTTGCCGAAATCCTTCACATCACCAACCTTAATCTCATCCATCATGGATTGCATTCTCTCCCTAATGGGGTTCCAAAGCGACTTGGGAATGTAGGCACGCGAGGCTGCTGAACACTTTTGTCCCTGATACTCAAAGGCTCCCCTAACCAGTGCAGTGGCTGCCACGTCGGTATCGGCCGAGGGGTGTACCACCACGAAGTCCTTACCACCCGTTTCGCCCACAATTTTTGGGTACGACTTGTACCTGTGCAGGTTTTCCGCAACCTGTTTCCACAGATGGTTGAACGTGGCGCTGGATCCCGTGAAATGGATTCCGGCCAACATGGGATGCGGAATGGCTGTATTTCCGATAACAGAGCCTTTCCCCGGGATAAAGTTGATTACCCCATCGGGCAATCCGGCCTCTTTGAAAATCCGCATCAACAAATAATTTGAAAGTATGGCCGTTGTGGCAGGCTTCCAAACCACAGTATTGCCCATGAGTGCAGGCGACATGTTGAGGTTTGAGGCAATGGCCGTAAAATTGAACGGTGTGATGGCCAACACAAACCCCTCCAGGGGTCTGTACTCCACCCTGTTCACCACGCCCGTTTCGGAGTAGGGTTGCTGATTGTATATTTCGGAAATGAAGTAAGAGTTGAACCTTAAGAAGTCGATGGTTTCGCATGCCGCATCAATCTCGGCCTGAAAAACGCTCTTCCCCTGCCCCACCATGGTGGCCGCATTGAGCTTGTGGCGATATTTTTTGGATATCAGTTCCGCGATTTTCAGATTGATACTCGAACGCTCAATCCACGACACCGTTGCCCAATGCTCATGTGCAACCAGTGCAGCATCGATGGCCATTTCCACTTCTTTGGGCCCGGCCATATGGTAGCGTGCTATTACCTTTTTATTATCATGTGGCATGGTTATCTCGCCCATATTGCCGGTTCGTATCTCTTTACCGCCAATAATCAGGGGGATTTCAGCAATGGTATTGCTTTGCTTCTCAATCTCATCCAGTAAGGCCATCCGTTCGGGTGAACAGGACTCGTACATCAGCACGGGCTCGTTACGCGGCCTCTCGAAGTTGTATATGGCATTATTCATAGCGCTTTGTTTTGATTAACTTATTTGTAATTAATCTAAACAACAGTTTAACTATTGCTATGTTCAAAAAAAAGTCCAACCCCGATATGGGGCTGGACTTCAATTTTCAACTTAAACTAACTCTATTGTGGGCTCATAACTATCTCCAGCATATTGGCATCCTTGAAGAAAGACTTGGCTGCTTTTTGAACTTCCTTCACATTTAACTTTTTAACCAGTGTTTCATAGTTGCTAACGATGTCAATGCCATTATTGTAGTACTCCTTGATGGCCGATGACCAGAAACGGTTCTCCCGTAGGTTTTCCTGACGATCCTTCAGGAAGTATTCCTTTGCCTTATTCAGGTCAACCTCAGTCGGCCCCTCGTTGAGAATCTTACCATATTCGTCATGAATTATTTCTACCAAACGTACAGCCTTATCGGGATCTGTATCGAAATACATGGTCATGGTTAGCTGATTTATAGGAACTTTAGCAAAGCTATACCATGTTTGTACGCCATACGTTCCTCCTTCACCCTCCCTAATGGTTTCGGTGTACCTAAGATCCAGTACATGCTCTATTGCATCAGCATAAATCCTGTTTTCGAGGTTATATGTAACGGGTGCCTGATACGATACGAAACATGAACTTTTGGGAACTTGCATGGGGAATGTGAATGGATATTTATTTGTCCCCTTCGGGAATCGGATGTTATTATCCTTCCAACTCTCTTTCCGCTTAATATTGGGTAGCGATCCCAGATAAGTCTCTACCAATGACTTGAGTGCATCCATATTGATATTGCCTACGAATACGAATGTAAAATCACCGGCATCGGCAAAGCGGTTGCGGTATATGGTTTCTATTTTACCAAGGTCAACTTCTTTCAGCAAATTGATATTCATGGGTCTTTTACGGAAATGCCTATTCATGCTGATATAAGAGATTGAATCGCGGAAAACCATATTGGGACTATTGCCCGCATTTTGCAATATAGCTTGCATCCTCGACATGTATGCATTGAAAGCAGACTCATCGAAACGCGGACTGGTGAAATAGAGATGGGTGAGCTGTAACATCTCTTCCAAGTCATTGGGTGAGCAGTTACCATTGAAACCCTCTTCGTTCTCGCCAATGTATGGGCTAACATTCACTATTTTTCCGGCCAACATTTTTTCCAACTCAATACGGCTATGATTCCCCACCCCGCTCATTACTGCAATGGTCGAAGTCATTTGAGCCGAGGGAACATCCTTGTCGTCCACAAGTGAAAATCCGCCGGGGCTAAAGGCTGACAGCAAAATTTCATCCTCTTTGAAATCGGTGGGTTTAACAATCACTTTTACCCCATTCTCCAGCTGCCATTCCGTAACTTTCAGTATATCATTCCTGGTTTCTTTCACCACTTTACCTGCCTTGGGCACAACCGAAACAAGCGGTTCACTTTTCACATTATCCACATAGGGATCCAGAGGGGTTGCCTTAATTTTATTGTAAATGCTTACCAGTTCCTCTTTAGTCGGGACATTCTCCTTTTCCTTATCAGAAGCGCTGATGAAAAGAACTATATTGTCATCGGTAATCAACTCTTTAATCAATTCATTGACTTCTTGTAAAGAAATAGCGGGCACCAGGGTTTGAGAGAACATGTATTCGAATTCGATTCCAGGAATAGGCTCATTCTCAGTAAAATGGGCAAAGTATTCCCATACATATTTATCATTCTTCTCTTTGTCTTTCTCTTTATACTTTTTATCAATATTCCTCATGTAATCGGCCTTGGCCCTGTCGAGTTCGGTTTGAGTAAAACCATGCTGATCGAGCCTGAAACTCTCTTTAAGTATATTTTCGAGCGCTTTAACAGGTTCATTTTCTCGGGCAATGGCCAAAAGCACATAGGATTCCAATGTTCGTGTAAGGTTCCCATTGTAGCTGAATGCGGCCACAAAAGGCGGATTTTCCTGCTGTGTCAGCTCATTAAAACGATTGTTAAGCATTTGCGAAAAAAGGCTCTGAACAATATTCTTTTTGTAGTAACCCAAATTTTTCTCATTTTGTGGAGTGGCGGGGTGTTTATAGTAAACCTCAACCATGGTACGGGTTATCTCGGGATCGATGAATGTGCCTGCCAAAATCTCCTTATGCTCAGGCACCTCAAAATCGGGACGGGGATCCTGTTTCTCCCTTGAAGGGATTTGCGAGAAGAGTTCCTTAACCTTACTCTCCATCATTTTGGCATCAAAATCGCCGACAATGATCAGGGCCTGCAAGTCGGGGCGATACCAATCGCGGTAGAAACGGCGTAGTGTTTCATATTTGTGGTTATTGATAACATCAATACTCCCAATAACATCCCTTTTGGCATATTTGGATCCTTGGAACAAGATCTTATTCTTTTCCTGCGAAGCCCGCCAATCGGCCGTTCTTCTCGTGCGCCACTCCTCTCTGATTACGCCACGTTCGGCATCTATTTCATTATCTTCGAAAGCAATGTAACTTGACCAATCGTGCAGTATTAGAAGTGCACTGTCAATAATACTCTCCCTGAATAGTGGGACGTTTGACAAGTTGTAAGCCGTAACGTCCTGACCTGTAAATGCGTTGACATTGTGTCCGAACTTAACGCCTATACTCTCCAGGTAATTCAAAATGCCTTTACCGGGAAAATTTTTGGTTCCGTTAAAAGCCATGTGCTCGGTGAAGTGTGCCAGACCATCCTGATCATCATCCTCGAGGATAGCCCCAACGTTGTGCACTATGTAAAACTCGGCACGTTCTTTTGGTTCACTGTTGCTACGAATGTAGTACCGCATACCGTTGTCCAGCTTTCCGATGACAACTTTGTTGTCAATAGGCACGAGGCTGTTCCAGTCAATGGATGGTTGCTGAGCAAACAGCAGGAAACCAGTTAATACGAAAAACAATAAACTGGTAATAGATTTCAATGATTTCATGGTGTTGTTTTTAATTAAAGTTAAGATTTCAATCAAAAGTATAGATTTTAATCAACATGCCAGGTTTAAAAATGTCATTAAAAAGAATATTAACATTGATTAACAAATATATGCCTTGGGGAGCACTCAAAAAAGGGTTGCCCAGACTCATATGAATCTGGGACTATTTGGGTAGAAAAAACGCTTGGCTGACAAAAAACGAACCTGGGCAACCCCACTGCTGTAGTATGCAGTTTCTGTATAGTTTAGTGTTGTTGGGGAACACTGTCGATATAAAGAATAAAAATCATGCCAAAAATTCACTTCCATTGTCACACTCAGGTAATCAGTGAGTAAACCCCGCATTATAGACCCGAAATAATAAAACAGTGTTATTCTTTATTCCCAATTTGGGGATTTTAAACACATTGATCGGATAAAAGGTGAATCTCAATATTGGAGGATTACCCATAGAAAATAGTTAAATCTCAGTGAATTAAAAAATTAGTTCTCCATTTTTAAAAAGAATGATATCTTATTAGTATTTTTTTTGTAAATTTCGATTGTCAAAATGCATCGTTAAATAGTAACCGGGCATCATAATAAGCTATACATATGAAAAAAATATTGAAACTCATCGGATTATTGTTAGGCTCATTATTATTTATCTTCCTGTTACTCAGGATAATTTGGCTGTTCAATGCTAAGAAAGAGCTGAATATTTACATCCTTGACAAAACCGTTACCCGTATCGACAGACCGGAACACAAGAGCTTTACCTGGATATTAAACAATCGGCGCTTTGTAATGCCCAATAAAAAGGCATACTCTCATACCAAGGATTACTATGGTTTCTTTCCGATAGATATTAAGAATGAGGTATTCGACTTTAAGAGTATCCGAATAAATGAGGTGGATGCATATGCATCCATTTTTGATATTGCATACTATGCTGATTGTTACGGAGTACACTCATTTGAGTGGTATAAAGGGAAAACTAAACCCGTCTATTCGCAAAAAGTTTACGGCGGCTTGAACCAAAATGACTACCTGCTAATGAAAAAAATGATCGATAATAAAAAATTGGTCATAGCCGAATATAATATGTTTAGCACTCCCACCAATGCGCTCGTTAGAAGCAAAGCCGAAACACTTATGAACATTCAATGGACCAGTTGGGCAGGGAAATATTTTTCCAACCTCAACATTAATCAGAAATGTGGTCCTCCGGAATGGATGAAAAATTTGTACGAATCGCAACATATGGGAGTGTGGCCAACAGATAAAGGGGGTATCGTGCTGCTTAACAACGATGGGCTCATTGAATTGCTTATTGAAGATGAGCATCTGAATTCAATAACCCCTACAATCATTACTCAACCTGAAGGGATTGCAAAGTATGGGGTATGTGAAAGTGTACCCTTCGAACAGTGGTTCGAGTTCGTATTACCCAATGAGAATGAGGTGGTTTCGTATTTGGAAATAGACGTGAATGCCAAAGGGGAAGACATTCTCTCGAAAATGGGATTAAGTGCCACAACTCCGATGGTTATTAAGGACCCCAATGGTACATACTTTTATTTCTGCGGTAACTTTGGCGGCAATCCGGTTCAAATGTGGACAGCCAAAATTGCCGGCGGCAAGTGGGTAAACCGATTTTTATATCAATTCAATGCTAAAAATCGTACCATTTTCTTTCACAACTACTATGCGCCACTGATTAACACGATATTAAACGATTACTACGCCTTGAAGAACGAAAGTTAGGTAGTTCTGTGGCAAGTGATTCAATAATTGATCAATCCTTTTCCTTTCAATACATTTTAAACAAATAACCTCTTATGCTTTATCCTTTGGACAGGGGAGAAAGATTTTTTCTCGTTAATGACAGAATATTTGAGACTCAGGAATTTGCAACTAATATGATTCCTAAAGGTGAAGTGATTTACGAAGTCTTTCGTGTGGTGGGGTCAAAACCTATTTTTTTACGCGAACATCTTGACAGGCTTTTCAAATCATGCCTCAAAACAGGAATTAATTGCCCTACTGTAGAAGAATTTGCAAGGAATATCCTTAACTTACTGGAAAAAAATCCGGTTAGTGAAAAGAATTTGAAGATTTCTCTGTTTTTCGACCCTGACCGACTGGAATTTTTACAACTTTTAGCCTATTTCATTGATAGCCGATACCCTACACAGGCCGATTACCTTAATGGCATTAAACTTGAAATGCTTCCCATGGAGCGTGAAAATCCCAATGTGAAGTTGGAAAATCCCAAAATGAGAGGTGCTGCAGAAAAAGCCATTTGTCTATCGCAAACCAGTGAGGTGCTCCTTGTTGACAAGGAGGGGTTTATAACTGAAGGGAGCAGATCTAATTTTTTCGTTCTGCAAAAAGGAATAATCATCACTCCCCCATCCAATGTTGTGCTTGAGGGTATTACACGAAGTAAGGTGCTCAATATTTGTAAAGAGCAAGGTATCCCCCTCGAGATCAGAAAATTTCATCATTCGGAACTCCAAAAGATTGATGGGGCATTCATAACAGGCACCTCGCCTAAGGTCCTCCCTGTGAATCGCATTGGTGATATTGCACTTACTGTGGGGCAGCCCATAATTTTACAGATTATGCATTCATTCGATGAACTGTTTAAGGCGGAACTATCCGGCAATCCTACCTAAAGGCAATAGCAAAAAAGGCAACTAATGGTTGCCTTTTTTTACATATAAACTTCCCTACCTATTAATTGTGATATGTAGGGCACCTTTTAGCAGGAGTTAAAACAAAAAGTTAAGCCCTATGTAAGTGCCGCTTTTTCCGTCGCGTTTATCGAAGGGCCTGCCATGATCAATGGCAATGATGAAATTCCGATTCATAACAATCCTAAAACCACCTCCATAGCTTAAATGGAAAGACTCTTTGTCGGTGCTAAATATCTGATCTTCAGTGATACCGATGCCAACATCCTCCGGATCGACAAAATAGTCGCCAAATTGAACAGGCTTTACCACACGTCCGCCATCCAAAAAGCCATTGAGCGACAGGTAGAAATTCTGATTGATGAAAGTGAAATATACGAATTTCCATCGAAGTTCTAAATTTCCATAGGCAATGCCATCGCCAACGACCCTGTTGCGAATAATGCCGCGAAGCGATTTACTTCCTCCCAACCCCTCGGAGGTAGCACCACGCAGTATAAGCGTAGTGACATTGGGCTGGAGGTAAAACGGGCAATTGCCGAATACCGTGGTTTGGAAACCCAACCGGTATGCAAACGTGAGCCGTTCGGGAAAAAGGGTAAAATACTGACGGTGGGTAAGAGAAAATTTCATGTGTTGATAATCCTTTCCAACGCCTAAAAACGAAGGGGCAAAAGTTACTACCGCTTCTGTCCAAATCCCCCTGTTGGGGTTGGGTTCATTATCCCTGGTATCATATACTACCCCAGCTTTTAAGTATGTTGCCAGACCTCCGTCTTTTTCTCCGGGTTTTATAATACCCCATTTAACAAAATGCTCGTATAGGGTAAGAGTATCGGGAAGAAGATTTTCGGTTTTTCCCTCATTGAGCTTGTCAATATCCACTCTGCCAATGCTGAAATCGTACACACCAACGCCAGCTGCCCACCCCAAATTATTAACGGGTAGTTTTCCCTGCAAATCAATGGAAAAACGGAAAAGCCTACGGTCGTATTTGTAGAATACCCGCGACATGTAGCTGTTGTCCTCATCGTCAGTCCACAACGAATTGTACTGCGATTCGTAACCGTTGAACCCATAGAAATCGTAGGTTTTATCGGTTAAGTAACTCAAATCGGTGGTAAACCTGATGCCGGGAATCAGAGTCTTGGTATCGAAAAATATTCTGTTGATACCGCTGCCCTTGGTAAATCTAGACCACTCTAAGCAAAGGTTATGGTTAAAGTCGGGATATCGGCTTCCATCGCCATAGTTGAAAATATTCAATAGAGCTCCGTATTGAAATCCCAAATCGGAGTCGAATGATACTACAGGTAAACCGCCAAAGTTCCAACCCTTTTTTACCTTATCAATCTTTGTTCCCCCCTCCTCGGTTTGCGCCCACAAGGAGCCTGCAAATAGAAAGCATACTGTCAGGATGAGTACAACACGTTTTGTTTTCATAGTTTTCAGGTTTTAGTTTGGCTCTAGACTATGATTTTTTTTTTAACATTATGATAATGATGTTTTGTTGGAACGGGAAATAACTCGTTTTGTG
>MWFE01000047.1 GCA_002071445.1 Bacteroidetes bacterium ADurb.Bin008 | reverse complement strand
TATACCGCAAAGAGCCACAAAGAAGGCACAAAGACCACAAAGAACAAAAGCTCTGCGAAACTTAGCGATACTTGGCGCAACTCTGCGGTACTAAAGCTATACCGCAAAGAGCCGCAAAGAAGGCACAAAGACCACAAAGAACCAAAGCTCTGCGAAACTTAGCGATACTTGGCGCAACTCTGCGGTACTAAAGCTATACCGCAAAGAGCCGCAAAGAAGGCACAAAGACCACAAAGAACCAAAGCTCTGCGAAACTTAGCGATACTTGGCGCAACTCTGCGGTACTAAAGCTATACCGCAAAGAGCCGCAAAGAAGGCACAAAGACCACAAAGAACCAAAGCTCTGCGAAACTTAGCGATACTTGGCGCAACTCTGCGGTACTAAAGCTATACCGCAAAGAGCCGCAAAGAAGGCACAAAGACCACAAAGAACCAAAGCTCTGCGAAACTTAGCGAACCTTGGCGCAACTCTGCGGTACTAAAGCTATACCGCAAAGAGCCACAAAGAAGGCACAAAGACCACAAAGAACAAAAGCTCTGCGAAACTTAGCGATACTTGGCGCAACTCTGCGGTACTAAAGCTATACCGCAAAGAGCCGCAAAGAGCCACAAAGAAGCAAAGAACAAAAGCTCTGCGAAACTTAGCGATACTTGGCGCAACTCTGCGGTACTAAAACCCGTACCACCAGTCAATTGTTCATTGTCAAAACACTATCCTCTCCAGCTCTTTCGATATTTGCTTCTTCAGCTCGGTAAGGGTTTTGATTCTTACCAGCAGTTCGTTCACCTCTTCGGGTTGTGCCTGTGAATCTAAGCTTTTCAGCCTATCGCTCACCTCTTTAATAGCTATCTGCATTATTTTTCCCTTATAGGCCAGAATGGCTTTGGGTACAGCCTTATGCAGGAAATCTTCGTCCTCGTCGATGTTGGCGTGGTACTTTTCCCATATCTTGCTCAGCTTATGTGGGCTTGTGAGCAGGTCAACGGCCAGCCGGCTGATATCGCTATCGGGATGGTTTAAAAAATACCGGCTGTCGATATCGCTACCCGATGCGATGAGCTTGTGGTATTCGTCGAAGACCTTTTTATATACCAGATTGGTAAACTCCAGATCGTCGTTCAGTATTTCGTCAATTATGTATTTGCCCACGGTAACCGTTTCACTTTCGCTCTCGTCATCATCGGTTTCCACCGTATAGAATGGCTGCGTTCCGTGCTTGAGCAAAAAAAACAGCAGCTCCTTTTCCTGCTCCTCGCAGAATACCCGGTGGACAAACCCGGGCATCGAAGGGGTTTTGGGTTTGGGTTCAACCCCAACGGTTGCCTCAAGCCTACCGTACACCTTTTCCATCTTTGCTCTTCGCTGTGCGGCTACCTCGGAGTATAGCACTGCCTCCTCCACGTCGAAAATGCGCGTGCACTCCTTGATGTATATGGCCCTGGTGATGCTCTCGGGGATCATGGCTATGGATTTTACCACGTCGCGGACAAGGCCGGCACGCTTCACCGGGTCGTTCTTGGCCTCTTCCTGCAGCAGCTTGGCCTTGAAATGTATGAAGTCGCTCTCGTTCTGCTCGATGTACTCCATCACATGGCTCGAGCTGTTTTTGCGGGCAAAGCTATCGGGGTCGTCATCCTGCGGCAGCAGAATAGCCTTCACGTTAAGCCCCTCCTCGAGGATTAGGTCGATCCCCCTTAGCGATGCCATGATTCCGGCTGTGTCGCCATCGTAAATCACCGTGATATTTGAAGTGAAGCGCTTGATAAGGCGTATCTGGTCGGGGGTGAGGGCTGTTCCCGAGCTGGCCACAACGTTCTCAATGCCGGCCTGATGCATGGAGATCACATCGGTGTAGCCTTCCACCAGGAAGCACTTATCGGCCCTGGTGATGGCCTGTTTGGCAAAGAAAATCCCGTAGAGTTCACGGCTCTTGTGGTATATTTCGCTTTCGGGGCTGTTGATATATTTTGCCAGCTTGGCATCGGATTTCATCACCCTTCCCCCAAACCCAATCACCCTTCCGCTGATGGAGTGGATGGGAAAGATAACCCTTCCCTGAAAGCGATCGATGGCATCGTCGCCCCCGCGGTCGATGCTCAGACCCGATTTAACCAGATACTCTAATTTATAGCCCTCGCGAAGGGCTGCGCCGGTAAAGGCGCGAAAATCGTCGAGGCAGTACCCCAGTTGGAACTTCTCGATGGTGTCGTCGCGGAATCCGCGCTCTTTGAAATAGGTTAATCCTACGGTTTTGCCCTCGGTATGCCTGTGCAGGTTGTTGGTAAAATAGCGCTGTGCCCAGGCGGTAACCACCATCAGGCTCTCCCGTTCGTTGCGCAGCCTGATGTCTTCGGCGGTAACCTCGCGCTCCTCAATCTCGATGTTGTACTTTTTAGCAAGGTATTTCAGGGCTTCGATATAGCTCAGCTGCTCGTGCTCCATGATGAAGTTCACCACGTTGCCTCCCTTGCCGCATCCGAAGCATTTGTATATCCCTTTGGATGGGCTAACGGAGAAAGAGGGGGTTTTCTCGTTGTGAAACGGGCAAAGACCCAGGTAATTTGTTCCCCTTTTCTTAAGCGAAACGAAATCCTTAATCACCTCCACCACATCGGCAGCGGCAATAATCCTATCTATGGTAAGTTGTTCAATCATCGATTGTTAAGCGACTTCTACATTCGGCTACAAAGCTTTGTAAAGGTACAAAAAGGAGTGGTTTTTACCAGCAATATTTGGGGGGAATTCGTGAATCGTTAATCGTGAATCGTGAAGCGTAACCCGTACCCCGTATCCCGTAACCCGCTTAACCGCTAAGGAAATTCTCTGCGATCCCGATGCATCGGGATAGCGATACTTGGCGCACCTCTGCGGTACTAAAATAGAAGTAACGCAAAGAAACGCAAAGAAGCAAAGAACCGCTAAGACTCTGAAACTCTGAACCTCATGAACCACGAACTAGGAACAATGAACTCGTACCCCGTACCCCGTATCCCGTAACCCGCTTAACCGCTAAGGAAATTCTCTGCGCAACTTAGCGATATCTCTGCGTACCTCTGTGGTACTAAAGCTATACCGCAAAGAAACGCTAAGTAAGCGCAAAGAACCGAAAAGAACAAAAACTCTGCGGTAAACAAGGTTAATCGAATTTGCGAATAACCGAATTAGCAAATTAGCAGTTAAAAAAAAGCACTATCAAAATAAACGTAATGGATGGTTAGTAGTAGGTAATCTTGCGGGTAATGCGATGCTCGAGCTTTTTATTTTTAATGCTGAAGTTTTTACCCAGGTTTACCTGGTAGGTCTCCTTTAAAATCCAGTTTCCCTTGGGGTCGTACTGATATTCGTAGTAGTAAGCCTGGTCGCCTTTCGACGATGAGGATAGCGTTTCCACCATAACCTCGCCGTTGGGGTAGAGTTTTCGCTTCACCGATTCGAAGCTGAACTCCTTATTAGGATCCATGGGGTATGTCCAATTCCCGTGGTATTGCCCGTTGGCACGGTAAACCATCACCTTAACCATATTGTTCTGCTCAATGTAGATCAACTTTTCGGTGGTGAGATGTGCTCCTGTGCTTCCGTACACCTCGGCCGATTTTATCCTCCCCAGCGAGTCGGTGGAGAGAGAGGCACTCTGGAATATTTTCCCTTCTTTTAAAAACTCAATACCCTTGGGAAGTTGAGATTCCTCGTCGTAGTTGATGATCACGGTTTCTTCGCGCCATCCTGCCATATTGGCAAAGTAGCGGTGTGTCTTTTTTGTTAGCCTTTCCCCGTTGGTGTACTCCCAAAAGGTTTCTGCGGTTTTGCCTCCGGCGGCATTGTATGATATCGACGAGGTGATGCTTCCTTGCGGATTGAACTCTTTAACCGTTTTGACGGGCAGGGGGTTAACCCCCTTAATGACAACCTCGGATGACTCCTCGATGGTTTTAAAAATTTGCCCCCGGCTTACCTCCGAACGGCTCGTTAAAAAGTAGCTTACCAATGGTTGAGCGTGGTTAGCCAGTGTAACAGTTGACAGGATTATGCACAGTATGTACCTGATCATGATAATACTATTTAATTAGCAAACTCAAAGTTACAATTTTTTTTATTTGGAGAAAGGTTATTGAAACAGTTTGCGAATTATTTCATTAATACTTTCGGACTATTACCTTTTTTTTAGATGTCATAGCCGACGTGAATGGATTAAAAAAACGGAATGCGCAATGCCCGGGGCAGCAGGAGTGGAGTGGGTCAAATTTTAGATTGTTTAAATAAGGTGATTTTGGTTACCCAACGGTTCGTAGTAATAGAAATCTGCTATATATTTGTAAAAAAAACATGATGATTATGAAAAGGTTGTTGATTTTAGCCATTCCCTTTGCCCTACTGTCGTTTCATGGATGCGATGAAGGGAAGGTGAATTTTTTTACTGTTGATCAGGACATACAATTTGGCAAGCAGCTCGATTCGGCCATTCTTGCCGACCCTGTGAACTATCCCATACTCAGCCCCGAAATGTACCCTGATGCCTATGAACATATGTATCGCATTCGCGATAAGATTCTGGAATCGGAAAAGTTTCGCTATGCTCAACGTTTCGATTGGGAAGTCAAGATCATTCACAAGGATGATGTGCTGAATGCTTTTGCTGCACCG
Organism: Bacteroidetes bacterium ADurb.Bin008; assembly: GCA_002071445.1. Taxonomy (GTDB): domain Bacteria; phylum Bacteroidota; class Bacteroidia; order Bacteroidales; family Tenuifilaceae; genus MWFE01. Next base: position 15,154 of record MWFE01000047.1, on the reverse strand, counting down.
GGCGGATATATGTATTTCTACACAGGTCTTATCCGCTTTTTGGACGACGAGTCGCAATTTGCCGGTGTGGTGGGTCACGAGATGGCGCATGCCGATAGGCGCCACTCTACGGAGATGCTTACCAAACAGTATGGTTTTAGCATGTTAGCCGGAATTATTTTAGGAGACAACCCTACTGTTCTGGAGACCATTATTGCCGATTTGGCCTTAGGCTTGGGCACCCTCAAGTATAGCCGGAACAACGAGTACGAGGCTGATGAGTATGCCGTCAAATATCTTTACGATACAGATTATCACCCCCTTGGGGTGGCAGGCTTTTTTCAGAAGCTTGAAGGATCACCTACTCCCCCTGAATTTCTCAGTACACACCCTTCGCCCGAGAATAGGATTGAGGCCATTAACAAGGTGTGGCAAAGTCTGGGAGGCAAGGTGGGGCAAACTTTCCCTGAGAGGTATCAGGAGTTTAAAAATTGCCTTCCACCAATTAACTAAGATATTATGCTGAACATAGCAGAAAAGGGGCTGTCCGTTTTTTGGGCAGCCCCTTGGCATTATATTATATAAGGTGGAAATGGTTACTGCGGATAATTTTTAACGATTCTATCGGCAAACTGATCGATGGTTTTCGAATCGGTGGCCCCATAAAAGTCGTAGTAGTACTCAATCAGATATTTCTTAATGTCATCATCGGCCATCTTTTGCCTTTTCAGAATGGGGATAATGGTGAAAAACTCGTTCTGCAGTTCGTCTTTGTCAACAAAAACCAGAGTGAACTTTGTAATCTCCTGACTACGGTTTGTTGACCTTTCGTACTCGTAAACGGCCAGATTGGAAATCTCATTGCCCGTAATAAACCCGGCACTGCTGGTAACCAGCTTATCTTTCTCCAGCACGAGGGTTTGATCCTGATGGCCGATCTTTTTCGAAATGGGATTGTTGTCCACGCGGTAGTAGAATACGATGAATTTGTCATCCGACAACGGATATTTCTGCTTGTCTAACTGGATGTCAACGGCATTGCCGATGATTGAGAACTTATCGTTGCCGAAATACTGCCTAAGGTCGTTCACTTCGGCTTGCTTGGGATCGAAGCGGGCAAGCATAAGGTTGCGCATTTTGGTTGGCGATGCCACTTCTTTGACCGATGCGGTTAACACCCTGTTTTCGAGATTCCCCTCGGTTTCGGGCAACTTGATAAGAAAACGGTTCATATTATCGCCAATGGTAATGGCATAGCTTTCGAGGCTTTCGAACAGCAGCCGGTCGTCAGGACTCAGGGCAACGCCTGCCACGATGGGTTGTCCCGTGGTTAAATTGGTGATGTTCCCGCTTACTCGGGTAACATGGTACACCTCCTGCGCTTTGACTCCAAATCCTACAAAAAGAAGGATTATCAATGTGAATGAAAATGATTTCATGTCTGTAATTTTTTTAACATTTACAATAATGAGCTATACAACTCTTATACCAAACTTATTCATTTTTGTTGCCACCGACTATATTTTCTCGTAATTTTCGTGGTAATGAATGTAGAACAATCGAATATGAGCTTGATATCCATTGGGCAATGATTGAATCGGGTATTGTTCCGTCGATCATAACGGTATTCCAATGCTTTTTATTCATGTGATAGCCCGGCCTGACACTGTTGTACCTCTCGCGCAATTCCAGTGCCTCTTCGGGATGACACTTAAGATTAACGCTAAGCGGCCCATCGAGATTGGCCATGGCAAATATTTTGCCTCCCACTTTGAATACAATGGTTACCTCGTCGAACGGGAAACTCTCCGTGGACCCCTCCAACGAAAGACAGAATTCTCTCAACTCTTCAATGTTCATAGGATGTGGAATATAAGTTTAAAGGGTTGGATAAAAGGCATCGGTAATATGTTCCAACTCAAATCCATTGCCCTTTCGAAGCAGGCTGATGATATCGAATTGCACCTCCTGTTCGTAACCATACTGGTTAACATACGCATCGGCTGCCTCAATAATATTCTTCTGTTTACGCCGCTTAACGGCATCTTTGGGCTCTTCCCAGTGGTCGCTTAAGCGGGTTTTCACTTCAAAAACCACAATGGTATTATCCTTTAACGCAACGATATCCAACTCCTTTTTCCCAAAATGCCAGTTGGTGTGGAGCACCTTGTATCCGTTGCGCAATACCCACTCCCGTGCAAAAATTTCTCCCTCCTTTCCCACTCTTTGATGGTGAGGCATATCATCGACTTTGCTCATGCTGTAACGAAACAAATAAGGATATTTGCAATATAAAAAAATGTTGTAAAACGCGGGACAATGTATCGTCTTTTTTTCCTTATTGCCCTCTTTTTTTTAGCCTTATTTGAACCTATTCGGATAAAAGCCGAAGGCTTCGAAGGGAATATCCGCATAGTTTGCGAAACCATTTTCGATACCACCTATTTAAACCTTTCGATCAAAGGCGATATGGTGAGGGTGGATGAATACGACAATAACCGGCATCTGGATATTAGCAAAATCATTAACCTTCCCGAAGAGGAGGCCATTGCTATCTCACATTCCCGTAAGCAGTACATGGGGATACCCGTTACGGGGCAGAGCGAGAAGGTTTCGAAACCGGTAATGGGGATGAAAACGGGAAATTACAAGGAGATTCACGGATACAAATGCTACCAGTGGCGAGTTAAGGACGTACAACGTAATACCGAAATCGCCTACTGGGTTGCCGAAGAGAAGTTTGAATTCCTTGAAACGCTTCTGAAGTTTATGGATAATACGGCCTATAGCCTAAGGCTGTATGCAAGTATTCCCGACAGTAATGAGTTTTTCCCCCTTTTAACCGAAGAGAGAACCCTGCTGAGAAAGGAAAAGGTGCGCATATCGGTGGTTGAAATTAAAGAGGTACCCGTTAGTTCACAGGTTTTCGAGATACCGAAAGGTTACAACTCTGTATCACGAATGTAGTTGCCAAACAGGCAATAACCCTACTTTGACACCAGTTTTGATGATTTGAAAGAGAGGGTTGATCCTTGCTCATTCACCTGAAGCGTTACCTCCCGACCCATAATTAAGGCCAAATTCCGATCGCCATGCCCGGCAGGGAAATCGAAACAAACGGGATAGCCATACTCTTTAACTGCATCCAGAATGATTTCCTGCGCATTTTTCCCAAAGGGCACTTCATTGTCGTGCATATCGTTCATGCTGCCAACCACCAAGCCGGCCAAATTCTTTAACTTCCTGCCCATCTTCAGGCTCATAATCATCCTGTCAATGTGGTAGAGATACTCATCTAAGTCCTCGATGAAAAGTATTTTTCCATCGGTTGTGATATCGGCATTGGTTCGGCAGATGCTGTGTATAATCGAAAGGTTCCCGCCGATTAAGCGGCCCTGTGCTTTTCCTTGCCTGTTGAGAGGATGAGGAGGGATGGCGTATGTTGGTGCTTCACCGAAAAGCACTTTCTTCATGCTGGTGGTTGATTCGTTGTCGTTACCATCGGGAGGGAAGGTAAAGGGCATAGCCCCGTGGATGGTTTCAACCATGAACCACGAGTTGAGCATCCCGTGAAGCACGGTAATGTCGCTGAAACCCACAATCCATTTCGGATTTAGCTGAACTTCTCTAAGATTAATTAGGTCCAGCAACCGAAGCGTGCCATAGCCTCCCCTGGCGCAGAGAATAGCCGATACCTCAGGGTTCGATATCATCTCATTCAAATCCGAAGCCCTTTGTACATCTGTCCCTGAGAACTGGTGGTATTGGTTGTAGAGGTTTTTCCCGGTAATTACGTTTAGCCCCCAGCTTTTGATAAGGCGGATGGCAGGTTCTATTTGCTCAGGAACAACTTTACGGGCGGGGGCTACTATGCCAACGGTATCGCCCTTTTTGAGAAAAGGTGGGGATATGAACTCCATAAAAGGGAAAAAATATTCTATATTTGTTGCCTTGTTTTACACTGAAAAACTCAACTAAGTTACTATTCATAATGTGATAGGAGGCTTTTTCGAGCAACTTTTTGACAAAAATCATTTAATTGGTTATGAAAGCATACAAACGATACCTGATAACTTCGGCGCTGCCGTATGCCAATGGCCCCATCCACATAGGGCATTTGGCAGGAGTTTATGTTCCCTCGGACATCTATACGCGCTATCTCCGAATGAAGGGTATCGATGTGGTTTCCATATGCGGCTCTGATGAACACGGTGTTCCCATAACCATTAAGGCCAGACAGGAGGGCGTTACACCGCAAGCCATTGTGGATAAGTACCATGCCATCATTAAAAAGTCGTTCGAGGAATTTGGCATAGCCTTCGATATCTATGCCCGTACTTCGTCGCCCGTGCACCATCAAACCTCATCGGAATTCTTTCGCAAGCTTTACGACGATGGCAAATTCATTGAGAGAACCACGGAACAGTATTTCGATCCTGAGGTAGGTCAGTTTTTGGCCGATAGGTACATCACCGGGACATGCCCCCGTTGTTCCAACGAGAATGCCTATGGCGATCAGTGCGAGAAATGCGGAACCAGCCTCAATGCCACCGATCTGATAAATCCCAAATCGACCTTAAGCGGGGTGAAGCCAATACTAAAACCCACAAAGCACTGGTTCCTACCGTTGGAACAGTATCAGGGTTTTCTTGAAAAATGGATCCTTGAGGGACACAAGGAGTGGAAGGTGAATGTTTACGGGCAGTGCAAGAGTTGGCTCGATAGCGGGCTTCAGCCCCGCGCCGTAAGCCGCGATTTGGACTGGGGGGTTCCCGTACCGGTTGAAGGGGCCGAGGGGAAAGTGCTTTACGTGTGGTTCGATGCCCCCATAGGCTACATATCGGCCACCAAGGAACTGACACCGGAGTGGGAGAAGTATTGGAAAAGCGACGATACGCGCATGATTCACTTCATTGGGAAGGACAACATTGTTTTTCACTGCATTATTTTCCCCAGTATGCTTAAGGCCGAGGGGAGTTACATATTGCCCGATAACGTTCCGGCCAATGAGTTTCTAAATCTGGAGGGCGATAAGATCTCCACGTCGAAGAATTGGGCCGTTTGGCTGCACGAGTACCTACAGGAGTTTCCCGGTAAGCAGGATGTGCTTCGCTACACGCTGGCTGCCAATATGCCCGAAACCAAGGACAACGATTTTACATGGCGCGATTTTCAGGCACGCAACAACAACGAGCTGGTGGCCATCCTTGGCAATTTTGCCAACCGCGCTCTGGTGCTCACCCATAAGTATTTCCGGGGGCAAGTACCGGAGGTGGGCATTCTGACCCAATACGACCGTGAAACCCTGGAGGAACTGCCCAAACTGAAGGAGGCCATTGAGAAAAACCTGGAGGGTTTCCGCTTCCGCGATGCTCTGCGCGAGGCCATGAACATAGCCCGCTTGGGCAACAAGTATCTGGCCGACACGGAGCCTTGGAAGTTAATCAAAACGGAACCACAGCGGGTGGAAACCATTCTCAACATATCGCTGCAAATATTGGCCAATGTTGCCATTCTGGCCAATCCATTCCTGCCGTTTACTACCCAAAAGCTAATGGCAATGCTCAACCTCGAGGCGCTGAGGTGGGAAGATGGCGGTAAAAGCTATATTTTGCCCGTTGGGCATCAAGTAAATCAACCGGAGTTGCTATTTGAAAAGATTGAAGACGAAGCCATTGAAAAACAGCTGGCAAAGTTGGCGGCAACAAAGGAGCAGAATAAAAATAGCAAAATCAAGACTACGCCGCAAAAGGATACCATAACCTACGAAGATTTTTCCAAAATGGATATTCGTATCGGTACTATCCTGAGTGCCGAGATTGTACCCAAAACCCAAAAACTTCTCAAGTTGGAGGTGGATACCGGTATTGACAGGCGCACCGTTGTGTCGGGTATAGCGGAGTGTTTCAAGCCCGAGGAGTTGGTGGGAAAACAGGCCGCATTCCTCGTCAATCTCGAGCCAAGGAAGATCAGGGGGGTTGAGTCCAATGGCATGATACTCATGGCACAGGACGAGGGGGGTAAATTGAGGCTGGTTATGCCAAACGAGAAAGTCAATAATGGTTCGGAAGTGAAGTGAGATAGCGTAATAATTAAAGGCTTATCGCTTTTTAAAAATCATTAGTACAGCTCCAAAAACTCATAAGTATTTCCCACGTATTTCAGGTATTTCTTAAAAAAGTTGCCCATATAAATCGCCAGTGATGCTGCAATCCTTCCCATGGGCTATATCCCCAATCCGGAGTTGGTCAAAGAGGAGAAGTTTAATGTGGTAGGAAGTTTCACGGGAATGGATAAGCACCCCGGGTCACTTGAAGGGATGCACGAGCAAACAGTCAAACTGCTTGTGGCTGCAGATTGCGGAATGATTATCGGCGGAGAGGTGTATGGTGGATATAGCGTGGGTGAGCTGACAAATGCCATTGGCTTTTTAATACAAACCCACACCAATATCAAGACATTGCTGTCGGCGCAGATTGGAACCCATACGCTGCTCACAGGATCGCCGGCTGCCTACCCGCTTATCAAAGCGGCAGAAAATGTTGTCAAAAAGTTAAAACGTTAACCCGATTGGGTTTCTAATTAGCCATTTGTCGAGGGGTGCAGCAAAATCAGTCAGCACCCCTTTTTCTTGTGCAGCGTTTTGCAGGTGGGCTTCGTATTGGTTAATAGAAAACCCTAAACGTTAAAACAATGAAAAGGCAAAAACTACTCCCGCTTTTATTACTCTTGGCATGGCCAATATTAATACAGGCTCAGTACTACGGTGATCGTCCCCTGGAGATGACCTTTGAGCAGTCCGATTTTTTCTTCACGCCCCTTTACGTCAACCCCTTAGGCGTGTCAGGCTTTGCCGGTTCTTCGTTGCTGCTCTTCGATGATCCCCTGACGGGAATCGAACGCAACCCTGCCAACCTCTCCCGTTTTGATGGCGACTCAATCCCATCAAATTACCTTTATCTGGATATGAGGAATTCGCGCAGGGTGGTTAACAACAGGTATGGTATTTTCCCCTGCCTTTACGATTGTATGCCATCCTGGGGATATTACTATTCAAATGAACGGGCCGAATTATCACCATTGATGAGTGCAGCCTACCTTACCCGGTTGCCGATTTTCAGAAAATCTATAACCTTAGGTGCCACCTATCAGGTAATCACTCAGGGCGAGAGCTACTACGCCATACCCTTTGACATTTACAGGAATGTTGCCGGAAAGGATTTGATGGGAACAAATTATGCAGGCACGGAAGGCTACCAAATTACGGATCGCTTTTCGGGATCGGATTACATGTATCACGAGGGGCATGCCATAAACACATTTATGTCGTTCGAACTGAATGACGCCTGGACGCTGGGCGTGAATGTGAGCCGATTTATTTTCGACCGCGATGGCAGTTTTGGTAGCGATAACCTCTGGAACTCGCAGGTCAACTACCTGTCGTACTGGAAAAGTTTTGAGGGGAGAACACAGGAGTACAATCATTGGGATTATACCCTGGGATTAATTTACACCACAGGGGACAATAGGTTTGGATTAAACGCAGGGTTGCTTACGGGAGATGTTACCCAGCAACTTTCGCGCAACGATGAGTCCATGTCGAAAAGCGGGCAGTCAAATTCGAGCAACTACAGCGATTACCAAAGTTGGTACGTCTCGGATCAATCGTGGAATCACAAGGGGATGAACTACCACGGCGGAATACAGTGGGATAGAAAAATTAGGGATGATCTATCCTTTAGGTTTATGTACCGATTGGCCAAAGGAGTTCAGGATATTGATCTAAAATCATCCATTGAGAGTGAGTCGAGCAACGAATACCGCTACTCGTCCGGTAACTATACGAGCGAAAGCGAAGGAAACGGTAAAATGCATGATTTCAGAGACGGAGCCGGGAAAAGGGAAATGCTTAGCCATAACGTAAACTCAGCCCTTACGTGGAGATTTGGATCTGGCCAACACCTTCGATTGGGGGCCATTTTTGGATACCATAAACAATTGACTGATACCAAAGAAAGGGCCGATGCTTTTTCGGAATCCTACCACTATTGGTTTTACGATGATGGCAATAATTCGAATACATCGGAACACTATTACAAGACGGTGGAAGACAAGAGTATAAACTGGAAGTTCTCCTCGCGATTAAGGTCGATTCATATTCCCATAGTGTATGAATCGGAAATTAGTGATCGTATCGAAATCCTTTTGGGTATGAATAGAACCATGAATTTCTGGTTTATTGAGAATTCAACGTTAATCCTGTACGACTATAGAGAAAGGGTAAATAACGGGGTAACCCTAATTGAGCAGAAGACCGGCGAAAGGATAAAAGAGCCCGATGAGCGGTATAGCGTGGTGAATACAAAGTTGCTGGGAGGGGTTACCATTTCGCCCTCAAAAAGGTTTAACATACAGCTGCTGGTTGCGCCCGGCTTCGAGAAAAACTCTTTGACAAATGAGTATCGTAGCGGTATCCAATTTTGGATGGGAATGAACCTGCATTTGTAAGGGAAAGTTTTACAAGTTAAATTAATACAAATCAATAGCATGAAGAGAATAATATTAGGTATTTTGCTGCTGAACAGCGTGTTGGCCTTGTCGCAGGGTAAGAGCGAACTCTCCTTTTCGGTTACCACGGGCGAAAACGAGATGATAATGTTCCATGCTTTAGACGGAGCGGCCACACACAGGGGTGAGGGCTTTTTTGCCCTGAATATGCATTACCGGAAGCCAATCAAAGAATGGCTTGATTTTGAAAGCGGATTGGCTTTTGCGTACCATAGCGTTGTTGTTGAACCACTCTCCATATATGATATTCTTCCCATCAAAGAGGAAATGTACTTAGCCTCAATACCCATAGGGGTAAAATTTAATTTTCTCAGGTATTTTTTTGTCAATGCCGGAACATTGGTTGACATAGACTTTACATCGTCTAATCATCTTGACGATCAGAGTGGCATTGGCGCTTCACTGGGTGCCGGTGCGATCTACCGTTTCGACAATGGCATAGGTATTTTTGCAATGCCATGCATTAGGATGCATTCGCTTATCCCGTTTACCATGGGGAATTATCATGAAAGGCTATTGGAATCGGGGATACAATTTGGAATCAGCTACAGGCTTTAATACACGTTCTTTATATAGTGTGGGAGCAGTTTAATATTAGATCAAATCAAATTGCGTTATCTTTACTAGTTGATTTGATGAAGAATAATGGCATTGAAACATAGCCCGAAGAATGAGTTTTCCGATCTGCAAGTAATCAGCGGTTGCAAAGAGGGTGTGGCCAAGTATGAGGAGTTGCTCTACAGACGCTTCTTCTCATATGCCATGTCCATAGCGGTAAGGTATATCGGTAACAGTGAGGATGCCATTGAGGTTGTTAACGACAGTTTTCTTAAGGTTTTCGATAATTTGAGTGAGTTCGATACTTCGAAGCCGTTCAAAGCATGGTTTGCAAGGATAGTGGTGAACACGGCCATTGACAGCTACCGGAAAAACCTTAAACACGACCATGGCATTACAGATTTAGAGGATGGCGTACATCAATGGAACGAGAGGGAGCCAATGGCAGAGGTCCAATTGGCAGCAGAGGATATACTAAGGATGTTTGATAAGCTGCCGCATACTTACAGAGTAATCTTTAACCTGTATGAGATTGAGGGATACTCGCATAATGAAATTGGCGAAATGCTGGGGATTGCAGAATCGTCATCCAGGGCGGCACTAACCCGGGCAAAAAGGATGCTTAGAGAACAGTATGAGATATATAACAAGGTGAAAATGAGTTGCAATGGATAGTTTTGAAAAGGATTTTAGCCGAAAAGTCAAGGAAGCCTTTGACAATTACAACGCCGATCATCTGGTCGAAGCGGGATGGCATTCTTTTCAGAAAAAATTGGAAGGGAAAAAAAGGGCAGGATTTGTTTTCCCCCTTTGGGCCAAGGCGGCCACTATAGGCATACTGCTTGCTATTGGCAGTTTAATAACATACAGGCTTACCCAAGTGGTTGATGAAACGCCAATGGCCGAGGCCACAAAAGTTGAATCGGAACCCGGTACGGTTCGCGAGGAGATTGAGAAAGCAATCGAAAAACCTTTCCCTTCCGAGAAGAAGCCTCTTGTCCAAGAGCCTCAAATGGTTAATATTAATCAAAAGCAGAGGGCAATAAAAACCCTTAATAATGATTTGTCGGATACCTCAGAAACGGTATCCGTGGCAGTAACCGAAGACTATAAATCAGAACATGCCGATACCATAATGTTGACCCAGGCAGTCTCTCCTCGGGAGAGTGTCCAAGAGGTATCGACTGATGATGACCAAGACCCCATTGCAGTTGCCATTGTTGAGATAGAGGGGGACAATGAGCGTCCTTTGCTCCCCCTTGCTCTCCCAGATGCTGGCCACGAGCTGTCAAAGCAGCCGAAAACTAGTTTGGGAGCCCGCTTGTCGGGGATGTACGCAGTTACCAAAACGGCAATTTCCGATTACCCAGGCATTGCCATTGAGTTCTATGCAAATCATAGAATAACAAACAACCTTTCTATCCAACCCGGGCTTGCCTTGGCAAAACACAGCTATAGCATGGTCGATTTTTCCCCAAAAGCCGATTATCTAACTCCATCAATGGATAATTTCACTGGTAGTACTGACTTCTACAAAACAAACATGGATATTGTGGCCATGGAAATTCCCATAAACATTGTGTTGGATGTAGTAAAACGGCCTTATAATAATATTTTCATTACCATGGGAACAACGACCCTGGTATATCTAGATCAGCGCTACAGGGGGATGTACAATAATGTATATGTCAACAATGATATAAGCAATGGATTCCCCGAAATCGTTTATCAAGTCGATAAAACGGAAGACCGATTTGATGCTTTTAGCCATACTGACTTCTTTGGGCTTGCTAATCTTTCAATAGGATACTCGTTTTTGTTGTTTAATATGGGTGAACTAAGCATAGAGCCATTTGTGCAAGTTCCTCTTAAAGAACTTACAAGCCTTGGAGTGTATATGAGTTTTGGCGGAGTGTCGGCCAACTTTCGGTTTAATCGGTAGGATACGTGTCAATCGTATCTTTTAGCCTTTTCTAATACAATTCCAAAAACTCGTACGAGTTGCCCACATACTTCAGGTATTTCATGAAGTTGTCCATAGAAATTACCAGCGAAGCGGTGTTGAGGTTGGGGTGAAAGCTGATGCGTTCGGCCTGTTGAAGATGATGGTCGATAAAAAGGTGTACGTGGTGATCCTTGTCGTGAATCAGTCCGAAGGGCGAAACGGAGCCCGGCTCAATGCCCAAATATTTCATCATTCTTTGGGGTGAAGCGAATGTTAGCTTACCCTGCTTGAGTCGTAGTTCCAAATCGCGGATTTTTAGATTCTGAAGGTAATGGAATACTACAAGGTAGTGTCTGTTCCCCTTGTGATTTCGGAAGAAGAGGTTTTTGCAATGGGCAGCCTCGATATCCACCCAGTACTTCGACGCCTCTTCTACGGTGGGGGCTGGTGGGTGTTGATAGTAGTCGAATGGAATATTCAACTTGTTTAAAGTTTGGTAAACTGCGGGATCGCCGTTAAGTTTGGTTATATCTACCATTTTTCAATATCCCTTTAATAAATAAAAAAGATGCAACAGTTTGTGTTCACGTGTTGCATCTAAATTTAAGCGTTTTGTCAATTATAACCGGAGTCCCATTAGTACCACGTCATCAATCCTGGGCGAATCGCCGTGCCACTCCTCCAGAGTTGTATTGAAAATCTCCCGTTGCTCGGCCATAGGCTTTTTGTGTACCTCAAGCATAAGGTCTCTCAGGTTTTTAATCATAAACTTGCGCAGGTCGGGTCCGCCAAATTGGTCGGCGTATCCGTCGGAGAATGTGTAGAGTACATCGCCTTTCTTATACTCCATCACGTTATTGGTGAAGGGTACATCGGAGCGCATGTGGATGCCGATGGGCATTTTGTCGCCTTTAACCTGGATTACTTCGTTATCGCGAATCAGCACCAATGGGTTGTTTGCCCCGGCAAATTCGAGCATTCCTGTGGCGGTATCAATGATATAGAGTGCGATGTCCATACCATCCTTGCTCTCGCCGATTTTCCCCGTTTGGTGCAACGATGTAATGATCATGGCACGTAGTTGGTCCAAAATCTGTGAAGCGGTGAGGTTGTGGTCTTTTGATACAATCTGGGTTAAATAACCCATGCCCAACATGCTCATAAATCCTCCCGGAACGCCGTGCCCGGTACAGTCGGCAATGGCGCAAATTTTTCGATTCCCAACTTGTGTCAACCAGTAAAAGTCTCCGCTCACAATATCACGAGGGAGGAAAAGAATGAAGTAGTCGTCGAAAATTGTGTTAATGGTTTCGACGGGAGTAAGAATAGCACCTTGTATTCGGCTGGCATAGCTTATGCTGCTCTTAATCTCCTCATTCTGTTCAAAGATTTTATCGCGCTGGTGTTCAATCTCTTCCTTCTGTGCCACCACCTCGGCAGTCCGTTCACGAACTATCTGTTCCAACCTCTCCTTCTCGGCTATAAGCCTGCGCGTATTCAGCACCACGATTCCCCATATAAACAGGGCCATAAGCACTACGTAAGCAATATAGGCAACGATAGACCTGTACCAGGGCGGGGTTATGGAGAAACTGTAGGTAGCAATGCTGCTCTCGTCGCCATAAATATTCTTGGCTTTCACCCTAAAAGTGTATTTTCCTTCAGAAAGGTTGGTGTAAATGGGCTTTGGATCAGCGCTCCATTTCGACCACTCCTTATCCAACCCTTCAAGAATAAAACTGTATTCGGTTTGCTCTTCCTTTTCGTAAAAGTTTGAGGCCACATCGAAGATAAAGCTGTTGAAACGGTAGGGGAGTGTTGGCATTTGCTTTTGCTCCTGCGAGATGGAAACGATGGGGTTTCCATTGGGGAGTTCGCCGATGAAAGCACCTTCAAACAGGATTGAATCGCCTTTGGTGGTTACCTTCCTGATAAGCGCATCGAAGGGTTCATCGTAATTCCTGTTAATGGTACTATTGTAGCTGAACAGTTCGGTAGAAATGGCTATCCAAAACGTACCGTCATCATCGGCGTATATAGCATCGGCCCATCGCTGGGGCAGTGAGCTGAAGGGTTTACGATTTATGTTGAAGGAACTGTCGCTCCGAAGTTCAACGATTTCTACCCACCTCGAGGCATCCTTGGCATAACATGCCATGGCGTATCCGTTCTGATACTCCGTAACGCGATTAACTCCATACCCGTCAATGGTTCCCTTAATCTTAGGAAGCCGGGCAACCTCGAACCGGTTGGTTTTATCATTGAATTGATACATCCCCTTCTCTGTGGCAAAGTAAAGCATGTTGCCAATCTTGGTGATAAGATTATCCTTCAATCCGGGGAGCCCATCTTCCAGCCCGTAGTTTTGTACAATGGTATCGTTATCGGTGAAGGTAACCCTTGTGACACCATTGAGATTTGTTGCAAGCCACAATTCATTTTTCCTATAGGAGTTAATGCTTCTGAACTCATTCTGCAACAGATCACGCTTAATCCAGCTTAAGTTTTTCCATTGCCCCCTTTCCCATTTCATGGCAGCCAATGATGATCCGCCAATGAAAACAATACTGGGCTGACAATCGCTTTGGTGTAGAGAGTAACCTACGTGCCCAATTTTTCCTTTAAAATCGGGCAGTTCGCTAATGTTGATAACCTTCAAATTCTCTTTCACTTCGTAAACTGCCCCCGTTCCGCCGATTAGCAACCGTTTTTTTCCTGTTGCCGGATCTTTGAAATGAAGGTATGACCAGGCCGTAGTATTTATCTCGTTGAGCTGTTTAAAGATGGAAAATCCATTGGGGTCGATGGTTTTGTAAAACACGCCCGACATGGTTCCCACAAAAAGTGTTTTATTGTATTGGGTAATGAAGTTGATACTGCCTTTCAATCCCGATTCCTCGGAAAATCTTCTGATTTGTGAGTGAATATCAAGGCGCGATATGCCAATATTGAGGCACAGCCAAACGGGGGAGTTGCCATTTTGGTTTTGATAAAGGTTGAATATCATATCATCCTGCAGTCCGTTGCTTGTGTTGACCACCGTGAAGGCGTTGCCAAGCGAATCGGTTTGGGCAAAGCTGTAGTTTCTTCCGTAGATAAAGGATAGGCCGAGCCCGTTCTTGTCAGTAACAATATGGTTGTAAGGAACAGCTCCCTCTTCGGGGGCCCCTTTGTAAAAGTCATTCCACGACTTCACCCTGACAATCTCTCCCGATGTCTGATTGTATCTGAAAATACCTTTTGAAGTGACCATGTTGGCCCATTGCCGATTGTAGGGGGTCATGGAGTATATGTTGGCATGCTTAAAGAAATCCCCGTTGGGTGCAACAACCGCACAGGTATCAATAAACTCCCTTAGCCCTGATGTGAATGAACCAATGTACAGATGATTGTTTATATTGAATGAAAAATAGTTGTAGAATTGTTGATTTGGGTTGATGTTGAATATTTTTATGCCGGTGCCATCATATTGAAAAAGGTTGAAAACGGTGTAAAAATAGACGTAACCCCTATGAAAATGTATTTGGTAAACATCTAATATGTTTACAAGGGAATCCTTGATAAGCTGCGTAAGCGATTGGTATTCCAGTTTTCCCCTTTGATTTGGAGAAAGGTAGCCGAATTCTCCAGAGGCCCCTACATACACTTTCCCCAGCGAATCGACGGCAAGCGAACGTACCGGAGCATTATTGGGAACAGCAATTTTTCGCCATGTTTTCCCGTCGTACTCAAGCACCCCCCTGTCGTTGTTGCCAAAGTACATTATCCCTCTATGATCCTGCACGACAACCCAATTCTGATCGCTGGCATCGTACTCTTCGGGGGTAAATGTACGGACAAAGGGAAGACCCTTTTCATTGATCTGACCAAGAGAGACAGACGAAATTAGAAGAAGTAAGAAAATTTTATAACACCTCATGCTTAAACTAATTAATTATGTTGTCTGTGTTTTCTGTTAGGAAAACTATACGCCTGATCATCAAGACTAAGGCAAAAAAAGAAAAAAGTAATTAATCCATAAATGTAATAATTTTTTCATCCGTAAATAATTATTAAGTTAAACAATATCAGCATATTGAAAAACAGATAAGGAGTTAAAATTTC
>MWFE01000046.1 GCA_002071445.1 Bacteroidetes bacterium ADurb.Bin008 | reverse complement strand
GTACAATATTGAAATAATTATCGTAAGTTTGCTTAGATTTAGAAAAATTCGTTAAAGGGTTCTGCGATTTTTTTTTAAATTTATGTCTGTAAACGGACTGAAAGCTAGAAAAATGAATTTTTAGAACCCACCATAAGGAACATTCATTGTTCCTGGTTTTTTTTCCATACATTTGGGGTGCCAACTGAGCCCTAATATGGTGCTGCTTTCTCCCATTTTATGAGCAGAACCTGCTTTATACAATACACTCCTAAAAAATGAGCCATGAAGCATGCTAAACTTTTTTGGGTATTTGGGCTTTTCCTATCCTGCATTTCCACGGGTATCGGACAAGAAATTTTTGGAAATATTACCGGTGAGGTAAGAGACAAGCAATCGCAAACTTCCCTGCTCGGAGCAACCATTGTTGTACATTTCGACGGGCATTCCCTGGGCACATCCACCGATGCCAAAGGTTCTTTTCAGGTTGGTAAGGTACCGGTGGGCAGAGTCTCCATCACCATCAGCCATGTGGGATACCATGCGGTTGCGCTGCAGAACATCGAGCTCACCTCCAAAAAAACCCTTTTCCTTGAAATTGAGTTGCAAGAGAAAATCGAGAGCCTTGGGGAGGTGAGCATTACGGCATACCAGAAGGATAAAACCATCAACGAGTTTGCCTCGCTAAGCGCTAGAACCTTCACGGTTGAGGAGTCCAACAAGTTTGCGGGCAGCTGGGGCGACCCCGCCCGCATGGTTTCCAACTATGCCGGAGTGATTGCCGCAGGCGATCAGCGAAACGATATCATCATCAGGGGCAACTCGCCCATTGGCATTCTGTGGCGGCTCGATGGCATTGTTATCCCCAACCCCAATCACTTTGGTACCTATGGTACCACTGGAGGGCCCATCAGCATACTGAACAACAACCAGCTCTCCAACTCCGATTTCTTTACCGGTGCCTTCCCTGCCGAGTTTGGAAATGCGCTCTCGGGCGCATTCGACCTAAAAATGCGAAGGGGCAACAGCCAAAACCACGAATTCATGGGGCAAATGGGCTTTAATGGTTTTGAGCTGGGAGCCGAAGGGCCCATTTCGCGTAAGAATAATAGTAGCTACATGGTAAACTACCGCTACACCATGATGGACGTAATGAGCGCCATGGGCATGTTCGAAATGGGAGGCGTTCCAAAGTATTCCGACATCTCGTTCAAGCTAAGCCTACCCTCACAAAAAGTGGGTACCTTCTCGGTTATCGGGCTTGGAGGGGTAAGCAGCATTCAGCTCAAAGAGGATACAGGTTCGGGGTGGACCTCCGATATGCTCCCCGGTACCCAGGTTTTCAACGGCTCCAAAATGGGGGTTCTGGGCCTAACCAATAAGTACTTCTTATCCCGCAGCACCCGCTTGGAAACCGCGATATCAGCAAGCTACTCCAACTCGTTCAACGATGTGGACACCCTGCGGGGCGATGCGTACACCCCTTTCTATTCCGACAATTATAATGAAACCCGGCTGGTATTCTCAAGCAAGGTTATCTCAAAAATTAACTCCAGGAACACCCTCCAGGTGGGTACCATTGTGGAACACTTCTTCTTCAATTTTTACGATGAGGAGCATAGGCTTGGGGCCGAAGAGGTTATACACGACACCGACATACAGGACAATACGGGGCTATACCAAGGGTTTGTGCAGCTGAAGCATAGTATCTCCGACAACCTGTTCATCAATGCGGGTTTGCATGGCCAGGTCTTCGCATTAAATGGCTCGGCCATGGTCGAACCCCGACTGGGCGTGAGGTACAACCTCAACAGCCAGCATGCCCTCAGCCTGGGCTACGGCCTCCACGGGCAAACCCACCCCAAGTTCATCTACTTCGTACGCACCAACCATCCCAATTCGCCCAACGACTATACGCTTACCAATAGGGAACTAGGCTTTAGCAAAAGCCACCACTTTGTGGCAGGATACGACTATAGGATAAATGCCAACCTGCGCCTAAAGTTTGAGGCCTACCACCAGATGCTTTACGATATACCCGTAGAGAAGGGGGCTTCATATTTTAACCTTATCAACTACGGCGCCAACTTTTACAACGAAAAAATTGATAGTCTTACCAACAGCGGATTGGGCAAAAACAGCGGTTTGGAGCTTACCCTAGAAAAGTTTTTGAGCAAAAACTACTATTTCCTCCTCACCACCACCCTATTCGACTCCAAATACCGAGGGAGTGACGGGGTATGGCGCAACACGGCCTTCAACGGCAACTACACCGTAAACCTGCTGGCAGGATACGAATTGCCCATCAAAACCGATGCGCTGGCGTTCAATATCAAAATGGTTTCGGCGGGTGGGAAGCGCTATATACCCATCAATCTGGAGCAGTCCATACTACACGGCGAGGCCGTGTATAACTACAACGAGGCTTACAATCCACAGTTCAAGGGCTATTTTAGGGTCGATCTGCGCATCTCGTACCGTAAAAACTCCAGAAGCATTTCGCAGGAGTGGTCGTTCGATGTGCAAAACCTCACCAACCACGACAATATATTTATGCAGCGCTACGATAACCACACCCAATCGGTGGTAAACGTGCTGCAAATGAAATTCTTCCCCATTGGTTCGTGGAAGATTTATTTTTAGTTTTCAGTAGTTTGGGTGCATAGCATTACTACCTCTCTAAGATTATCTCTGGTTCTGTAGGTACTTACAAAACAAGTATTGAATCATTGACACACATCATATGGTTACCAGAATGCATTAAAAAACTAACAATCTAAAAACGTATGAGAATAGCTCTATTGATTACCATTATCCTCGTTCTGCTATTGGTTACGCTCTATTTTATGCTGATTGGTTGCATTGATAAATCGGAACCACAAATTGTATCGCTCCCTGAGCCCATCAGCATTATTGGGTTGGAGATAGCCACAAGCGATAAGGATATCTATAGGGATGTGGGAACGGTGGCAAATCGCTTTAATAGCATTAAGGAAAAGCACCCCATACCCAACGTGAAGGAGCCTTGGGCTCGAATATTTGCCAGTAAGGACTATAATCCAGAAACAGGCACCTTCACATACATTGTTGGCGATGTGGTTACAACTATCGATAGCATACCGCACGGCCTTCGGGCGTACAATATTCCCGCCACCACCTATGCGGTGTTTCGGATTAAACCCAAAAGCCGCATGGCATGGGGAATTACCATGGGTCGTATGAAACGATTTATCTACACCCAGTGGCTCCCAAATTCGCCCTATAGCGCATCCAGTACCTTTGGCGATTTCGAACTACACAACGAGATGAGCATGGGCAAAAGCCCCGAGATAAGGCTTTATGTGACAATAGAAGGGAAAGAGGGTATATAAAACAGTTAAGATTATAAGATATATAAGCACACCCTAAAACATTACTGTATGAGCAAATTATACGGTTTTTCATTTCCCCTATTGCTGATGTTTATCAGCTCATGCAATCCCAAAATTACCAGAAACATTACAAATGCCTATCCTGCGTTGGACAACATGCAGGAGGTAATTGTTTTTGACATGGAGCATACTGCACCTCAGGAGGCCGAGATATTGGGCGAAGTTAAAATTGGCGATACTGGTTTTACCACTAATTGCTCCTACGAAGTGGTTATGAACATAGCCAAACAGGAGGCAAGGAAAGTGGGTGGAAATGGCATAAAAATTACTAAATACACACCACCATTTGGCAGCACATGCCATAGGATAACAGCCCAAGTATTAAGGATGGAAAATATTGAAAAATTTGCTCCCATTGAAGAGGAAAAGGAAATACTTCCCGATGTGGACTATGCCATACTGCATGTTTACCGTATGGGATCCAAAGGGGCCTTAGTCAATTATGACCTTCACCTAGGCGATTCCATTATTTGCCGAGTAAAAAACAATTTTAGAACAACGCTACACATAAAACGCCAAGGAGTGCACACCCTTTGGGCCCGAACCGAAAAAAAAGTAGAATTGCCCATCAATTTCGAGTTGGGCAAGACCTATTACATACGTTGTGGTATATCAATTGGTGCTTTTGTGGGCTGGCCCACGATTGAACTTATGGATAAAAAAATGGGGAAAGCCGAATTCAATTATATTAACGCAAAATTACAGTAAAAATGAAAAGAACATTGTGTTTAATCATCCTCATCCCTATTGCCAATCTGCTACACTCGCAGAATTTATTTCTAAACCAAAAGGGATCTTTCGCCGACGATAAAGATGTAGCTATACAAGAAAATACCCGTATGAGATTGGCATTGCACGGGGGATACAGCTATCAAGTAGCAAAAATATCTGATGAAGTGCCAGCAGAAGATAGGGAACACGTCAAAAAATTAAAATCTGGTTATCATCTGGGTGCCGATTTTTCGTACTTCATAACAGAAACATCGGGTATTAATATGAAATACAATTATTTTAACTCATCACATGAGATTATCAATATCATCAAAAATGAAATAAGCATTGATTTTATTGGCCCAGGTTATGCACTAAGGCTCCAAAATTACAGCAAAACCAACGCTTTGTTCATGTGTATGTCTATAGGTTATATGGGATATACCAATAAGGGATACGGTGGACAAATAAAAGGGAATACGTTTGGAACGGCTCTAGATATAGGATACGATATAGGCATAGCAAAAAATGTTGCCCTAGGCCTCCAATTTTCAATGCTGTCGGGTTCCCTTAAAGAATTTAAGATAACTAGAAATGGCCACACCGAAACCGTTGAGTTGGAAAAAGGACAATATGAGGGATTGGGACGGATAGACCTAACCATTGGGTTACGGTTCAATTTCTAAAAACTATTCTGCTCTACCCTGCTCAAGTCTATAATAATCACAGGTAGCACCCATGGATACACACCCCATGCACGTGCTACCTGTAATGCCATGAAAAAAAGTTTGCTCAGCATCATTTTATCCATTGCCACGCTGCTGCCGGCAGTAAATTGAAAGCAACAAGTGGTTGGAACGATGATGGCAACGGCACCGACGATTACGGCTTTTCGGCCCTTCCGGGCGGCGACCGCTACTACGACGGTGGTCTCTTCAACAATATGGGCGACTACGGCGGCTGGTGGAGTAGTACCGAGTACGATGATGCGTACGCCTGGTACCGGATCATGAGCGACTACTACGGGAATGTGTACCGCGACTACTACTATAAGAGGCACGGCTTTTCCGTCCGTTGCGTTAGGGATTAGGTTATTCGGTTATTTACAAAAGAGAGAGCGTTCTTCTCTCTCTTTTGTACTATTTGATTACTTGGGGTACAGGGGCTTGCCCCTGTCGAATTTTTTTTTCGGAAAGTGAGAGCAGTGAAGAACTTGTTCGAGTTTAGCCGAGTGAAGCCGAAATTACTAAATATTTTTTTTGAAAAATGGGTATTTCAGAAATTCTAAGTCGCGAAGCCGCCAACACGGGCAGCATAATTCTTTTTAAGGAGGGTATTTTTTGGAGAGCATACGAGCGGTCTGCTTTTTTCTTTGTTTCATACATAAAAGCATACCGGCTCACCAAGAGGTACTTCAAGAATGTGGGCTGCGAGGTGGTGTACTGTGGTTTTCCCCATACTGCGCTAAATGAACTACTTGCAAATTATAGCAACAAGGAGGTGATACGTGAGGAGAGCATGATTAGTATTTATAGTTTTGAACAGGTCGAGAACGACAGGTTTAACGATTGGAAGAATGGGGTTTCCGTAGTTGCAAAGGAGGAAAAAATAGGCTATGCTCTTCCTAATGTCTGTGGCATCAGTAGAAAAGAGGAGGTTTTACAGAGCATACGAAGCTTTAGGGTTGTAAACAGCACACCGCTAGAATGCCAGCAATTCTTAATTGAAATGCAAAAGCAGCTAGATGGCGCAGTATAGCGAGCTACCCGTTTACAAGGCAGCCTACGATTTGCTGCTGCAAGTTTTTGGCTTGGTGCACAATCTGAGCAGGGAGTACAAGTACTCGCTGGGTGAGAAACTGAAGAACGAGAATACAGAGCTGCTGAGCAATATATACAGGGCAAACAGGACAACAAAGAAGAATGAGCATTTGGAGAAAGCGCGCGAAAACCTAGAGCTAGTGCGTTTATACATTCGCATTCTCAAAGATACACAGCAGATAGGCATGAAAAGGTACGTTAGTATTAACCAGAACATGGAGGGCGTTTCGAAGCAATTGGCTGGTTGGCATAAATCAGTACAAAACCAAGCGCATAGCCAGAGTTACCCGGGGTAATTGGCGCTGCGGGTAAGTGTGCACTGTTTAAATCCGACAGTCCGCTTGTGGGGTAATTACCACTACACTTCGGGGTTCAAGCCCTGTATAGCAAGAGTGGTTCCTGCAAGCTATCAAAGATTTCATCGTCTGAAAATGGCGATGCGACAAGTTCACCCTGTTAAATAATTTCAGGTTTATGTGGTATTATGTTTATATCTTGAAAAGTGAAAAAGATGGTAAATGTTATACAGGCTATACCAATAACTTGAAATTAAGATTTGAGATGCACCAGAAAGGCAAGGTTGAATCTACAAAGGACAGGTTACCTTTAAAGTTGATTTATTGTGAAGCCTGTTTAAATCAACAAGATGCAACTCATCGTGAAAAGTATTTGAAATCTTATCACGGTAAAATGTTTATTAGGAACCGCCTCAAATCTTATGTAACAGGGTAAAGTGGCTGTTATATTTTCGGCCCTTCCGGGCGGCAACCGCAACAACAACGATGGTAGCTTCAACAATATGGGCAACAACGGCAACTGGTGGAGTAGTACCGAGAACGATGATGCGAACGCCTGGAACCGGAACATGAACAACAACAACGGGAATGTGAACCGCAACAACAACAATAAGAGGAACGGCTTTTCCGTCCGTTGCGTTAGGGATTAAAAATGCGCTTGGTTTTTTAATTTTTACTATGCAGCTGAAACTATTCGACGAAAACTGCACATCAAAAAACAACAAGCTACTAACAGACTTGTTTTACGCATACTACGATGCTCGCAGGAACAAGAGGAACACCATAAACCAGCTGAAATTTGAGATTGACTTCGAGAGCAGTTTAATAAGTCTATACGATAGTATTGTTGCACGAACATACAAGCCTGACCGGAGCATCTGTTTTATAGTACAAAAACCGGTTAAGCGTGAAATTTTCGCCGCTGATTTTCGTGATAGGGTGGTTCATCATCTGATATACAATTATATTTCCCCAATATTTGAGAAAACCTTTATAAATGACAGCTACAGCTGTAGAAAAGGCAAAGGCACTCATTACGGCATAAAACGCATCGACCATTTTATACGCTCATGCTCAAGCAACTATTCAAAAGACTGTTATATCCTTAAACTTGATATTAAGGGCTATTTCATGGCAATGAATAAGGTATTGCTTTATGATAAGGTTAAGTGTGAGTTAATGGGCAAGAGAAATTGTGTGGACTTTGATATGGGAACTGTGCTATATCTTATCGAGAAAACAATTTTCAATAATCCAACGGCCGATTGTATTGTGAAGGGCAAAAAGGCTGATTGGGCTGGTTTACCACAAACAAAGAGTTTGTTTCATACCCAGCCCAGCTGTGGTTTGCCTATCGGCAACTTAACCTCTCAGCTGTTTGGTAATATTTACATGAACGAGTTTGACCATTGGGTAAAACGCGAGTTAGGTATAAAATACTATGGGCGTTATGTTGATGATTTTGTGTTGATACATGAGAATAAGGAATATCTAAAATCACTCATTCCTCTTATAGCAGTTTTTTTACAAAAAAAATTGCAGTTGCAATTACACCCCAGTAAAATATACTTTCAGCATTATAGCAAAGGCGTAAAGTATCTTGGAGCAGTAATCAAACCGCATAGAATTTACATTGGCAACCGTACCAAAGGAAACTTTTACGATGCCATAGAAACGCAAAATAAAATCATCCAAAACCATAAGCCAACAAAGGAAGAGCAGCAAGCCTTTCAGAGCAGCATGAACTCGTACCTTGGAATAATGAAACACTACAAAACATACAAACTACAAAAAGGTATGCTATTCAATAACTTGAGTGGCTGGTGGTGGAATTATGTATATTTATCGGGCGGAATATGTAAATTTGAAATGAAAACAAAAGCAGTATGAGAATAACCTCCGAAATGCTAATAGGCGGTATATTTTATTGCCGGCCAGAGCGGATTTCAGCGTTTCTGCATCTAATAAACTTTCATCTCCTGACTTGTCCCCTTTCAAATTGGTGCGGTTGTAAATGGCTAATAGTCAGTGTAGTCATTGAATAAAGCGTTAAACTTACCGCACTAAGGCTACTTTCAACAAAAGGCAATGAGCAATGAACAACGTCCAACTCCGCACCCCCCCAACCCCTTTAAGACCAACACCACTCCCTTTCCGCACACGCAAAAGTGCGTGAGCCCGGTAAAACGGCGAGCCGGCGGTGGCGTGAATGGCCAAACCCGTAGGATTCTGCCCAAGAGGTTTACCAACTTGGGCTAGAATCCGAGGATTTGGTCAGAGCGGGATGAAGCATCGGTTTACCTTGATTTTTTTTGTTTACTTTTTTGTATCAAGACAAAAAAGTGAATGGGGTTTGGGGCAAAGCCCCAATGGA
>MWFE01000045.1 GCA_002071445.1 Bacteroidetes bacterium ADurb.Bin008 | reverse complement strand
GCCATTGGCGGTCTCACGGGATTTAAGGACACGGGCGAGGAGTATTTCAGGGTATCGCGCGGTTACACCCAGGTGCTGTTTGATGATGAGGCCAAAGGGAACCGCAGCGGTTTCGCCATTGGCGGACTAACAGGCTTCAAGGCCGATGATGATAGTAAGGATTACCTCAGCGTATCGCGTGAGCGAACCCAAGTGCTTTTTGACGACGAAGCCAAGGGCAACCGCAGTGGCTTTGCCATTGGCGGCCTCACAGGCTTTAAGGCCGGTGAGGAAGAGAAGGATTACCTTAGCGTTTCGCGCGAACGTACCCAAGTACTATTCGACGATGAGGCCAAGGGTAATCGCAGCGGCTTTGCCATTGGAGGTCTCACAGGCTTTAAGGCAGGTGAGGAAGAGAAGGATTACCTCAGCGTTTCACGCGAACGTACCCAAGTACTATTCGACGATGAGGCCAAGGGTAATCGCAGCGGCTTTGCCATTGGCGGTCTTACTGGCTTTAAGGCTGGTGAGGATGAGAAGGATTACCTTAGCGTATCGCGTGAACGTACCCAGGTACTTTTCGACGATGAGGCCAAGGGTAATCGCAGTGGCTTTGCCATTGGCGGCCTTACAGGGTTCAAGTCTGACGAGGATGAGAAGGATTTCTTCAGCGTTTCGCGCGAACGTACCCAGGTACTTTTCGACGATGAGGCCAAGGGCAACCGTAGTGGCTTTGCCATTGGCGGTCTCACGGGCTTAAAGGCAGGTGAAGATGATAAGGACTACCTCAGTGTATCGCGCGAGTTAACACAGGTGCTGTTCGACGATGAGGCCAAGGGCAATCGTAGTGGCTTTGCCATTGGCGGTCTCACGGGTTTTAAAGGCAGGGATAGAGAGGGGAATGATGGATATATGAGCATTACCCCCGAAAACTACCTTATCGGTCAGGAAGCGGGTAGTTCGCTTACCACAGGTACATATAATTCCTTTATGGGTTACCAGGCAGGGATGGATAATACCACCGGGTCTAACAACATATTTGTGGGTTACCAGGCAGGAAAAAGTAATAAGACCGGTGCCTCCAACGTATTCCTGGGCAACCTGAGTGGTTTTGCCAACGTTACCGGTAGGCAGAACGTATTTCTAGGCGATAGCACAGGGTACAACAATAAGGCAAGCCACAACGTATTCATCGGAACCCAGAGCGGTCAAAACAATACTTCGGGAAATAACAACACCTTTTTGGGAACCAAGGCCGGAAGGAGCAATACCACAGGGAAGTCCAATATCTTCATCGGCAATCAGAGCGGATTTTCCAATACATCCGGTGGGCAGAACGTGTTCCTGGGCGATAGTACCGGACACAGCAATACAGGCAGTAATAACGTATTTATTGGTACCAATACGGGTAAATCCAACACCTCCGGGGGTAACAATGTGTTTTTGGGCTCTGAGGCGGGTAAGGCTAATTCAACCGGACAGCAGAACGTTTTCCTGGGCGACCGAGCAGGGTATGGGAACCTTGCCAGCAACAACGTATTTATTGGCACCCAAAGCGGTTACAACAACACTACGGGAACAAATAACACATTTATGGGAAACCAAGCCGGTAGAAGTAATACCGAAGGAAACTCAAATATCTTTATGGGCAACCGGAGTGGCTACTCAAATCAGACAGGCCAAAAGAATGTTTTCTTGGGTGACAGTACCGGATTTAGTAACAGGGGAAGTCATAACGTGTTTATAGGTAATAAGGCAGGGTATAGCAATACCACGGCAAACGGTAATATTTTTATAGGAAGTCAGGCCGGGGAAACCAATACAACCGGTATAAACAACATTTTTATTGGCGATTTGGTTGGTTCAGAAAGTACTGCAGGCACCAGTAATTTGTATATGGGCTACCAGGCAGGCAGACGAAGAGCTGGAGGATCAACCAACACTATTTTAGGAAGCCAAGCCAATGTTCTTGGAGGGAGTGGAGATAATAATACGATTATTGGGGGTGAAGCTGGTTTCAATGCAAGCGGAGACAGAAATGTATTCCTCGGATATCAAGCCGGATATAATGAAAACGGATCCGACAAGCTTTACATAGCAAATTCTGACACCGACAAACCACTGATTTATGGAGACTTTGCTTCTGGCTCAAAGCATATCATAATTGATGGCAATCTTTCCGATAATCCCTCAGAATTAAAATTCTTTGTCAACGGCTCTGCCGGTGGTACCGGAGCTTGGAATGCCGCCAGCGATGGCCGTCTGAAGACCAATGTCCGTCCCTTGGAAGGTGCACTTAACAAGGTACTGCAGCTCAATGGTGTTACCTTTAACTGGAAGGATGAGAACAACCACCGCCCCGGTGAGAACATCGGATTTATCGCTCAAGACTTGCAAAAAGTTCTACCGCAGATTGTTAGCGGTGGTGGAACCGACAATCAGGGTAATGAGTTGTACTACTCGGTGGAGTATGCCACCCTTACCCCCGTGCTGGTTGAGGCCATTAAGGAGCAGCAGAAAGTTATTGAGAGCCAGAATGAAAAAATTGAAATGCTGGAAAAGATGAACACAGAGATTCTCAAAAGGCTGGAGAAATTGGAGTTGAAATAAAGGCGGATATTATTTAGAAGAACGAAAAAACCTGCCGGGGCTTTTACCGCGGCAGGTTTTTTACATTATGATAGATGTACCTAAAAGCTTACTGTAGTAACCTTCCCGGTTACGGTAAACGTTTTTCTATGCGTACCGCCCGAATAGGTTCCTTCGGAGTACAAACCGTCCACCATGGTTCCCGTGTGGCTACCACCTGTGTATATTGAGTAACTTTCGCCGCTCTGCAACGCCGAAGATGAGAATATTATGGAGGTGTATGTCCGTGAGGGCTGAAACGTCACCACTTCTTCACCCGAAGAGTGCTGTATGTGAAATAGCGTATTGGCCGAAAGCGTTGAATAGGTAAAAATTTTCAGGCTATATTGTTCAGAGGAAGGGCTTGGTGCCTGGGTGAGCATGGAGTAGTAGCCGGATATAACCATAAAACCCCCATTCACATTGCAAACACCGTTGTAGTCGAGTCCAACCTCCGGCCACTGGGGCGGACCATGGATAACCACAGTACCCCCGGTCATCAGCATGTTCCCGTTACAGTCAATGCCATCCCCACCCGTGGAACTGGTCATAATATAGCCATCGTTTATTGTCAACAGACTGCCGTCGTTGGGCTCTCCCCCATACCCAAAGGTGGAGTTTATACAGTCGTCGCTGGATTTAATATGGGTATTCCCGCCATTGAAAGTGATAAAAGGAGCCTCCACCCCCTCGTAGGAATTGAGGATGTTGAGGGTGCAGTTGTTAATGGTAATGGAGTTCAGCGCCTTAATACCATCGTCGGCAGAGTTGATGGTGATATCGCCATTATCAATAACAACATCAGCATCCACCTTTATGGCTTTTGCTTCGGCATAGTTGGCACTGTTGCCCCAACCGCTAACCAGCAGACGGGCACCGGTGGTGGTAATGTGAATAGTAGGAGATGACTTACTGTTGCCTATGGTAAGCGAATTGTCGGCCTTCATCCCCTTTCCGGCCACTCCCGAGCTGGATGTGGTAAGTGTCCCTCCCAGCAGTGTAATGTCATTGTCGGCGGTAAGGCAGGTGGAAACATAGGCACGCTTTATACCTGTGCTGTCGGTATATACTACGCCATTTCCCGAAGAGGTAATGTTTACTTCTCCCGTTATCATGATGATATTGGCATCGGCCGAAATACCTTTACCTCCCTTCCCGGTGCTGGTGATGGCGATATTGGCTCCGTTTATCACCACATCTCCATTGGATTTAATGGCAGTGCAGTAAGATGGTTTGTATCCGCTCCCCACGGGTTTCAGAACGGCATTCCCCGAAGCATGAATGGCGATATCGCCGCCGTTGAGAATTACCTCTTGCTTGCTTTTGATTGCCTTCGACTCGTCGCCGTTGGCGGTGATAGTAATACTGCCACCATTGATAATCAATGTGCTGTCGCAGCAAAGCCCGTCGAAGTCGGGCTCCTGAACAACAATGCTGATGGCACCCCCGTTGATTTCAAGCGTCCCGCTTTTTGCATCTATACCATCTCCTGAAGAGTTAACCTCAAGGTTACCGGAGGTCATAACCAGACCATCCTTGGCATGAACGCCATCCTTTTTTGCCGAGGCAATTACTATATGTCCACCGTTTATCTGAATGTCATCATCGCTGCAAAGGCCATGCTTATCCGCTCCTTTCCCATTGATGATTAGGGTACCGTTGCCTTTGAATACCAGAGTTGCCTCGCTGAAAAAGGCTCCCTTCTGATCCTCGTCGTTGGGAGGATTGGTGTAGTTGGTTCCGTCGGTAAGGGTATTAATGGTTTCGTCAGCCAGTATTACCGTAGTTTTCTTTTTCGACTGAACATTGATGGCAGGACCCTGAGGGTTGGTAATGGATAATCCGCTTAGGATCAGGTTAAATCGTTTGGAAGTGTATATCTTAAAAGTACCGTTTTCTGTATTACCGCTCAGTTTGAAGTTGATGTCCTTAGTATCGGTGGTGGCATTCACGATTACAAATGCTCCTTCAACTTCTACGTTTACCCCTTCAAAAGCAAGGGGGTTTACCACGCTTACCGATTCGTTTTCGTATATAAACTTCACTGTGTCGGATGCGGGGCCAAAGGTAATGCTATCCAATCCGTTTATAGGGAAAGAGTATTCATTACCCTCAATACGAAGGAGAAAAGCGCTCCCATCGCCATTGAAATAGGTACTGTCAACCCTACTTACCTGGGCTCCAAGGGTGATTTTATTGGCCTGATGGAGGTACATTACCTCCTGTGCCCATAGCGATGGGGCTATGAGTAAAAGTCCGGCTATTGCTACTAATGCCCGCTTCATTGCTTGATGAATTTTGAGGTGAGTCCTGCAATGCGTACTACGTAAAGGCCCGGGCTTAGCATGCTTAGGTCAACCGAAATACTTTCGGCATGGTCAACCTGTTGCTTAAAGACCAGGAGCCCATCGGACCGATAAATGTAAAGGACGTTACTCCCCTGGGGAATGCCCTGAATTTGAAGGGTATTGCTTGCGGGGTTGGGAGAAATAGCGAGATTTTCTGTTTTATTCTCCTTCACAGAGGATGAGGAATCGAAATAGATCTTTCTGACAGATGGTAGGTCGAAGGTATTGCTCGATCCATCTTTAAGTAAAAGAATCAGATTGCTTGAGGCAAAATACAAATTTTGAACCACGCTAATCTTCTCGCTGTGAATGTTGCCATCGTATTGCTGGATGAGTATGTTTTGCCCTCGGCATGGGGAAACTACTACGTTGAGCAGCATGATGAGAACCCAAAACAAATTGTTGATTTTGACCATGTTATTGGTTGTTTTTTTGACGGTTCAATTTACTAATAAAATGGCATATCAGTTATTAATAACTGTTTTTTGAACTGCAATAGGTAGGATTTAATACGAATAATCTTGATAACGTTCATTAGAACAGGGCTTTATAAGCCCTGATTTGGAGATATTTTTTTGAGCTTTATAGTCAGGTCTTATTGAAACTCGCGTCGGTGAATGGTGTCCGTTGGTAAATACAGTTAACTACGTGGTGTGGATATATGCTTCAAAAATAGTTTTAATCCCTTTGGGCTCACCGATAATTGTAATAATATCCCCTTCCATAAGCATGGTATCGCCGCGGGGGATAATAATTTCACTACCCCTTTGCACCATGGCAACCAGAACATCCTTGGGGAAACGCGTATCCTTCATCATTTGATTGATAAAAGTTTCGGTGGGAGTGTCGCGCCGGAGTTCTAATGTAACGTACCGCTCATAGTGCAACAGGTATTCTTTAATCTCCCTTTCATTGGTTAGACTACAGATTTTTTCTATAAAATTGTACCTGTCCACAATATCCATTAGCCTGGAAAGGAGCCTGAATTTCAGCTTGGGATTTTTACCGGGGCATACAAGAATGAATAGTACCCTGATATAATCGTTCCCGTTGGCCTCCTCTTTACCTGCGGTTTTTTCTATTCCTGTCAACGATGTAATTACGTGCAACGCAGGGCGTACAAGGCTTTCTAAGTTGCCATGGAGAATGGTGACGTGAGGGGCAATAAGGATGGGATCCACAATGCTGCTTTTCAATAATTTCTTTGTCAGAACTTTTGCATCCACAGTACCAAAATCATGGCAAATATCGTGGGCAATACTCCCTACCAGTTTTTTTAGGCCAATCGAGCTATCGCCCAACTGCGTTATTTTGGCCTGTACCACCATCTCATCAAACGGATCGCCGTCGCGCAGCCCTTTTTCTTTGAGAATACCAAGCAATTCGGTCTCGAGCCCGGCATGTTGCTTTTTGCCCAATAGGGCAAACCAGTGGAAGATAGCACCTTCGCGCCGAACGCTTTTTTTGGCGTAGTATTTATACCAGAGCATGGCGAAAATCACCACGGCAACGCTGAACAGGATGGGTACCCACCCCATGTACACTATCAGCAGAAACGAGCTGATCATTCCAAAAATCTGCATCCAGGGGTAAAGTGGCGAGTGATAACCCGGGTCGTACGTTTCGATACGGCTGTTCCGCATCACAATCACCGAGAAGTTGAGCATGATGAATATGATGAGTTGGAACGAGCTGGCCATCTTAGCGATGTTTTCCTCACTAAGCAAAAGGATAAATAGTACCATTAGGCACGAAGTGAGGATGATGGAGTAGGCCGGAGTTTTAAATCGCCCCACTTGCGAAAGGGCTAATGGTAAAACCCTATCGCGCCCCATGGCCATGGGATATCGGGATGCTGCCATTAACCCGCCATTGCCCGTTGAGGCAAAAGCGGCTATGGCCGCACCAACTATCATCAATCCCCCAAGCTTAGCGGGCATCCATTTGAAAACTACCTGCGATGCCGTAAAAACCGGGGTTAAATCGCGGATAAAATCTTGAGTAGGGAGAACTGAAACCATAATGAAAACCCCACCGGTGTATATAATGGTTGTAACGACAAGCGAAAGGATCATGCCAAGGGGTATATTCCTTTCAGGATTTTTTATCTCCTCAGCAACGCTGGCAACCTGCGTTAGCCCAAGGTATGAGACAAATACAAAACCTGCGGTAGAGAAGATCCCGGTTAGCCCATTGGTGGCAAACGGCGACAGCCGCTCCGATACTAGGGTATGGGTGTCAATATGCAATATCTCCCTGAATCCTTCAACCAGGAACAGGATTAGAGAGGCAACCAGGAATAGCACGAGAAATAGTTGCAATCCCGATGTTTTTTTGGCTCCCAGAATATTGATAACCATAAAAACAGCAGTGAGAACAATGGCCACCGTTTTGATGGGCATATCGAAAAAGGCCGTAGTGTAGGCACCTATCCCCAGCAGGGCAAAGGCAGTTTTCAGGGTTAACGCAAGGTAGGTTCCCATTCCTCCCACGGTTCCCATCATGGGGCCAAGGCTTCTGTCCAACAGAAAATAGGCTCCCCCTGCACGGGGAATGGCTGTGGAAAGTTCGGCAATGCTGAACATGGCAGGTATAATTAGGAATGCTGCCAGAAAATAGGAAAGAAAGATTGATGATCCGGTGTGAGCCGAGGCCAAGCCCGGTAATAGGAAAAATCCGGCACTAATCATGGCTCCGGTGCTTAAGCCAAATACATCTATCAGCCCCAGCTCTTTGCCAAGTTTGTTTTTTAAGGAACTTTCCATGAAGCAAAATTACACTAAAACAGTTCAGGTTTATGCAGTTTTAGACTATAAATTTTTACTGCCGTAGGTTTTTGACTCCCTGCGCTTTGCCGACAAGTAGGATCATTCCGGTGATTTATGCATACAGAGGAGATTGATTGGTCAGGATGGATAAGTTTTCGGGTGGAAAACGATTTGATTTTCCATGATTGTGCATTTACATCGACTCCCCCAGCCGTTGGCTAGATTTAAGTTTTTGATGTTTTCTTGGCTCATCCTGAATCATTCGCGCACAAATGCAATGAAAACGTTTATCGCATTATGGCTTGTGAAGCCGATTGGCCTAAATGAAGATGGCATAATAATAATCCGATGGGCTTTATTGGGCAAGCCCATCGGCATTGGTCAAGCTACAGCAAAATGCTTATTAGTGCTATGGCAGCAATAATGGCAATGATAAGAAGTAAAATCTTAATCCAACTCCAGGGCCTTTCGCCCTGTACTTCACCGGTACGGCCATTCACCATAAACCGGTAAACCTTGCCATTGTAACGATAGGCACAGATATATGCAGGCAGTAGCAAGTGTTTAAAAGTGATGTTGTCATACTGGATGTGCTTGCTGTCAAGCCTTTGTTCATCCCCGCCGATATCCTCGAAAATATCCATTACGATCTTCTTCTCGGCAATGTCTTGAGCCACCATAAACCCTTCAGCCAGATCAATCTGATACTTCTCGGTGACAAAACCGCTTAGGTAGTTGTCGGCAAACGGAATAAGGTTTTCCAAATCCCATGGTTCCAATGCATATATCATCTTTTTGGGCAACGAAAGGGTGGCAACCACAAGAATATCATCAAAGAAGCGGCTTACCACACCGCTCACGTTGTACCATCGGGTTTTCTTAACTTCTCTTGTTTTAGTAACAGTTTTGCCGTTCTCGGTGGTGGTATAGGTTTCGGTTTCGTAGTAGTACTCTCCGCGCTGCCCGACGTATTGAGTGGTAGTTTGGGTATCGTAAGTCCAGTAAGGGACGTAGATACCCTTAAAGTTTTCGGTGTTGAGCATCCCTTTCTTGAGTTTACTAGGGGCAAACCGTAACTTTTTTACCCATGCTGTGAACTCCTGATGGGCCTGCTTCGAGTTGAGTTTAAAGGGTAACAGCGACTGAGGTTTGATGATATCCTCGTTGTGGGCGTTGGCAATAATCAGCGGAGTACCACAGTAGGGGCATTTGTCCGATGCTATCTTCGGATCAATACTCGAAGTTGCACCGCACGATTCGCATTTTATGAAAACACAGGTTAACTTTTCTGCACTATCATCCTTTTTCCTGAGGTGTTCATAAAAATCGAGCTCTTTAACCGTGTCGTCACTTTGAGCAATCTCGTTCTCTGCTCCGCAGAAATCACAAACCATGCTGTTGGTACCCGGCTTGTATTTTAAGTTGGCACCACAACTTTTACAAGCGAATGTGTTGGTTGATGCCGTGGGCTCGTCCATATGGTTCATTACACTGATGGTATTGGAGGAGGCACACTGCCGAAAATACTGCTAATATCTGATACCGAACCGGCTGCCTGCCAGTTGGCCATTCCCTCACGCCACACCAGCGTCTCTCTGGTAAGCTGATTCTGTGATACCATTTGCTTGAGGGTTGATATAGGGAATGGACCTGCCTGTTGCCCATTGATTACTGCATAGAAAGCAGGCTCCTGTGGTATTGGAGGAGGTGTTGCTCCCGGTGATACCGGCTGCTGAGGCTGCTGGGCTTGTTGCTGTTGCTGGCCAAAGGCTTGACCCATCTGATTGGCCATGGCAAAACCCATTCCCATTCCCATTCCGGCACCGGCCATACCCGATGGGTTTTCGGCGGCTTTCTCCATGGATTTGGCCGCTTTGAGTTGTGCTAACTTACTAAGATCAATGGCATTGAGCCGGCTGAGTTCGAATATCTCCTTTTTCACCTCTTCGGGCATGGATATATTTTCGATGATGAACCTTGAAAGCTCAAGACCGAAAAACTCGAAGTTGGGCTTAATCGCTTCATGCAAAAACTCAGAAAGTTCGTTGGTTTGTGAGGCGAATGCTTCAACGGGTAGGTTAGATTCACCGATGGCATCGGTGAATTTCGACACAATCATGCTTCGAAGTTGGTCGGCAATGTCCTCGGCCGTGAAATGGCCATCGGTGCCCACCACCTCTCTGATGAAAACTGCAGGATCCTTTACTCTTAGCACGTAGGTGCCAAATGCACGAACCTCCAACATGCCAAAACGCGGATCGGACAGTATAATCGGATTCTTAGTACCCCACCGCTGGTCGGTGATGTTGCGTGTACTCACAAAGTAAACCTCAGCCTTGAAAGGGCTGTTGAACCCATACTTCCAGCCCTTGAGGGTGGACAGAATGGGTAGATTTTCGGTAGTGAGGCTATACATGCCCGGTGAAAATACGTCGGCAATCTGCCCCTCGTTGATAAATACGGCCGCTTGGCCCTCGCGAACCGTTAGCTTGGCACCATTCTTAATCTCGTTCTGATAACGCTCAAAGCGATAAACAAGAGTATCGTTTGTGGGGTCCAGCCATTCGACTATGTCGATAAATTCGCCCTTCAACTTGTCAAATAATCCCATTGGTGATTGAGTTTTAGTATGTTAATATTCTGGTTGCTTAAAGTTTTCTCTAAAAATAGCGAAACCTAATGAATAAATCCTACCCTCCATAGAAAAGTTTTTAATCCGGCGAATTGAAAGTAATGGGCAATGGATTTTGCTCTACTGCCCAATAGCAACGGGTATTCTGTTCTTTTCTACTCCTGCATATTGGAAGAGAGAGGCTTATTTACGCACAATAAATTTTTTGGCTTCAACAGCACCGTTATTTACAACCTGAATGATGTAAACTCCATTATCAAAGGCTGCGGTGTTTATGTTAATCCGTTCGCTTTTGATTACAGCATTAAATACTTTTCTCCCCGCGATGTTGGTAATGATCACATTTGATCCGCTTTGCAAAGAGGCTATGGTTATATTTCCTTTCGCAGGGTTTGGGAATATTGTCCACGATATCAAGGCAGTTTCATTGACCACCGCATTCGCTTTGCTTTTGCTTGCTTCGGGGGTATTCCCGTAGCAACCAAGATTAACGCGGCCTCCGTTGGGTTCGATTTCGTTCGAATAATCGGAAGAGGGATTTCCGGCATCAATGGCAGGGCTGTTAACCTCGTCGTTCTCCCACTCTTCGGTTAAGGGGTTAAAACGCCCATTCGTTGATTTGAGGTGAAAATCACCATTCGGGGCATCGGCAAACAAAGGGTCCGATGAAATATTTCCGCTGCCGGTAAAACCTTGCTGCGTAAGCGTGTACTCAACCAACAAATGCCCTTCGGCAATGCTATCAAAATCGCTTCCGTTGTTCCAAAAAATGCAGTTTTGAATATGCGCACTGCTCGATTGTACAAACAATGCCGCGCCGTCCGGCTCATCGGTCGAATTGCCCCAGACAGTACAGTTATTCATGTACAGAACCGATGGGGTATGGTCCCAGTGTTCATCCACATAGATCGCCGAACCGCTTTTTTTGGTTCTATTGTCGTAAAACAGCTCGTGCTCCATGAGCACCTTTGCAGCTTCATCCACGAAAACAGCCCCGCCACGATCAGGCGCGTAGTTGTTGCGGTAAATATTGTGCGATAGGGTTATCAACTTCAGCGTGTCCTCATTGACAACGCAAATTGCACCTCCCCATCCGTAAGAGGGATCTGCCATGGCGGTAACATTGCCATCGAAAATATTTCGGATAATCGTTCCCGTTCCGCTGATAATCATACCACCTCCGTGATCGCCGTAGCCCTTGTTGGAGTCAATGATGTTGTCGGCAACAAGGAAATTTTCTATGTGTGAACTTGTTCCTCCAATTGCTGCACCCCTATCCGAACGGTTGTTGCGGATAACGTTTTTCCGAATGATCACATTTTTCCCGTCTAAGCCAATTCCTCCGCCCCGTTGTGATGTGCCTGTTGTGCCGTTGTTTTCAATAATATTGTTTTCAATGGCGATGTTGTCCAAAAAGCCTGACCATCCGCCGGTAAGTTCTATTCCCCGCTGTCCATTACGAATGGTGAACCCGCTGATAGTCATCGAACCGGCAATTGATGCTCCTTGTATATCAATGAAAATGCATGGCGCTTCTTCTGTTCCCTCAATGAGGGTTTCATTGGCCAGAGGATTGGCATGATTAAAATCGCCGCTGCCGGCATAGCCGCCCAACAGATGCACCTTTTTCTCAACAATCTGCAGGGCTTGTGCAGAATACATTCCCTTTGCCACCTTAATGGTATCGCCGCTTAACGCTTCGTTAATAGCCGCCTGAATGGTGCGATAGGGATTCGATGGGGTGCCATTTTCGGGACTACCCGTGAAGTTACCATCCACACAAATTTGTCTTTGTCCAATCGATGTTGAATACCAGACCACGAAAAAGATGATTAGAACTGTTTTCTGCATATTGATTTGAAAATTTAACTTTCCATCCGTTCAATTTTTTTCAGACTGTCAGCACCTCTCGCTCTGAGGTTGCACTACCCTCACATGACTATGAAAAAAGGCAGTACTAACGATGGGGAATATCAAGCGTTTTACTGATTATGGTTCGCAAAGTTATGATAGGTGCAATAGACTTTTGCATACCGTGAAATACCTATTTGGACATATAGTTAGCTTGTAATCGCTTGTTCTGTGTTCACCTGTTTGTCAATCAGTGCTCAAGGGTATTGAAAATTTAAAATCGCTGCCTTTCCCAGGTTCGCTTTCCACCCAAATCTTTCCGCCATGCTTTTCTATCAACTCTTTACAAAGCACTAACCCAAAGCCCGTTCCTTGTTCTCCATCTGTTCCGGTTGTAGATATTTGCTCGGTAAAGCACCAGAGTTTTGGGATTACATCTTTATCAATTCCCACTCCGTTGTCCGATACTGTTATAACAGCATTCGACAGGTCACGTTTTGCATAAATCTTTATCTGGCCATTTTGGTTCGTAAATTTGACAGCGTTTGAGATTAAATTACGCAATACCGTTTTTATTAAGTTTATATCTGCAAGTATTTGCAGATTTTCCGTTTCAAAACATTGTATAGAAATATTTTTTCTTTTGGCCTGAGTCTGTGCAAGCTCAATGGACTCCCGGCAAAGTTCGCCAAAATCAACTTTTTGTTTATCTAATATTATTTTATCTGACTGGGAATGTGACCAGAGCAATAAATCATCCAACAATTGATAGGTTTTATGCGAAGTGTGGTGTATTTGTTCAATTTGTGTTACTATTTTTCCCTTATCGTAATTGTCAATATTTTTTAATAACAAATCAGAAAAACCCAGTATTGAAACAAATGGGTTTCTTAAATCGTGAGCAAGTATTGAAATAAACCGATCTTTATCGGCATTTAAGGCAATAAGTTGGCTTTTGCTTTCTTTTAATGCTTGATCGGCTTCTAGTCTTGCTCTCCAATGCTTATCCAATGTGTTTAGTATGAATACAATAATAGAAATACCAAGAAATAGAATAATAAAATGGAGGAATATTATATTATGAATTTCTCCCACCAACAGCTTGTTGAGGTTAGTTAAAGGAACCGAGATAGAAAGGGCACCCCTAATATCTCCTACTTTATACCCCTGATGGGCATGACATTTAAGACAGCTGGCTTCAACCTTAAATGGATGAATATAACGATGATATTCAATACTGTCAACTGTTTCGTTAGTGCTGAAAAGGGTATCGCCCTTTTCAAATGCCAACAATGCCACTCTTTCCATGCTATCGGGAGCATTTATCGGGTTAACGGGATTTAAACTAACCAACCGGCCCTTCAGATTATACTCTTTGGATGAAAATTCCAACGCTTGGCGGGTTACGTATGCCGGATTCATAAGGGTAAGCGTATCGCCAAAGTTGGTTACAATGTCCCTGTTTTCTATTTTAAGATAGGGATTGGGTAGGGTGTGTTCCGAAACGGGGACATATACCCCACCGTGATTTGAAACCCAACGGCGATAGGTAATATCTTTGTCATATGCCATCTTGGTAATTATATTTTCGAGTTGTGCTTTATTCGAATAGCTGTCCATTACTCGAATGACCGATAGCACGAGAATAGCAATTATCCAGATTGCTATTATGATTATTTTATTGACTCTTAATTGTTTCATAGTCCGTTTTTTTTATTGCTTGCAACATGACAACGACCTCATAAAAGAGGATTTCAAAGTAGTAAAGGTGCGTCAAATTCTTTATATTGCCATCAGAACGGCAAACGAACTTTCATTTCTGTTGGCAGAACCCCCCTTTTGGCCTACAAATATTGAAGAAAAATAATCATTTCAAATTATATCACAAGTTATTTAGCTGATTATATGTTCTGTTGACCGCATTCTGTAAGTACAGCTTTTTACAAAAAACGACAATGTACATTATGCCAAAAGTAAGCCAGCCACCACCATCTGTTTGTTGTCAATCTGTTCATTCTAAATATTAATAGATGTCGAAAGCAACGTTTAATTTCTTTTTTCCCGGCGCTAATGGCTTCGCAGGCCTTTTCTTGTTGTGGTAAATATAAAAAAAAACTTAACTTTTTATACTATTATTACTACACTAACTCATAACAATCTTGCATTTAATGCTGTGGAAAGTTTTAGAAAGCCTCGGTTTCAGCATGATAATAAAATTAATTCGGGGGAACGTTTGGTTAACCCATTCCCCCGAATTAGGCATCATTAAGATTGGTAAAGTGGGTTTCTAAAATTTCATGATAACACCCACCCCATTTTCAGTAAGTGCAATACTTAAGTCGGTTTTACTTTGTATGCAGGTACTCTGTAAACCGTCATTATAGATATCTGCAGCATGCTTAACCAGTTTACTGCCTTTTAACAGTATTGGTATTGCAACTATTTCTAAACCAGTTCCAAGAATTACCAATGGCAAATTGATATGTACACCCGGTTGACCCGAAAAATTCGTAGTACCGACCAATGTTGCTCCAACACCTGCTCCTAAACAAACGGCTCCAATCATAATATTTCTCATTGCTGCTTGATATTCCTTATTTGCACTCTCATTTGTTTTCATTAGTGTAGCAAAGTGTTTGTTATATATGTAAATGACGTTACATTATACGTAAACATTCTTCCCTGCAGGCTTTATGGCTCTCTCCTAGATGTATGGCTTTGTTTTGAAATGGCGTATGCCTGCTTAAAGCGACTTCTTTAAAAGACAGTAACCTAAAGATTACCGCTTGCTTTAGAGTTGAAAATAAAAACTTCTTATCCTGCTACGAACTCATGCTCAATTACTACCTTTGCAAACCAAAATTGGGAACAGATGGGAAAGAACAGGAAAAAGGGAAGAAAAGAAGAGCCTTTCACCAAGGGCAGGCTGATGAAGTCCATCATGGGGATTTTCACATCCGACCCCTCGCTTAGCCTAAACTATAAACAGATTGCCAAACGGCTGGAAATTAAAGATACTTCAACCAAACGGCTTGTAAACGAAGTGCTCAATGAGCTTGCTCTACAGGAGGTTATAAGAGAGGTGTATAGGGGGAGGTTTATGTCCAATGTGGTTTCCAAAACCCTCGAGGGGGTGGTGGAAATTGAATCCGATGGGAATGCCTACGTTGTTACAGACGATGGCAGAGAATACTTTGTGCCTGAGCACAATTTGAACCATGCGCTCAATGGCGACCGCGTGAAAATTATCATATCCCCCGGAAGAAGGCACAGGCGCCTGGAGGCCTTGGTAACCGAAGTGCTGGAGCGTGCAAAACGAACATTCGTGGGAACCATTGAGGTGGGGCAAAGCTATGCCTTTGTTACTCCCGATAACAGGTTTATGCGATACGATATTTTTATCCCCGGGGATGGATTGAAGAATGCCAAAAATGGTCAAAAGGTGATTGTTCGCATCACCGATTGGCCTATGCATTCCAAGAGCCCTGTGGGCGAGATAGTGGAGGTAATTGGGAATCCCGGAGTGCACGAGGTGGAGATGCATGCCATCCTAGCCGAGTTTGAACTGCCATACCGCTTCCCCGACAGGTTGAATAAGGTGGCAGGGCAGATTCCCGAAAAGATAACAAAGCAGGACTACAGCGAAAGGCGCGATTTCCGTGGGGTGAACACCTTTACCATCGACCCCGAGGATGCCAAGGATTTCGATGATGCCCTTTCGTTCAGAATTATCAACGAGGCCATGGTTGAGGTTGGCATTCACATTGCCGATGTAACGCACTACGTACTGCCGGGATCGCCCATCGATTTGGAGGCGGCCGAGCGGGGAACCTCAGTGTACCTTGTGGACAGGTGCGTCCCCATGCTTCCGGAGCGAATCTCCAACTTCATCTGCTCGCTTCGGCCCAACGAGGAGAAGCTATGCTTCTCGGCTGTCTTCGAAATGGACCTCGAGGGCAATGTGCACAGCCAGTGGTTTGGCCGAACCGTAATCCTTTCCAAAAGGAGGTTTACATACGATGAGGCCCAACGGATTATTGAAACAGGAGAGGGCGAAATGGCAACCGAGATTACAACGCTGAACGGCATTGCGCAGAAACTCCGCCAAAGGCGGATGAAGGCCGGAGCCATCAATTTCGACAGGGTGGAGGTAAAGTTTCATCTGGATGAGCATTTTAAGCCCACCGGAGTATTTTTCAAGGAGCAAAAGGAGGCCAATCAGCTCATAGAGGAGTTCATGCTGCTGGCCAACCGCAGGGTGGCCGAACACATTGGCAAGGCAGAGGACAAACAGCGGCCAAAACCTTTCGTTTACCGTATTCACGACAAGCCCAACCCCGAGAAGTTCGATAGCTTCCGCTCGTTTATTGCCCGTTTTGGATACCACATCCAAGGGGGTACCGATAAGCAGATAAGCAAATCGCTAAATCTGGTGCTGGGGCAGGTAAAGGGCAAAAAGGAGCAAAATCTGGTAGAAACGCTTGCACTTAGGGCAATGGCCAAGGCGCGATACTCCACAGCAAACATCGGGCACTATGGCCTTGCTTTTTCACACTACACCCACTTCACATCGCCCATACGCCGCTACCCCGATATGATTGCGCATCGGTTGCTGGCACATTATTTAGACAATGGCAAAGCGAAAAACGAGGAGGATTTGGAGAGGCTGTGCAAGCATTCCACTGAGATGGAGATAAGGGCCACCGATGCCGAGCGCGCCTCCATAAAGTACAAACAGGTGGAGTTTATGGCCGATAAAATTGGCCAACACTTTCAGGGTGTGATAACGGGCGTTACATCATTCGGCCTTTTTGTGGAGCTTGCCGAGTCGAAGTGTGAAGGCCTGATACCCGTGCGCGAGCTGCAGGACGATTTCTACGAATTCGACGAGGATAACTACTGCCTTACAGGCAGGCAATGGGGACGTAAGTTTCAGCTGGGCGATGTGCTCACCGTTGAGGTGTGGCGTGCAAACCTTGCCAAAAAGCAGCTCGACTTTCTGTTGGTTGAGGAAGGGGAAAG
This sequence comes from Bacteroidetes bacterium ADurb.Bin008, assembly GCA_002071445.1. GTDB lineage: Bacteria > Bacteroidota > Bacteroidia > Bacteroidales > Tenuifilaceae > MWFE01. The sequence goes on along the minus strand of MWFE01000045.1, from coordinate 3,418 downwards.
TAATGCTACAATACATACCCATGATATGACGAACGGAAAAAAGGGTGTAAAATCACGAAAGCCGAAGTAGTTGCCACTATCACGGTACTCATTGAGGACGAAATTGAACTGTGCCAAAGAAATAAAGTAAAAGTACAAGTAGATCTATGGCATTAATTATCGAATATTTTTTTTATATTTGTTAAACAAGGCCTGTGCAAAAAAACATAGATTCGATGCATTCGAAGAAAGATAAATTAAAGCCATCCGTTGAGAAGCCCTTGCTGCTGTTCATCTCAGGCTTAATGTGGTTTTGTATTGGCGTTATGCTCAACGCATTTGCAGTAAACTGGCTGATGGGCTATGAGGGTAAATGGCACTACCTGTTTGCGGGGATAGGTTTTTTTATGGCCCTAATAATTCACCATTTCGGATTTCTAAGGATTGTTGACAAAAACTTGGGTAGAATAAAAACACTGGAAGAGCGGCCCTCTGTTTTCGCATTCATGTCGTGGAGGAGTTACGTTCTGGTTCTCATCATGGTCTCCATGGGCATTGCGCTGCGTCATTCAGCTTTGCCCAAGCAGTACCTGTCCATCATTTACATTGCCATTGGCCTGGCATTAATGCTTTCGAGCATTCGCTACTTTCGGATTTTTGTAGCCTGGACAAAAAGCGGCACTTCCGACCGAAGGTAAATAGCGCTTTTAATGTTATGACTTAATAGACATTTAATAAGCATAACGAAACGGCGCTTTGCACTTATATTTTATTTTATGTTGGGTTTGTGCATATTTTTTCTCACCCCAAGCAATTAATTAAACAATAGAAAAACAATAATATATCCGACAACAATCGGTTACAAACGAATATTATTCGACTATAACCATTTAATAACCGAATCGGCTGTTGATCTGAGTGTTCCTTTGCATCATCAATTTCATGTTTAACCAATTTAAATTTTACAGCAATGGAAACAACAGTAAACAGAGTAGAGTTGAAAGGATACCTCGGACGCGATGCAGAGGTAAGGAATCTTGAGAATGGCAATTCGCTTATATCGCTGCGCATGGCCACCAACGAGAGTTACAAGAATGCCAAGGGCGAGTGGGTTACCAATACCACGTGGCACAACGTTTCGGTATGGAAAAAGAAGATAGGCGAAGAAGTTGATCTTCTGAAAAAGGGAGCACTGGTTGCCGTTACCGGAAAGCTGGAAACCCGCAAGTACACCGATAAGTTGGGTCAGGACAGGTATATCACACAGGTGGTGGCTCAAGGTGTAGAGCCTGTGCAGGCTGAAAAGTAGTAAAACCCGGGGGTATTTATCGAAAAAACCGAAGCGGCTTACGTCCGCTTCGGTTTTTTTTTATTCTGCTATCGCTGCATCAATGCACAATCCTACTATCAATATTTTTTTAATTCAAGCCAATAAAGCCATCACTTTTTGGTAAGATGCTTGTTAATCAGCTCAATCATTTGATCGACGGTAAAAGGCTTCGTTAAATAATCATCAAAAGCATGGTGATACTTAGCGTGATCTTCTTTGGTTGCGTAGGCTGTTTGAGCAATTATGGGCAAGTTGGGCCTTATCTCTTTTATCTTTTTTGCTGCAGTGTAGCCATCCATAACGGGCATTTTAATATCCATGAGCACAAGGTTGATTTGCTCGTTATTGGCACAATTCTCAACAGCTTCTTCTCCATTCTCTACGATGATGATATTGTAGTTAAAGGTGGAAAGCAGCTCTTTAAGGTAGAGATAATTAGGCTCATGATCTTCGGCAATAAGCAGAGTAATTAAATCTTCATTTTTCGGTTGTGTACCTGTTGGTGCCTGCTCCAAAGTGCTTGTTTCCTCGTTGGGATTAACGTAAGGAATGGTAAAATAAAAAGTTGATCCTTTCCCCGGTTCGGATTCAACACGGATATTGCCACCCAATAGATCAACCAACCCTTTGCAAATGGACAAGCCCAAGCCGGTTCCCCCATAGTTGACCTGTATGGTCTCATCAGCCTGAACAAATCGTTTAAAAATCAAATCGAGTTTGCTGTTATCAATGCCAATACCCGTATCTTTTACAAAAAATTCAAGTTGATTTCCCTTCACAGTATATCCAAAGGTAATTTCACCCGTATGGGTAAATTTTACGGCATTTGATAGCAGTGTGGAGAGGATTTGGGTCAACTTTCCCTTATCTGAAAATGCGAAAAAACTGTTGTCCTGAGTAAACGGAATGCTTTTCAGCAGAACTTCTTTTTTGGGCTCCAGTTGTCGTGAGAAAGTCAATTGGAGGTCTGAGATCAAAGCATCAATGCATACCTGCTCATTATTGACTATTTCCTGATTCGTATCAATGGATGATATTGTAAGAATGTCCGATACTATGGAAAGGAGTTGAGAACTACTCTGTACAACGATATTTGTGTATAGTCGCCTCTTCCCTTCATCAATATTTGTGTTATTTAATATTTCTGAGAATCCCACGATCGTATTCAGGGGGGTTCTGATTTCGTGCGACAGGTTTTGTAAGAATGCCGTTTTGAGGCGGTCGCCCTCTTCTGCCTTCTCTTTAGCTTTAATCAGCTCGTTTTCAATCTTTTTTCGTTCATCAATATCAACATTAAATTCACCAACGAGCCACTGCCCGTTATCGCTTTGAAACGGGATAGTATGCACTTCGACAAACCGCTTTTCATTTTTCAGGAATTCCTCGGAGATAATTATTTTCTTGGTTCTAAGGGCCTCGGGAATAGCACAATTGGGGCATGGCTCTCCCTGTCCCATGAAATATTCGTAACATTTTTTACCGCAAGGACTACCGTACACTTTTTGCCATCCCTTATCGACAAAAAGAAGGTTATAATCCTCGTCAATAATATCAATGCCCGTTCTGGTGGATTCAAAGATATAATCGAGCCACTGCTTCTCTTTAAAAGCGGTTAACTGCTCCTCAGGGCTTCCAGCCTTTTCTTTTTCATACAACTCTTTCAGAGTATTATATTTATCCTGAATCAGTTGTAATTCGGCGATAAGTTCCTCTCGGGTTTTATTGTGGTATGTCATAGTTCCGATCTTATAAGCGATGCTCGAAAAGTCATACAGATTCAAACCAACTCAGAAGCCGTTGGCTAACAGTTAAAATAACTGCCCGTTTACGATTAAATAGAAACGCTAAAATAATCAAAAAGGTTTAGCAGCTATTCGAAAATGGCAAATAATCTATTGGTCAAGGTTCTGCTCACAAAATCAGCATTTTATCTACATGCTATATTGTTTTCCTTTGGCATTCTGTTTTTACTTGTAACCTAATGAGGATATGGAAAGTTCCCAAATACACAATAAACCGATAACGAATAAATAAAAAAGGGGCTGTCTCAAAAGTAATTTGAGCAGCCTCTTTTTTTTTACCTAAACCCTTGGATATTTGACAGCAATA
>MWFE01000044.1 GCA_002071445.1 Bacteroidetes bacterium ADurb.Bin008 | reverse complement strand
TTGTTCAAAGGTACACAGTTCGCGACTCAATTTTCATCCGTGTTTGTGCTTATGCACTATCATGGGTGTTTCATAAACACATGTACGGGCATAAAAAACTTATGCCCGTACAGATAAAATGTTAAATGAGAAAAGAGTTAACAGGCTGAATCCTCAGAAGATGCCCTTAAATTAACCCCTTTTTATGCTTTTCAGTGATCACTTTAATCATGTCCACTGTCATATCCTGCAGATTCCATTTCGGATTCCATCCCCACTCCTTGCGGGCTGCACTATCGTCCATGGAGTTGGGCCAACTATCGGCTATTCCCTGTTTTACCGGGTCAACATCGTAAACCATCTCAAACTTAGGCAGGTGTTTTTTAATTTCTGCCGCAATTCTCTCGGGGTCGAAACTCATGGCGGTAACGTTGAACGAGTTGCGATGCTTCAACTTGGACGGATCGGCTTCCATCAGGTCGATGGCAGCGTCAATGGCATCGGGCATGTACATCATGTCTAAGAATGTGCCGGCACCCAGAGGGCAGGTAAATTTCCCGGTTTTTACCGCAGCATAGTATATCTCAACGGCGTAGTCGGTGGTTCCTCCGCCGGGAAGGGTTACGTTTGAAATAATCCCGGGATAGCGTACCGAGCGTGTGTCAACACCAAAGCGCTTAAAGTAGTAATCGCTCAGGAGTTCGCCGGCCACCTTGGAAACACCGTACATGGTTTGCGGACGCATGATGGTATCCTGCGGGGTATTGTCCAGCGGAGTACCGCCACCGAAGGCACCAATGGAGCTTGGCGTAGAAACGGCGCAGCCGAATTCGCGGGCCACTTCGAGGCAGTTCATAAGTCCGCCAATACCGATATTCCATGCAACCAGAGGCTTGCTCTCTCCAACAGCCGACAGGATAGCGGCAAGATTGTAAATGGTGTCGATTTTGTACTTCTTAACCACATCGGCAATGAGCTGAGCGTTGGTGGCATCAACCATTTCCGATGGACCGGACTCCAACAGCTCGCCGGTAGGCTTGGTGGCACGAAAACCGGCAACCACATTGCTGCTGCCGTACCTTTTGCGTAGTTCCAGAGTGAGCTCAGAGCCAATTTGGCCTACAGAGCCGATAACCAAAATGTTTTTCATGTGAGTTCTTTTGAAATTTGATTTATTGTTAAATGAGCTTGCAACTCGCAGGGCAAATATACATTTTTTTGAAAAACTGGGAAATGGGTATAAGAATCCGCAAAGGACGAATAGTGAACACGAAAGGTTGTGTAAGTCGCACTTAATCAGTAATGTGAAGGTGCCTGCGGTATAATGCCATAGGGCAGATAAGTTTTTAAGCAGCGAATAATTATTTTAAAAAAATAATCGTTGTTCATTATCAAAGTTAATATCTTTGTCGAGTTGTTTGAAAAATAAAGATTACTAACCCATTAAAATCATAACAGCTATGTTCAATCGCGTTCAAGCACATCTTCAAAAGGAGTTGGCCGGAATCAGGGAAGCAGGCCTTTATAAAAATGAAAGAGTAATTGTCACACCACAGGGTGCTGAAATTAAGGTAAAAAGCGGCGAGGAAGTGCTCAACTTCTGCGCTAACAACTATCTGGGACTTTCCAACAACCCCAAGTTGGTGGCCGCTGCCAAGGAGGCTTTGGATTCGCACGGATACGGACTTTCGTCAGTGCGCTTTATCTGTGGAACACAGGATTTGCATAAGAAGCTGGAGGCCAAAATTGCTGAATTTTTCGGCACCGAGGATACCATTCTCTACGCTGCCTGTTTCGATGCCAACGGCGGTGTGTTCGAGCCTCTTCTTTCCGAGGAGGATGCCATTATATCCGATGCCCTGAACCACGCATCCATTATCGACGGTGTGCGCCTGAGCAAAGCGCAGAGGTATCGCTACAACAATGCCGATATGGCCGATCTTGAGGAGCAGTTGAAGAAGGCGCAAGCTCAGCGTTTCAGGCTTATCGTTACCGACGGGGTTTTCTCAATGGACGGTAATGTGGCACCCATGGATAAGATACACGCATTGGCCGAGAAGTACGATGCCATGGTTATGGTTGACGAGTGCCATTCGGCCGGAGTGGTGGGAAAAACCGGACGAGGCGTTACCGAACTGTTCAATCTGCGCGGGAAAATTGAAATCATAACCGGGACATTGGGGAAAGCATTTGGCGGAGCCATCGGTGGTTTCACCACAGGGAAGAAGGAGATTATCGAACTGCTGCGCCAGCGCTCACGCCCATACCTGTTCTCCAACTCCATTCCGCCCATGGTGGCAGCAGCCGGTATCAAAATGTTTGACATGATGAGCGAAACCAACGAGCTGCAAGATCGCTTGCATGAGAACACGGCATACTTTACACAGAAGATGATGGCAGCAGGGTTCGATATTAAGCCAACCGCAAGCGCCATTGTGGCCATTATGCTTTACGATGCCAAGCTATCGCAGGATATGGCAGCCAAGCTGCTTAGCGAGGGTATTTATGTCATCGGATTTTACTATCCGGTGGTGCCCAAAGGACAGGCTCGTATCCGCGTGCAGATTTCGGCTGCCCATAAGCGCGAGCATTTAGACAAATGCATTGCCGCCTTTACCAAGGTAGGAAAGGAAATGGGAGTGATTAAAGGATAAACCCATCAATCATTGTAACAATAGAAATTTTTTCCAATCCATACGAACAGCCATCCCATTTTTTTGTTATTGATGGGGTGGCTGTTTTGATTGCAAAGTACCGTTGGATGCATGCCTTGGTAATAGGCCTGTAATGGGAACACGGGGTGGCGTGGGTTGAAAAAATCGTATGGAGAAAGATAGATATCCACACATATTTTCATACTTTTGTACGCTCATAAGCACTTAAGCGGTCTTTAAAAGATTGATGATTATATAACTATAAAAAATTGTAGATATGAATAATTCAAAGGATTTAAGACGTATAGGGGTATTCTATGATGGTAACTACTTTTTACATGTAAGTAACTACTACAACTACTTTCATCAAAGGCGGAAACGCATCAATATTGCCGGGCTACACGATTTTATCAGGAATTTTGTGGCCAAGGAGGAGGAAGTCCCTGTTCGCTTTTGTCAGGTTATTGAAGCCCACTATTTTAGAGGGCGAATTAGTGCCCAGGAGGCAAGTCAGCGGGGCAACCAGCTATACAACGACAGGGTATTCGACGATATCCTCATGTCCGAAGGGGTAGTCACCCACTACCTGCCAATCCGTACCCGTAGTGGCAAGAAGGAGGAGAAGGGGATTGATGTTTGGCTGGCACTTGAGGCATTCGAACTGGCTTTTTACAAACGTTTCAACGTACTTGTACTAATCACCTCCGATGGTGATTATGTTCCCTTAATCCGTAAGTTGAACTCCATTGGCACCAAGGTTATGGTTCTAAGCTGGGACTTTGAATATACCGACGATACAGGACGTGAGATAGTTACTCGCACTTCACAGGATTTGATACAGGAGGTTACCTATCCTGTGGCTATGCACGAGTTGATAAACAGTGGCCTAAAAAAATCTAACCCATTGGTAAATAATTTGTTCGAATTGCCGGAGCTTTCTTCGCCCAGGCGATATGAATCCATCGAAAGCAGGAAGGAAGTTTACGAAGGCAAGGCCATGAACATGAACAACGGGTATGGCTTTATTCAATATCCGCCAAACAATCTATTCTTCCACTATCAGGATGTTGTTGATGGCGATTTCAACGATATTCACAACGGCGATTTGTTGGAATTTACCATTGAAACCAACGAAAGGGGGCAGGAGGTGGCCAAGGATGTACGGAAATTAGAATCGGCCGACCCCAACAGGATATAGCCTTGGTAGCAACGGTGTATCGCTAAAACTTTTCGTAATCGGAATCATCGGAGGGTTTTCTCAACCCGTCGCCAAGGTGCAGTTTAAACCCTTGAGTTTTTTTAGCAGGTGACTCCTGAACAACCCTTTTCTGTACATTTTCCATTGGACGGGGTGCTGGTTTCACGATTTTGCTGTCTTTAGCGATCCGGGGTTCAACGCTTATCCTCTTGTCTGCCATTTTGCCGTCGGTTTTAAAGAAGCTGATGGTCTTCTTCAGTTTATCCGCTTCAACGTTCAACCTCTCCGAGTTGGCTACCAGCACATCTGCATTGGCTGCGTTTTGCTGAGTAACGTTGTTCAACTGCTGAATGGCATTGTTTATTTGATCAGCACCGTTGGTTTGCTCAATGCTTCCGGCAGTAATTTCCTGAATCAGAACCGATGTCCGTTTGATATCGGGAATAATATTCCTGATTAGCTCGACAGCCGAGTCGGTGTTAACAACGCTCTCCTTAGCGAGTTTTAAAATCTCATCAGCAGCTACTTTGCTGTTTTCTGCCAGCTTGCGAACTTCCGCTGCCACCACGGCAAAACCCTTGCCGTGCTCACCTGCCCGTGCAGCCTCAACGGCTGCGTTCAGTGCCAGCAGGTTGGTTTGGAACGCAATGTCATTTACAATGTTTATCCTCTCGGATATGGCGCGGATGGAGATCATGCTCTTTTCCGAAGCTTTACCAATTTGCTCAATATCGTGGGCTAACTTCTCGGATATCTTATTGGTATTGGTGGAGTTTTCAGTGTTTTGCTGGATATTGGCCACCATCTCTTCCATGGACGAGGAAACCTCTTGTGCATTACTTGCCTGAGTGGATGCACCTCCGGAAATGCTCTGGGCAACATCATTCAGTTTAATGCTTGCACCGGCTACCTCATCGGCCCCTTCGATGATGGATTCCACGATTGTCCGCAGTTTGTTGATCATCTCTTTAAGGTCGAAAAGCAGTTTGGCAAACTCATCGTTTCCGGTTACGCTAAAATCTGATTGCAGATGACCTTCAGATAGTTTTGAAATAGTGCTGGATGCAGTATTAACCGAATGGATTATGGCGTTTGTTAAAAAGTACATAACCAGTACCCCGATGGTAACCACAATCAATCCGCCAATAATGATAAAAATTCTAAATGCGGAAGCGGATGACTCAATCCTTGAATATGCGGCCGTGGCTTCCCCCTGCTGGCTTTCGATAAGTTGCGAAAGCGAATTGATTATTTCATCCGTTGTAGCGATGATTGAACCTCCATCCTCCACCATTCCTTCTACATCCATTAAAACTAAAAAATCGTTGTAGCTTTCAAAGGAGTTGAGCATGGACATTACCTGTTTATGCTCCTGAAAGAGTTTTGTGGTTATGAGGCTGGTAATTTTTTCAAAAGTTTCTTTATCCTCAGGTTTCCAGTTTTGGACAAGCGTAGAAAGGGTTGAAACAGCATTGTTGTACAAAGTGCTGTGTAATTCCATCAGCCTAAGCTTGTCCGGTGTATCAGTGTGCTTGTCAATATATACCCAATTCTTGATAAGTAATTTCGACTCGGTAATAAGGTTTTGAAGTTCAATCAAGCCGTTTACCGAGGGGGTATTCTGTTCGGCAAGTTTTCGATTTATGGCATCGTTTCTGCCGAGAATGATGAAAGTTACTACGGATGATATAATGAATAGCCCAATGATAGAACCAAATCCTAAGAATAGCTTTTTCGAAATGGAAAATTTTACTTTCATGGCGTTTAACATTTTAATAAACGGTTGATGCTACGCTGTATAGTTGATCGTTCACATTCAGCGAATTGCGTTTCATGTAGCCTTTATTTATTTCTAATTCCAGTTTTGCCAACTTTTCATTATAAATAATGCTTACCCCGGCTCCCCTATTGGCTCCGCCTGTGCGTTCGCTGACAATTAGTGTGCAGTGATTCCCAACTTTTGTTGAAACCTCTTTTATGTCGTCGAAATGGGCATTGGATACAAATATAATATTTACTGGTTCGATATTCGAGATACCGGCAAACGATTTAATTTCAATTTGTTGATTCCCAACCCTCCTTACAGTAAGTGCGGTTAATTCAGCCATTAAAGTTGGCTCGTTGCCCAAAACGCCAATAACAAAATTCCCCTCTTTCCCTTCAGGGCACCACTCAATGAGGCGCGTCAGCTGGTAAATAAATGCAGTTTGAAGTTTTTCCTTCTGAGCGCTAACGTTTATTGACAAGATGAGTAATCCGCTAAGAACAATAAATTTTGCCCTTCTATATAAAAATGCTTTCATAATGCTAATTGTTAATTAATCCCATTAATAAATAAATTGCATTTGCAATTCCTCTCCTGATAACTATCTTATGAATCATTACTACGACTTTGTTTTAAAAAAGTTCATTTTATCCAGAACTAATATAGGTTACTCTTCTTTATGTGCTTGATATGTATAAAAATAATTAAGCATATGTTTATCCCCTAAAGGCTTTAAATTGGAGAGAAACAAAAAAAATTGCAAAAAAACGCTGATACTAAGAATAAATGAACGTAAACTTTTGAGGGCGCAAAACTAATGGAAATATTGGCATGCCACGCAGCTATAAAGGTTATATTTGTAATTTTGTTTACCGATTGTTAAATTTTTTTTGAAGATGAACCTTACCATATTCAATACTCTAACCGGGAAAAAAGAAGAGTTCAAACCGCTTAATCCTCCCAGCGTAGGGCTATACGTTTGTGGGCCAACCGTGTATGGCGATCCCCATTTGGGGCACGCCCGGCCGGCCATTACATTCGACCTGCTGTTCCGTTTGCTCAAATACTCAGGCTATAAGGTACGCTACGTGCGGAACATAACCGATGTGGGGCATATGGAGAGCGATGCCGATGAGGGCGAGGATAAGATAGCCAAGAAGGCACGGTTGGAGCAGTTGGAGCCCATGGAGGTGGTGCAGCACTACACCATACGATATCACGATGCCATGAGGCTGCTCAATGTACTTCCGCCCAGCATAGAGCCCCGCGCCAGCGGGCATATCATTGAGCAAATCGAATTGGTAAAAAGGATATTGCAGAATGGCTATGCCTACGAGAGCAACGGGTCCATCTATTTCGATGTGGAGAAATACCATAAAAAATATAACTATGGAAAGCTCTCGGGAAGGGTAATTGAGGATATGATGTCGGGAAACCGCGAGCTGGAAGGGCAGGACGAGAAGCGCAACAGCATCGATTTTGCCCTATGGAAACGTGCCACCCCCGAGCATATCATGCGTTGGCCATCGCCCTGGGGCGATGGATTTCCCGGATGGCATGTGGAGTGCTCGGCCATGAGCACCAAGTACCTGGGCGAACCCTTTGATATCCACGGCGGGGGCATGGACCTGCTCTTCCCTCACCACGAGTGCGAAATAGCCCAGAGTGTTGCCGCCGGAGGCAAGGAGGCTGTTAGGTACTGGATGCACAACAACATGATCACCATCAACGGACAGAAGATGGGCAAGTCGCTGGGCAACTTTATCACCCTCGAGGAGTTGTTCACGGGCAATCATAAAATGCTCGATGAGGCATACAGCCCAATGACCATCAGGTTCTTTATCCTGCAGGCACACTACCGTTCCACCCTCGATTTCTCCAACGAGGCCCTGCAGGCTGCCGGCAAGGGACTCAACAGGCTTATGGCTGCTTTTAAGCTGATTGATAGGATAAAGCCTTCCGACAAATCTACGGTGGACGTGAACGACCTGTCGGAAAGGGCATTTGCCGCACTGTACGATGATATGAACAGCCCCATCGCTATTGCGGTACTGTTCGACTGGGTGCGAATTATCAATTCCGCAGCCGAGGGGAAGGAGAGCATGACCCAAAGCGACCTGAAGTCGCTGAAGGATACATTCAGAGCATTGACGGTGGATATCCTCGGGCTACAGGATGATGCGGATGAGGGGTCGAAGTATGCTGAGCTGACGGGGAGCCTCATAGAGATGATACTGGCAATGCGCCAGCAGGCAAAGGAGAGTAAAGATTTTGCCACCTCGGACAGGTTGCGAGATCAACTCACGCAGCTGGGCATAAAGATAAAGGACAGGAAAGACGGCGCCGACTGGGAGCTGTAGCGAAGTGAGAGAATCAATAGGGTTGATACCCAAGACCGATAAGACAAAAAAACTATCATAATCACTCCTGTTAAATCAGGAATAGAATTTTTTAGGATGAAAAAATTAGTTGTTCTTACCGGAGCCGGTATTTCGGCCGAAAGCGGTATCCGCACTTTTCGCGATATGGGCGGACTATGGGAGGAGTACGATGTGATGGAGGTGGCCAGTCCGCAGGCATGGAAAAATAACCCCGAACTTGTGCAGCGATTCTACAACGAGCGGCGCAAGCAGCTCTTTACTGTGGAGCCCAACGCAGGCCATATAGCCCTTGCCGAGGCCGAGAAGGAGTTTGACGTATATGTCATAACCCAGAATGTTGACAACCTGCACGAGAGGGCAGGAAGCACCAAGGTGCTGCACCTCCACGGTGAGCTGACCAAGGCTCGCTCTACTTCCCACCCTGAGCTGGTGTATGAAATTGGCGACAAAGAGTTGAAAATGGGTGATTTGTGCGAGAGAGGTTCCCAACTCCGACCCCATATTGTTTGGTTTGGCGAGATGGTGCCAGCCATTGCCGATGCCGCCAAGCTGGCATCGCAGGCTGATATTTTTGCCGTGGTGGGCACTTCGCTCAATGTCTATCCGGCGGCAGGACTGCTCGACTATGCCCCGCAGGGCATTCCCATATACCTGGTGGATCCCCACGATGTGCCGGTGTACTCACGTTTCGATGTTACATTCATTAAGGAGCCCGCATCCACCGGGGTACCCAAGATGATGGAGATGATAAAAGCGAAATAGATGATTAGGCATTTAACCTTGCTCGTCATAGCACTCACATTTTCTGCATGGGGACTTGCCCAGCGATTTGATGGTGGATTGCTGTCAGGCCTTGCTGCCACGCAGGTGGATGGCGATGGGCTGGGGGGGTATCATCGTGCAGGATTCATAGGCGGGGCATGGGTCAGCTACCCCTTTTCCAAGGCCTTTGCCCTTCGCTCGGAGTTGAAGTACATCCAGAAGGGCAGTTTTAAGCGATTTACCGATGGTGCCGGCGGTACAATAGGATCATACAGCCTTCGGCTTAACTATACCGAAGTCCCTTTCCTTGCCGAGTATCACTTCCGCGATGATCTTGTGCCCTTTGCAGGGCTGTCGTTCGGCTATCTGTGGAAATCCATTGAGCAGAACAACGGTTATGACAATCCCATAGAGGAGGATACCCGTTTTAAAAAGTTCGAGTTGGCCGCCCATGCCGGGGTGGAATACAAGATAAACCGCCATTTCAGCTTCTGCTTTACTGCTTCATACTCCATTCTCCCCGTGCGCAGACACAAGGGCAACCTTTTCTACATTTGGAATTTGAACTTTGGACAGTACAACAATGTGTTGCAGTTTTACCTGAGGTATCATATTTAGGGGGATATGTAATCCCCGAGCCTATTTATAGTGTGCTTACAAAAAACTTAATGCCCTGCTGCATACTGTCTGTATGAGTACTATGCAAGCGTTGCTATGGCATTTTCAATCCTTTTAGCTGTTTCATCTTGCCCCAGCAGTTCGCAGATATCGGCTACTCCCGGCCCTTTTGATTCTCCCACCAGGCTCAGCCTGATGGCGTTCATCACCTTGCCCATGCCGTGCCCCTTCTCATTGATATAGCCTTTTATGGCAGGCTCAATGGACGATGCCACGAAAGGCTGAACCGATTGCAGCAGAGAACGTACCTCATCCATGATGGCAGGCGTTTCGGGGTGCCAGAACTTTTTGACTGTACCCTCGTCGTAGGCTGTGGGAGCAACGAAAAAGAACGAGGCCTGCTCCCATATTTCGTGCACAAAGTTTACCCTCTCCTTCACCAATCCCACAATCCTTTCCACTTTAGCCTGTTGGGCCTCAATGCCTTTTCCCTTCAGTATCTTATCAAAATCAGCGGCAATCTCGCCATCCGTTTTCTTCAGCAGATACTGGTGGTTGAACCACTTGGCCTTCTCGGGGTCGAAACGGGCTCCCGATTTGTTGACCCTATCCAGCGAGAAAAGGGCAATAAGCTCATCCATACTGAATATCTCCTGCTCAGTACCGGGATTCCAGCCCAGCAGGGACAGCATATTCACAAATGCCTCGGGGATATAGCCATCCTCGCGGTAACCCCGCGAAATTTCGCCCTCTGCCGATTTCCACTCCAGTGGGAATACCGGGAAACCCATCTTGTCGCCATCGCGTTTGCTTAGTTTGCCGTTGCCACCGGGTTTCAGCAGTAGGGGCAGGTGTGCAAATTGGGGCATCCTGTCGGTCCAACCAAAGGATTTGTAGAGCAGTACGTGCAGGGGGAGTGAGGGAAGCCATTCTTCGCCCCTGATAACATGCGAAATCTCCATAAGGTAATCGTCAACGATATTGGCCAGATGGTAGGTTGGCAGCATGTCGGCACTCTTGAACAGCACCTTATCGTCGAGGGTTGAGGTGTTCACCCTTATTTCACCGCGGATGAGATCGTGCATCACCACCTCCTCGTTTTCGGGCATCATAAAGCGGATAACCCATTGGTCGCCGCTCTCCATTCTGGCTTTCACCTCATTGGCCGGCAAGGCTAGTGATGTTTGCATCCCGTTCCGAATGGCGTAACCATAGGTAAAGGCTTCGCCTTTGGCCTCGGCATCCCTGCGCAGTGCCTCCAGCTCTTCGGCTGTATCGAAAGCGTAGTAGGCATTCCCCGATTCAACCAGCCTGTGGGCATACTGCCTGTACACCTCTTTCCGCTCGCTCTGCCTGTAGGGGGCATGGGGCCCACCCTGGGCAACCCCCTCGTCAATGTGGATTCCGCACCACTGCAACGCCTCGTTGATATACTCCTCGGCCCCGGGCACAAAGCGTTGCGAGTCGGTATCCTCAATGCGGAGGATAAACTTACCCCCATGACGGTGGGCAAAGAAGTAGTTGAACAGCGCGGTGCGTACACCGCCAATGTGCAGCGGCCCGGTGGGGCTTGGGGCAAAGCGAACTCTTACAGCGGATTGGCTCATGGGTAAATATGTTTTTTGATTTGCAAAGATAGCAAACCTAACAGGAAGTGAAGCACCATTGCGCCAACGAAATGGCTTTCCTTCTGCTGTTGTGGTATTTCTTTACCATTTCGGATTACGTTAAGTCCGTAGCCCGTTTCCATGACATTGTAAACCAAAAACCGCTATATTGCACGCTGAAAAACCCGGGATCAACCGGACGAACCATAGCCACTTCACTAAGCTTATATGGAAAAAGTGGGTCAAAAAGTCAAAACATTGAAATTATGAAAAGGATAGCTCTTATCAACATTCTTGTTATCGGAATGCTTGCCGTGGAGGCGCAGGACAGAATCACCGGCCATAGCTTTGCCACCCGATCGGAGGTGATAGCGCAGCATGGCATGGCGGCCACCAGTCACCCTTTGGCCACACAGGTAGCCATTGATATCCTGAAAATGGGCGGAACAGCCGTTGATGCGGCCATAGCCGCCAATGCAACCCTTGGGCTTATGGAGCCCACCGGGTGTGGGGTGGGTGGCGACCTGTTTGCCATGGTGTGGGATGCCAAAACCCAAAAATTGTATGGACTCAACGCCAGCGGTCGTTCTCCCAAATCGCTGACTTTGGACTATTTCAAGGAAAAGGGCATGGACAGGATTCCCTCCTTTGGCCCCCTCCCTGTTACCGTCCCCGGGGCGGTTGATGGCTGGTTCGAGCTGCACAAAAAGTTCGGGTCGTTGCCCATGTCCACCATTCTTGCTCCCGCCATCGAGTATGCCACCGAGGGATTCCCCGTGTCGGAGCTCATTGCATACTACCTCCAACGCTCGGCACGCATTCTGGGCAAGTACCCCAATTTCAAGGAAACCTATATGCCCGGTGGCAGAATGCCCGCCAAGGGCGAGATTTTTCGCAATCCCTACTTGGCCGATACATACCAAAAGATTGCGCAGGGCGGACGCGATGCCTTTTACAAGGGCGATATAGCGCAAACCATTGCCAGTTACGTTGGCGAGCAGGGCGGCTTTTTGAGCTACGACGACTTGGCAACCCACGCTTCGGAGTGGGTGGAGCCCGTATCAACCAACTATAGGGGTTACGATGTGTGGGAACTTCCACCCAACGGTCAGGGTATTGCCACTTTGCAGATACTCAATATCCTTGAGGGGTTCGACATTGCCGCCATGGGCTTTGGCAGTGCCGATTACCTTCACCACTTCATCGAGGCCAAAAAGATTGCCTACGAGGATAGGGCCCATCACTATGCTGATATGCAGCATGAGAGCGTTCCTTTGGAAAGGCTAATATCCAAGGAGTATGCCGCCGAGCGCAGGGCGCTTCTTAATCCCGACCGTGCAGCACGAACCCTGGAGCCGGGCTCCATGGATACACCAAGTACCGTTTACCTCACTGTGGCCGATAGGGATGGGAATATGGTATCGCTTATCCAAAGCAACTACCGCGGCATGGGCTCGGGGATGACTCCGCCGGGATTGGGTTTCGTGCTGCAGGACAGGGGTGAGGGTTTCAACCTCAAAGAGGGATACCTGAACACCTACGCACCGGGTAAGCGACCGTTTCACACCATAATCCCGGGGTTTATTACCAAAGATGGCAAACCCTATATCAGCTTTGGGGTGATGGGTGGCGGAATGCAGCCCCAGGGGCATGTGCAGATAGTGGTGAATATAATCGACTTTGGCATGAACCTGCAAGAAGCAGGTGATGCTCCACGGGTGCAGCATATCGGCTCTTCGGAGCCCACCGGTGAACACATGACCGACGGGGGCACCGTTCTGCTGGAAACTGGATTTCAGTGGGAAACCATTCGCAACCTCATGGAAAAAGGGCACAGGGTGCAGTGGGATTTGGGCGGATACGGCGGATATCAGGCCATAATGAGGGATAATGATACCGGAGTTTACTATGGCGCTTCCGAATCGCGAAAGGATGGTCAGGCAGCAGGATATTAGCCAGGCAGTTCCAATTCATAACCCCATAGTAAGGATTTTTACCCTATGGGTTGTATTGTCTGTTTTTTAATTTACTTTTGCTAAAACAAAAGATTTTAACGATTTGGAACTTCAGGATCAAATACGGGAGCTGTTGGCTAAATTCGACTACATCAGCCTTCCGGAGTTGGGTAGCTTTGTAAAAACATATCAATCGGCAAAGCTTTCGCCCGATGGTAAAAGTTTTTTGCCGCCCCGGCAGTCCATAACCTTTGATACCTCACGTACATTCAACGATGAGGTGCTGGATAATCTGGTTATGGAAAAGCTACATGTGGAGAGGCACGAAGCACAGACCAAGGTAAGAGATTTTGTGGAGGAGGTAAGGAAGAGCATGGCTAAAAAAGAGGGAGCCTCCTTTAAGAACGTGGGGGTGCTCCGGCAGGATGAAAGGGGCAATATCATCTTTGAGGAGGCTGATGACTTCAGCAAGGCTTCGGCCACCTTTGGGCTGAATCCGCTGACGATACCCGAGAAAAAGCCTCAAACCGTTACCCGATTGCAGGAAAAACCGATAGCGCAAACGGCTCAGGTTGTCAAACCATCGCCTAAAAAGGGAAAACTTATTGCCATAACGGTCATGGCTGCAGTTGTGGTTTTGGCCATTGCATTTTCAGCGGCTTTCCTATTTATACCCGAATTGAGATTCTGGGAGAAGAGTGATTCTGCTCTTGTATCAAATCAACAGTCCACAGCGATTGAGCATACTCCCGAATACAAAGGCTCGCTGGAGGAGGGCGAAGAGAATCAAATGGCTGAAACAGCCGGCGATCATACAGACGGCTCGGATGATCTGGGTAAAACCATCAATGCGCAAACCAAGAAGAAAAAGGCGCTTTACTACGAAGAAGTGAAGCAGTACGATGAAAGCATATACTACATTATTTCGGGTAGTTTTGTAAATATGGAGAATGCACAGAAGCACTGCCGGTATCTGGAAAGCAAAGGCTACAAGCCTGAAATAATCGAAGATATTGGGAAATACAGGGTGGCCATGAGTAAATTTACCGATAAGAACAGGGCTTTACGAGAATTGGAACGGATAAGGCGCGAAAAACCTACCGAATCGGTTTGGCTTTTAGGATTGTAGGTGGCGATATAGGGTGATATTTCTTTGCCCTACGATTATTGCTAACACATTTATTAACAGATAATAACACTTCGTTAAATGAGAAAATGGCGTATTGAGGACTCTGCCGAACTTTACAACATAAAGGGCTGGGGCGTAAACTACTTTTCCATCAACGAAAAGGGAAACGTGGAGGTAACCCCACGGAAAGATGGTGTAGGGGTTGATTTAAAGGAGCTGGTTGACGAGTTGCAGCTTCGCGATGTTTCCACTCCCATACTTTTGCGCTTTCCCGATATTCTCGACAGCCGTATTGAAAAGATGTCGAACTGTTTTAAACAGGCAGCTCAGGAGTACGGCTATAAGGGGAATAACTTTATTATCTATCCCATTAAGGTAAACCAGATGCGCCCCGTGGTGGAGGAGATTGTGAGCCATGGGAAGAAGTTCAATATTGGATTGGAGGCCGGTTCCAAACCCGAACTGCATGCGGTGATTGCCATCAATCCCGATAATGAGTCGCTGATAATTTGCAACGGGTACAAAGATGAGGACTACGTTGAGCTGGCCCTGTTGGCGCAGAAAATGGGCAGACGTATCTTTTTGGTGGTAGAGAAGCTCAATGAGCTGAAGCTCATCACCCGGATAGCCAAGAGGCTGCGCGTTAAGCCTAACATTGGCATACGCATTAAGCTGGCCAGTTCGGGTAGCGGCAAGTGGGAAGACTCGGGTGGTGATGTGAGTAAGTTCGGCCTCACATCCAGCGAGCTGCTCGAAGCACTTGATTTCCTTGAAAAGAATAAGTTGAAGAATTGCCTTAAACTGGTCCATTTTCATGTGGGTAGTCAGGTAACTAAAATCCGGCGGATTAAGATAGCCCTCAGGGAATCGTCGCAATTCTACGTTGAACTTTGTAAAATGGGTTTTAACATACAGTTTGTTGATATTGGCGGAGGCCTGGGTGTAGATTACGATGGGACCAGATCGGCAGACAGCGGGAGTAGCGTTAACTATAGTATTCAGGAGTATGTGAACGATGCCGTGGCCACCATGGTGGATGCAGCGGATAAAAACAACCTTCCGCACCCCAACGTTATCACCGAGTCGGGGCGATCGCTCACGGCACACCACTCTGTGCTAATCTTCGAAGTTTTGGAAACCACCAGTTTGCCCTCGTGGGATGAAGAAGAGGAGATTACCGATGCCGACCACGAGTTGGTGCGGGAGTTATACACCCTTTGGGATACTCTGAACCAGCCCCGTATGCTCGAAACATGGCACGATGCACAGCAGATAAGGGAGGAGGCGTTGGACCGATTCAGCCTCGGCATATTGGATATTAAAACAAGGGCTCAGGTGGAGCGGCTTTTCTGGTCCATTGCCAGAGATATTCATGCTTTGACGGTGATGATGAAGCACGTACCCGATGAGCTGCGTAGTTTGCCCAAGTTGCTTTCCGATAAGTATTTTTGCAATTTCTCATTGTTCCAGTCGCTACCCGATTCGTGGGCCATGGATCAGATTTTCCCCGTGATACCCATTCAACGGCTGGATGAAAAACCCGACAGGTCGGCCACCATTCAGGATATAACCTGTGATTCCGATGGGCAGATTAACAATTTTATTGCCACGCGAAATTTCTCATACTACCTTCCGGTACATACTCCCAAACCACGTGAACCATACTACATCGGAGTTTTTTTGGTGGGTGCATATCAGGAGATACTGGGCGATTTGCACAATCTCTTTGGCGATACCAATGCAGTACACATCTCTGTTGACGATAATGGTTATACCATTGATCAGGTTATCGATGGCGAAACCGTGGCGGAGGTATTGGAATATGTACAGTACAACTCCAAAAAGTTGGTGCGCACAGTGGAAACGTGGGTAACTTCGGCCGTGAAATCGGGAACCATATCCACCGAGGAGGGAAAAGAGTTTTTATCCAACTATAGATCAGGACTCTACGGATACACATACTTAGAGTAAATCTGCTGTGTGTGGTTATTTCGCTTTATCCTAAAAATCTTATATACTAAATCGCAATCCTGATCCCGATTCCTGATTTATCGGAAACCGGGACGTAAATTCGTTGATTCGGTTATTTGCAGATTTGTAAATTCGTAAATTTGTTGATTCGTAAATTAGCGCCTCTGCGCCTCTGCGTCTCAGCGGTTAAGCGGGGTACCTCTCACGATTAACGATTAACGTTTCACGATTTAATGGCCACAGTGTATCACAGAGTATTTCACCGTGTTACTCAGTGTATAACACCGTGTTACTCCGTGTAATTTTTACTTGTCGCTAATTCGGCTATTCGCAATTTCGATTAATGTCTAACGATTAACAAATTCCCCCTTGGGGGGTTGGGGTCTAAACAACCCCGTACGTTTCCATGTCCTATCGGACGATGGAAAGTACCACCTTTCCAGAAACCTTTCATCGTGGCAAAGCCTTATGATATGAAAGAAATCCCGAAGGGATGAAATTGTTATAGATAATTAGGACGATACGATTGAATAAAACCCTGAAAGGGTGGCATGTAGTTGTATTGACGGGGTTGGGAGGGCTAAACAATCCTGCACGTTTCCATGTCCTGCGGACGATGGAAAGTGCTTTCCTTCCCGAGAAACCTTCCATCGTGGCGAAGACACATGGAAGCGTTTAGATACAAACAAAATATTTTCACACAAAAAATAGGGGATTTTACGGATTGACAATGTGAAATACTTGACCTACCTTTGTTGGGAATATTACTCAACGCACAGAAAATCAAATAAATACCTTTCGAGTGTTGTGGCTGTTGAGTTTGCTGTTTTTTTACCCAATAATTTTGATAACGCATTTAAAGGAATAATCATAAAAACCAAAGACCATGAAAAGATTAATGATTTTTGCAGCGGGCATCTTAACGTTTTTCACCCTATTTGCCCAAGTGCCTCAGGGATTCAACTACCAGGCCGTAGTACGCAATGATCAAGGCGAGCTTCTGGCCCAACAGCAGGTTAGCATCCGCATATCCCTTCAGGACGAGACGGGAGCCGTAACCCACTATTCCGAGACCCACTCGGTAACCACCTCACTGCAGGGTGTGGTGAACTTCGTGGTGGGCGGAGGCACAGTTCAAAGCGGTGTCTTTACCGATATCCCGTGGGGGGATGGCAATATCCACATGAAGGTTGAGGTTGACCCCACCGGGGGCAGCAGCTACACAACCCTAGGGGTATCGCAACTACAATCGGTACCCTATGCGCTCTACGCAGCAAACGGAACTCCCGGCCCACAAGGCCCACAGGGAGAGCAAGGAGAGGATGGGCAGTCGGCCTACGAAATATGGCTCGGCCAAGGTAACACGGGAACAGTGGAGGACTTTTTGGCATCGCTCACGGGAGCGGTAGGCCCACAGGGAGATCAGGGAGAGGACGGGCAGTCGGCCTACGAAATATGGCTCGGCCAAGGTAACACGGGAACAGTGGAGGACTTTTTGGCATCGCTCAAGGGAACGGAAGGCCCACAGGGGCCTCAGGGCGAGCAGGGAGAACAGGGCCCGGCAGGCCCGCAGGGACCCGAAGGCCCACTGGTAGCCGGAGAAGAGGGTCAAACGCTGCGACATAGCGGGACAACATGGGAAGCAAGTAGCAATATTTACAATACGGGTACCAATGTGGGCATTGGCACCACCAGCCCCACGGAGAAGCTACACGTGGAGGGCAATATCCGGGCACACAGCCTGATGCTTGACAAGCAGGGAACACCCGACGAGGAGCCGCTGTTCGTGGTGCGCAACAGCGAGGGTCAGACTGTATTTGCGGTTTATGAGCAGGGGGTGCGGATTTATGTGGACGGCGACCCGGCCGATGAGGATAAAGGCAACCGCAGCGGCTTTGCCATTGGCGGCCTTACAGGCCTCAAGGACTCGGGCGAGGAGTATTTCAGGGTATCGCGCGGCTATACCCAAGTGATGTTCGACGATCAGGCCAAGGGCAACCGCAGTGGCTTCGCCATAGGCGGACTCACGGGCCTAAAGGACGATGAGAAGGAGTACCTCAGCGTGTCGCGAGAGCAAACCCGTGTGCTGTTCGACGATCAGGCCAAGGGTAATCGTAGTGGCTTCGCCATAGGCGGACTCACGGGCCTAAAGGACGATGAGAAGGAGTACCTCAGCGTGTCGCGAGAGCAAACCCGTGTGCTGTTCGACGATCAGGCCAAGGGCAACCGCAGTGGCTTCGCCATAGGTGGCCTAACAGGCTTAAAGGATGATGAAAATGAATTCCTCAGCGTGTCGCGTGATCGAACTCAGGTGCTGTTCGACGACCAAGCCAAGGGCAACCGAAGCGGTTTCGCCATTGGCGGACTCACGGGATTTAAGGCCGGAGAAAAATCGGCAGCAAACTTCTTCGACGTAACCACTGATGCCACAGGTATTATCAACCCCGCGGAGAACCGTGTGCTGTGGTATCCACAAAAGAACGCCTTTATGGCAGGAAGGGTAAAGGTGCTTTCAGCCAACGACGTAGGAGAAAATTCTTTCTCTGCAGGTTTTGAAAATAAGGCAAAAGGAGAATACTCGCAAGCTATGGGTTACCAGTCACAAGCACTGGGCGACTTCTCCACCGCCATTGGGCATAAAGCCGTAGCCCAGGCAGAAAACTCCTTTGCCTTTGGTGAGGATGCCCTGGCAAACGAGGTTGAGAGTTACGCATTTGGGCATGAGGCCAAGGCGCTGGGTAAACGTAGCTTTGCCATTGGCAGCGGAGTATCTGCGGGTAGTGATGGGGGACATCAGTGGAACGAGTCGGTGGGTCCAGAAGCCCATGGTAACAACTCCTACGCCATCGGTATCGGGTGTATTTCTGAGGGTAGTAATTCATTCGCTATAGGGTTTGAGGTAAAGGCAAGCGGAGTATTCAGCATCGCCACGGGGCGCTCAACGGAGGCGAGTGAGTTGAGTAGTACCGCCATGGGGCATTATTCAAAGGCGAGTGGAATAGCCAGCACCGCTTTGGGGAATTTAACTGAAGCGAGTGGAACAGCCAGTACTGCCATGGGGAGACTATCCAAAGCGATCGGACACTACAGCACCGCTATGGGGGAAGAAACAGAGGCTGTAGGAGAAGCTTCCACCGCTTTGGGGTATAAAACGAAAGCGAGCAAATCTTCCAGTACCGCAATGGGGTCTTATACTGAAGCGAACGGATCCGCCAGCACTGCCATGGGGCGTGACACAGAGGCTTCGGGTGATTATTCCACCGCCATGGGAGATAACACGAAAGCGGGAGGAACAGGCAGCACCGCCTTGGGGGGTGACACAGAGGCTTCGGGTGATTATTCCACCGCCATGGGAGTTAGAACAGAGGCTTCAGGCACTTATAGCATCGCTGCAGGATATTATTCAAAAGCTTTGGGAACTAATGGAGCCACTGCCATGGGTTATTATGCCAATGCAGCTGGTAATAGTTCTTTTGCATTGGGCAATTACACTAAGACCAACTCATATGCCATGACGGCCGTGGGCAGATATAATACCGCTGAGGGAACCAATGTAAGTAGTTGGCAACCCAGCGAGCCTATTTTTGTTGTTGGTATTGGGACAGGTGAAAGCAATAGAAAGAATGCCATAACCGTCCTCAAAAGTGGAAGAGTTGGTTTACAGACAGTTACTTCTCCTACCTATGCTTTACACCTACCCAACAGTACTACAAATGGGGAAGGTAGGGCACAGGCTAACGCTTGGAATACCTATTCCGATACCCGTGTAAAATCCAATCAGCAGCCCATACAATATGGGTTGACGCAGATAATGCAAATGGTTCCTAAAACCTACTTTCACCACAATTCTAGCACAGAAAATGGTAGCATAGTTATTGCACCAGAGGGCAAGCAGGAGATTGGTCTGGTAGCACAGGAGATGTACGAGATTGTTCCCGAGGTGGTGAGCAAACCTGAGAACGAACAGGCGGAGTTGTGGGGTCTTTCCTATGAGAAACTGGTGCCGGTACTTATTAGAGCTATACAGGAGCAGCAGGAAATGATTGATAATCAGCAGAAATCCATAGAAAAGCTTATGGATGAGGTTGAGAAGCTGAAGAATAAATGACTTTGAGTCAATTAGCAATTAACAATTAGTAATTAGTAATTCGTTGATTAGCAGATTTGTTAATTCGTAATCCCGACGAGTCGGGACGGTTATTCGCTAATTTGGTTATGCGGTTATTCGTAAATTCGATTAACGTTTCACGACTCACGTTTCACGATTAACGTTTCACGATTTAATGGCCACAGTGTCTCACAGAGTATTTCACCGTGTTACTCAGTGTTATACACAGTGGAACTCCGTGGAGTATCTTTTTATCGCAAATTCGGCAATTCGCAAATTCGATTAACGTTTCACGACTCACGTTTCACGACTCACTCCCGACTTTGTCGGGATCACGATTAACGTTTTTCTTCTTTGCGGTTCTTTGCGCCTGCTTTGCGTTACTTCGCGTTATAGCTTTAGTACCGCAGAGGTGCGCCAAGTACCGCTAAGTTGCGCAGAGAATTTCCTTAGCGGTTAAGCGGGTTACGGGATACGTGGTACGAGTTACGCTTCACGCATTACGCTTTACGCTTCACTCCCGACTCTGTCGGGATAACGTTTCACGATTTTACCGCAGAGTTTCGCCAAGAATCGCTAAGTTTCGCAGAGAATTTCCTTAGCGGTTAAGCGGGTTACGGGATACATGGTACGGGGTACGAGTTCATTGTTCCTAGTTCGTGGTTCATGAGATTCAGAGTCTCAGAGTCTTAGCGGTTCTTTGCTTCTTTGCGTTTCTTTGCGTTACTTCTATTTTAGTACCGCAGAGGTGCGCCAAGAATCGCTAAGTTTCGCAGAGTTTTTGTTCTCTCCAGTTCTAATAGCAGATTCGTTGATTCGTAAATGCGGCTATTCGCAAATTCGATAAACGTTTCACGATTCACGATTCACGATTCACGATTTTTCACAGCATTGCACCATATGCAGTTTTGTTCCGGTGTTGTGCACACATTTCGGGCTTCAGCCCCATTTACCCTCTATTAAAAACAGGAAAAATCAGAATAGAAAAAGCGCCCTCTACATGAAAAACGCAGGGAACGCTTTGCTTGGGAATATCATGTTTCTTAAACCGATACCACCTCTTTAATCTCGGGTACATCGCGCCTAATGGCCTGCTCAACACCCTGCTTCAGGGTCATTATGCTATAGGGGCAGCTGCCGCAGGCTCCCAAAAGCTTCACTTTCACTACCAGATCGTCGGTTACCTCAACCAACGAAATATCGCCACCATCGTTCTGTAGGTAAGGGCGCACCACCTCAATGGCATCGCTTACCCTTTTTTTAATCTCATCATTAGCCATTTCTCAATTTTTTAATTTGTACTATTCTTCGTTGTTCAAAAATTATCAATATCGTTAGTTAGCACTTAAATGCCAAATATTGCCAAAATATTACTTATGCTTAATCTCAACCCTTTGGGTTGGGGGTCGCTCCTTGTTCCGCCTGTTGAGTTCCGCAACCACATTGTTGGCCAACTGTGCAAAGGCATCGGCCACCATCCCCCGGGTAGCCGCTATGGGTATGCCGTTGTCGCCTCCCTCGCGAATGCCCTGCACAATGGGTATTTGCCCCAGCAGGGGCAACTGCATGCGCTCGGCCAGCTTCTTGCAGCCCTCCTTTCCAAAGAGGTAGTAGCGGTTGTTGGGCAGCTCCTCGGGCGTAAACCACGCCATATTCTCCACCAACCCCAGCACGGGCACGTCAATGCTCTTCCCGGTGAACATGCTAATGCCCTTAATGGCGTCGGCCAGGGCAATCTCCTGTGGGGTACTCACAATGATGGCAGCAGTCACCGGCACTTCCTGCACCAGGGTCAGATGGATATCGCTGGTGCCGGGGGGCAGGTCAACCAACAGGTAATCCAGTTCGCCCCATGCACCCTGATGGATAAGCTGCCTGAGCGCATTGGTGGCCATAGGTCCACGCCAAACCAGCGCATCGTTGGCATCCACAAAAAAGCCTATGGAGAGCAGCTTCACGTTGTAGCTAACCACGGGTTCTATAAGGTCCAGTTCCCCCTCCTTCACCATCTCTGGTCGCTGGGTTTCCACCCCAAGCATCTTGGGCATGGAGGGCCCAAAAATATCGGCATCAATCAGCCCAACGCTTGCACCGGTTTTTGCCAGGGCAACGGCCAGATTGGCGGCTATGGTCGATTTTCCCACACCCCCTTTCCCCGAGGCAATGGCAACGATATTCCTCACACGCGAAACCGATGCCTTTGATTTATAGGGCGATTCCATAGGCTTGGCCGCCGGAGCTTTCACATCGATATTCACGGTGACACCGCTTCCCAGCGCAGCCGACAACTCCTTGGCGCACACCTTTTTGATGGACGAGGCAAAGGGATCGTTGGGCTTCTGCAACGCCAGCGTAAACCCTACGCTCGCATCGTCGGCCTTCAGCTCTTGAACCATGCCCATGGAAACAATATCGTTCCCGGTTTCGGGATGCTTTATGGTTTTCAGTATTTCCAGTGCCTTATCTCCGGTGGGATGCATCTTGCAAGTGTTTGTTTGTTAGTAACGATTCAAAGGTAAAAATTCTATAGTGTCAAAACAAAGAATTGTCAAAAAGGTTTTGGCGGGTTCTGGTCAAAATCCAGTTCGCGCACGGGGTCCCAGAACAACTTTTCGAAGTCAACCACAGCGTCGTCTTCCACCTTCACCCCTTCGCTTTCCAGCAGTTCCTTCATGGTTTCCCTTCCGGGGAAATGCACTTTTCCCGTCAGCAATCCGTTGCGGTTTACCACCCTGTGTGCGGGCACCCAATGGGTGCAGCTGCCCGAGGAGTTCAGCGCCCATCCCACCATGCGGGCAGCCTGTGGCGAGCCCAGGTATCGGGCAATGGCTCCATAGCTGGTAACCCTTCCCGGGGGAATCAGCATGGTTACCTCGTAAACCCTATGGAAAAAGTTGTCGTTACTCAAACTCCGGCTCTTTAAGTTCTTTCGTGGTCTCCAATTGGAAGCTGATATAGGTAATGGGCAGACCCTGCTCCAGGAACATATTCTCGTAAAAGGTCTTTATCCCAAGGGAGGGATGCGTTATATTGCTATTGTACAGGTCGGTAGTGCAATTAATCAGCTTAAGTTGATTTTGCTCCACCAGCGCTTTGGTATATTCGTGCAGAGGTTGGCTGTCGGTTTTAAGGTGAATCGGGGCGTTTTCCTTGATAAATTTCTGGTAGTAACCCAGGAAACGGCTTGAGGTGAGCCTTTTCTTTGCCTTGGAACTGCGTGGCTGGGGGTCGGGGAATGTAATCCATATCTCGCTAACCTCCTGCGGCGAGAAGAACGACGCGATATTATCGATGCGTGTGCGGATAAAGGCTACGTTGGGCAGGGGTAGGAGTGTGGCCTCCTTGGCCCCTTTCCACAGGCGCGCTCCCTTAATGTCAACCCCGATGTAGTTCACATGGGGGTTCATCTTTGCCAGATTGATGGTGTACTCACCCTTGCCACATCCAAGCTCCAACACGATGGGGTTGGAGTTTTTAAAAAAATCGGTATTCCACCTTCCCTTCATGTGGAAATCCTTCTGCCACACCTCCTCCAACGAGGGTTGGAACAGCAGGTCAAAGGTCTCGTTCTCGGCAAATTTTTGGAGTTTGTTCTTTCCCACGCCCGCTCCTGTTGTTGATTGTTACTTTGCCTTTTCGACCCTTAAGCCCACGGAGGCTATCCCCTGGAGGTTTCGGGTTCTCATGCCGTGTTCAATCTCAATGGTAAATATCCCCTGTTCGGGAAATCGGATATACCGTTTGTATGGAATCCTGCTATCGCGTAAAGCGCCAAAGCCCTTTCCCAGCCAATTTCCCTTTTTATCGGCAAGCGTACATTCCAGCGTATCACGCAGAGAAGCACCGGCGGGAGAGGTGGTATGGATAAAGAGGAAAAGGTTGCTATAGGGATAGTCGGTGGTGTTGCGGACATTGACAAAGATGTGATGCGGCGACACAGTGTCGCTAACGCTAACCAAAAAGCGTGCGGTGCTGTCAACGCTCCACACATTGCCTTGCACATCGTAGTTCGAATCGTAGAGGGCAACTTCTTGGCAGGAGGCAAGTGCCAAAAAGGCAACCACAAGCGAAAAGAGCAGTCTATTCATTCCTTTTTCTCCTCCTCCCTTTCTTATTCCTCTTTCTCTGCGATTTTTTCTTCGCCTCATCGAAACGCGTTAAGCTCTCCTCAGGGATTACGTTGCTGTAGCTCAAATCAGTATTTTCAGCCGTTTCGTTGATAACTTCCAGAAGTTTCACGGGTTTGGTTCCCTTGCCATTGAGTTCAATTATTTCCTTAACCCTGTCCACCGGAACTGCAATGAGGTTGACCCCCGAGTTGGGATCGGAGCTGTACCACATAATTCGGTTAAAAATATCGGTTTTCATGTGGTAGTAGCTGGCATCCCTGGTCTCTAAAGTGACGTTGGATTTGGGAAAATCTTTTCGGGCATCCATGTAGCAATCCACCTCGTAGTTGAGGCAGCACTTAAGTTTCCCGCATTGGCCGGCAAGTTTTTGCGGATTGAGTGATACCTCTTGTATCCTTGCCGAATTGGTTGTAACGGAAATAAAGTTATTAATCCACGAGGAGCAGCATAGTTCGCGTCCGCACGGCCCAATACCGCCAATTCTGCCGGCTTCCTGTCGGGCGCCAATCTGCTTCATCTCAATGCGTATCTGGAACTCCTCGGCAAGCACCTTAATCAACTCGCGGAAGTCAACCCGCTCATCGGCAATGTAGTAGAATACAGCCTTGGTTTTATCGCCCTGATATTCAACATCACCAATCTTCATGTTGAGCCCCAGATCGGCTGCTATTTGTCGCGATCGGATGAGCGTGTTGTGTTCCAGCGATACTGCCTCTAACCATTTTTCAATGTCGGCTGGTTTGGCCTTACGGTAAATCTTTTTTAACTCGGTCGAGTTGGGATCAACTCCGGATTTTTTCATCTGCAGTTTAACCAGCCAGCCCACAAGGGTTACCGTACCAATATCGTGACCGGGGGTTGCCTCCACGGCTATAACATCGCCTTTCGAAAGGTTAATCCGGTTTACGTTGCGGTAAAAACTTTTTCGGGTATTTTTAAACTGTACCTCGACAATATCTGTGGTAAGCGGAGGATCGGGTATATTGCCCACCCAGTTATAAACGCTAAGCTTTGAGCAACCCTCGTTGAAACAAAGGGATTGTTCGGTAACGCTATCACCCTTTACAATAATCCCACGGGAACAAATGCTCTTATCCATAGCCATGTTTTTCTAACTGCCTTGCAAAATTAGTGATTTTAAACTTTCCAAAACCGATATGGGATGTTTAATTCGACTTTCCGATACCGATTGTGGCAGGACAAGGCTTACGTTTTCCTGTTAATCAGCAGTGCCATATTCAGGCTGAAATCGGTGAAAACAACCTGAGGGTTGCCATTCCTCCCCAAATGCTCAATGGCCGAGTTGTAATGTGCGTAAATGGCTTTTATGTTGGAGTTGTTGACAAAAGGCGAAAATTTTTTGCCAAAATCGGCCTCCTCGCCCGATAGGTATGCAATATCGCCAAGGCCAATGTTGAGCATAAAGCACTCCCTTATGGTTTTAATCGAATACAGCATCATCTCTTTCTGCTTTTCCCTGCTCAGCGACGAGGCCTCGTCAACCCAATCCAAAAGACCCAAAACATTTTTTGAGTAGCAATGCCTCATCAGCTGCCTGAACATTTCGAAGTAGGGGTTTTCTTCGGTAATGGTTGTCAGGGTTAAAGCCGTTTGAAAATTGCCATTGGCCACCCGGCTTATATCCTGCGCTTTGCCGGGACTAAGCCGGTATCGCTCAACCAGTGCTGTGGCAATCTCCTCCCTTTTTAAGGGTAAAATTTTCACTATTTGCGTTCGCGACAGAATGGTGCTAAGCAGGGCTCCCATATTTTCGGTGATAAGCAGAAAAAGCGTCTTGGGAGGCGGCTCTTCAATCAGCTTGAGCAACCGGTTTGAGGCGTTGATATGCATTCTCTCGGGGAGCCAGATGATCATAGTTTTGTAGTCGGCCTCAAAACTTTTCAGGCTCAACTTCTTAATCACCTCCGAACTCTCGGCCGTATTAATTATTCCCAACTTGTTCTCCAGCCCAATGGTTTCGTACCATTGCGACTCACTGATGTAAGGGTTGAAAAGAATGGCCTCGCGCCACTGCCGGATAAAGGCATCGCTTTGCCTGCTTGCACTTTTCTCGTCCTCGTCCTTCTTTTTTGTTTCGTTCACGGGGAACACAAAATGCAAATCGGGGTGAATCAGCTTTTCAAACTTGTGACACGAGGAGCACACGCCGCACGAATCGTTCTCGCCCCTGTTTTGGCACGAGATGTACTGAGCATAAGCTATGGCAAGCATCAACTTCCCTGTACCTTCTGGCCCGGTGAACAGCTGGGCGTGGGCAATCCTGTTGTCGCGAACACTTCGGATGAGCTTGTTTTTCACTTCGCTCTGACCGACAATATCTTTGAATAGCATTACTTTATGCAGATAGCAGTTTAGGGTTCAAAGGTACTAAAAAAGGATTTAGCCTTGGAATGAAAGGTAACATTAAAGGCTTGATAAACTGTAAATAATTGTAATACAGAAAGTATTTAAAAACGGCTCAAAATTTTTAGCACACCAAATAAAAGGGGGATAATCTTTATATCTTTGCATTAGAATAATCAAAAGCCATTTGCCATGCTACAATTTGACAAGTACAACTTTGCCGGAAAAAGGGCAATCGTTAGGGTTGACTTCAATGTCCCCCTCGATGAAAACTTCAATGTAACTGACGACACCCGCATAACTGCTGCATTGCCTACCATCAAAAAAATTCTTGGCGATGGCGGATCGGTAATCCTTATGTCGCACTTAGGCAGGCCCAAGGATGGTCCCACGGATAAATATTCGCTGAAACACCTTATCCCGCTGCTCAGCAAGCTGCTGAAAGTTGACGTGAAATTTGCCTCCGATTGTATTGGTAATGACGCCGTTGTTTTGTCCAGCTCTTTGCAAAAGGGAGATGTCCTGCTTTTGGAGAACCTCCGGTTCTATAAGGAGGAGGAAAAGGGCGATGAGGGTTTTGCCCACAAGTTGGCCACCCTTGCCGATGTGTACGTAAACGATGCGTTTGGAACAGCCCATCGTGCTCATGCATCAACCACCATTATTGCCAAGTTCTTTCCAAAGAACAAGATGTTCGGATATTTGATAGAAAGCGAGTTGAATGGACTTGAAAAAGTATTGGTTTCACCCACAAAACCCTATACAGCCATTCTGGGAGGCGCCAAGGTGAGCACCAAGATAACCATCATTGAGAATCTGCTGAACAAGGTTGATAACCTGATTATTGGTGGAGGGATGACCTTTACTTTCATCAAAGCTCAGGGGGGTAAGGTTGGGACATCAATGGTTGAAGACGATAAGTTGGATTTGGCATTGAAAATTTTGCAGATGGCCAGGGAGAAAGGTGTGAACATATTGCTTCCCACCGATGCGGTGATTGCCGATGCATTCAGCAATGATGCCAACTCCAGGGAGGCCGGAGTTAATAACATTCCCGATGGCTGGATGGGCCTGGATATCGGCGATGCTTCGGTTAGGCAATTCGCCGAGGTTATCGAGCGCTCCAAAACCATTCTTTGGAACGGCCCCATGGGCGTTTTCGAAATGCCCAAATTTGCCGAGGGCACTAAAAAGATAGCCATTTCAATTGCCAAGGCCACCGAAAAGGGTGCCTTTTCGCTGGTGGGCGGTGGCGACTCTGTGGCAGCCATCAACTCGTTGGGCTTTGCCCAAAAGGTAAGTTACGTTTCCACAGGTGGTGGTGCCCTGCTCGAATACTTGGAAAATGGCGATCTCCCGGGAATAAAAGCCGTTCGGGAGTAGTTCATTCTATTATATTGCCATTGGCTGTTTGTCAGGGCAGATCATTCTGACCTGGGTGTTTGTATTCGCTTTGGCCATTTGAACTATTAACGGTTTCCTCATGTTGACTCCTTTGGAAAGTCGCGTATTCAAAGCAACTCCCGAAAATTTTCAGCAGGTTGCGCTGGAGGTTTTTCGCCATCAGGTTGCATCGGTGGAGGTTTATTCCCAATACCTCAAACTGCTTAAGATTGATATAGACGGAGTGGATGCTTTGGAGCGAATACCCTTTCTTCCCATTGCCTTTTTTAAAACGCATGAGGTGATTGAACAAGGAAAAAAGGCCCAAACCATCTTTACCAGCAGCGGAACCTCGGGTAGCGATACCAGTTTTCACCATGTGGCCTCGCTTGAACTGTATGAAACTAGTTTTTTTAGTGCTTTCAACCTATTTTACGGAAACCCTTCCCGCTATTGCATACTGGCGTTACTGCCTTCGTACCTGCAGCGTAGCGGTTCTTCCCTGGTTTACATGGCAAAAAGGCTGATTGAGGCAGGTGCTCATCCGCAAAGCGGATTCTACCTTGATGATTACGATAACCTGGTGCATACCATTGCCGAATTGGAGAAAAGTGCTCAAAAAACAATTCTGCTTGGGGTTACCTATTCCATTCTGGAGCTGGCAAACAGGCATAAGTTAAATTTGCAGCACACCATTGTCATGGAAACCGGAGGGATGAAAGGACGGGGTAGGGAGATGGTGCGCAGCGAGGTGCATGATCACGTTAATAGGGCTTTTGGGGTGAAAGAGGTTCATTCGGAGTATGGCATGACAGAGCTGTTATCGCAGGCCTACTCATCGGGCGAAGGGATTTTCCGATGCCCGCCCTGGATGCGTGTTTTTGCCCGCGACCCCTACGACCCGTTCACCATTCTCCCTTGCGGGAGAACAGGCGCTCTCAATATTATAGATTTGGCCAATCTGCACTCCTGTGCTTTTATCCAAACCGATGATCTGGGCGTAGTTCACCCCGATGGCTCATTTGAGGTGGTGGGCAGGTTGGATAACAGCCAGATCCGTGGCTGTAACCTGTTGGCCTCTATGTAAGATATGGACATGTATTCACTCAAAGGGTAGTTTACACACGGATTTACATGATGTTATAATTCAACCCTGCTTTTTTTTAATGTTTTTAATTCAGATATTATAAAAGAGTTATATTCGCATTGATAAATCGAACGTTTAATTACACCAGTTATAGCATTGTATCTATAAGGGACTAATACAAACCAACGTTCTTGTTTTCAGTTATTTGAAACAGGGATAAACACTAACTAAAAAAAACGCTATGAAAAGAAAAATTTCAGCTATTCTGCTGGCAATATGTTTGCCTGGCGCTCTGCTTGCCGGAGGTATTGTAACCAATACCAACCAAAG
This sequence comes from Bacteroidetes bacterium ADurb.Bin008, assembly GCA_002071445.1. GTDB lineage: Bacteria > Bacteroidota > Bacteroidia > Bacteroidales > Tenuifilaceae > MWFE01. The sequence goes on along the minus strand of MWFE01000044.1, from coordinate 2,114 downwards.
TGCATCGTTTATCAGGATGCCGGTTATGGATGCAACTCTCAGCATTGATGGTGCTTACTACAACCCTGCGGGACTGGTTCATTTGCAAAATGGATTCCATCTATCTTTAAACAACCAGTATGTAAGCCAAACACGTACCATCACTTCGGATTATGCTTTGCTAAAAAATAAAGAGTATAAAGGCGATGTTTTGGCACCCCTTTTCCCCACGTTGTACGCTGTGTACAAGATGGATAAGTTGGCATTTGCGTTCAATGTTAACCCAATAGGTGGCGGGGGAAGCGCCAATTTTAAATCGGGGCTCCCCTCATTCGAATACCCGCTGTCGGGAATACCCAACATGTTAGCCTCACAACTTACACCCCTGGATCAGGCAATACAGGGCCTAACCGGTACAGATCCGCATTTTAGGGATGTAACTGGATATAACGTTGACGTGGCTTTGGATGCCAGTTCGCTCAACTGGGGCTTTCAGTTGGGTGCTGCCTATGCAGTGAACGACATGATCTCTCTTTCGCTTGGCGCACGTTATATAATGTCTAAGAATACGTACCAGGGGCATCTTAAGGGCTATTCCATTAACGCTCCTTCTGTTTACGGAGGAACACAAACTCCCGGCAACTACCTGAGAACTGTGGCAGGTGCCATTGCAGGCGCTGCTCCAACCCAGGCTGCCACGTTGAACGCAATTGCAACCGGGCTTGATGCTTCAACCGGCGATAAGGAGGTTGATGATGTTCAGAAGGGTTCAGGTATTGCGCCCATTGTGGGGTTAAACTTTAAAATATCTGAACAGTTCAACATCGGGCTTAAATATGAACACAAAGCGGCCATTAAGGTGAAACATGAAGTAGGGAAAGATGAACTGCTATATCCGGATGGAACAGAAATAGGCAACGATATGCCCTCGCTAATTTCTGTGGGAGCTTCCTATAAACCGATTGAAAAGTTGAATATAGCCCTCGGTTGCCACTATTACCTCGATAAAAATGCCGACTATGGAAAAAGAATTGATGGTAATTTTGTTGAAAATAAAGAGGTTATTGATAAAAATTTCCTTGAATTTGGCCTAGGCCTTGAATATGGTATTACCGACAATATACTGGTTAGCCTTGGATACCTCCGTACTCAAACAGGAGTGAACGAGAAATTTCAAAGCGATCAGGCCCATAGCCTGAATACTAACTCCATAGGAGTGGGAGGTAGGTATATGGTAAATGAAAAAATTGGAATTAACCTTGGTTTTATGACAACCATGTACGAAGCCTATGATAAGGAGTATCCGGCAAATGTCCCCGGATTGATTTTCCAGCCTTATAAAGAGACCTATGAGCGTTCGTCCATGGTAATCGCATTGGGTTTGGATTTTTCCTTTTAAATAAATAGCCAATCACTGAATTTGAGAAAAGCGCCTGCCGGCCATGAGCTGGCGGGCGTTTTTGTGTTTATAGGTTAAGCCCTTGTAATTTAAAGCCTGTTTTAATCAAGCAATTAACGAAATGCTGACACTTGTTTACTTTGAAGTTGGGATGGCAGATTAGTGCTTAATGGCTTAAGAGAAGTAATGGATACACTAATTGTTATCGACTGGCACGTAATTGAAAGGGATGTTTGACATCTCGGAAAGTTCCTCGCCGGATTCAAGAAGTTCATCATCATCGGCATCGTAATACCAGAAGATGTTTATGGGAATCTTGTTTTTGTTCATAGCGCCTAAAATCGCAACAATATCGTAAATAAACTTAGCCGATGAACTATTGAAATAAATGAATTTAAAATTGAATACAACAGGCTCTATCGTTCCGCCACTCTTTGCCGCATTGAGAATCCACTCATTAAAATCGTTTATCCATTGGACGAGTGGAGTGTAAAAAGTTTTTGCATTTTCAGGCCTCGAATATCCGCCAAGTTCTAAAGTCCGACTGAAGGGATCGAAAGATACTTTAGGGGAAACTTCTGAGCCGTCAATATAGAGTGATTCCATACGGATAAACATCCTAAATAATCGGCGCAATATATAAAAAAGGTTAAAAAATCACATTTAGATTCAACTAATAAATGCAACTTTTTGAGGGCATGAATTAATTTTTTTCAAGCGAAGGGACAAAAATGTC
>MWFE01000043.1 GCA_002071445.1 Bacteroidetes bacterium ADurb.Bin008 | reverse complement strand
ATTACGAAAACCCTATATTTGTAATGAATAGATTATTGTTTAACCAAAAGTTGCATTTGTGACTTGAATCCGCCAATACTATTCCAAGCAATACGATTTTTTGGCATAGTTTAACAGTTTGGAACCTTAACTAATGCTTCAACTATTTTTTCCTACCTTTATCTGAAAAAAAATGAGCATTTCTCAACTTCTTACTCTTATTGCCATAGGCATTTTTGCCGGATTTACGGGTGGAGCATTAGGTTTGGGCGGCGGTGTTATCATTGTTCCCTCTTTGGTTTTCATTATGGGATTAAGTCAACATACTGCACAGGGCACCAGCTTGGCAGTACTGATATTCCCCGTGGCTCTTCTCGGTGCATACAACTACTACCGGGAAGGTTATGTGAATGTAAAATTTGTTGTAATCCTTGCACTGGCCTTCTTCATTGGCAGCTACCTGGGTTCGCTGATGTCGGTGAACCTATCCGAAAAAATATTGAGGAAAATTTTTGGGATAGCGGTTTTAGCTCTATCCATAAAAATGATTTTTGGTAAATAGTTGGCTAGATGGTAGAGAAAACTTACATGTACCAAACCTATCATTGAGGTATTTGAATAGTGCTTTGCAATACCCTCTGCACGGCTTCAACACTATGACATAATTCCGCATTTCATTTTAGACTAAAACTGTTTTTAAATATAGGAAAAAACCCTTTTTTAATTTTTTGGTTTGGATAATTGCTTTTACTTTTGTGGTTGAATACATGACTTACGTTTAACTTTAAAAATAAGAGACATGGCTTATAAAATTAGTGATGATTGTACTGCCTGCGGTACTTGCATCGATGAGTGTCCTGTTGAGGCAATATCCGAGGGCGATATCTATAAAATCGATCCCGATGCTTGTACCGATTGTGGTGCTTGTGCTGATGTATGCCCTGTAGAGGCCATCCATCCAGCATAGCAAATCAAAGATAGCATTAAAGAAAAAGTCCACGGCAAATCGTCGTGGACTTTTTCGTTTGAGCAACGCTCCAATTAAACTCTAAAAAATTGCCCTTTTTTAAGCTTAACTCTTTTTGTTAACCCGATATTGATGTAACTAATTCTGTGCCAAACACAGAATTATAAAAGCTAAATTTTAAAATTCCTAAATCGCAGGGATGGATAAAGAAGGTAAAGTCATTACGACTTACAAACAATACTCCCATCGACGATATGCCTGGAGCAGGCATTTGTCGGACAGGGGATTGGGTTGAAAGGAAATTTTAAGCAGATTGGCTAAACGATGAGCTTCTGCGGTCACAGGTACTTTTGGGAAACACTTTTCGGCGGCAATATTTAGATACTTAAGCAGCAAAAAAGCATCGAACCACAGAAAAAACCGCTTCTGGAACGATTCGGGCGTAGAGGTATTGGCATTGATCTCAGCAATATTCTCTTCGAAGCGGTTGGATTTGAGAAATTCACGGAGACAAGGCACCTGCATGGACAGGATTTTTTGACATTTGGTGGCATCGGCCTGATGCAGCTCATGAATATTCTCAAAAAATGGTTTCAGTGGCATCCACGAATCCAAACTATACGTGTGATACATGTCCTCCCTGTTGCTGATGTACGAGGTGATTGCCCTTCCGGTACCAAAGGGAACCCTGTAGGAGGGTCGTGGTGAAGGAAAGATACAACAGGCGTTCAACTCTTTGAACCTCCCGTGCGGAATTATTTTTTGTAAGAAGTAAAAGTCCTCCCCTGCTTTATTCCTATTCATGCCACCGTAGCGTGTGTACGCAGTTGCGCTGCAGGCCATGCTGGAGCCAACCGTATGATAAGAGAACGGGTGACCTACATACCTGCATGCCTGCACATAGTAACGAAGATGCAGTTCATACTGTGTAATACCTTGGTAAACCTTTCCATCAAACTCATCGCCTTCCATGGGGTGCTCGTATCGTATGGAGCAAGCTTCGGTTTCAGGGGATGTGCTCCATAGTTTCTCCAGCTCCGCAAGATAATTGTCGCTACATGTGGCATCGGCATCGAAGCAAGCCACTACCTTTAAATGGCTTTTCGATTGAAACAACCGCCATGCCGCCTCGTCCATCCCGATCTTACGTGCCAAACCCACACCTGCATGTTTTTTCGTGAGGTTTGAAGCATCAATGGCATAAAGGCGAAAATATTCACTATTTTTAATGTCGTTAGCCCGCTGTACCAGCTGAATATTAGCTTCGGCATTAGCCACAACCTCGTCGGTAGAGCCCTCGGGGTAATTTACCACTACTATAACCTCAACAGCACAATCCGTGGTTTGGCAATCCATAAGCGATTGCAGCGATTGCCAAAGGTCGGGCTCGTTGTATGCCGGAATCACAACCACAATTCCCAAAGCATCGTTAACCTTAGCTAATAGCCTAGGAACATAGTGCTGCCTTCCGAAATAATAGGATTGTGCCATAAAAAAACCCTACTCTAACAGAGCAGGGGGTATTATAATATCCTATAAGCCTTTCTATTTCTTCTGCGCAGGCTTAGTTTTGATATATTTGATGTTAATGCCATCCAACACTTCACCGGTTACTTCAATTCCCGGATAGCCGTAAAGCAATGGACCTCCGAACGAACTGCTAAGGATAATGTGATAGCCTTTGTCCTTGTTGTACTCCTTCAGGTAATCGTAAATGCTCTGATGAATTCTCCTGAGCATCACCTGCTCCTCCTCGGCAAACTGCATTCTTAACTCATCCCTGTACTGGTAAAGCTGTTGCTCCTTTTCGGCCAGTTCCTGTTGCATGGTTTGAGCCTGCGAACGCGTTACCAAACCTTTTTGTACTTTTTCCTGAAAATCAATCATTTGCTTTTCAAAAGCGCTGGATTTTGCATTTAGCTCCGCCTCCATTTTTCGCCCTTTGGCCTCCATATCCTTCTGGATATCGAAATACATATCGTAGTTATTCAATAGCGAATCCATGTTAACCCATGCTATGGCCAAACCTCCGCTTACGAACTCTACAGAATCAACTGTCTTTGATTCGCCATTCCCGTGAAAATGCTTTGGGCCGGATGTAAAATGCAATACATAAAGCACTGCTACGGCGACCGCTAAAACGATATTGATGATAATGGATACATTTTTCATTATAAAAGTTGTTGTGCCGGTTTGCTACCGGAATAGTTTAACAATAGTAATTTGCCTGCAAATATAAAAAATGGTTTTAAATTGACCGCTATTCAAAAAGGCTTTCATCGCGTTGAAGCAACAGAATGGAGTTGAAGGGAACAATCACATACTTTTCGCTTCCAAATTCAATCTCCACGCTATTCTCCTGAAGGTAAACGGCCAAATCGCCCACCTTTGCCTGAAGCGGGAAGTATCGGGCATCGCCCTCTTTCTTTTGCCAGGGTTCTTCGTACTCGCTTGGTACGGGCATGGGGTATCCCGGCCCTACTTTAACAACGTAGCCGCTATGCACCTTTTGTTTCTCCTGAACTCCCGGGGGGAGCAGTAGTCCGGCCTTCGTTCTCTCCTGCGGATTTTTGGGTTTAATCAATACCCTATCGCCAACCACTATGAGAAGGTCAAGATTTTTCGATTCGAGCGTAAGTGACATTTTTCCGTTTTAATCTTTGCAAAGATACCCCATAATCGAAATAAATGATAAATCCGGTGGATTTTTGAGCCAAAAGAACAATCAGTCAATCCCGAATACCATCTTTGTCTCGTGTTGGTAAACCTCCCCTGCCGAAAGCAGGGTTGAGGGAAAATCAGGCTGATTGGGAGAATCGGGGTAGTGCTGGGCTTCCAGGCAAATGGCTGAATGCTTCTGATACACGGTTTGGTTGTGCCCCACGTACGAACCATCGAGTGAGTTGCCGGTATAAACCTGGATGCCGGGCTGAGTGGTGTAAACTTCAAGGGTTCTCCCCGAGGAATTGTGGACAAGGAGGGCAGCAAGTCTGCCTATTTCACCGGGGCTGTTGAGGGCAAAGCAATGGTCAATGCCTCCGGGAATCGTCTTAATCCTCTCGCCCAGAGGTGTACTTTCCGAAAAATCGAAGGGCGTTCCACGGCAAGGCTTTAAAATACCGGTGGGTATCTGATGCTCGTCTATCTCAATATATTGCAGCGAGTCCAAAAAAAGAGTGTGGTCGTATATGGTATTCTTAAACCCATTGAGGTTGAAATAGCAATGGCTGGTGAGGTTCACATGGGTTTGAGCATCAGTTGTGGCATGGTAAGCAATGCAAATCTCGTTGGTGTCGGTGATGGAATATTCCACAGTAACTTTCAGATTTCCGGGGTAGCCCTCTTCACCATCGGGACTATGGTGAGTGAGCTTTAAAACCCCTTTGTTTCCTACGGAAACAAGCTCATCACTCCACAGCTTGGTGTGAAAGCCGTTGTGGCCACCGTGCAGGTGGTTTGGGCCATTGTTGATGGGAAGCAAATACTCCCTGCCCAATACGGTAAAGCGTCCATGGGCAATCCTATTGGCATACCGCCCCACTATCACGCCAAAATGGGGGTGCCCCATCAGATATTTCTCCAACACAGGAAAACCTGCGGTTATCTCCTCAATATTTCCGTACCTGTCCGGGGTTTTGATGGAGGTAATAATCCCCCCGTAATTGGTAATGCCAACCTCCATCCCACTGGACGATGAAAAACGGAATATTTTTGCAATCCGTCCATCGGGTAGCCGACCAAAATCTTGAGCTGTTATTTTCATATTACGCCATGTAAAATGAGATTGCATTGTATGTACAAAAATGGTAAAAATTACGGGTTTGAATTTTCATGGCCATATATTTTAGCCTTTTTAACCCAATGCACCCTCCAAATATCTTTCATACAAACCGCATACGTCGCTGTAAACCAGCAATATTAATCTCCAAATGCAGGTTTGCAATTTTACGTCCGTTTATCTACTTTTGGAAAAACAACCACTAAAAACTAATCGTCATGTCAAAAACCAGGATCAAACTAACTATTTTTATGGCCGTAGCCATTGTATTCTCATCGTGTAGCCAAATGGACAAGAACAGCAAGTACGAACCCATCACTCCGGATATTGAGCTGACCGCCGATGAAATCGCTGCCGGAATCCTCACCCCTGAAGTGCTATGGAAATTTGGAAGGCTGGGAGGTGCTCAGGTCTCTCCCGATGGCGAATCCGTTGTATTTACCATTACACGCTATTCCATGGAGGCCAATAGGGGTGTCACCAATATTTACACGGTACCCGTAAAAGGCGGCGAACCCGTGGAACTAACCACCAACGCCACCAACGATTTCAGCCCTCGCTGGACTGCCGACGGAAAGCGAATCGGTTTCCTCTCGTCAAGGGATGGCTCAACCCAGCTTTGGGAAATGTCGCCCGATGGGTCGAATACAAGGCAGGTAACATTTATCGAGGGAGGGATTAACTCGTTCTCTTACGCCTCCAGCGACGACAGGATTCTTTACACTAAGAATGTTCAAATTGAAAAAACGACCAAAGACGTACATCCCGATATGCCCAAGGCCAATGTCAGGCTGATTGATCACCTGATGTACCGCCACTGGAACTTTTGGCGCGATGGCAGCTACAGCCATATTTTTGTGGCCCCCTACTGTCTGGGAAAAATGGGCGAGGGCAAAGATATAATGGAAGGCGAGCCCTGGGACGCTCCCCTGTCGCCATACTTTGACGACTCAGAGATCTGCTGGAGTCCATGCGGTAAGTACATTGCTTATACCTGTAAGAAGCAGCTTGGTAAAGAGTTTGCCATTGGCACTGATGCTGATATTTACCTCTATAGCGTTGAAGACGGCACCACCAAAAACCTTACCGAGGGGATGGTTGGCTTCGACAAGTATCCGGTGTTCTCGCCCGACGGTAGCAAAATAGCATGGCAAAGCATGGAAACTCCGGGATATGAAAGCGACAAGCATCGTTTATTTACTATGGACATTCAAACCGGAGAAAAAACTTATGTGACCAAAGATTTTGACCAGAACGCCGATAATATCCGATGGGGGGCGTGCGGTTCGAAGCTATTCTTTGTGAGCGGAGTAAAAGCCACTCAGCAAATTTACAAAGCTGATTTAAAAACGGGGGAGATTACTCCCATTACCGCCGGAAGGCACAACTTCACTTCATTCTCAATGGCCAGGGGAATTTTAGTAGCCCAAAAAACGACCATGAGCATGGCACCCGAGCTGTTTACCATCAACCTGGGAAATCAGGAAGAGGCTCAGATTACCCATATCAACAAGAATATTTATGACAATATCAAAATGGGTGAGGTGAAACAACGCTGGGTAAAAACCACCGATGGCAAAGATATGCTGGTATGGGTTGTTCTGCCGCCCAACTTCGACGAGACAAAAAAATACCCTGCCCTACTCTACTGCCAGGGTGGCCCACAAAGCACCATCGACCAGTTCTGGAGCTACCGTTGGAATCTGCAGATTATGGCAGCCAACGGCTACGTGGTGGTGGCCCCCAACCGAAGGGGTGTACCCTCATTTGGTCAGGAGTGGAATGCGCAGATATCGGGCGACTATAGCGGACAAAATATAAAGGATTACCTTAGTGCCATTGATGATGTGAAGAAAGAGCCCTGGGTTGACGAGGAGCGATTGGGAGCAGTTGGAGCAAGCTATGGCGGATATTCTGTTTTCTATTTGGCAGGAGTTCATCAGAAGCGATTTAAAGCTTTCATAGCACATAATGGCATGTTCAACCTCGAGAGTTTTTACGCAGGAACAGAGGAAACCTTCTTCCCCAATCACGACTTTGGTGGTCCGTACTGGGATAAGGATAACAAAGTGGCACAGCGCACCTATGCCAATAGCCCGCACAAGCTGGTTCAAAACTGGGATACCCCCATCATGATTATTGTTGGTGAGAACGATTTCCGCATTCCCTACCCCGAGGGGCTGCAGGCTTTCAACGCTGCTCAGCTGCGCAATATTCCCAGCCGCCTGCTGGTCTTTCCCGATGAAACGCACTTTGTGAGCACACCTCAGAATTCGGTTATTTGGCAACGCGAATTTTTTGGGTGGCTGGACAAATGGCTGAAATAAAACCTTTTAATACGAAAGCGTGGCTGGCAGCCACGCTTTCGTATTTTTGGACAGTGCGTTATGCATTAATATTTTCTATTGAACCTTTGAAAAGCGGATAGCCGCTTTTTGCTTTGCATTGGCAATCCTTATCAGATATACCCCCGAAGGCAGGTTCTTCAAGGGGAATAATCCCGATAATCTGTAGGAGTTATACCCTTGGGATAGATGAAGATTTGATTTACTTGCCACTACCTCGCCCGTTTCGGAAATCAAGGAGATTTGGAATATACCGGCCATTTGCAAATTAAGTTCCAACACGCTTTCATCAATAACGGGATTGGGGTAGATTTTCAAATCCACAGGCAGCATTTCAGGCTTATTCCCTACGGTTGTAAAACGAAAAACCAAATCACCGTTTCCTGCATCAATCAGCGTATCGCATTCCACCGTAATCACCTCATCAGCATTATAAATGGCTGTGCCATGATACAACCCGTAGGGTGCATTGGGAATCACAAACGGCTCTGCTCCAGTAACTCCTGTATAGGTTCCTTCCGGGCCCGCAACGCTTAGCTCAATCCCCTCAATATATAAATCGATCTGATTAATTGCATGGCACACCACATCGCGACGCAGCATAGGCAGGGAAAAATCCACATTTGCAGTTACCTCATCCGACACAACGGCAACCCCCTCAATGACAACCTCCTCAGTGTACGGGTGTGATGCTGTTACAGAGTATGTTCCGGGTTGCAACGTTATACCGTAGTGTCCATTTGCATCGGGATTGGTTGTTAACTCTCCAATGGTTATGGTAACTTCCGTTACATCGGCCATATCGCCTTCAATACTTACGGTTCCTGATATGCTACCTTCGGCAATGGTATTCCCAAGGCTACCATCAGGTCGGAAATTCTGTGCGAACACCTCAGTGCTTCCGGTTCTCTTATCTTCCCAGGTTAACACCCACTGGTTATTGCTAAAATCAGCGATAGCCGGGTGCAGTTTATCGCTTGGAGCGGTTGATATTGGCAATGCCGATTCGTCCCATACAAACAGGCCCTCCGAATTGAGCCTCGCAACACGGTAATGGAATTCTACAGTAGATATACCATCCCAGAAAATCAGAAAGGTATTTTTCTCATGGGGAATTGCAAACTGAAGATTAATATATTTCTGAGAAAGTGGAAAGATTATCTTCCCATCGCCACACCACGATATGTTACCCTCGGGGGTAACCTTTTGACCGTAAATACCCCACTTGTTCTGATCGGCATTTACCTCATTCCAATAGACATAGACATTTGGATCATCGCCATATGTTATAATCTTCGGTTCAAAGTGATTGGACAATTCATTCAGCGAAAGTTGAACTCCATTGACCTGAAACTGTACCTCTCCCTGAGCATTAACATGCTGAATCCATGCCGATGCAACAGCAGAGGAAAGGGCGTTGTCGTGCCAGGCAATGTAAAATCCATCTTCGCCATCGCTCACGAACGAAAGAATTTGCGTCCAGGCGGACATGGCACCAACGTCCGAAATGATCGTGTTATTCTCCCATACGGCTTCGCCGGAGGAGTTGAAGCGTTGAGCCAGAATATGCCTTGTGGGCGCCCACGGGACACCGCTATCCTCAAAGAATTTCATCAGCACATCATCCTCTCCGGCAGGCATTAGCTGAGGCCATGAGTAGCTATTTTCGCAGCTGAGGGTTATACCCCACTCTCCCCATTGCTTCTCCCCGGCAGGGTTGATTTTCTGAAGAATAATCACACCATCCGCTGCCCACGCAAAGACCGCGTTGTTTGCCTGAGTTACCGTTACAACAGGCGACACGTTAAAGGCATCGCTATTGGAAAGCATAATGCCGTCCGGGCCCCAAACAAACTCTCCCTCGGGGGAAATACGATAGGCAACAGTATTGTTGTTACCACCAAGGCGGATATCCTGAAAAGTGATTACAGCATGGTTTTCATTATCTGCTGCCATATCCCAATCGGTAAGCCATGTCATGGAGGGATGTGCGCTGATCAGAATGCCGTTGTCATCCCACATGGTATTGCCAGCGGAATCCAGTCTTTGCAGGCGAACGTTGTAATTCTCTCCAACCAATGAGAAAAAACCAATAAAATAATCCCCATTGGGACAAACAGCAATTTTGGGCAATACTTGCTCTCCCGTCAGATTGGTAATCTGAGTATTAACCATCGGGTCGTCGCTCCACTGAGCCATCGATAAAAAAGGGAGGAGCGAAATGAAAAGGGCTAGACCGAATCTTTTCATAGTATAAACATTTATATTTCAACTAAATATACAAAAAATAAGGAAAGGTTCACTGCTATGCCGTTTCTTTCGAACGCTCTTTTCTTTCCATATTTATTTGTTCCATTGCTATTATTGCCTTCTCCTTAGCCTCGTTGTAGTGGCCACAAATATTGTTCCTGCCAATGAGAAAATCAATCCGATTGTCCTCCAACTCTTTCCTTACTTCGGGTCGAACGCCCGACAGGATTAGCTTTACGTCAATGGCTTGCAAAAACTTTATGGTTTCGCGGAAGTTGTGAATCCCTGTGGAATCGATAAAAGGAACATTTCGCATTCGCAGAATGAGCACATCGGCCTTCTTACCGAAGTTTTTAAGGGTTTCCCTGTATTTCTGCGACGCTGCAAAGAAGAATGGCCCATTAATCTCATAAATCTCAACCCCCTTGGGTAAATCGGAGTAATCCTCAAGAGTATCCATATCGCTTTCCACGGCAATCACCTCACTGGCCTTGGACATACGCTGCATAAACAGCAATGCCGCAAGCACCATACCGATTTGAATGGCTACCGTAAGGTCAACCAGCACCGTAAGAAGGAATGTGGTGAGCAGCACCACCATATCGTAGCGCGAGCCCCGGAGAATGGCTAGGAACGATCTCCATTCGCTCATGTTATATGCTACCACCACAAGAATTCCGGCAAGGCATGCCAGCGGAATCTGCACAGCCCATTTACCGAAAAACAGGACGATGAGCAGCAGCGTTATGGAGTGCACCACGCCGGCCACAGGGGTACGCCCTCCATTCTTAACGTTGGTGGCCGTTCGGGCAATGGCTCCTGTGGCCGGTATCCCCCCAAAAATCGACGATGCCACGTTGGCTATACCCTGTGCAATGAGTTCGGTATTGGAACGGTGCTTTCCGCTAATCATACCATCGGCTACCACAGCCGAAAGGAGAGATTCAATGGCACCCAGCAGGGCTATGGTAAAGGCCGGAGCAATGTAATGCCTGATATTGGCTATGTTAATGGAGGGAATATTCACCTCAAAGGTATTGGGCAAATCGCCAAACACCGAACCGATGGTATTGACCGGCAACTTAAAAATGGCAGGAATAATGGTCATTATGATGATGGCCACAAACGATCCCGGAATAAGCTTGATTATACGTTTGGAGTAAACGATGATAAGAACTGTTCCCACAGCCACTCCCAGGGCATAGAAATTAGTGGTGTTCAAATGGCTAAGATACACCCCCCACTTGTCGATAAAACCCGATGGCACGTCGGCAATGGACAAACCAAAGAACTCTTTTATCTGAGAGGAAAAGATGATGAGCGCAATACCACTGGTAAACCCAACGGTAAGCGGGTGGGGAATAAACTCTATGATGGTCCCCAAACGAAGAACCCCAAAGGCAATGAGCATCAATCCGGCCAAAAAAGTAGAAACAATTAACCCTTCAATGCCATACTGCGACACCACCCCGAAAACAATGACCACAAATGCACCCGTGGGGCCACCGATTTGAACACGGCTACCGCCCAGGAATGAAATCAGGAATCCGGCAACAATGGCTGTAATCAAGCCCTTCTCGGGCGAAACGCCCGATGCTATGGCAAAGGCAATGGCTAACGGCAGAGCCACGATTCCCACAATTATACCTGCTAATAAATCGCTTTGTAGCTGTTTCTTAGTATAGCCTTCACGGAAAACGGTGAAGAGTTTAGGTCTAAAAACGTTTTTAATATTGATTACCATAAACTATTTGATATTAAAAAAACTTAATGGCCTTTGGGCATACTAACTCTCAATACTGTAAATACTAGCGCCGGGCATTACCCTTCGGTTAACCATAGTTGAAAAAACAAAACAAAGATAGTGAGTTAAATAATTTTTAGCCTTCCATTTTCTCATGAATGGAATTTTTAATGTTTAAAAGAAAATTCCGCCATATCGCTTTCAATTTTTTCGCATTGAAGGCAAAGCATAAGCATGAAAAATCATATACTGATGAACTTAAAACCCAATGACCTTGTGAACTAATCTTTTCTTTATACGTTTGTTGATAACGGGTTTAAGTCAATCCTGATCTTTAATGATTTATTCCACAGTTGTATCTATTTTTGCTTTATGACACATATCCACGCGCATAATCATTCGGACAGCAACCCGATCAAACACGGCAAAGCGTTTGCCATTGGCATAGGACTCAACATCGCATTTGTGGTAGTGGAACTATTTTACGGTGTTATAGCCAACTCATCGGCTTTGATAGCCGACGCTGGGCACAATGCCAGTGATGTGCTGGGATTGGGCTTTGCATGGGCTGCTGCGTGGATGGCCACCCTTAAGCCCAAAGGGAAATATACCTACGGTTTGAGAAAAACCACCATTTTGGTATCCATGCTGAATGCGCTACTCCTTTTTGGTGCCGTGGCCATAATTGCTTGGGATGCCATAGGTAAATTTACCAACCCACAGCCTGTGGGAGGGAAACAGGTGATGATAGTAGCCGGAATTGGGATAGCTATCAATACCTTCACGGCGCTGCTCTTTTTCAAAGGACAGAAAAAAGACCTCAATATCAGGGGGGCCTTCCTGCACATGGTAGCCGATGCAGCCGTTTCGCTGGGTGTGGTGATAGCAGGATTGCTCATTAGCATCACCGGGAAAGTGTGGATTGACCCTGTAACCAGCCTGTTAATCGTTGTGGTAATCATGCTGGGTACATGGCACCTGTTTGTGGATTCGGTTAATCTTGCCCTGGATGCCGTGCCCGAGCATATCGACATAGAGAGGGTGAGGGAATTCTTGCTCGCGCAAGAAGGGGTTGAGGGCATACACGACCTACACATCTGGGCCATTAGCACAACCCAGGTCTCATTGACAGTTCATCTGGTTATGCCTGAAGGGGCCAATAATGTATTCATTCAAAAATTGCAAAAGGAGCTTGACCATAAATTTGGTATAAACCACACAACCTTTCAGGTGGAAACCAAAAAGATTGACCCCGACTGCAATGCGAAAAATTAAGAAATTCGGTTAATCCAAAAAAGCAACTGAGCGATTTCTTGAATACTTGAATTGTGCCAAAAAATGAAGCCATTCCAATGGCATTGCTTTGGAATGGCTTCAAATATGAATTATGTGCTTACTTCGTAAGGTTTTTCTTAACAACCTTCTCCCACTTTTCGGCCAGTGCCAACTCGTTGTTCACCGTCATGTTAAGGGTAGCGTCGTAGAAACTGACTGACTCATCAACTCCATTGGGGTTGTTTGTTTTAAGACACAGGCTGATTCGCTCAATGGGCAGGTTAGGGTTATCCTTCGATTTACTGCCCTTTCTGTCAACCTTTACAGAACAACTTTGGTATTCGCTCAGGTTAAAAACCTTCAATGTCGATTGGTCATTGATACTGGTGAAAAGAATCAGCTTCTTACTATTACCGTCAAGTCCGATTAACTTCTCGTTCCATATGTCGTAACTTGTTACGTTAATACCCGACAATCGGGCATGATCTAGCAATCCTTCCAGTTTTTGTGTCGCTTTACGCTTGTTTGAAATCTGAATCAGTATGATGGGTACTATCATTACGGCCAAAGCGCCAATGCCGATTAGCAATGTTCCAAAATCCATGTTTTTAGTTATTAAGTTGTGAATGGTAGCTTGTTGACATCGTCAACAAGCGGATAATACACTCAAAGGCAAATAAAGCGTTGCCCGAAGGGCAAACTGGTAAGGTTAAAAGAAGAAGTGGAAGGGGAATAGTATTAACCGCAGGTAACTGTTTATATACTGTATCCTTTCTGAGAGGAGATAAAAGGCAAAAGCACCGGGGGTTAAATGGGTGTAATCACATGCGAAGTTGAACAGTTCCCTGCTATGGTTTGTTTTTACGCTTGTATGTGCAGATGAACTGATATCCTCATTCCTATGCAGAATGCAGAAAGGGTTAAGGCTGTTATCTATGAAAAACGTACGCCCCGCTTCACTATCAGAACGGGTTGCAGGCATTTGTCCGACATCGTTCCTTGCGCTGTAATTTCCGAATACAGAAAGGATTATCGATAGGGCAACTAACAGATATTTCAACGCTTTAACCATACGGCAAAAATACTCAAAAATTGCCGTAGTTGTTAGTGAGGTGATTCAACTTTTTATTCATTCTCGCTTTCACCCAGCCTTCTTCAAAAAGAATTAAGAATAATGGATGATGGTAACAAATAGTTAAACCATGCAGTGATTTATACTAAAGAGTAAAAAAAAGAAAGCCCCTTGCGTTTTGCAAGGGGCAGTGTTAACACAAACCAAAATTAACCATGAATAACTGTTAGAATGTAAAACAGAAAATAGTTTAATTTTAGTTTAAATTTTTTCTAAATCCGATTAAAGTTTATTTATAGGATATTGGGCCTCACGCTCTTTGGCTATTCTTATCCACTCCGGAACAATCTTCTCAAGGAAACCGGCCTTTTTCTTTCTCAATTCTTTCATATCAAGGCCTATGTATGCCTGCGCTTTTGCTTTTGTTGATATATCGGGCATGGGAACCGGTTGGGTGTAGCCCAACGATGCCAATATGCGTGCAATCTCCACCCTTGCTTCCTGCGCCTTTTCAAGTCCAAGGCTTACAACCCTGGAACTTTCAACGGGAGCATGGAACGAGGCACCGTGGCTGGCAGCCATGTAGTCCCAGCGCCATTGTGCTGCGCGAATCAATTTTAGCACAGGGGCCATTTGCTTCTCAGTGGCGCCCTTATCCCAAGCAAACTTGGCTTCGATATGCGCTTTAGCCAAAGCTTTTTCGAGCAGTGTACGGGTTTGATAAATGGCATCCTGCCTTTGGTAAACATTTCTTATCAACTCATCGGTTTCCTCGCGATGGCATACCTTACAGGAGTTTTCAATATTATTCAGGGGGCTTTGTATATGATGATTGGTAAACTTAACCCCGCCTTCGCTCTTATATGGCATATGGCAATCGGCACATGACACTCCCCGGTCGTAGTGTATGCCAAACCGGTATAACTCATAATCGGGGTGTTGGGCCTTAATCATTGGGGCGCGGCTCAACTTGTGAGTCCAATCGGCAAAGGCATACTCATCGTAATAGGCTTCCATCTCCTCCACGGTAAAACCTTTATCCCAGGGGAGAGTTAAATATTTGCCATCGCCCTTAAAGTAGTATTCCACATGGCACTGGGCACACACCAGCGACCTCATCTCCTGATGGGTTGCCTTGTTAATATCCTTCCCCTGTCGCTGAAAGGCTTCTATCAAACCGGGTCGGCTAATCTGCAGGGCTTGTGTGGTGGCATTGTGGCAATCGGCACAGCCAATGGGATTTACAATCTCCGGTCCCAGTTTAGCAAGGGTAGAACTGTAAAATTCTGCAATCCCAATCTGGTTCATCATACGAGGCACATCTGGGCTTTTGCATGTCCAGCAAGTACCCGGCTGGGGGCCCTCTTCGGGGGTCATGGGCGAACCGGTACGCAAAGTATTGCGAACATCATCAATGGCATGCATGTGCCCACGGCCCTGATTGTAATCGATAGAAAACGCATAACCCGCCCACAGGATAACAAGTTCGGGTGCCTTCTCAAGCATATCCACCATGGCAGCGCCATTGTACTTGCTACGGAATGTGGTATCGGCCGTTTTCAGGTACGTTTGATACTCGCGAGGGTAGTTCATGCCCCATATTTCGATCCTCGGTTCCATCTGGTCGTATTCCACCTGAGGCGTGTAGGCGAATACTGCCTCGGCGCGGCGTTCAATGATGCTTGAGGCCAGCAGGCCAAGGAAGAAAACAACTATGATTGTGCCAAAAAAAGTCAACCACCCTATCCAGGGTTTCTGCTTTATCAATTCTCCTATTGGTTTCATCGTATTGTGATTAAAGTTTAGTTATGTTTCAATGCTATTCTGTTTATCCAATGGTCAAATTAGTTGGTAAGTTTTTTCAGCCATTCCGGTACCGGACTATCCAGCAGGGGTACCAAGGCGTTGGGTGTTGACGACAATCCCTTTACCTTTCCGTGGGGCGTTTCCCTGTGGCACTCCCAGCATTTTCGTTCCTTGCGAAGCTGGTTGTGTGAATACTCGGGCCGCATCAGTTTGGAGTCAACAATCACATCTTCATGGCAACGTATGCAGTTATTATGTACGGCCTTGGTACCTGCCTCCTTAATCTTGATAACCTGCGGCTCGCCCCTCAGGGTGAAGACTGTGGCATGCCTCAAGCCATCCATGGCTTTGAAAAAGTAGTGGCTGGCCAAATTGTTGTGCGGAACGTGGCAGTCGTTGCAGTTTGTGTACTCGCGGTGAGCGCTGTGGTTCCATGTTGAATATTCGGGTGCCATGATATGGCAGTTGATACAGGTTTCGGGCTTATCCGACAGGTAGGATGGTGCCCTGGAAATGTGGAATGAATATACCCCAAGGCCAAAGAATATGCCCAGAACAATAATTACGGGAAACTTCCATTGGTCAGGGGGGGTTAAGAGGGTTATCAACTTTTTCATTGAGAAAAATTTTCCCGAAAAATAGTAAATGTCTTAAATCAAGATTCACTTTTGTATTGAAAACCGTAATTTATACTGATTCCATTCTATGGCATTGACATAAAAAAACCTCAGAGGCCAGCCCTCTGAGGTCCAAACCAAAAAACTGCTGTTGATATTAGTCGTGTGTGCTTATATCCCCAAGGGCATTATCTTCAAATATGTTGTCGATATTATTCCATGTACTTCCCCACGAGTATACACCATATCCACTGGATTTTCGAATGGTACAATTCTCGATGGTAAGGCCATTAACGTATGAAAGTGTAATATTCGCATGGTTATTGTCCTTTCCGGCATATTCCACTACACAGTACTTCATTTTTGAATTTCCGGTAACCTTCTCGTAAAAAAACAAACCTGCCCAGGCTCCCGGGGCAGGAGTAGCCGCTGCCGAGGTAAAAATAATCTTTTCAGTTTCTGTACCCAGAGCATTAAAAGTTAGCACTTGGTGTGAGCCGATTGACAGGCTGCCGTCGGCCTGAAATTGCAGGGTTGTTCCTGGATCTATGGTAAGACTTTGATCAACATAAATGGCATCCACTATGTAGTATGGAACGGTTTGCTTTTTCCATGTAATGGGCGTAGCCCCTTCAAGGGTTCCTCCCCTCACACGTATTCCATAACCCGGTTCGCAGGTGATGGCATTGTTAACTCCAAGGGTATGTAGGGCTTTGCTGGCAATGTCAATGGGAAATGCTCCCTGATCCTCAATGGTGTTGCCATTGAATTCCACAAAACCCTCAACGCTGTAAATGCCATTCTTTTTGTTTTTACTGACCGTGCAGTTGTTAAATTTTATCTTAACGTCAAAATTCAGAGCAGGATAATCATTCTGTCCGGCATACATAACCTGGCAGTAGGCCATGGAAGAATTGGACAGAGCATTGTCATAAAACCATAAACCTTCCCAGGCACCGGGGGCAGGATTGGCCGAAAAAGAGGTAAAAACAATGGGTTTATCCTCTGTTCCATTGGCTGTCAGTGTCATGTTTTCGTAGGATCCGAATGAGAGCGATGAACCGGATTTGAACTTAATGACCGTACCCGGTTCGATGGTGAGATTGGCATCAACATAGATGGCTCTCTCAACCACGTAAGTTTTTGAGCCGAGCCAGGTAGTCGGGGTTTCAATGTTTTGACCAACAATGATAACATTGCCTTCATCTTCAGGCCCCTCTTCCGTACAAGAGACAAATGAACCGGCCATTAGCATGGCCATTGCGAAATAGATGTACTTTTTCATAATTTTAATTGTTTGATTTGTGGATATGGTTAATGTTTACGGGTTAAGTTTTTAGCAAAATATGTGCAAAACAATATGTGGACTAAAATTATTTTTTAAAAATATAAGTTTTTCTACCTGACAACAGACGTTTCCGATTAAGCATTTCAAATCAGAGCTTTGATTTTTTGGTGTACGAAGTCGAAACAAAAATTTTCCAACTCATCCCTCAGCTGAGCATAGGCCTTACTTTTTTCTTCTCCTGACAAATTCATTGATGCAACATCCGGGAAAGGGAACTCATAAATCTGAGGTTTCCCCTTAAAAGCAGCCAACTTATCGCCAATATTATCGCATAAAACGAGTATATAATCGAACTCTTGATCCAAAAATTGTCCAATGCCTTTCGATTTATAACCGGAAATATCTATGATTTCCTGGCTCATGGCGTATGCGGCATGGGGGTCAAGCGTGGTAGGGATAATGCCTGCACTATGCACTTCCAACGAACCCTTACCATAGTATCGCAGCCATCCTTCAGCCATTTGCGATCGGCATGAGTTTCTTTCCGATATGAGTAGAATTTTTTTCATGCATTGTTTTATGCTGATAAATATATGGTGGGTTCTAAAAATTCATTTTTCTAGCTTTCAGTCCGTTTACAGGCATAAATTTAAAAAAAATCGCAGAACCCTTTAACGAATTTTTCTAAATCTAAGCAAACTTACGATAATTATTTCAATATTGTAC
>MWFE01000042.1 GCA_002071445.1 Bacteroidetes bacterium ADurb.Bin008 | reverse complement strand
CCCACCAGCGCCGATGGTACTGCCGAACAGGTGGGAGAGTAGGTCGCCGCCAGCCTTCCAACGCCCCGTGAGCAAGCCGCTCGCGGGGCGTTGTTGGTTTTAATCAGCTACGTTTTCCAAGTCAATATGAAAGTTTAAGATATAATCCAATGCTAAAAATATCTGGCCGGTTTATGCTTTTTAAACCGTTCGGAATATCAAACTATTTGTAAATACTGCAGAGTTATCTCGCTAATTTATTTCATTGCCTTTTTCTTCGCTTAATATAGGATATTGTGTGTTCCACGCATTCATTTAATAATAAATAGCCCCGTGATTAAAATTCACGGGGCTATTCTATTTTTGTTTATAGGTAACCGGTATCGGATTACCTGTTGACGACAATTCGTGTTGTTACCCAACGACCACCATTGGAAACTTTCAGTAGATATACTCCAGGGCTAAATCCTTCCATCGTGATTTCTTCAACAAATTGGCTACCCTGTTGAGTTTTTCTATGGTACAATTTTCGTCCCAACGATGAGAATATTTCAAAGGTAAACGTGCCATATTGTTGCGGAAATACTTCAACGCTGAGTACTTTTTGCACCGGATTGGGATAAACTTTGACAAGCGTTTCCGAACCCGGAATAATATTTATCCAGTTACCTTCATATAAGTATATGGTATCGGAAGCAGAGCAACCATAGCTGTTGGTTACCGTGAGCCAGTAGGTCCCGGTTTCATATGCAGTGATGGAAGATTCTGTACTGCCATTACTCCAGAGGTATTGGACGTTGTCTATCCCAGCTATGAGCACGTATGGGAATTCTACTTTAAGCGAATCGGGGCCAAGGCTAAATACAGGAGATGGCAATATCGCAGTATTGTGTACCATTTGCTCGCTGGGTTGCCCCTCATAAATAGTCCAAAAATTGATTGTATAATCGCCGGCGGCAATATTAAGCCCTTGATTAAAGGTGTAGTTCATATAGCTGCCAACATTGAATGGCTGGCTAACAGTAACGGTTTCGGTTGCCTGCGCCATGGTTCCGATTTTGTAAACCACTTGGAATGGTGTGGCCGGAGTAACCGGACCACCACCCTGATTGGTAAGAATAACCTCTACCGGAAGATTGGGTCGATTGCAATCGTCAACCGGAGATATTACTTCGCTGATGATTATGTATGGAGTATCATCGTAGATGATGAATACCTCGTCATATCCTTCGCAGCCATTTTCATCGGTAACCGTAACATGGTACAGACCTGTTTGGGTAACGGTGAATGTTTGTCCGGTGGAACCGTCTTGCCATAAATAGGAAACGTAACCTGCTCCAGCATCCAGAACCATTGGCTCATTAATGGTTTGATCGGGACCAAGGTCAACCACCGGATTAGCATAAATTTCAAAATCGGTAGTGAATTGGTCATTGGCAGCGGTCTGATCCAGCGGATGATCGGTTTGAACTGCTATGGTGTATTCACCCGCCAGGCTGAGATCAATGGTGGTATTAAATGTAAATTCGATAATATCGCCAGGTTCAAACCGTTGCGGCAGTATGTAATCTTCCGAAACAACCTCATCGCCATTTAAGAATAGGGTAATCGGAAGAATGTCACCAACCAAAAGGGTATCGGTACCAAAGTTGGAAATTTCCACAATAACCGATTCGTTCTCTGTAAGCTGGCATGATGTTACCGGCGATATGATATCAGTAATACCATAATCGGGGATAAGTATGGCAACATGAACCTCATCGGAACCTTGACAACCATTGTAGTCTGTTACGGTAACGCTGTATGTGCCTGTTACGGTAACCGTAAAGGTTTGAGCCGTAGATCCATTTTGCCATAGGTAACTGGCGAATCCGGGACCTGCATCAAGAATGACAGGTCCTGTGTTGGAAACCTGGTTGCCACCCAGATTAACAACGGGAGCAGGGAAGGTTTCAACCGATACCGTCATCAGGTTATTGCTAACATTCTGATCGAGGGGATGGGTGACTTCAACACCAACGTTGTATGAACCCGTCCCGCTCAGGTCGATGGTTTGGTCGAATGTGAACTGAAGGGTTCCGCCCGGTTCAATGATTTGTATAACAGAGAAAGTCTCTGTATCAACCGTTTCTCCATTCAGCCATAGGGTAAGGAGAAGTTCATCGCCAATCCAAAGGGTATCAGTACCCACATTTCCGATGTATGCGGTAACCTGTTCGGCGGCACTGTGTTGGCAAGCTGAAACGGGCACAGTAATTGTGGTAATGCTGTAATCGGGTATAAGAATGGTTATAAATACTTCATCATACCCTACGCAACCATACTCGTTGGTAACGGTAACGCTGTATAGTCCGGTTTCAGTAACCAAAAAGGTTTGATCGGTGGAACCGTCTTGCC
This sequence comes from Bacteroidetes bacterium ADurb.Bin008, assembly GCA_002071445.1. Lineage (GTDB taxonomy): Bacteria > Bacteroidota > Bacteroidia > Bacteroidales > Tenuifilaceae > MWFE01. The sequence continues at coordinate 95,458 of MWFE01000042.1, read as the reverse complement.
ACAGATAAGAATCATAGCCTTCACCTGCATCGAGGATATATGGCTGATTTGAGTAAAATCCATCGGCAATGTTAAATGAGAAGTCCACATCGGGATATGCGTTCACCTGGTAGGTTCCAGTGTTATTTGCCGATACCATATCGTTGTCAACTTCTACCCAAATGGTGATGTCGTGTACCTTTCGTTCCGAAAGGTTAACCGTTTCGGAGCAGGTTACCGTCAATTCCTCATCCGGTGCAAGGTCTTCATCAAGGTAAATGGTTTCGGTATGATCCTGACCATCGTGCGAAAATCCAATGTCAATCGGAGTCCCCGCTGTAAAGGTGTGGGTGCCCATGTTTTTCACAGTAAACTCTACAATCTCACTATTGGTGAGTTCGCAAGCCGAAATGGGTTGTAACAAATCAGTTACACCAAGGTCATCGACAAAGAAGGTCAGCGTTACCTCGGCATCACCTTGGCATCCAGAGAAATCGGTTACAGTAACACTGTATGTCCCCGATTCTGTAGCGGTGAAAGTTCTTTCGGTGCTTCCATCCTGCCATAGATAGCCATTGTAATATCCGGGGTCAAGAATCTCTTCCCATGCATGTACTTCGCGATCGGGGCCAAGAGTAATTATGGGATAACCCAATGGAACTACCGTCTTGTTCATGCTGTTATTGGTATAGTAAACCTCTTCCAATGCGGATGAAATGTTAATCTGTATGGTGGCACTTTCAACTGACGATAAATCAAGTGATTGTACTAGGGAGAAAGTCATTGAAGCCTTGGAAACCAGATCGCTGGGGAGTACTATGGTTTCATTAGCAAATGGAGAGCCGTCCACCAATAATTCAACATTTATTTCATGGCCTGTAGGATAGGTAGTATTACCATTATTGAAAATGGTAAAGGTAACGGGAGTATCATCGCTTAAGATACAATCGCTTTTGGGTGAGGAGATTTGTGAAATGGCGAGATCATTGGCGATTACCCTCAGATTGGCTGTATCTGTACAACCATAGGCATTCTCAACAATAACAGTATAGTTCTCAAAGGCGGGAGAACCGTATATGATATATATTGTATCAACGCTATTGTCTTGCCATAGGAAGCTGGTAACATCCTCGGAGTATTCAGGCTCAATTTCGTACGATTCAGAAGGCCCAAATATCTTGTAAAGAACCGATGGGGTAATCGAAACGCTTGGCGATGGATTAACCGTGGTTAAAAGATCCAGGGTATTGTTTTCGGGAATCGGATCGTTGTCAATGCCAACGGAATAGCTGATGTAATTATCGCCAATGGGTAGAAGTTCCATTTGCGGGAATTGGTAAATCATCTCTTCTCCCGGCGTAAAGGGATTGGTAAGAATTATCGTCTCCGATTGATCGTTTATCGGGGTTGAAACAAAGGCTTCTATTGCCGTTCCGATGGGGTACGTATCACGCCCCTTGTTTTTGATAACAATGCTAAGCGGAGTGGCATTGTCTGAGTGGCAAAGCGTAGCATCGGGACTTAGTATGGCCTCTATGGCCAGATCACTGGCATTGACAAAAATGGTATCGGAATCGTTACCGCAGCCGTGGTATGCCGACACGGTAACCCTGTACCGTGATGATATTAAATTGTTGGAAACAGTACTCAGGTTTAGCGTTTGTCCACTGGCCAAAGGCGACCAGGAGGCCTGCCCCGGAAGTTGTCGTTCCCATAGGTAGGATGCAAATCCATCGGATGCTTTAAAAGTTAGAGTGTCAGCACTGGTTGTCACAATCGTATCTGCTGATATGTATTCTGATTCTATTTTCTTAACCAAAGCAGTCACGTTGGGCAATCCCCAGGTAGATACCTGCACACTTGTGGTATCGTTATGCCTATTGAGATCCAAACCATAGCCGGTATATATGGAGATATTGTAATCCTTCGCTTCGCTCAGATCGATGGTTCCGGTAAAGGTGAAAATAGCCTCTTCGTTGGACTCCTCATCACCCCAGTTTAGGGGAGGTGTAAACTCTTCGGTGAGTTCCACAACGCCGTCAACTTCAGTAACTACAGGAAAACTTTCGATGCCATCGAAGGGAGCATAACCATAGAACTTAAGGGTTACCGATGGACTAATGGGATCGGAGTGCAAACATTCATCAGTCAGGTTGTTGATGGAGAGAACACCCACATCTTTATCCGATTGTGCAATGGTTAAACTATCCTTGGCAAAGCAGGAGAAACTATTGGTGATTTCAATTTTATACATTCCCCATCCATTCTCTTCGATATCGTAGGTTTGGTCGGTTCCAACCGGATCCCAAGTATCCACCTCATTCCACTTAAACCATGCATAGGTTGCATAGCCTTCTCCAGCATCCAGAGTTATGGAATCGGGCTCCATGGTGCCAATGTCGGGGCCTATAGAAAAGCTAGGCATGCCTAGTACTGAAACCTCCACCTTAAGGGTATCATTGCTTCTGTCGTCATCAGCAGCAAGGTCTGTATAAGCCAAAATACTATGTTCGCCTGCATTGAATAGGTTGAATTTGTTTACTGTAGTGTAGTCAAGCGATGGATTGGATAGGCTTAACTCGTACGGGAGCGCTATGATTTCAGACTTCAGATTGCCTGAGTTGGCCTGTGCTTTTAAAGGTATTTCTGTACCCTCCGGTATGGGGCGAATACCAAAGCATTCAAGTTTAAGCTCAAGGGGAACATTTAATCCAATTTCGCAGTCGCTGACAGGACTGATAAGCTCGGTGATACCAATATCGTAGGGTAGTTCGTAAACCTTTATCATATCAAGGGCTACTCCTTCGTACGTATTATTCGGGTTGGAAGCGAAAACGAATCTAAATTTCACACTGCTCGATCCTATAACGTCATTGGGGAGTAGTGTTTTGGCAGTAACGTAGTTGGTTTTGTTTTGGCTCCATCCTGCGGAATTAAGTGCTACAACATTTCCGGTATCGTACCAGTTGAAGGCATAGTCGTCATGAGCAGGAAGCCAAACCCAGGGGCCACCGTCAACCGAGTATTGTATGGCCATTCCGTCGATGCCCGGTTCAATGTGCATTATATAGTCGAATGAAAATACTGGGTATTCAGCAGTGGTTAGGTCAAAACAGGGGCTTTCCAGATACGAAAGTTCGTTGTTCTTGTAATTCTGAGCCAATCCGGTAGCCCATACCTTTGTGCCGTGCGATGCCTTGTTGTTGACAGTGCCAGATGGCGTTCCCCATTGCCAGCTGCTATTGGTACCCGTTGGATACCAGTAAGAAGATGTGGACTCGAAAGAGGCCTGATAGGGGTATGCCACCGTGGGAAAAACGTAAAGCGTTGTGCTGTACGAATCGTTGGAAGCATCCTGATCGCCATTTAGGAATGTTCTGAATACCAGATTTTTTAACCCTGGAACTGAAAGGTCGGCAGGAGTAGTAAAGGTGAATTCCATTTCATCATCGCCATCATCATCCACCTCGCTGGCAATGGCGTCGGTAAACCATTCTTTGGTATAAGTAGCCCCCCCGTTGATGGAGTAACCCACCTCGAAGGGAACATTAACTTTACGGCCGCCATAGTTTTTTACAATTACCGAAACGGGTTCTTGATTGGAGAGGCCGCATTGCTGCACAGGCAATATTTTCCCTTTGACCCCCACATCGCTGTGGATAAATTCGCCGGTAATGGCAAAATTATCGATATTCCAACCACCATACTCGGTAGAATAGTTGGTAGTATCCATGGAGAACATGATCTGAATGTTAGCTTTTCTAGTACTCCACGGGCTGATATTAATTTTTATGGGTTGCCAATTCCTATCCAGCACGCTGGTGTTATTCTGATAAATGGTATTCCATGTTATCCCGTCGTTGTTGGAAATCCTAATGCTCGTTTTATCGAAGTAGTCGATATTTAGCCAGCGTCTGAAGTTAAGGTTGAGATTCTTGTAATATTTTGCGTTTACAGGTTGTGTTACGGCAGTTTCTCTGGTTTCAGGGGAAATTTCGGGAGGATAATTCCCGCTTAGATTTGTTGCCAGAACGTTGCTTCCCGAAAATGCGTAATCAGGGTCAAAGATGCCCAAACCCTGGGGTATGCCAATTTGCCAGAGATTGGTTCTTACCCACCCCTCATCGGTGCTGAAGTTAGTGAAAAAGAGCGATTCATGAATGGTGGCAAAGGCACTGGGATTACTTGGAGATGCAGGGAACGAGTTGTCGCCAAGTAGAACCGAATTGGCATCTATGCTAAAATCCACAATGTTGCCGTGCTCAGCTTCGTCGCTAATATCAAAAGCAAACCAAATGTAGTTGTTCCCTGTTTTCAAATTGAAAGAGGGCGAAAAGGTAATTTCATTCCCGTTGATGCTGATATCCGTTGTAATCTTGGTTTTAACCGAAAAGGTTGAGTCACGAGTGTGATACAAACTTATCTGGTCAATATCTTCTATATTGGTTCCGGTATAGTTTATTTTAATTGAGTTGATGGGTATGTCCAAATGGTTACCTGTAACCAGAATAAGCAGATTGCCAAAAATATTAATAGTTGATCCTGAGGGCAATGCGGAAGCTTTCTGTGCTACGCTAAACGATTCCACTTTGCGGTCAATCCTACCTCTCTCTTCAATTTTCACATCATCGATGCACACTCCCCAGCCCCAATTCGATTTGCCTTCGAAGGCAAGCTGGCAAGTTTCAGTTTTTGCATCATCGGGCAGCAATATTTCTCTCAACTCCCAGTTTGACGTTGTCTGAGTGTAATGGTCAAGTAGTACCCAACTCGAACTGCTTGTCCTACGGTAATATACCTTTAGCTCGTCGGTTGCACCTGCCCATGAGTCCTGGGCATGCCAAAAGGTTAAGGTGGGTTTAATGGTTGGAGCACCATTAGGAACCAGGTTGATGTTAGGAGTTACTAATTTTCGGGTTGGGCCAATGCTCTGGTCTTGAAAAAGAGCGTTATACTGACCAGTGTGGGCCATGGGAGGATGTCGGAAAGTGGGGGCACTCGGTGGCGCATATCCACCGTTTTCGAAACGCCAGGTGCGGCTACCATACACAAAGAGCTGAGTCCATCCCGAAGGAATAGCTCCGGCGTTCTCAAATCCTTCGTAAAACAATACATCAAACTCCTGACTCCTGGCAGCTTGAATGTTCAGAATAAGTGACGCGCTGAGTACCAAGCCATACCAACGCGCAAGGTTAGTAATATTCATGGTAGTATTATTTAGTTTCTATACAAATATCCGTAAAAAGGATTGAAAAGGCAAGGTGATGCCGAATATTTTGATAGTTAGAGAAAAAAAAGATAATGATTTGTGACAGTTGGCCGGTAAATTATAGGCTGTCGTTTACATACATTGAGAGTTATAACAATGGATCAGATTCAATAAACGGGCTATGGTGCATATTGTGACACCATAGACAAATAAAAAAAAGTTTCTTTTTTTATAGGAGGGTTCTATATGTACCATTCCTTTTTGAGAATTGTTACTTTGCAACAAAGCGCAATCCCACTATCCCACCGATTATCATCAGGATAAAAAATAGTTTGAGCAATTCTTTCGATTCATTAAAAAGGAATATCCCGAGTATGGCTGTTCCTACCGCCCCAATACCGGTCCACACGGCATATGCCGAGCCGACAGGAAGTGATTTAAGTGAAACTGCCAATAGCCAAACGCTAATGGCCATTGACACACCCGTGGCTATGGATGGCCAAAATTTTGTAAAACCATCGGAGTATTTCAGTCCAATAGCCCATCCCGTTTCAAATAGCCCTGCAATGATCAGAATAAGCCATGCGCTTGTTGGTTTCATTTAGTTTTCAACTGTAAGTGTTACATTTTTAATTGGGTAATACCAATTTTTTGATTTATCAAAAAGGATTCGAGGTGCAAATATGCCAAATTTCTTAACTTTGTCAGCCGTTTTTACTGATAAACTCATTTTTAGCAATGGAAATCCCAACGAAGTATAATCCAGCCCTGGTTGAGGACAAATGGTATAAATACTGGCTCGACAACAACCTTTTCCGATCCGTTCCCGACCATCGGGAGCCATACTGCATAGTGATTCCCCCTCCCAATGTCACAGGAGTGTTGCACATGGGTCATATGCTCAACAATACCATTCAGGACGTGCTCATCCGCCGTGCCCGCATGCAGGGGAAGAATACCTGTTGGGTTCCGGGAACTGACCATGCATCCATTGCCACCGAGGCCAAGGTTGTGGCCAAACTGAAGGCTGAGGGGATTGATAAAAACAAGCTCACCCGCGATGAGTTCCTTGCACATGCCTGGGAGTGGAAGGAGAAGCATGGTGGTATCATTCTCGAACAGCTGAAGAAAATGGGTGCTGCATGCGATTGGGAACGCACGGCTTTTACCATGGATGAGAAGCTGTCGGCAAGCGTTATCCACGTTTTTGTTGATTTATACAATAAGGGTCAAATCTACCGTGGCGTGCGGATGGTTAACTGGGATCCCCAGGCCAAAACTGCCGTCTCGGACGAGGAGGTGATCTACCGCGAGGTGAAAAGTAAGCTATATCACCTGAAGTACCCTATGGACGGTGAGGATGGCTTTGTGGTGATTGCCACCACCCGCCCCGAAACCATCCTTGGTGATACTGCCCTCTGCGTCAACCCCAAAGATCCACGCTACACCCATCTAAAGGGGAAGCGGGTGTTGGTTCCGCTCATCAATCGCAGCGTTCCCATTATTTACGATGAATACGTTGACATGGAGTTTGGGACGGGAGCGCTGAAGGTTACTCCTGCTCACGATATCAACGACTACATGCTGGGTGACAAGCATAACCTTGAGTCGGTTGATATTTTCAACGACGACGGCACCATGAGCCCCGCAGCTCAACTCTACATCGGCATGGACAGGTTTGAGGTGAGGAAAGCCATTGTGAAGGATTTGGAAGCTGCAGGGCACATTGCCAAAATTGAGGATTACACAAATAAGGTTGGATACAGCGAACGCACCGATGCAGTTATTGAGCCAAAACTCTCCATGCAGTGGTTTCTTAAAATGCAAGAAATTTCCAAACCAGCCCTGGAGGCAGTGCTCAATGGCGAAATCAAGCTGCATCCCCATAAGTACATCAACACCTACCGGCATTGGATGGAGAATGTGAAGGACTGGTGTCTTTCGCGCCAGCTATGGTGGGGACACCGCATCCCGGCATGGTATCTCCCCGATGGAGGATTTGTGGTGGCCGAAAACGAGGAGGAGGCATTGAAGCTGGCCCGGGAAAAAACGGGCAACCGGCAGCTTAATCTTGATCAGCTGAAGCAGGATGAGGATGTGTTAGATACGTGGTTCAGCTCGTGGCTGTGGCCCATTTCGGTTTTCGACGGAATTAAAAAACCTGACAATCCGGATATCCAATACTATTACCCAACCAACGACTTGGTTACCGCTCCCGATATTCTCTTCTTCTGGGTAGCGCGCATGATCATTGCAGGGTATGAATACACTGGCAAAAGGCCATTCAACAGCGTTTACCTCACAGGTATGGTTCGCGATTCGCAGCGTCGCAAGATGAGCAAACAGTTGGGCAACAGCCCTGATCCGCTTGACCTGATGGCCAAGTATGGTGCTGACGGAATGCGCGTGGGCATGTTGCTATGCTCACCCGCAGGAAACGATCTGCTTTTTGACGAGAGCCTTCCCGAGCAGGGTAGGAATTTCTGCAATAAAATCTGGAACGCATTCCGACTGGTGCAAGGCTGGACAGTTGGCGACTCCATCGCTCAGCCCTTGGTGGCCAAAGCATCCATTGAGTGGTTCGAAAATGTGCTGAACAAGGCCATCGCGCAGCTGAATGCCGACTTTGACAAATATCGTATATCCGATGCTTTGATGAATGTCTATAAACTCTTTTGGGACGAATTCTCATCATGGCTCCTCGAAATGGTTAAACCGGCATACCAGCAGCCCATTGATGGGGCTACATACCGTGCGGTAATCTCCCTGTTCGAACGGCTCATTGTACTTTTGCATCCTTTTATGCCATTTATTACCGAGGAACTGTGGCAACATATATACGAGAGAAAGGGTGGGCAAAGCATTATGAATTGTTCTTTACCAAAGACAGGGAAATTCGATAAAAAACTACTGGAGCAGTTCGAAACTGCCAAAGAAATCATCACCAGTGTCCGTTCCATTAGACAGGAAAAAAGCATTCCCAATAAAAATACCGTATCCCTTTTAGTTAAGGGAAATATCAAATTGAACGAGGGGTTGGAGAGCGTAATTTCAAAATTGGCCGGACTTGACAAGGTGGAGTACGTAACCGAAAAGGTTGATGGTGCCATGAGCTTCATGGTTCAAACCACCGAATTTTTCGTTCCGTTGGCAGGTCTTATCAACGTGGATGAAGAGATTGAAAAGTTGAATAACGAACTCAATTACTATCAGGGCTTTCTTGCCAGCGTTTTGAAAAAATTGGGTAACGAAAAGTTTATAAATGGTGCTCCTGAGCAAGTGGTAGCTGCCGAACGCCGTAAGCAGTCCGATGCCGAGGCAAAAATTAAAGCACTGCTGGAGAGGATTAGCGGCTTAGCGAAAGGTTAAGCATTGGTAGGCAATATGTGTGAGGGGGTTGACCAACAAAGGGGTACAACCCCCTTTCTATTTTGTTTCAAGTAGAGGAGGCTGAATGTTAAACCCGATATTCAAATTTAACCCAGAGGAGAGATTTAAAAATAAGGACGAAATCTTTGAAAAAAGATAAAAAACCTATAAATTGTTCAAAATATTGTTGCCTTTGTGACAAGGAGGGCTGTAGTTTTACTCTCTGAGATCAAGTTGATTAAATAGTGGCTCTTTAATTTATCACGATTTATGAAAGAGAATATTGTTGCGCTTGTTATCCTGGCATCATCAGTGCTCCTGCTCCTGTTAGCTCTTTTGGCATGGAGAAAAAGTCGCCGTTCTCCCGAACAAAAACAGGCAGGCAACGATGTACATGCCGCTCGGGAACTGTTTGAATTGGCCGTATTGGCTGTGGGTCTCGATCCATGGGAGAATAATTTTATTACCGGCGAAAGAACGGGTGGTGAGAAGATATTTTTCGATCTGGGGTATAAACGGAATGAAATTCCCCCAACCATCGACAAATTTTACCAGTTGGTTCACCCCGATGATCTCCCGGGATTAAAGCAAAGCCTGACCAATCATATTGTGGGTCGGTCAACCCTTTACACAGCCGATTTCAGATTACAGGACAGAACCGGAGATTACCATTGGTTTTCTAACTACGGGCGTGTGGTAGAAAGAGATCCCGATGAGAAACCCATAAGATTGATAGGCCTAACCCTCAATATTAACGACAGGAAAAAGAATGAAGAAAAGATAAAAAAGCAGAATGAGGCTTTACAGAAGGTCAATGCCGAGAAGGATAAATTTTTCTCCATCATTGCTCACGATCTTAAGGGTCCGTTTCAAGGATTCATCGGGCTTACCGAGATGATGAGCGAAGGAATTTTGGAAATGCCTAAGGAGGATATTGAGGATATAGCCAAAACTCTTCTTTTCACAGCTAAGAATTTATACGAGTTGTTGGAAAATTTGCTGAATTGGGCATTGATTAAGAGGGGAGGAAAACGGTTTTACGCGGAGAAGATCAGGCTGAAATCGGCGGCCGATTCGGTAATCAGCATATTGACTCATCAGGCATCGCAAAAAAATCATTCCATAAGCAATGATATTGATGCCAATATCGATGTTCTTGCGGACAGGGAAATTGTTAAAACTATATTCAGAAATCTTTTATCCAACGCCATTAAATTTACCCCCAAAGGGGGAAGCATAAAGTTGGCATCCCATAAGGACGACCATGGTTTTGTGCAGATTTCCATACAGGACAATGGTATCGGAATGCCTGAAGAAATCACTGAAAACCTTTTTAAAATAAATAAAAAGGTTTCGCGTCCGGGAACAGAACAAGAGCCGAGTACAGGGTTGGGATTAATTCTTTGCAAAGAATTTATTGAAAAGCACGGTGGGAAGATTTGGGTTGAGAGTATGCCCCACAAGGGCAGTACGTTCTACTTTACTCTGCCCAGCAGTGATTAGACTACGTATTGATCATGTACTCATTTTCCTAAATGTTCTTTTTTTTGGTGATCAAAATCAATTTTTAAAAAACCTTTTTTGGACTATCTTTAACCTCTATTCATCAAACTTAAGGCTATGGACTCAAATAGCAATCCTCTACCAACGGACATTTTTGAGAAAATGCCCTTCTTGTTGATCATTAAAAATTTAACCAGCAAAGTGGTTGAATACACAAATCGGGATGTAAAAGAGTTTTTAGGGTATGGTGCTTCCAAAATAATTGAACCCGTGGATTTTGTTGAATTTCTACATCCGGATGACAAGAAAAAATTGGCCAAGTTGGAAAGCGAACTCCTGTTGAAACAAGACGAAACCCGGGAATTGACCTGCAAAATCAGGTTGAAGCATCAAGATGGCAAGTGGCATGGATATTCCCTCAGTGAGAGTGTACATAGGTTGAGCGAGAACAACGAAATTCTTTCTGTGTTGATATCACTACACCGGATTCCGGATACTGACGAACTGGAGCAATCGCTCCGGGAAAACCAACAACGATATATCACTCTGGCTGAAGCTTCATTTGGGGGTATTATTATTCATGATAAGGGTATTATCGTCGAAGCTAACAGTGAGATGGGGAGGATGACAGGGTACGAACATCATGAGCTGATTGGCATGGACGTGCTGCTGCTTATTGTTCTCGACCATAGGGACACTGTAACAGGTCACATCGAATCGGGCTATGAAGAGCCCTATGAAGTTACGGGTGTTAGAAAGGATGGCAGTACTTACGCCCTGGAAATTCATGGTAAACAAATAACACATCAAGGGAAAACGATACGGATATCAGAGTTTAGAAATATTGAAGATCGTAAAAGGATTGAGAACGAGATTGTGGAAAGCGAGATGAAGTTTAAAACCCTTTTCGATATGGCCAACGATGCCATTTTCCTGATGAATCAGGAAATCTTTATTGAATGTAATACCCAAACAGAAAAAATATTCGGTTGCAAAAAGGAGCAAATCATTGGTCATCCTCCATCCGATTTTTCTCCAGAATATCAGCCCGATGGGCGTTTATCGGTTGAGAAGTCGCAAGAAAGGATTGATGCTGCCTTTGCCGGCACTCCCCAATTCTTCGAATGGGTACATACCAAGTATGATGGAACTCCATTCCACGCTGAAGTTAGCTTGAACAGAGTTGATTTAAAGCAGGGCCCGGCCATACAGGCCATCGTTCGCGATGTATCATGGCGCCATGAGGCGAAGAAAGCTCTGAGCAAGGAGCTGTTTCTTATTAATTCGCTCATGGAGAATATTTCGGATCAAATCTACTTTAAAGATTTGAACTCGAAATTCATTAGGGTAAACACCGAGGTGGCCCGCCGTTTTGGATTTTCTTCACCCAATGATGTGGTGGGAAAATCCGACTTCGATTTTTTCTCAGTCACGCACGCAAAGTGGACGTATGAAATGGAGCAGAATATAATTCAAACCGGGATTCCCGTAATTGGCTTTGAGGAGAAAGAAACATGGCCCGACGGCAGTGTTACCTACGTTTCGACCAGCAAAGCCCCCCTGCGCGACGAACATGGCGCCATTATCGGCACATTTGGTGTTTCGCGAGAGATCACAAAGCAAAAGTTGATGGAGGAAACCCTTAAGGAGAAAGAGCTTACACTGAGTACAATCAGTGACAACTTACAATCAGGGGTTATTTTTCAACTCGATTTTGGAAAGGATGGCAAAGAGAGGAAGTTTACCTATGTAAGTGCAAGCATTGAGCAGATTTATGGCATTTCTCCCGAGCAAGTCCTTCAAGACCACAGAGTTTTATATGACCATATCCATAAGGATGATATAGAACTTATTGCAAGGTTGGAGCACGAGGCCTTTGAGCAGATGAAGCCTTACAGAGCTGAGTTTCGCTTGGTTGAGGATAGTGGTAAAATTCGTTGGGTATCAATAAATTCAGCCCCGAGGAAATTGCCCAACGGCCATGTTGTGTGGGATGGTGTGGAGTTGGATATTACCGAACGGAAATTGATGGAGGAAGCGCTAAAAAGGAGCGAGGAGAGGCTTAGGTTTGTATTCGAAGCAACCAATGATGCCGTATGGGATTGGAACCTGGAAACACAGGAAGTGTTCTTTAGCGATAGATACTACACCATGCTAGGATACAAAGCAAATGAATTTAAAGGCAACTATGATGCATGGAAAAGCCTTCTTCACCCTGATGATTTAGAAATTACTGAACGACAACTCCAACAATATTTCAACAACGAGATTGATGCCTACGATGTGGAATATAGGATGCGAAGGAAGGATGGGAGGTGGCATTGGGTACAGGCCAAAGGGAAAATAGTGGAATATAGTAGTTCCGGTAAACCTGTTCGGGTTGTTGGATCTCATAGGGATATTAATCATCGTAAGCTTATACAGGAAGAACTCCAGGAAAGAGAAATTTCGTTACGTACTCTTAGCGACAACCTACCATCGGGGATGATTTTCCAACTAGATTTTGGTAAGGACGGAAGCGAAAGAAATTTCACGTATTTAAGTGCAAACGTGGAAAAAGTTCATGGGCTGACAGCGGAGCAAGTGATCAAGAACCATAAAGCATTATACGATAAAATTCATGACGATGACAAGGCCCTTTTGGCTCGGCTGGAACGTGAGGCTTTTGAAAAAATGGAGCCATTTAAAGCCGAAGTTCGCCATCTGGAAGAAAATGGTAGAATAAGGTGGGTATCAATATCTTCCGCACCCCGAGAATTGCCCAACGGTCACATTGTGTGGGATGGCGTGGAGATGGATATTACCGAGCGGAAGCTTATGGAGGAATCGCTCAGGGAGAGCGAGGAGAGGCTCAGGCTCGTTTTCGATGCCACCAACGATGCAATATGGGATTTGAGTACCGACAGCAATAAAATATTCTTTAATGACCGTTTGTACACCATGCTGGGTTACGAACCGAGAGAGTTTGAAGCCAATCTTGAAAATTTAAAAAAACTTCTCCACCCCGATGACATCAAATGGGCTGCAATATTTGCTCAAAAATCAATGGCCGAAGGGCTCAACGAGTTTAGTCTCGAAGTAAGGTATAAAACCAAGGACGGAGACTATAAGTGGGTGAATAACAGGGGAAAAGTTGTCGCAAAGGATAATCAGGGGAATCCCATTCGGGTACTGGGTGCACTATCGGATATTACAGAAAGAAAAGTGGCCGAAGATGAATTGAAAGAGTCGAGAGGTTTGCTGTTATCCATTCTTGACACCATACCCGTGAGAGTGTTTTGGAAAGACCTGAATCTGAACTTTTTGGGCTGTAACAAAGCATTTGCAAAGGATGCAGGGTATCGACACCCCAAGGAACTGATAGGGAAAAATGATTTTCAAATGCCTTGGAAGGAACAGGCTGATTTGTATCGAGCTGACGATATGGCTGTTATTAAGTCGGGATTCCCGAAGATTGGCTTCGAGGAGCCACAAACTACTCCCAAAGGGGATACCATTTGGCTAAGGACCAGTAAAGTCCCCTTACGCTCCCCTGATGGAGTTATTCAAGGAATTCTTGGAACCTACGAAGATATTACCAGCAGCAAAGAGGCTAAAGATAAGCTTATTGAGCTAAATACCTATAATCAGGCTTTGCTCACAGCCATACCCGATTTGCTGTTTATTTTCAATCGCGAAGGGGTATTTCAAGATATATATTACCCTCATAGAGAGATGCTTTTGATGCCTCCGGAGGAGTTTATCGGTAAAAATGTCAATGATGCTATGGAAGATCCAATTGCTTCCCTCACTACGAAGCATCTCGCTTTGCTTTTCGAAACAGGCCAAACTCAAGTTTATGAATATGAAATTCCGTTTCATGGTAAAAATACCATTTTTGAAGCACGAATGGCAAAAGTTGACGACAACAAAGCCATAGCAATTGTTAGGAATATAACCGAACGACGAAATGCTGAGGAAACCATTCAACTTGAACGAGCTTACTTTGAACAGCTATTCGAAAGTTCACCGGAGGGAATCGTAATCCTCGATTCCAAGGATGTTGTGCTACGTTGCAATGAGGAATTCTGTAGGATGTATGGTTTCTCAATGGAGGAGGTAGTGGGAGCAAGTATCAACTCGCTTATTGTACCTGCAGAGCTTAAAGACGAAAGCCTTCGCCTTACATACAAAGTGGCAGGTGGCGATATTGTGATAAGAGAAACCCAACGAAAACGAAAGGATGGAAAATTAATTTATGTTTCAATTTTAGGGAAACCCATCTATTTTAAGGGAGGGCAAATTGCGGTATATGGTATTTATCGCGATATCAGCGACAGGAAAAAGTTTGAAAGAGAGTTGATGATTAAAAATCAGGAGATTGAAGCACAAAACGTTGAATATCGTTTGATTAATGAGGAGTTATCTCAGGCAAAACAAAAAGCCGAGGAGAGCGATAGGCTGAAATCGGCATTTTTGGCCAATATGAGCCATGAAGTGCGAACCCCCATGAATGGTATTCTTGGATTCTCACAGCTATTAACCAATCCTAATATTCCTGAAGTTGATGTTCGCCAATACGTGAGCGTTATCGAAGGTTGTGGGAAACAGCTGCTTTCAATAATTGACGACCTGATTGATATATCGAAGATAGAGGCAAACCAGATTATCATCAATGAGGTGGAGGTCAATATCAACAGTGCATTGCACGAAATTTTCCTGCTCTTTAGCCAAAAGGCGAAGGATGCAAACATTGAGTTCAGCTATTCCTTTGGTTTACCCGATTCTCATAGCCGTATTATTACCGATGGCAACCGTATTAAGCAAATTGTGTCAAATCTGGTAGGAAACGCTTTTAAATTCACCAAAACCGGATATGTTAAATATGGTTATGTTTTGAAGGACAATCTCATAGAGTTTTTTATTGAAGATACGGGAATAGGTATTGCCGAAGAGAACCGAACGATTATTTTCGATCGTTTCAGGCAGGTTGAAACCAGTTTTTCAACTCAAGCTGGTGGAACCGGACTTGGCCTTTCCATTTCGAAGGCATTTATCGAAAAAATGGGTGGAAATATATGGCTCACATCGAAAGTGGGAAAAGGCTCAACCTTTTACTTTACAATTCCATACAAACGAGTGGCGTCAGGAGGAGAGAAACTTGAAAAGGTTGAAAAACATATGGTTTCAAAGGTAAAGATTGGGAAAAACATCCTTGTGGCCGAGGATGATGATGCAAATTTTCTATTCATAAGAGAGGTTCTGGCAGGCAAGGATTATTTTATTGTAAGGGCCACCAACGGGCGTGAGGTTATAGAAACTGTTAAGGAGAGGCAGGACATTGATTTGGTGCTTATGGATATTAAAATGCCCGATTTAGATGGTTACAAGGCAACAAAATATATCAAGGAGATTAGGAACGACCTTCCTGTGATTGCTCAAACCGCATACGCATTTACCAGCGATAGGGAAAAAGCTCTTGCAGCAGGTTGCGACGACTATATCTCGAAACCCATTGATAGCGCAAAATTGTTGGCACTTATTGCCAAATATCTAAAGCAAGAGTAATAGCCAATAGATATTGACTATTTGAAAGCCTTTTCGGGAAGTCCGTCGCCCGAGAGGCTCAGTCGTGCGAAATATTCGGGCACAGGTTTCCCCATCAGTGCATCTACGTACAGCTTGGCCAAGCCCATGCTCAGCATAAAGCCCTGCCCTCGAAGCCCGGTAAACAGCCCATGCTCGGGGTCGATGAACATGCGCGGCTCCACGTAGTATCCTGCCCAAATGGCCTGAAAGCCCACGGCACTCAGCTCGGGTATCCAGCCTGAGAATACCTCGGAAACAATCTCGATGAATTCCTGCGAATTGATTTTCAAGTTTTTATCGGCCTCCATGGGATCCACAGCGGGCGAAGCACAACCGATAACCTGCCCTGTTTCTGCCAACTGCTGTCCATAAACGGCCACAAAACCCTTGTAGTTTCTGCGGTCGATAAGCATTCCCAGCGGTTCTCCGTTGACACCCATGAATGGCAAACGGCGGGTAATGAAAGCCTGATGTTTTACGGGGTATATACCCGTGTTGATGCCCAACTGACGAGCAAATCTTTCCCCTTCGGGGCCCAGGGCATTAACAAATGTCTCGGCATGCAGCTCAATGTAGCTCTTGTCGTGATCGCGAACCAAGGCCACAAACCCTTTTCCATTGCGCTGTACGCTGATAAGTTCGCAATCCTCCAGCACCCTGCCACCGTGATTAATGCCCAGTTTACGAAGCAAATCAACCACTTTTCCGGGGGTTGCCTGCCAGCAATCGCGGGTTATCAGTGCTGCCTTATAAGTTTTGAGATTGCAGTTGAAGTAGGGCGATATCTCGCGACAAAAATCCTTAGGTTCCACCATGTAGGCATCGCTCCAGGCGCGGGAAGCGTCCAACGCCTGATAGGTTGCGTCGTCGTGGGCAAAGTTTACGTAGTTTATGGGGCGATAGTCAATGTTGCTAATGGAGTGCAACTCTTTGAATATTTGGTGATTGGATGCAGCGATTTGCGATATCTCGGGAAGAGAAAACGCTGTGCGACCGCCGGCAATGTTGCGCCAGCTGGCTCCCCTACCAAAATTAATTAGAACCGGATTTAACCCTGCCTCGGCCATATACCTGAACAGGGCACTTCCACCAATACCACCGCCTGCCACCAACGTTTGCACCTTCTCAATGCGGACGGGTTTGCCATTGATACCCGTAATGTAGGTTTCGGCCACATCCTTGGGGTAGAGTTCACCCATGCTCACCTGGTTGCTCAGCGGGCCGCGGGGAGTGGCATCGCCAACAATTTGAATGCCCATGGGTATCAGCGCTGTCTTCAAACGCCTGATGCATCGCTTTCCACGGCATGCTCCCATGCCCAAACGCGTGGTATGCTTTATCTCATCGGCAGAGATAAATTTCCTGTTCCCAATGGTCTTCAGTATCTCGTCCAGAGTCACATCGTCGCAGTGGCAAACGTAGGTTTTCTCCTCGGTTTTGTATTCAATGGGGCTCAGGTTAAGTGGCTCCGGATAATCGCTCTTCACAATAAATCCGCGCACTTTGGTCAAATCATCATTGTGAACATCAAGGCTTTTTACCCTTGCAATGTTCGTTTTGTTGGGCTTTCTCAATATTTTTTCGATAACACCTTCGCCCAACTTTTCCCCGGAGTTATTTACCAAAAACACCTCTGCCCCCTCGGCAGCCTCGTACTCAATGGGCAAAAACAGCCAATCCTTCTTGTAGTTGTATCCAAAGATGGCCAACCCCGGGCACTGGTAAACGCAATCCATGCACCCTATGCACTTATCGAAATCGATTTGAGGAACGGTACCCGTGGAGGATTTGGTAATGGCCCCGTGCTTGCACGCAAACGAACAGGGGTTGCATGCAAAGCCGTATAGGCAGTCTAACAGAACAAAAGGTTTTTGCTGGCGGCGCTCCTCAGTGGGAGTATGGGGATTCTCAATCACCCTCACGGGGTGCTGCTGGCTGTCGATGTACTCCTTGCTAATGGCCAAATAGTCATCGTAACAAAACCGTTCTCCCAGCTCCTGAAGAATTTCGAATGCCACCTGCTTGCCCCTTAGAACAGCGCTGGTGCCCTCGCCTATGCGAATGGCATCGCCGGCGCCGTAGCAATGACGGCCAAATATCTCGTTGCCTTTGATAAGCAATTGGTCATCAGGAACCAGTCCCGTGCAAATGTTTATGGCGTCAATGTCGCCAATTACTTGCTCTGTCCCGGGAATGGCCTTAAAATTTTCACAATCAGCAATCACTGCTCCCACAATACCCGTTCTGTCCTTATTGGGTATGGCCTTCACCAAAATCTTGCTCAGCATGATGGGAATGCCCAACCTGCGCACCCTGTTGGCCTGAACGGGGAATCCACCCTCGCGGGGCATGGCCTCGATAATAGCCTTTACCTTTGCCCCTGCCTGCATCAGCTGGTAACTGGTAAGATACCCGATATTTCCAGCCCCTACGGTGAGCACATTCTTACCCAACAGGGTAAACTCCTGGTTCATCATCTTCTGAACAACTGCCGCGGTGTAAACGCCGGGAACATCATCGTTCTCAAATGTGGGCATAAAGGGAACAGCCCCTGTGGCAATCACCAGATGGTCAGCCTCAACGTAGTAAATTTCATCGGTTCTGATATTTTTTATGGCAATGCGTTTGCCCTCAAGGATATCCCAAACGGTACTGTTGAGGAAAATCCCCTCGCGATTCTCGCCGGCCAGCGTTTTGGCGATGTCAAATCCCCTCATCCCGCCATACTTCTTCTCCTTCTCAAAGAAAAAGAACTGGTGTGTTTGCATGTTGAACTGTCCGCCAATGGTGGAATTATTGTCTATGACAATATTCTCCACTCCATGTTCCAGCAGCACCTCGCGCGCAGCCAATCCGGCAGGTCCCGCACCAATGATGGCCACCGTGGTTTTATACACCTTGGTGGACAGCTGTTTATTGGGTTCCTTAACGGAGGGTGTATACTCGCGGGGTATCTCCTGCACCTCCTTCACCCCGTCAACCGGGGTAATGCAAATGCGCTTCACTTGCCCGTCAACCAGCATCTCGCAGGCACCACACTTGCCAATACCGCATTCCAGACTTCGCTCCCTGTTATCGAGGCTATGGCTGTGAACAGGGAATCCAGCCTGGTGCAGGGCAGCAGCAATGGTAAAACCTTTCTCGCCAACAACCTTTTTGCCGTTGAATGTGAAGGCAACTGTTTCGGGAGTGGGGACTTCAAGAACAGGGTGAGTATTGATTTTAAACATATTAGAACAGATTAAACTTTAATACTGCGATCAAATTTTAAAGTTTTAAAGTTATGGCATGCCAAATTCCAAACCAATGATGTTTGTCAGCAATTGCCAAACAATAAATGGCTGTTTTCTAAAGAAAAGTTTTAAAAAAAGAAGAGGAAAATCAGGGTGCAAGCCTTTCAATTACCCAATTTCCACCGGTTAATGTGTATTGTATCCGGTCGTGCAAACGGTTGGGTCGTCCCTGCCAGAACTCGTAGAGCGATGGAATCAGCAGGAAGCCCCCCCAATGATGGGGGCGCGTAATGGGCTTGCCTTCAAATTGTTTTGCAAAATCGCGGGTTAAGCCATCTATATGCTCACGGTCGGGGATTACCTGACTTTGTGCCGAGGCCCAGGCTCCAATGCGGCTCTCTCGGGGCCGGCTGTGGAAATAGGCATCGGACTCTGCATCGTCCACCCTTTCTATTTGCCCCTCAATCCGTACCTGTCTTTCCAACTTTGGCCAGAAAAAGAGCAAGGCACCGTGAGGATTTTGAAGGATTTGCTGTCCTTTTTTGCTGTTATAATTGCTAAAGAAGGTGAAGCCACGGGCTCCATAATCCTTCAGCAACACTATTCGCACCGAAGGCTTCCCATCGTCAGTTGCAGTGGCCAGCGACATGGCGTTGGGTTCGGGGCACTTGGCACGAACGGCCTCAAGGTACCAATCATCGAACTGCTTCAGCGGGTTATCATCAACGCCGCTCAAATGCCCTGCGCTAAACTCAGTTCTCACATCGTATAGCTTTCTGCCTTCCATTAATCCAATTTAATATCAGCCAAATAAAGGCGATGAGTAAATCCTGGAAACCACAAGGTCAGTCCCCTGAGTTATAACAAATGTAAGATGCCGAAAGTTCGATGGGAATGCTTAGAGCGAACTTCTACCCGATTATATTTTTTTCAGGTTCATGTCCAGGCTTTTTATCTGGTGGGTAAGGGCTCCCACCGAAATGTAATCAACACCGGCCTCGGCGTAGTTTCGTATGGTTTCAAGGGTAATCCCCCCCGACGACTCGGTTTCAAACCGACCATTTATCAGCTTAACGGCCTCGTGGGTTTGCTCCACCGAAAAGTTATCGAGCATTATCCTGTTCACCCCGCCAGTTGCCAAAACCAGCCTAACCTCGTCAAGATTACGCGTTTCAATTTCAATAGCCAACGCTTTCCCCGTTTTCTTCAGATAATCATTGGCCATACCAATGGCCTGCACGATTCCTCCCGCAAAATCGATATGGTTATCCTTCAGCATAATCATGTCGAACAGACCCATTCGGTGATTGAAGCCACCCCCAATGCGTACGGCCAGTTTATCTAATATTCGCATACCCGGAGTGGTCTTTCGGGTATCCAGTACCTTTGCGTTGGTTCCCTTTATTCTATCAACGTACTCTCGAGTTTGGGTGGCAATGCCACTCATGCGTTGCATGATGTTCAGCACAATTCGCTCCGCCTGTAGTAAGGAGTGCACCCTGCCCGTGGCTGTAAAAGGAATATCACCAACATTCACCAACACTCCGTCATCCATATGGCTTTCGAAATTAACTTCGGGGTCAATCCTTTGGTACACCTGTCTGGCAATTTGAATACCGGCCAATACGCCCTGCTGCTTAATTTTTAGCTGTACCGTTCCTACGGCATCAGCCGGAATACATGATAACGAGGAGTGATCGCCATCGCCAATATCCTCGGCAATGGCCAGGTTAATGAGTGAGTCGATAAAGGGCATGATTTTATTCAATTTGAAATACAAGGAGTTAGATAATCGGGGCGCTGAATAAGAGCCTAAGCCAAAAGGAGAGCATACCTGTTTTATTCTCCGTTTTCAATGCGTAGCTGGTGTACCTTATATGTTTCTTTCTCGGCCTTAAAGAAGAGTGATACCCTAAAACTGGCCGTTTCAGAGATTAGAATCCCAATGGCAAAACCTGTGGCACCTTTTGTCCCCTGGTGGTTAACTTTAAACGATTTGGGCTTGTTCTTGGCGAAAAAATCCTTAAGCATCAGCTCAGTTTGCGCCTTGCTGTAAATATTGTCCTGTCCAAGAATTTCGACTTCAACCGTTGGGTTTAGATATTTTGCAATCTCAGCAGATTCGCCCTTGCTCATAGCTACAGATACTTTCTCGATAATGTTGGGGAGGTCGGATGTGGCGTATAGGCCAAATACAATCCCAACGCTCACCAGCAGCAATATGGTCAATATATGCTTTTTCATAATCGTGCTTTATGGTTAGCAACTGAATGTTGTCAGGGGCATACCTATTAATCGGAAAGTTATTCTACCCCAAAAACATTCCAATCTGTCATCAAAATTCAAGCCATTTATTGAAAAGGATTCTACATTTAAAATGTAAATTTAGCCAAAAAAATTGGGAAAATCAAATTAAAGACGAAAGCCATTCTATTAACTCTCCATGAAATATTATAGAGAGTATAATTATTAACACTATGAAAATTACCGTTTTAACAGTTGGTAAAACCAGTATTGACTACCTTCAAAAGGGCATTGACCTGTATGTGACCCGTCTTAAGCCATATATTGATGTAGAATTAAAAATTATTCCCGAACCCAAGGATGTCAGGCATTTGTCGCCTGCGCAGCAGGCCATTGCTGAGGGAAAGTTAATCCTTAAGCATTTGACGGTAAGTGCTGATACCATTTTGTTAGATGAGCTGGGGCAGCAACCAACCTCCACGGAGTTGGCAGCACTTATCGAAAGGAAAATGGTGCAGGGCCTTAGGGAGCTAACTTTTATCATTGGCGGTCCTTATGGGGTATCGGACGAGGTGAAAAAAAATGTTAGATCAACCATAGCCCTATCGCGCTTAACCTTCACCCATCAAATGGTACGGTTAATTTTTTTCGAACAGCTTTACAGGGCCATGACCATTATCAGAGGCGAGCCTTATCACCACTGAGAAACGTTATAATAACAGAATGCATTAGCCAAAAATTAAATGTGTATTTGACGTGCCCCTAGAATACAATGATTAAATGGCTTAGTTTTTGTCCGAATCTGACCATTGTGGCGTCTAAATCATTAAGTTTGTCAGTTGGAATTTATTTTACTTCAAACCAGTTTGATAAATCATACTTAAGGTTGTCAAAGTGAAGCAATACAGGGTTAAAATACTATTTGTGGCCTTTCTGTCCATTTCCTTGCTATCGTTTTCATTGATTCGATTTGCACCTACGCTGACAACCAAGCGATTGGCCAAGCCGCCCTATGTCAATAAAGCCCAGAGCATCCTGAGGGAAAGGACCAAAAAAGGGCTTGAGACTACGGCTGTACTGATGGAGCAATATTTAAAGGCAAAGAATACTGAGCAGCTTTTCGACACCCTGACCACCAATCTCAATTCGAAGCTTGAAAGAGATGGGCTTGCCATTTTCCTTTTCGAAAATGATGAGTTGATATTCTGGTCTGAGAACCTGGACATATCATCGATTCCTGAGGAATCGACAAAACTTGTTTTTGCCCAGAACGCATGGTGTTTATCATACTGGCTGTCGGGCGAAGGAATAAAGGGTTTGGTGTTGGTGAAGGTAAAATACGGCTATCCGTACCAAAACAAATTTTTACGGAATCGGTATCATCATTCGCTGTCTTTTCTGGAAAATTATTCCGTTTCGGCCGAGCCGGTTGAGGGGGCTTTTCCTATCACTCTTTTTTCAACACAACCGGCATTTTACCTTAGCCATATTCCACAGTTTTTTGACGAAGAGTGTAGTAAAATCAGAGCAACCTTAGTTTGGATTGGTTTCTTTGCGTTGCTTATCGCATTTTATACATTCTTTTGGCTGCCTGCTGTTCGTAGGCAGGGTTTGCTTAGCGTTTTGACTTTGGTAATTACACTTCCCGCGATACGTTTGCTGAGCCTTTATTTTCAATGGCTTCCCCAAACCGGTTGGGCCCTTTTTGAACCCGAAATTTTTGCCTACTCGTGGGTGCTACCCTCTTTAGGCGATTTCTTTCTTAATTCTCTAATCGTTTTTGCTTTGGCCTGTTACGTTTATTGGAACCTATCGGAAAATAGTCTTAAGGAAAGCAAATACAGAGACTTGTTGCTCGTTTTCTTATCGGGGATGGCCATTTTTTCAACCTTTCTCGCCATCGACTTTTTGTTTTCAACGCTGATTATCAACTCAACCATTGCCCTTGAAACGTATAAAATAATTAGCCTTTCCTACCATTCCATTTTAGGCTATTTTTCCATATCCTTATGGGTTGCTGCAGGTATTCTCGTAATAGACAAATCGTTACATCTGCTAAAGCGAATACAGCGTTACCTCCTTAATTGGCTGATACCGGTTTCCTGCCTCATTTCCATTGCTTTTTTCTTTCTTCTGGGGCTTACGCCTACTATTTATGGAATGGCTCTGTGCCTTGCCGTGGTAATCTTTGTTCTTAAACAGCATGGGCTGAATACCATGCTCTCTGCACACCATATTTTTATTCTTGTATTCCTTTTTGCGGTGTACTCTGTTCTTCTGGTATCGGATTATGCCGAAAGGAAGGATCGTGATATTCGCAAAGTGATTGCTGTAAATCTGAGTAACGAACGTGATCCCATAGCCGAAGTGCTTTTCCCTGCCATAACAAAAAAAATACACACCGATCCGGAGGTTAAGCGCTATTTAGAGAACATAGCCCAGCACGAGGCAGACCTATATAATCACCTGAACGATCAGTACCTTGGAGGATATTTTAAAAAATACGATTTTCAGATAACTACCTGCTTTTCAACCTCGGATTTGATAATCGAAAAGACGGGCGAGGTAACCCGATGCTACGATTTTTTTGAGGAGATGATTAACGAGTATGGTTTGCGAATTCCGGGGACCAGCTTTTTCTATTTAAGTAACGACAATGGCCGTATCAGTTACCTTGGGATTCTTGAGTACGTGCTTGACGATGGAAGGGAAATATGTATCTACTTGGAACTTGACACCAAGATAAGCAGCGATTTGCTGGGATATCCCGAACTATTGCTCGAAGGTAAGCTAACCGAGAAATCGGCTTTGGACAACTACTCAACGGCCAAGTATAGTGGCAACCAACTGGTTGCTAAAACTGGCGATTACGACTATCCGCATGCAAACCCTTTTACAACCGATAGCCTGCACAGATACTCATTTGTTGATGTCAATGGGTATAACCACTTGGTTTACGAAACCGACAGTAATTTAACCATGGTTTTAAGCAGGCCAAAGGTAAACCTATTCGATATAACCGCTTCGTTTGCCTGGGTTCTGATCTTCTTCTACCTGACGCTAATTCTGTTGCATGCAAACAGCGGTATCTCATTTAAAAAGGGTTCTTTGCTTCCAAGTTTGAGGTTTAGGATACAAAGAATTATGGTTCAGTTGCTTACTCTTTCGCTGGTTATGATTGGAGTGGTAACCATTACCTATAACGTGAAGAGTTTTCAGAGGAAAAATCTCAATAACCTTATGGAAAAATTGTCTTCAACCAAGGTTGAAATTGAGAGTCATCTGGTTAACGAAGATTTAATTCATCCTGAATATACGGATTACATTACCTACTATCTTGTCCATCTTTCCAATGTTTTTTACTGCGATATCAACCTATACGATTCGTCAGGTCAGCTAATATCATCGTCACGTCCCGAGATTTTTGAGCGAAAGCTCATGGGCAACATGATTAATCCGGTAGCCTGGAATGCCATAGCGCAAAAGGATCAGGCCAAATTCATTCACACCGAGCAAATCGGAAAAATGAAATACCTGTCGGCGTACATCCCTCTGGAATACTATCGTAACGAAAGAATCGGGTACCTCAACCTGCCATACTTTACCAGGCAAAGCGAATTTATCAACGAAGTTTTTGCGGTAATAGTGGCTTTAATAAATCTTTATGCACTATTAATTCTCATTGCTCTATCCATAGCACTTCTTGTCAGCAATCGCATTACACAGCCTCTGCAACTAATCAGGGAAAAGTTGGGGAAAATAGATATTACCAAGCACAACGAGCCCATTCATTACGAGGGCAAAGATGAAGTAGGCCTTTTGGTTAATGAGTATAACAGGGTTATCATCGAGTTGACCGAGAGTGCCAAAATGCTTGCCCTCAGCCAAAGGCAAAGTGCCTGGCGTGAAATGGCCAAACAGGTTGCCCATGAGATAAAGAATCCCTTAACCCCGATAAAGCTCAACCTTCAGTACATTGTTAAGGCTAAACAGGAAAACGATGCTGAATGGGAAACTCTGTTCGACAATTTTGCTCAAATCCTGGTTGAGCAAATCAATGTCCTCAGTACCATCGCCACTGAATTTTCTAATTTTGCCAAAATGCCGACAGGTGTTTTCCAGGATGTTAACCTTAAAAGGATTCTTGAAGATGCCATTAACCTCTTTGCCGGGTATCCCGGCATTACCTTAAAGCAAAACCTTGAGGGGTTGGAAGGGGTCACGGTATTTTCCGACAAAGATCAGCTAAGCCGTGTTTTTGTCAACCTTATAAAAAATGCCGTACAGGCCATTGAGCGAAATAAGGAAGGGTTGATTGAAGTGACGTATGAGAGAGCCGAATCGCATGTAACCATTAGCATTGAGGATAATGGTTGCGGTATTTCTCCCGAATCGGAAGCCAAGATGTTCAGCCCAAATTTTACAACCAAATCGGGAGGAATGGGACTTGGCCTTGCCATGAGCAAAGAAATAGTTGAGTCCCTTGACGGTAAGATTTGGTTTGAAACAGCCGAAGGTGTTGGGACAAGATTCTTTGTTAAGCTCAAAAAATCAAATATATAATTTAGAAAGCCCGTAAAGGTTACGGGCAATCTGATAACCTAAGGGGTTTGATCCTTATTCGCCTCCTGCTCTAATTTCTTTTCCTGTTCGAGTAATCGTTGCTGTTCAGCAATTTTTGCCTGTTCTAGGTTTTTTTCCGCCTCTTTTAACCTCTCTTCGGCTTCTTTCACTTTAGCTTTGGCCTTTTTGAGGTTCTCTTTTCCTTTTTGAATAGTTTTTTTGCCTGTATCGTACTGCTTAATGGAGTTTTTATAGCTATTGTTCCATTCTTTTACCGCCTCCTTATTTTGGTTTTCAATCCTTTTCAAATCCTCTTTAGCCTGTTTGGCTTCTTCAGGATCCTTCGACCTCAGCTGTTTGTCGAGGGTTTTCTGGGCATTGAAATGTTCACGTTCAATTGTCTTTTTCTGTTGTGCCAATACCTTTAGCTCATTCTCTGCCTCGGAAACCATGGATTCCCCTGCAGAGACAATACTATCTGCCGAAGAGATGAGCTTTTCTGCAGCCTCTACCTTTTGTTTGGCTATCGCTACCTTCTCCTGGTGTTTCGCTATTTTATCTTCCTGCCCAAAGCAAATAGTGGTTATTATCGACAGGGCAAACATTATTGTTGTCCTATAAACTATCTTCATTGCACAATCTATTGGTGAAACATTATTCTATTCAGCTATAAAAATACGAAATAGTGTGTTTGGATTCCAGAGATCGCAGATTCTTTTAAAGAAAAAAGGGAGGAGATATGCCTCCTCCCCTGAAACTGTGATGATTAATGGTCGTATTTTAACGTTTAACAAACACAAAGTCGCCACCTTCGTCCCCGGTTCCTTTAATATCGCCATACATGGGAACAGTAGGGCTGCTATTCATAACCGCCGTTTTAAAACTGCTGAACAGCTCCTCGGCGGGTAAGTAATCTTGGGTATTTTCCTCCAGGCGTTGTACAAGCAGTCTGAGGAACACGCTTTCGTCGGGCACTTCGGTGAGCGACCCGCTGGTCATGGCCTTGCGACTTTTCTTGTCATACACTTTATTCAGCTGATCAGTTGCATCGGCAAAAGCTTTGCGGGTTTTAAAAATCCCGCCGCCGAAGCAGGCATCGGTTATGAGCAGGGTATGTTTGCTTTTAATGGCTGCAATATAGTCCCTTAGCTGGCTGTTTGCTATCCAGTTGCCTGTGCTTTGAGCCGAGGCATCGGCAGGAAGCCAGTAGCCAAATTCTGTTTCCGGATCGTAGTATCCATGGCCTGCATAAAATATCAGCAGGTTGTCGTCTTTGCTAACCCTTCGGGTTAGTTTATCCAACTCGTCAATCAGCTGGCTACGCGTTGGGTTTTTAAGGAATACCACATCTCTTGAATCGAATACATACCTGTCCACCAGTACTTTACCCAGTTTAACGGCATCGCGTATGGGGTTTTCAAGGCTGGCTATGCTTGGATCGGGATATTCGTTCACACCCACAATTAAAGCATAATATTTGGGTGCCTTAGGCGCATCGAAAATGAGATCGAGCTCTTCTGTGTCGGAAGATACTTTTTGCCCGGGTGCATCCTTGCGATGAATGATAAACCTGCGCTCAGTACTGTTTTCAAATATATCCATCGCGCGGATAATGATATCATTACGCCCCATTTTAAGCACAACAACCGATTCGAAAGTGCCGTCGGGTTTAAGGGTTGCCGTTTTCCCGTTGACAACCACTTCGTATATTCCGCTTTCGTCACTGGCAGTACCCTTGACAAACAGGTTATCCTCCGTTACGGTCAGCTCATTCACATCGCCTACTGAGCGTAAGCGCCTGTCGTCCAACCCGCCCGCCGATGACTGTGCATAGGGCCTGCCTCTTGTGGCTTCATTACCTATAAGGGTTACCCCTTCGGGAACCAGTACCGTAATCATTGGCGGTTTTGAGTCTTTTTTAACCTCGGTTGGCTTTGGCTTTTGGATATTCAGCTTGGCGGCAATGGTCGATTCAAACCGTTTGGTCACGGTTGTAGTCATCGAAGTGGTTGGCTTGTCGGAAATGGGGAAGTCACGGAATTGCAGAGTGCTGATTTCCAGATTGTCCAGTCCAAATCGCGATATGGTTAACAGTTCGGCGCCAATGCTAAGTCGCATTACCCTGTCAACATCGGCGGGTACATGGTCGAAAGTAAAAGTGGCCTGAACGGTTTCGCCTTTTTTTATGGCCATTTGTGGTGTAGAGTAACGTTGGCTTCCAACCACTTCACCCAATTTCCCTCGCTGTGCGTCGTAGTTACGCTTATTGAAATCGGTGATGGTGATTAACCCGTTAATCAGCTTCAAATCACGGGGTTCGCCATTGTTGGTAATGCTCAGAATCAGTTCAACCTGATTGTTGCCTACCCTGTGTAGGCTCACCAATTTGAAGATTACGTTGCTGAAATCATCTTCCAGTGGCTGGGTACTTTGCGTATTGCCGGTAAGTTTGAAAATAACATCCCCCTGAAGGGCGGGAACATCTTTCAATACATCCCATATGATAACCTGATACTTCCCTCCGGTAATACTCTTTCCAACGTTTCCGGTAACCGATTTCATGGGTAGAAATGACTTCCCACCATCCACCGAGTAGGTGGGGGTAACGTTGAAAAGTTGTCCGAGACGTTCTCCTACAATTGAGTATTCAATGTTTGCCTTTTCGCCCAGTTGCTTTAGGTTTAACTCCCTAAATTCCTGCGAAGTGACATTGGTTGCATCAAATAGGAGAACTGCAAGTGATATTACTGCAAACTTTTTTAGTGTTCTCATCGCTAAATATTTTAGTAAGGTTGATTTTATGCAATTATTATCTCAATATATTTCCTGAATGTTGATGTCAAAATCGAAATCTTCCTCTCCAAATTCAATGCCATTAATAAAAATTTTTGCAGTTTTTATGGCCACCTCCCTTGTAAGGTTCGATATCTGTTCATCGTACATTTCGCCTAAATTTTTTATTTTCCTCGATGATTGTTCTGTTGAAAGGGTGAGGTATCTCAGAAAATTTTGGGTGTAAATGCTCCATAACCCATTGTAACTTGTCAAAGGGTGAGTGTTTGGAGCCCATGAGGGGTTAGAATACCTATATATATACAAGGGGTATTCTACCTTTTTGCCCGAAAACTCGGAAATAACCAAAAAACGGTTACCCTTCTCCCTGTATGTAAATTGTGAGGTTGTCAGCGGCTGTTTAGGAGACTTTAATGCTGCAAGCATTTCGTATTCTGCCTGAGGCTCAAAAGCATCTCCAATCTGTGCCTCTATGTATAATACTGTGCCTGTGGCTGTCATCATGGGAGCATTATCTTGAACTTTCTGCAGAGGATTGGCGTACTGAAGCAGAATAATGGCCTCATTGTAGCGGGTAAAATACTTATGAACAATGGTATAATTTAAACTGTCAATGCTGCCAAGGGCCGATATTTTAAAATAGGTATCGAAACGTTGTCGGGTCCCCAGGTAGCTGTAATCATCACTTTCGATGGTATAAACATCTCTAAAGTACTGTATTTGACACTTGTTCTGAAGCATTGCCATAGCTTTGGCCCTATGAAGGGCCTGCAAATTGGCCTCCTCGGGTGTTTGGTCGGGGTCGGAAATGCCAATGGCATATAGATAGTCCGCCGATGATCGGGGCGGGGAGAAAAACCACGCGGGCAGCGTATCGGGGTAGTAGCTCAGCTTCGATACATTTTTAAAACTGCCCAACTGAATATTGTGCGCTTTCCCCTCGGTCTCTTTTATGAATATTTTCTCAAAATCTTTTTGCGACTGGGCATCGGTGTACTGGGAAAAGAGGAAGGTAAAAATTGCGAGAAATATGAACCTTAGGTATTTGTATGTATTCATAATCAACAGGTTGTTTCCAATTAACGTATTAGTAAAGGTAAAACATTTTCCTTATAAAGATGGTAAGGAATAGAATTATTCTGCATGGCATCATCAACTCTGATGCCATACTGAAAAAATGTCCAACAAGTTATAGTACGCCGATTAACCCTAAATATATAAGGTTATGCTATATGGTTTGCAGGCTAATCGCTTCTATTTCGCGGTCAACCTTTTTGATAAGCCCTTGAAGCACATTGCCGGGGCCCAATTCGGTAAAGCTGCTCGCTCCATCGGCAAGCATATTCATCATGATTTGGGTCCATCGTACCGGTGAGGTAAGCTGCGAAATCAGATTGTGCTTAATATCATCGGGGTTAGTATGAGGCTTGGCATCAACGTTCTGGTAAATGGGGCATAGCGGTGCTGCAAACGGAGTCCCCTCGATGGCTTTGGCCAACTCAACCCGTGCGGGTTCCATTAAAGGGCTATGGAAGGCTCCGCCAACCTTAAGCGGGAGCGCTCTTTTGGCACCGGCCTCTTTCAATTTTTCGCATGCCAGTTCAATTCCCCTGTTTGAACCGGAGATAACCAGTTGCCCCGGACTATTGTAATTGGCAGGGACAACCACATCGTCAATGGATGCACAAACCTTTTCCACCACTTCATCATCGAGGCCAAGAATGGCAGCCATGGTGGAAGGCTCTTTTTCGCATGCTTTTTGCATGGCAGCGGCTCGCTTCGAAACCAAAACCAGACCATCCTCAAACGAGAGAGTGCCATTGGCCACCAAGGCCGAAAATTCGCCAAGGGAGTGTCCGGCAACCATTTGAGGTTTAAAATCGTTCCCTAATACTTTAGCCAGGATAACTGAGTGTAAAAAGATGGCAGGCTGTGTAACCCTTGTTTGCCTTAAATCCTCATCCGTTCCGTGAAACATTAAGTCTGTTATTGAAAAACCTAATATTTCGTTAGCCTTGTCGAAAAGACTTTTTGCAATGGGCGATTTATCATAAAGGTCTTTGCCCATGCCAACAAACTGCGCTCCCTGACCGGGAAAAACGAATGCTTTCATCTAATAATCGATTTAGTTTAGTGCACAAAAATATTAATTTTTAACCACGGCATGCAATTAAACGAACATTTAATTGTAAAAGTCGGCAATGGCATGTAGAACTACCATACGGGATTAATCAGGCCTTTGCCCTTAACCAGATTGTATATGGTTAGTAGAATGTACGATACTGCAAAATTGAGGCCTGATATGATGGTAGCAAAGGCAAACAATGCACCAAAGTTCCCAAGACACCTGTTGATGCTCATGGAGTAGTGCTCTAATTTTACGTAGTTCCACCAGCTTCCGAAATGTGCACTTAATCCGATTGCTTCAATCCCAAGAATGATTAGGTTAACGACTAAAAAAAGAAGAATGAGGGCCAGCAAGCCGCCTCCGGCTCCTTTAATGTCGGACGGACTTAGCTGCATGTGCGACGATATTGAAATGGCCAGGTACAAAAAAATCCAGAAACGAAAATCGGAAAAGTTTTCAGCCCTCAGCAGGTTTCCCAAGGTAGTTTTTGCAGCTCCCCAAAGGGTAATAAAAAAACCGCCAATGTCACTTCGTACCTCTCTAATAAAAGCAGAACCCTCGACCTTAACGCCCGAGAATATGGCGCTCGAATTGGGCATCAGGTAGTACATTATGGCATAAAGCACTAAGGCCCCAAAAATGATTGGGCCTGCCCCAATGAAAAAGTTTCCTATTTTTTGGTAGGTACTATTGGGGTTGTAGGAGTGATTAACATACCCTAATGTTCTATCCTCGGCATTGGGGCTATAGAGTTTAACCCCGGTAACTTTGTGCCAAAAGATCAGACAGAAAATGAGATGCCCCAGCTCATGTACAGGAGTACCAATCCAACCCGTAACAATGATATCCAGTTTTTGCCCAACCGATTTAACATAGGTTATCCTTGTTAACCTTGCAAAAATGTAAAGCAGAAACCCAAAAACGAAAAGTAGCCCCAGCAGCCAAAACAGCTGACTTAAAGTTGTAATGACAACCTGTTTTAAAAAATCTAATAACCCATTGATTGTTTCCATGTTTACTGGTGTTTATTGGAATAATGGAAACCCTAACGCTATGAGCATTTTGGTTAAATTTAATGAAAAAGCCTGACCAAGTTACAATTATTTTAAGGAATTGATTTTGATAAAATGCCTTTATATGATGATGAAGATTTTGATGGAAGGCGAAGATTTAAACTAATTTTGAGGGCAGACAACAGGAGACTTCGATATAGATAACAGAATACAATTTTACGCTTTTCAAAAGTTTTAAATCGTTGGCAAGTTGTCTATGCAAAGCATTTGGTTATAAGTTCTTACAAACTATTTGGTTTTATGAAAAAAATCTTACTACTGGCAGCATTGCTGTTTTTCGTCAATACGCTTTCGGCACAGCTATTTAACATTGCAGGACACGAGATAGGTTTTGCATACCTTGGTCCAAAGGTAGGCTCTACTTTTTCTAAAATTACCAATACGGATAATTCCAAGGTAAGGACAGGCTTTCAGATTGGTGCAGTTGGTGAGATTGGCCTGACCCGTTCGCTGTCGGTGGAGTCTGAGATTACATTTATCTCCAAGGGAGTGGCTACCGATTTGTACGCAACAAGGGTTAACTACCTTAGCATTCCGTTGTTGGCCAAACTCTCTTTTAGGGCTTTGGGTCTGTCGCGGGTTTACGCAACGGGTGGAACATACAATAACATACGCACAAATGCCAAGGTTGTGTACGATCAGCAGGGCCAGAGTTTTGATGAAACACATCACTATAAAACTTTTGACTGGGGTTTGGCTCTTGGTGCAGGCGCAGCCTACGATACGAAGTACGGTCTCCTATGCCTCGATTTAAGATATGACCTTGGGATTGTGGATATAACAAGGGAAAACGCTACCAATCAGCGCTTTACGAACCGCACTCTGGGCGCAGTGCTGACTTTTAAGTACGATGCAGTTGACCTTTTCATAAGGATGCGCAAGAAACAGGCTGACGATAATTAAAGGCAACACCACTCAGCACGTTATCCGTGGGCATTCCGGATAGTATTAAGCCTATCTCGATAATATTCAGTGTTTTATTCGGAATGTTTATACATAATGCAGAATATCAGCAGGATGGAAAATATTCAGCAAGGTAAACCGTCGGATATGAGGTATTGAACTATCTTTACCTAATTATTACGTTTAACGATATGCTGCTACTTGTTTCGGCAACACACAGAGAGGTTATGCCTTTGCTCCAGGGGGAAAAAGTGCCCTCAGGTAAGGCGGTACCTATATGCATAGGAAACCGAAATGATGTGTCCTTGCTGATTAGCGGCGTTGGTTCGGTACCCACAACCTTTCACTTGCAAGCGGAGCTTACAAAGAGAAAGTATTCTGCCGTGGTTAGCCTGGGCATAGCCGGGAGCTATTCGCCTTTCCTTACTATTGGCGATGTTGTGGTTGTGCGCAGCGAGGTCTTTGCCGACTACGGTATCGATGATAATGGTCAGTTCCATACTCTATTTCATCACGGATTGGCTGACCCAAACCATTATCCCTTTGAAGATGGCGTGATTCAATGGAAATTCAGCAACTTTTTTCCCATGGATAGTCAGCTGCTAAACGTAAAAGGTGTAACTGTATCAACAGCAACAGGTTCTGAGAGTACGATAAACAGAATCGAAAGGCAATTCTCGCCCGATATCGAAACCATGGAGGGGGCTGCGGTGTTCTATACGTGCAGCATGATGAATGTTCCGTTCGTTTGCCTCAGAGGAATATCCAACCGGGTAGAACCGCGCAATACTGCCGGATGGAATATTACGCTGGCGGTTGATAATGTTTGCCGTGAGGCAGAAAAAGTAATTTTACAGTTGCCATGAAGTATAGCTTAGCCTTTTCCACCTGCCCCAATGATACGTTCATATTCGATGCCATTGTTAATGGTCGGATTGATATTGGCAATTGGTTGTTCGAAGTTCATCTGGCCGATATTCAGGAACTTAACCAATTGGCTTTGCACTCCGAAGTGGATGTGGTAAAAATTAGCTTTGCTCTTTATCCCCTTATCTCCAATAAGTACCAGTTGCTTACAGCCGGTGCTGCGCTTGGGAAAGGAGTGGGGCCATTGATTATTTCCAAACGCAAAATTTATCCCGACGAGGTACCCCATGCCCGCATTGCCATTCCCGGCGAGCATACCACTGCAAACATGCTGCTCACGCTGGCTCATCCTGCTGCTTCGCAAAAGTATCCATACCTTTTTTCCTCCATTGAGGATGCCATTCTTGGCGACGAGGTGGATGCCGGGGTTATTATCCATGAGAACCGCTTCACTTACCAGAAAAAGGGATTGAAAAAGATACAGGACCTTGGTGATTACTGGGAGAAGTTAACCGGCATGCCTATACCTTTGGGTGGAATTGCCATTAGAAGAGATTTACATGATGACACCAAATCCATGGCAAACGCTTTGGTGCGTAGGAGTGTAGAGTTTGCTCTGGCAAATCCCAATGCTTCCGACGGCTACGTTCGCTCTAACGCACAGACCATGGAACCTGAGGTTATGAAAAATCACATAGCATTGTATGTCAATAAATTTACTGTTGATGTAGGTAAAGT
Organism: Bacteroidetes bacterium ADurb.Bin008; assembly: GCA_002071445.1. Lineage (GTDB taxonomy): Bacteria > Bacteroidota > Bacteroidia > Bacteroidales > Tenuifilaceae > MWFE01. The sequence goes on along the minus strand of MWFE01000042.1, from coordinate 61,288 downwards.
TGGCATAAATGCTGTTTCTACGCTATTCGATAGGTGTATTGATATAGGATATTGCCAAACAGCTGATATTGTTCAACCAATTTTTGTTGAATAATCGACAGGGTTCCTCTTCGATTTATTGTTGCTTTTTTATATATTCGCAATCATTTTGATAAAAATGCCTTTTTATTTGATTAAAAAATCATTAGGATATTGCCTATAAAACAAAATCATTTCAATTTTGTAGTACAATGTTTTAAGTTTTAAGTTTTAAGTTGTTTCTATACCATGATTAACTCGAAAGAGAAGAACGACCAGTTGAAAAAGCCATTTATCGGTAGGAGCAGGGTGCTGCTTGAGAGAATAGACTCGCTTGATCAAAAATGGTGCGTTGAATTTTGGGACAACAGGTATTTCTTTCTTGGCATTGAGATTTTTGCTACCAAAAGTGAAGTGGTAAAGAAAAAATGTTAGCTCTTTAAATAAGCTATTCGTTTTATATCCTGCTCTTATTCAGGTAATTACATTATCTTTTTCATTCCCTGTATTAATTCTCTTTTTCAATTTAAACTTGTTTTGAACCTTTTGCCAAGTTCAATGTTTCTTATTTAGAATAATTCTAAATTAATAACAAAAAAACATAATACTATGGCATTCGAACTACCACAATTACCATACAGCTACAATGCGCTGGAACCGCATATCGATAGTTTAACCATGGAGATTCACCACACGAAACACCATGGTGCATACACCAACAACCTGAATAAGGCCATTGAGGGCACCGAACTGGATAAGATGCCCATTGACGAAATACTGAAAAATGTTTCCAAACATTCGCCTGCCGTGAGGAATAATGGCGGAGGGTACTACAACCATAACCTTTTCTGGAGCATTATGTCGCCCAACGGTGGTGGTAAGCCTTCCGGCGAGCTGGCCAAGGCCATCGACAAGCAGTTTGGCTCTTTCGAGGCGTTTAAGGAGAAGTTTTCCAACGCAGCGGCTACCCGCTTTGGGTCGGGCTGGTCCTGGCTCATCGATAAACAAGGCGAACTGGTTGTGTTCTCCACGCCCAATCAGGACAATCCGATAATGGATTTGGCGGAGATAAAGGGATATCCCCTGCTGGCGCTTGATGTTTGGGAGCATGCCTACTATTTGAAATATCAAAATCGACGCCCCGACTACATCAACAGCTTTTGGCATGTGGTGAATTGGGCTGAAGTTGAGAGAAGATTCAATCTACTATAATCTTGTACTGTTAATAGTTTTTTTTGGTTTGGTTTATGTTTTAGGGTGATCCGGGGTAAGGGGCAGCTGCTCTTTACTCCGGATTTTTTTACTGTTTCCCCAAATCCGCACACGAAAAACTTTGCTGTTGAAAAGGCACAGCGGTGTATTGCCATCGGACTGGCAAAAGTTGCCTTGGTCTGTAATCAATGGATAAAGGGAGGGGTCCCCTCGTAGGTTGCATTGATACACAAGGGATCAATGCTAAAAGTGGTGATGATTCCCTGTTGACAGACGATGGCATAAATTTGTATCATTGTTTTGAAATAACCATAGAATGAGATTGACAGGGGCGAAACCCCTGAACATGAAAATATGGGAGCGCCGCCTAAGAAGCGCTAATTCTTTCTACCTTTGCAGGCAAATATTGGATATTCATGGCACACAAATCGGGGTTTGTAAATATTATCGGAAATCCCAACACGGGAAAATCAACGTTGATGAATGCTTTGGTGGGGGAGCGGCTTTCCATTATCACCAGCAAGGCACAAACTACCCGTCACAGGATTATGGGTATAGTCAATGGTCCGGATTTTCAGATAGTTTACTCCGACACGCCCGGCATACTTAAGCCCAATTACAAGTTGCAGGAATCGATGATGCGGTTTGTAACAACGGCTTTAGACGATGCCGATGTAATCCTGTATGTTACCGATACAGTAGAAACTCCCACCAAGTACGAAGGGTTTCTGGAAAAATTACGCCGCCAGACAGTGCCAATAGTTTTGGTAATCAATAAAATCGACTTGGCATACCAGCAAAGCGTCGAACAGCAGGTTGAGCGATGGAAGGAGTTGCTGCCGAAGGCAGTAATAATACCCGCCTCGGCACTGCATAAGTTTAATATTGACGCCATACTGGCACAGCTGTTGAAATTCCTTCCGGAGTCCCCTGCCTACTTCCCCAAAGATACTCTTACCGATAGAACCTTACGGTTTTTTGCCTCGGAGATTATCCGCGAAAAAATTTTAACCACTTACCAGAAAGAGATACCCTATTCAGTGGAAGTGGCCATTGAAGAGTATATCGAGGGCCCTAAACTGGATAGGATAAGGGCCATAGTTTTCGTTGAAAGGGATTCGCAGAAGGGCATTATCATTGGCCATCAGGGCAAGATGTTAAAAAGGGTGGGAACCGATGCCAGGGTTAACATTGAGTCATTTGTTGGGAAAAAGGTCTTCCTGGAACTTTTCGTCAAGGTTGATCCCAATTGGCGTGATAATGAATTGAAATTAAGAAGATTTGGCTATAATCAGTAATCAATATAACCTAAATGAGCAATATAGTAGCCATTGTAGGGCGCCCCAATGTGGGAAAATCAACCCTGTTCAACAGGCTTATCGGGCAACGCAAGGCCATTGTCGATGAAACTGCGGGTGTTACCCGTGACCGTATCTATGGCCAGTCCGACTGGAACGGTATTGAGTTTTCGGTAATCGACACCGGGGGCTATGTGTTGAATTCCGACGATATCTTTGAGGAGGAAATACGCAAGCAGGTAATCATTGCCATTGAGGAAGCAGATGTAATTCTTTTTGTTGTCGATGTTACTTCGGGAATAACCGATATGGACAGCGAGGTGGCACATATCCTGCGGAAAAGCAACAAACGCGTACTGCTGGTGGTGAATAAGGTGGACAATGCCACGCGATACCACGATTCGTTCGAATTTTTCAACCTTGGGCTTGGAGAGCCCTGGTGTATTTCTTCCATCAACGGGAGCGGTACGGGCGATCTTTTGGACGAGTTGGTTAAGCCTTTCGAAAAAGTAACGCTGGAAGAGGACTCACCGGATGTCCCGCGAATATCCATTGTGGGAAGGCCCAACGTGGGTAAATCATCGCTAATAAACGCTTTTATCGGCGAAGAGCGAAACATTGTTACCCCTATTGCAGGAACAACGCGTGATGCGGTGCATACACGTTACAACAAATTTGGGCACGACTTTTTTCTAATCGATACGGCAGGGCTTAGGAAAAAATCGAAAGTGAGCGAAGATCTGGAGTTTTATTCTGTCTTGCGCTCAATACGTGCCATTGAGAATTCCGATGTTTGTGTTCTGATTATCGATGCCACTCAGGGTTTCGAGGCTCAGGACATGAGCATTTTTCAACTGATTATCCGCAACAGGAAAGGCGTGGTTCTGGTGGTAAACAAGTGGGATTTGGTGGAGAAAGGCAATAAAACCGTGGCCGAATATACAGGCGCAATACAGCAACGGATTGCCCCTTTTAAGGACGTGCCCATTGTGTTTGCCTCGGCACTTACAAAACAAAGGATTTTCAAAGTCATTGAAGAGGCTGCTCAGGTTTTTGAGAACAGGAAGCAGCGAATACCCACTTCCAAACTCAACGAGGTGGTTCTGGAAGCCGTTGAGGCATATCCTCCCCCTGCACACAAGGGGAAATATGTGAGAATTAAGTATGCTACGCAACTGCCCACCCATAGCCCATCCTTTGCACTGTTCTGCAATCTCCCGCAATACGTTAAGGAGCCATACAAGAGGTACATTGAGAATAAGCTGCGCGAGAGTTTTAACTTTTCCGGTGTACCTATTCAGCTATTTTTTAGGCAGAAGTAAAAGAAACCATTTTTATTTTATGTTCATTTTTATTAATTTTACCTATTCTTAATTATTCATTAAAATAGTTTTAAACCATGAAAAAATATCACCTAATCCCGTTGCTACTCCTTGTTGGCATTTTCTTATTCGGCTGTGGCTCGAAGGAAAAAAAGGTTGAAACCTCAACGTTTCAGCCCATGGAAGTTCAAATACCCGATGCGCTGAAGGATAACCCAGAGGCCGTTGAGTACATAGAAAATATGTCAAAAGCTGTCGATGCATACGCCATGGCATTGGACAAGCTGGCTGCCGAAATCCAAAAAATGGGTATTAAGGAGGGGGCCGAACTTTCAACCTTTCAAAAAATCAAGTTGATTCAGGTTGCTGCCACCCATTTTCAAGAGATTGGAACAACAGCCCAACCTCTTTTCACCCAGTTGGAGGAAGCCGAAAATATGAAAAAAGATTTTTCTGATGATCAACTTTTGGCTTTTTCAAGCGTTATGGATCGTTTTCAGGCCAGAATGCAGGAGTTGGAGAAAAAGTATGAAAAGTTGAGCAACATTGCCGAACAGGACGCGGGGCAATAGGTCAAAGCCATTAAACAAAAAAGCAAGGCACTCAAAGGCCTTGCTTTTTTGTTTACAATATCTGTTCGCTAATCAAACCTATTCATCTTAAGCATATTCACCTCTTTTTGGTTGAGAAAACGCCATTTACCCCGGGGTAAATTCTTTTTGGTCAGTCCGGCATAGTACACCCTGTCGAGTTTCTGGACTTTATAATCAATCTTTTCGAAGATTCTTCTAACTATTCTGTTCTGCCCACTGTGAATTTCTATGCCAATCAGGGATGCATCCTGAGGGTCGATATACTCTATGGCATCGGGTTTAATCATATCGCCGTCAATCTCCACGCCATTGGCAATCAATTTCATGTCCTCGGGTTTTAGCGGCTTATCGAGTCCCACTTCGTAAACCTTCTTCTTCATAAAACTTGGATGGGTAAGCCGTTTGGTAAGTTCGCCATCGTTGGTTAATAGCAGCAAACCGGTGCTGTTCCTGTCCAATCTGCCAACAGGGTAAACCCTTTGCGGGCATGCACCCTCTATGAGTTCCATAACCGTGCGTTTGGCGTTGGGATCATCCACGGTGGTGATGTAATCTTTGGGCTTATTCAGCAGTATGTACACCTTACCCTCGGGGTCCAACTCCTTGCCTTTAAAACGGATTTCATCGGTTAGTCTAACCTTTGTGCCTAGTTCGGTTTGGGTAACATTATTCACGGTGATATATCCCTTTTCAATATATTCGTCCGCTTCGCGGCGACTGCACAAACCGGAGTTGGCAATGTACTTGTTGAGCCGGATGAGCCCATCCTTATCGGTTTGCAAATCCGCCTCTATTCTTGGGGGCTTTTCAGCACTTCTCCCGCTCTGCTTATATTGCCGGGGGCCTTTCTCATATCTCGGAGTTGAGAAATCATCTCCATACTTCTCCCTACGGCCAAAGCCCTTACGATCATCCGATTTACTACCGGGTCGGGCAGTACCCCTCCCATACGGTTTATCATACGATTCCCTGCTTCTCCCAAACCGTTCATCGGAATCTGCATAGGCAGTTTTCCTCCCTCTCTTTTCACCATAGGGTGTTTGGTAATTCTCTTTGTGACCTGCCCTCGAACGCGATGGACTACGATCGTCATCAAACTTTTTGTCGCCCAACCTCTTCCCCTTGCGAAAGCCTTCGCTTTCACCTGCTGATCGTTTCATTCCGCTTTTGCCAAACCCTGTTTCTTTTTTAAACCGAGGTTTGCTTGCACTCGAATCGGAATCAGCCCTCTTTGACATACGTGCCGAAGGCCTCTCCCGCGGCTTTTCTTCGGAAAAAGGCTGCTCCTCTCTTCTTGAACCGGGTTCCCAACCGGATAACTTTATGGTTCGGGGACGGTAAACCCTTGCGGGCTCTTCACTTTTTTCGGATCTACTCCTCCTCACGGGTTTCTTTCCGAAATCTTTCTTTTCTTTCAATTTCTGAACTTTTTTTAATGCCAACCTTCCATTGCGATAGGGTGGCCAATTGATTAATAATAAGTATTTAAAAAATGGGGTTGCAAAGATAGCTTAAATAAATGTGAGAACTATACCATTTGTTTTTTTTAAATGCCACATGGCAAAAAATAAAAATCGGGGTAGATTCTTGATTATCAATAATGGTACACTTTTTCTCAGGATTGCTTTTCTTTTGGATTGGCAGCTTCAGCACCCCGTTCCGGGGCTTCGTCCTCGGTAATCTGTTTTTTTACTTCACCGGCTACCTTTCTTATGTCTCTTATTCCTTTCCCTAAAAACCGAGCCATCTCGGGAATATTTTTCGACCCGAACAGTAAAAAGAATATTGCGACAATGAAAATAATCTCGGAAAAACCAATGAATACAGGCATTATTTTAATCTCAGTCGGGTTAAAAACACATAATCCTGCAACCGGATTGCAGGATTATGTGCTTGGGGCAATGCATTGCCTTGTTTATTTTGCTGCTTTAAGCAGTCTTTTCTTCTGCAGGTCGTATGCAATCGGTGATGCGATGAACAACGAAGAATAGGTACCAAAAATAATACCGATTATCAGCCCGAATATAAATCCGCGGATGCTATCGCCTCCGAAGAAGAAAATGGGGATAAGCACCACCAGAGTACTGAAAGATGTTGAGAATGTTCGGCTTAATGTATCATTCAGCGCACTATTAATGATTTCAACCCTGTCGCGCTTTGGATAAAGCTTAATGTACTCACGTACACGGTCGAAAATAACCACGGTGTCGTTTATGGAATACCCAATGATGGTAAGGATTGCGGCTATAAATGCCTGGTCAACCTCCAGCCCAAAGGGTAATCTATTGTAGAAAATTGAAAACATCCCAACAATTACCAGAGCATCGTGGAAAAGGGCTAAAACTGCACCTGTTCCGTAGCTCCAGTTTTTAAACCTCACGACAATGTAAAGGAAAATGGCTATCAATGCAATGAAAACGGCTATGAAAGCCTCGCGGCGAAGGTCGATGGCAATGGTTGGCCCAACCTTTACGCTGCTTTGTTTATAAACATCCTTGAAGGTTTCGAGGGAAGTATCTGTGGGCAAGAATGATGCAGATCCCACATAGATTAGCGAATCAATCTCATTATCAATGCTCTCATCGTCCTCGTTGATCTTGTACTTGGTGGTAATCTTCACCTGATTCTGCGATCCAAAGGTTTTCACCTCCGGACTTTCACCTAATATAACCCTTAAATCCGAAGCCAGATCAGCTGTAGAAACATTCTGATCGAACCTTACCACATACGAACGGCCCCCTGTGAAATCGATACCGGGATTTAGCCCCCTGATACCCAGCGAAAGCAGGGTAATGATGATAATGGTTGACGAAAAAATGTATGCAAATTTTCTACTGCCAATGAAGTTGATCTTTGTATTTTGAAAGGCCTGCTCGCTGAATTTGGTCCAGAAGGTAAGTGTGTACTTTCTGTCAACCATGAATTGAATAATCAGGCGCGAGATGAATATTGCGCTAAAGAGCGATGTGAGAATACCAATCACAAGGGTTGTGGCAAACCCGCGGATGGGGCCTGAGCCGAACATGTATAGTACAATCCCTGTGAGCAGCGTGGTAACGTTTCCATCGATGATTGCCGAATAGGCATTTTTGAAACCATCAGAAATAGCCATGTTCAAACCTTTTCCGGCCCTGTGCTCCTCACGAATACGCTCGAGTATAAGCACGTTGGTGTCAACCGCCATACCCATGGTTAGCACAATACCGGCAATACCCGGAAGGGTAAGGGTGGCCTGGAAGGAGGCCAGTACCCCGAAGATGAAAAACAGGTTGGCCATCAGAGCTACGTCGGCAATCACGCCGCCCCTGCGGCTGTAGTAGAATATCATGTAAAGCATTACAATGATCAAGCTGAAAACGAACGATCTCATTCCGGAGTCAATGGATTCCTGGCCTAATGAGGGCCCCACAATCTCCTCCTGAATAATGCGTGCGGGTGCAGGAAGTTTTCCTGATTTGAGCACGTTGGCAAGGTCTTTCGCCTCGTTAATGGTAAAATCCCCGGTGATGGATGAACGTCCTCCTTTGATTTCCTGATTAACCCTTGGATATGAATAAACCAGCTCATCGAGAACAATGGCTATGGATTTACCCACGTTGTCGGCTGTTAATCTGGCCCAAATTTTTGCACCTTCGGCATTCATGGCCATGGTTACTTCGGCAGATCCGGAAGTGCCAAACTCATCACGGGCATCGGTAACCACCGAGCCATCCAGCGAGGGCTTGCCATCGCGATTGGTCACTTTAATGGCAATCAGCTCATAGTAGCTCTTGGTTTTATCCCATTTCACCGGTTTGACAGTCCATAAGAATTTGGCATCCCTTGGGAAAAGCTGACGAATCTGAGGCGTGTTGAGGTATTCATTGATTTTAGCTGTGTCGCGATAATGTGCCAATCCAATGGATGGGCCCGGTAGAATTTGACCCTGCTGATTGGTGGATGGGCTTAGAATGGCAAATAGGGGATAATCCTTGGCCCACTCTTCACGGGTTAAATCTGTAGTGTCGCTTTCCGTCTTAAGCATGCTCAGCAGCTCATCCTCTTTTGAAGCGGTATCCGCTTTTTCGGCGGGAGTTTCTTCAATGGCAGGTTTTTCCTTTGGAGTTTCTGTTTTTTCCTTTTCGGCGGGCGCTTCAAGTTTGGCCAAAGCATCATTGATCTCCTTAATTTTTCTGTTGGCCTGTTCAAGCGATGGGAAAATCTCGCTGTTTTCGTAAGTCTCCCAAAACTCAAGGCTGGCCGTTCCTTGCAGGAGTTTGCGAACCCTCTCCGGGTCTTTAACCCCGGGAAGTTCAACCAAAATCCTTCCCGACCCTTCGAGCCTTTGTATGTTGGGTTGTGAAACGCCAAAGCGGTCGATCCTGTTCCGTAAGATATTATAAGAGTTTGCAATGGCATCTTCAGCCTCCTTGCGGATAACCTTCAACACATCCTCGTTGGAAGAGTTGAAATTGATCCTGTCGCGCAGCTCAACGGTATTGAAAATAGCCGCCAGCCTGGCATTGGGAGCAATGGCTTGGAATGCGTTCCCGAATCGGGTAACAAAATCCTCGCTGGGAGCCATTTTCTTGGCCATATCTATGGCAGCAAGGAATGAACTGTCGGTACTGTAGTTCGACATGGAACGAAGGATTTCCACCACCGACACTTCGAGGGTTACGTTCATCCCGCCTTTTAGGTCAAGACCCAGATTGATTTCCCTCTCTTTACAATCCCGATAGGTGTATTTTCTTACCCACAGGAAGTTGTAAACCGTTTCGTTCGAAATAGAATCGAGATAGTGATACTCCTTTTTGGCATCGCCCTGAGCTATGCGTACAGCTTGGCGTTCTACCTTTTTGGTAACCCAGGTGAAGGAGAGCTGGTAGATACATACCAGCGCTAGTGCAATGGCAATAAGCCTAATGGCGCCTCTATTTTGCATTGTTTCTTTGTGTTAAACTATTGATTATTCTTAATTTTAAAAAAAACGTGGGCAAAGATATTATTTTTTTTACTAAATGCCATAAAAGGAAAAGAATACAATTGTATTATGAAAAATCTGTTTTTTTAATTTCCCCAATGAGCATTGCGTAATGTCAAAGATTGGGTTCAACGTATGGGAAGTGGAAAATTTACTCATGAATCCGGTTCAGCTTAATCGTTCCGGTTGAAAAATCTACGGTAGCGTTGTTATCCACCATAAAATCGCATCCCAGAAGACCATGAATTTCAATACCTGTCATTTCGAGGTAAAGTTCGGAAAGTGACCGTAGGTCAGTGCTAAACACAATAATGTTGTTGAAGACCACGTCTCCCAATTGCAAAGATGGCAATTCAATCTGTTTGACATCAATCCTTTTGGCATTGACCCCTGCAGCAAAAACCTCGTGATCCTCATCGGGTTCAATGGGGGTACCAATGGCCACCGATTGGTCGATAACGGTGCTCGAAGCCCCTGTATCGAGGATGAGCACCACCGGTTGCCCGTTGATTTTACCTTGTATCAGAGAATGGTAGTTGTTGCTTTCAATCCTGTGAAGTTCAAAGGGGATGGTTTCAGTCATGTGAAAAACGGTTTCAAGAGCGGATAAAGGTAGCAAAACAATGTTATAAAGATCTCATCAGATTTGCGAAATCCATAACGGGGAATTTGCGAAGAATTAATTCATTTATTTGATAATTAGGGTGATGCAAGAATCCATTCAAAATCTAAATGTTACTCTGCTACCATGTAATTAAAAAAATCGACGTGTGTATCTTCGGTCAGGTTCGGCTTATTGAACACCTGGGCCATCAGGCCCATTTTATAAAGGTCGAAAAGGAAAATGGAAGGTTTTGTGCTGCACAGTAGCCTGCGAATGATGGGGTTAAACACGCGGAATACCCATCTAAGGGGATAGGCCAGGCCTATACTGCGGAAAAATGAGTAATATCTCAGCAGTTTGATGTTGCGTCGCAAATTTTTTTTCTGATGCGGTACTATCCGTAGCAAACGGACAAGGTTTATTATTCCTTTTTCAGTCTTGGCCAGATATTCAAAACATGGTTCAATGCCAAGGTGAATACAGGGGTTGTTAATGTGGTAAACGGGAATGTTGTTGATTTTTAGGTCGAGGCCAAACAGGGTATCCTCGTGTCCATACCCCGAAATCTCCTCGTTAAAGCGGATTTGATGGAACACCTCGCGTTTAATCATGAAATTGCTGCTTAGGAAGGAGGCGTGGGGCGACATTTGTCGCCGGGAAGCGTTTTTGCTTTCGCGGCGTACTCCGTATTTCCATCGGAGCAATAGTTTATCATTGAGGGGTTTGGGTCCATAGCCTATCCCTCCGCAAATGACATCAGCTTCGTTGATGGCCCTGTTGTAGTTGTATAAAAATTGGGGCGAATCGGGGATTACATCGCAATCCATGAAGAGGAGCCAGTTGCCTTTGGCAAAATCGGCCAGGCGGTTACGAATTTTACTACGTCCCAAATTCTGGTCGAACTCCAGGTAGCTAACGTTGGTAAGAGTAGAAACTGCAGCATTGCGTTTCTTGTAGTAGGATATGGAGAAATCGTCGAAAACAAGGATTTCGATATCGATATTGCTTTCCTTCGCCTGGCGAAGGAGTTCGTCGGTTAAATCAGTAATATCGTAGTTATAAACCGGTAAGCAAATCGATATCATGGCTATTCTGGTTCTGTTAATGCCCGGGTTGATTCATCCTCAGTTGATTCTAACAAGGAGTCGGATAAGGACTTTTTGGCTTTGGCCCCTAACATCTTAATTTTTTGCGCCTGCGATACCAGGTTCCCACTACCGGTGGATAGCTGTTTGAAGGCCGCCTCGTAGCTCTCCTTGCTGAGGTCCAGATGATGCCCTATGGTTTTTAAACTATCCACAAAACCAACGAACTTGTCATACAGCCTACCTCCCCTCTCGGCAATCTCAATGGCATGCTTGTTCTGGTGCTCACGCTGCCAAAGGTCATAAATCAGTTTCAGGGCAGCAATTAAGTTTGTTGGACTGATAATCAGTACTCTGCGGTTATAAGCATAGTTCCACAGCTCATTATCGGTTTGCATGGCCAGCATAAATGCCGGTTCGATGGGAACAAACATCATCACGAAGTCCAGCGATCCCACCGTATCCTGATAGTTTTTACTGCTGAGAGTATCGACATGCATCTTTACCGATCGCATGTGCTCGGCTAAGGCCCTGGCCTGGTCATCGGGCGAATCGGACGAGCAGTATCTCTCGTATGCCACAAGCGATACCTTGGAATCGACCACCACCCTTCTCTTGTCGGGGTAGGCAATGATAACGTCGGGTTGCAGCCTTTGCCCCTCATCGCTTTTAAGCGATTCCTGCACAAAGTATTCGCGCCCTTTCACCAGTCCCGATTTTTCAAGAATGCTTTCCAATATCATCTCCCCCCAGTTTCCCATTTGCTTTACCTGCCCTTTCAGGGCATTGGTCAGGTTGTTGGCCTCCTCGCTAATTCTTTGGTTGAGCAGCACCAGCTTCTCCACCTCTTTACCCAGCGAAAAGCGCTCCTTGCTCTCCCTGTCGTACACCTCTTCCACCTTTTTCTGGAACAGCGAAAGGTTCTCGCCTAACGGTTTAAGCAGCCCTTCAATATTCTTCTGGTTAATCTCCGTAAACCGCTTACTCTTGTCCTCGAGTATGGAGTCGGCCAGGATTTTAAACTCAGCCGCAAACTTTTTCCCTATCTCCTCCATCTCAACTTTTTGCTTTTCAAGCATCTCCTTCTGGTACTTATTCTCCTTCTCCAGCTCTATTCCACGCTCTCTGGCGGCTGATAAATCCGACTGCAGCACTTTACGTTCGTCTTTAAGAGTCTCCAGCTCCTTTGTCAGTGAGGCCAGCTGTTCGTTCAGGGTTTGTACCCGAATTTGAAGCCCCGAGTGGCTTCTGCTCAACTCCTGAAAGGCTTCAACCCTTTTATTATGCTCCTCTTGCAGTTTAACTTGCTCCTGCCTGCTATTTTCAGAGTTTTTGCGCATCTCATCCATAAGCGTATCGGCTGAGGATAGGCGCATTACGTGTTCATCCTTCAGCTTTTCCAACCTGCCAATCTCCTCGTCGCGCCGGGCGACATCGTCGGTTAATCTTGCGATCCTGTCGTTTGCAACACGCAGATTACCCTCAATCTCCACCAATTCGTGACTTGATTGATGCTGCGACGAGCCGCCTTTGAAGGCATACCTGAAAATCGGCAGTGCAACCAGAAAGCCAAGGATTAAGCCAATTATAACGTAAAGAGCAAGTTCGGTCATTTCATCCGTTTTTAAACCTTAAAGGTACGATAAACACTGTAAATATTGTTAGCCAAATTAATTTTTTCCATTACAAAGCCACAATTAATGGGAGATTCTGTTAACTATCCTATGGCCTGTTTAATTTTAAAAAAAATATGAAAAAACAGCGCGCTGTTATTTGTATCTAATTTAGAAAGAAGTCGCAAATGCCTTGAAAAATCTACTGAAAACAACGGTTGTTATTTAGAATCATGCTCGAAAAAGGGCTTCAGATTGACATTCTGAGTACATTTTGTTTAAATCTAAGCTATTTTTGCATAAACATTTAATTAGTCTAAATAAGAACAAACATAAACACAAAGCCATGTCAACAGCAGAATTTAATACCGCTCTCATTGAGCTGGAGCCAAATCTCGAGAGATTTGCCTATAGCCTGACGGCTAATCCTGAGGATGCCCACGACCTGGTGCAGGAGACCTTTTTAAAGGCCCTTACCTACAGGGATAAATTTGCGGACAATACCAATATTAAAGCCTGGACCTTCACCATAATGAAGAACACCTTTATTAATAATTACCGCAAGGCAGTTAAGCAGCGTACCACATTCGATTCAAGCGACAACCAGTTTCTTATCAACGGTCGTGCCCATGGCGAGAGCCCTGAGTCGTCTTACTCCCACAGCGAGATTAATCAGAAGATTGAAAATCTGGACGATGATTTTAGAATTCCGTTCCAGATGCATACTTCAGGTTATAAGTATAAAGAAATTGCTGAGAAGTTGAACCTCAAGATAGGAACGGTGAAAAGCCGAATTTTCTTCTCCCGTCAGAAGTTGATGAACGCTTTGCCAAACTATCAGTAGGGAGATATAGTCGCTTATAAATAAGACCATTTAATGCAAAGGGGCACACAGTGGCTGTGCCCTTTTCTCATTAATATGGCCCTTCTTTAGTTCGGCGGCGGTTGTATCGCCTTCAATCTATTGTAATCATGCTGTGCCTCTTGGTGAAACCAAGCAAAATAGCTGCAGCTGAGGCCGGAGCCTCAGTCAAACAGGATTCCCTTATTTAATCCATGCCTATAAAAAATATTTCCATGGTTTGAAAAAACCATTAGCTTTGTGGATTCAGTTTCGAAAAATGAATGACACCATGGAAAAGCAAAAGGCACGCAAAGGGATTTCCTCTTTCCCCCGGAATTTTTGGACAGTTATCGTGATGGAGTTTTTCGAGCGGGGCTCGTACTACGGTGTAATGTCAATCCTGTCGGTTTACCTGGTTTTAGACATTAGCCAGGGAGGGTTGGGTTTCTCCAAGGAGAGCGTTGGGGTTATCAAAAGTGTTATCACACCACTGCTGTACCTGCTGCCCATACTTAGCGGGGCACTGGCCGACCAGTTTGGGTATAAGAAAACCCTTATCTTTTCATTTATAGTGATGTCGCTGGGTTATCTGTTCACCAGTTTCAGCACGAGCTACTACGTGGTTTTTGCTAGCCTGTTGCTAATGGTTACCGGAGCCGGCTTTTTCAAGCCAATCATATCGGGCACCATTGCCCGCTGCACCGACGAGAGCAACTCGACCCTGGGCTTCGGCATTTTTTACTGGACAATCAACCTGGGGGCCTTCCTGTTCCCCCTGTTCCTCATACCATATTTGAAAACCATTGGCTGGAACTATATTTTCATCATGGCTGCCGTGGGTACGGGCTGGTTGCTATTCCTTGCCCTTTTTGTTTACAAAGAGCCGGCACGACCCGAAGTACAAAAAAAACTGGGTGATGTTTTAAAAGGTGCGGTGATGGTGATTAAAGATTACCGGTTTATGGTGATGATAGCCATTTACTCCTGTTTTTGGATACTCTACTTCCAGATGTTCGACACCGTGCTTTGGTACCTAACCGAGTACATGGACATGACACCGGTGAATAACGTGGTTAACTCCTTTCTGGGACTATTTGTTGAGAACCCAAATTGGCAATTTGCGGCCGAGCACGTTACCGTTATCAATGCCGGAACCATCATATTGCTACAACTAATCATCTCGTACATCGTTAAAAATACCAAGGCGCTTCCCACAATGATTGTTGGGATTGCATTAGGAACGATTGGCATGGGAATTCTGGCCATCTCCACCTATGCCTGGGTTTTCATGGCGGGTATTACCATTTTCTCCATTGGCGAGATGACGGCCCACCCCAAATTCATTTCCTACGTTGGACTCATCGCTCCGCCCGATAAAAAGGCACTTTACCTGGGATACTCGTTCCTGTACGGAGTGATTGGCAGCGGGATAGGGGGTGTGCTGGGTGCCTATACCTACGTAAAGTTTGTGAGCGAAATGGGACGACCGAGTTTGCTTTGGCTGATGTTTAGCGGGATTGGTGTAATTACCATTTCGGGACTACTGTTGTACAATCGCTACCTTGTTCCCAAAAGGGAGATTTATGATATGAATCAGGCGTCGTAGGATTCCGCATAACCCTTGCACAATACTAAATATAGCACACAAACGTTTAACAGAGGTAGCATTGCGCAAATGCCACCTTTTTACCACCTTTGCTGTGGAAATTAATATGTTGAAAAATGGCACTAATCAAATCCATATCGGGCATCAGGGGAACCATAGGCGGGAGCATCAACGACGGGTTGAACCCTTTGAATATATCGCTCTATACCAGCGCATTTGCAAAGTGGGTTAAAAATCGTCATCCCAACACTCGTTGCAGGGTTGTGGTGGGTCGCGATGCACGCATTTCGGGCGAAATGGTAAATCAGGTGGTGGTAGGGACGCTATTAGGCTGCGGGATTGATGTTGTGGAGTTGGGTTTGGCCACAACCCCTACGGTGGAAATGGCCGTTTCGGCCGAAAAAGCGCAGGGGGGTATTATCATTACAGCCAGCCACAACCCAAGGCATTGGAATGCGCTTAAACTGCTCAACGAGCTGGGAGAATTCCTTTCCGACAGCGATGGGAAAGAAGTCCTTAACCTTGCCGAAGGCAATGCTTTCACCTTCCCGCAGGTTGACTACCTTGGCAGCATCGTGGGCAATTACGATTTTGCCGATACCCATATAGCACAGATACTTAAACTAAAATTGGTTGATACCAATGCCATTGCCAATGCCAATTTCAAAGTGGCCATCGACTGTATAAACTCCGTTGGAGGGATTGCCATTCCCCGGCTGCTAAAAGCCCTGGGGATAAACTATGTGGTTGAACTCTATACGGACCCTACCGGTGAATTTCCCCATAACCCCGAACCGCTTCCCGAGCATCTTACTGCATTGTCATCGGCTGTAATTACCCATCAGTGCCATGTGGGCTTTGCAGTTGACCCTGATGTGGACAGGCTTGCCATAGTATGTGAGGACGGCAGTATGTTTGGCGAGGAGTACACCCTGGTGGCCGTTGCCGACTACGTTCTCTCACGCACACCGGGTAACACGGTATCAAACCTTTCCAGCACATCTGCCCTTCGCGATGTTACTCGGCAGTATGGGGGAGCATACTTCCCCTCAGCAGTGGGGGAGGTGAACGTGGTGGCCAAAATGAAGGAGTGCAACGCAGTGATCGGTGGTGAGGGCAATGGTGGGGTTATCTATCCCGAACTGCACTACGGCAGGGATGCCCTGGTGGGCATAGCGCTATTCCTCACTCACCTGGCCGGGCGAAACATGGCTTGCACAGCCCTGCGCAAAACCTATCCTGACTACTATATTTCAAAAAATCGGATTGAGCTAAGTCCTTCCATCGATCCCGATGAGATTCTTGAAAAGTTGAAAAAATACTATGCCAACCGAGAAATAAATACCCTTGATGGGTTGAGGATTGACCTTGACATAGGGTGGATTCACATGCGCAAATCCAATACTGAGCCTATTATCAGAATTTACGCCGAGAGCAAATCGGCAGAAGAAGCCCGGGCCTTATCGCAAGAAGTGATTGAGTTGGTTAACAGTTGGCTTTAGCCACAGTCTTTCTTAAATAGTGTTAAAATCCATTATGGGTTAAACGACAAGAATTTTTGTGCGTCATAGTAGAACAAAATAATTATTGCCATACACGTTGAATCTATTAGTATGAAGAAAAAAGTTATCATTGGTATTTCGGCAGTGGCATTGGTGGTGCTGCTTGTAATCATTTTCGGAACTTCAAAAAAGCAAACAGCAGCCCCTCAAAAGGTGCGTGTTGCCAGGGGTCAGTTTGAAGTGCTTGTCACCGTAACAGGTGAATTGCAATCGAAGAATAAGGAGGATATCATGGCACCTGCCGAACTTCGCCAGGGTAGAAGTTTCAGATTCTCAGACATTAAAATTCAGGATCTTATTCCCGAGGGGACGGTTGTTGATTCGGGCGATTATGTTGCAACATTGGACAGGAGTGCATTGAGCAATCGCCTTAAAGAGATTGAGGATGACCTTGAGAAGAGCCAGCAGCAGTACCTTAAAACAGAACTTGACACAACGCTTCAGCTGAGAAATCTGCGCGATGAGTTAATCAATCTGAATTTCGACCTGGAAGAAAAAAGAATTGTGGTTGAACAGTCGAAATTTGAGCCTCCGGCAACACAGCGTCAGGCACAGATAAACCTGGATAAGGCAGAGCGAAGTTTACAGCAAGCCCAGCACAACTACAAGTTGAAAAAGGAGCAGGCCGTTGCGTCAATGCGCGAGGTGTCCATTAACTTATCACGTCAGGTGCGCGAAAGGCAGGATATGCTTGATGTGCTAAGCAAATTTGTCATCAAGGCCCCTAAATCGGGTATGGTAATTTACCATCGCGAGTGGAGTGGCCAGAAAAGGAAAGTTGGCTCCAGCGTCAGCCCGTGGGATTTAATTGTTGCCACGCTCCCCGACTTGTCGGTAATGGATTCGAAAACGTATGTCAACGAGATTGATGTGAGCAAGTTGAAGGTGGGGCAGGAGGTAAGGATTGGTGTGGATGCCTTCCCGGAAAAGAGTTACACCGGGGTTGTTACCGAAGTGGCCAACATCGGGGAGCAATTGCCCAACACCGATGCCAAGGTGTTTGAGGTTACCATCAGAGTTAATGAGTACGATCCCATCTTACGTCCGTCCATGACCACGAGCAATCAGATTCTCACCCAACGATTTGACGATGTGCTTTACCTTCCGCTGGAGGCCATTCATCCCAACGACAGCCTAAGCTACGTTTACAGCACCCATGGTCGCAAGCACATAGTTATAACCGGACCGCAGAACGAAAACTTCATTATTATTGAGAAAGGGCTGAATGAGGGCGATGAAGTTTATCTGAACATCCCCGATGGTGCTGAAAAGTTTACCATTGTTGGAGAAGAGTTAATCCCGGAAATCAGGGAGCGGGCTAAGGAAAAGAAACGTTTGGAGGAGGAGGCCAAAAAACCCAAGGAGAAACCTATAGCCAAGATGCACGGCATGAGGAAAAGGCCTGAATAATGGTTGTGTACAACGAATTGTCTATCACATTTTCAGCATGTATAAAAGGTATATACACGATATCAACATAGCCATTGAGTCCATTCTGGCCAATAAGCTAAAATCCATGCTCACTGCGCTGGGCATCATCTTTGGCGTTGCAGCTGTGATTAGCATGCTTGCCATAGGCAATGGGGCTCAGAAAGAAATTCTCGATCAGATTAAAATGGTGGGGGTCAACAATATTGTTATTAACCCAATTTTTGAGGAAGCCGACGAGAATAGCGATAGTGATAATGGCGAAAGGCAGAGCAAGAAGTTTTCGCCCGGATTAACCCTGCTTGACGTGGAGGCAATACAGGAGATTGTCCCTTCGGTTCAGCGGATAAGCCCAGAGGTGAGTTTAAATTCTTTCGTCCAGTTTAAAGCCAACAGAATGCCGGCTAAGATCATGGGCGTTTCGCCCGATTATTTTGAACTGTTCAATTTGCCCCTGGAAAGCGGTACTTTTTTTACCGATTTTCAGGTAGAGCATGGCATAACAGTTTGTATCATCGGTGCCAATATTAAGAATAAGTTTTTTAGTACCGTTAATCCCATAGGGCAGTACATAAAATTTGGCAACGTTTGGTTGCAGATCATTGGAGTGCTGCAAAAGACCGATATTACCATAACCGGGTTCGAAAGCGCAGGGGTGAATGTGTACAACGATAATGTTTACATCCCTATTAAAACCATGCTGTTGCGTTATCAAAACCGGGCTTTGGTGAACTTACGCAAGGCACAAACGAGCACCATCCGGTTTGGAGGCGGGGCTATATCGTTTGGCGGTTCGCCACAGAGTCAGTCGCAACAAAACTATCACCAGCTGGATAGGATAATTGTTCAGGTAAAAGAAACCAATGAAATTAATAGTACAACCGAAGTGTTGAGCCGTATGCTGCTTCGCCGCCATGCCGAGGTTAAAGATTTTGAAATCGTCGTACCGGAACTGCTGCTTAAACAGCAACAGCGCACCAAGGATATTTTTAACATCGTGTTGGGTGCCATTGCCAGCATATCGTTGATTGTTGGAGGGATTGGCATTATGAATATCATGTTTGCCTCGGTGATGGAGCGAATTAAGGAGATTGGTACCCGCTTGGCCATAGGGGCCAAAAAGGCCGATATTATTGCCCAGTTCCTTGCCGAAGCAGTGCTTATCAGCGTTTCTGGCGGCTTTATAGGAGTGATCCTTGGAATAATCCTCTCATTCCTAATCACCCATTTCTCGGGCATCCTTACCATTGTTTCCCCGCTATCGGTACTGGTTGCCTTTGGCGTATCGGCAGCCGTTGGGGTTATCTTTGGACTATCGCCTGCCAAACGGGCAGCTGAAAAGGATCCCATTGAATCGTTACGTCATGAGTAGTTTGTATCTGTCATAAAACGAATACAATATTTAACAATGAAACACAGAATATCATCCTTAATCGTTATTGTGATAATATCGCTGTCCGGCGCCATGGGACAACTTCCCATGAATACGCTGACGCTGTACGATGTGCTTGAAATAGCACGTGAGTCATCGCCTCAGGCCATACTGGCCAAGCATCAGTTCCGTAAAGCGTATTGGGAAAACAGAACCTTTGAGGCGGACCTCTTGCCAAGTTTAACATTCAGCGGAACATTTCCTGAGTTCAACAGAAGAATTGTGCGGCATCAAAAGGAGGATGGTACATATATTTATGTTGGAGAAAATTCTAATATCACAACCCTTGGACTTGGGCTAAACCAGAATGTGGGATGGACCGGAGGCAAGATTTTTACCAGAACAAACCTTGAGAGGACCGACCTGTTAGGAGCCAACAAAAAAACGAGCTACATGTCGGTACCCATACAGATTGGTTTTACTCAACCTCTATTCGGGTTCAATGAGTATAAGTGGAAGAAAAAAGTGGAACCCTTGAAGTACCTCGAAGCCAAGCAAGCCTACCTTGAGGCTATGGAAAATATTTCGGTGGATGCCATTCGCTATTTTTTCGACCTTATTTTAGCGCAGCAGAATGTGCGCACCGCTCAGCTTAACTATGCCAATACCGATACCCTATACCAGATTGCCAAGGGACGCTATAACATTGGCACCATTGCCGAGAATGAGCTGCTCCAGATGGAGCTTAGCTTCCTTAATGCCGGTAGTTCGGTGAATGAGGCCAATATTGAACTTCAACTGAAAAAGTTTAAGATAAAATCTTTCCTTGGCCTGAACGATCAATATGATCTTGAATTGGTTGTTCCAACTGATTTCCCGCTTGTTACCCTCGATTATAATGCCGTGCTGAATATGGCTCGTTCCAATAACCCTAAAATGATACAATATAGGAGGAGTTTGATTGAAGCAGATAGAGGAGTTGCACAGGCCAAAGCAGAGAGGGGATTTAGCGCCAATCTCAATGCTACCTATGGTCTTACGCAAATGTCAGAGGAGTTGGAAAATGTTTACCGTGATCCATTGGATCAGCAGGGTTTAAGAATTGGAGTATCAATTCCCATTTTGGATTGGGGGCTTGGAAAAGGACGCGTGAAGATGGCCCAATCGAGCCGAGAGGTGGTGCGTACCAATATTGAGCAAAGCATTGTGGATTTCGAGCAGGATATTTTTCTTAAGGTTATGCAGTTCAACCTGCAGGACGACCAGCTGATGCTGGCAGCCAAAGCCGATACTATTGCTCAAAGTCGTTACAATGTGACCAAAGAGAGGTTCCTCATAGGGAAGATTGACGTTCTGGACCTGAACATTGCCCAAACCGAACGGGATAATGCCCGCGAGCGCTATATTGCTGCCATGCGCGACTATTGGCAGTTCTACTACAACATGAGAAAACTTGCGCTTTTTGATTTTATCAACAATAAACCGCTTGAAACTGAGTTTGATAAGTTGGTTAAGTAGTTGATAGATTGGCATGCTGTATTGAAGTATGCACGGCGCAGATCAGGTAATGTTTGCCGTATTTTACCCCTTATTTATTAGCATTACCATGCAATAAACAACAGGCTTTTTGTACTTTTGCTTTCCTATGGCAAACAGTTGTAAAGGTTTTTTTGTAGGCATTATTCAACTCTTGGTATTCACCGCCATGGCCTTTCCGGTTGAGCGGGTTGTTGCCATTCCCGCTATCTATTCCTTTCCCGATACTATAGTTAGTATCAATTCTTCCCGACACTCTTTGCCCGTGGGACAAAATAACGATACCATACCTGCTGATACCATCCGGAGTAAAACGGACACCCATTTACCCGATGATTCACAGCCATCCAAAACCAACGAGGCCATTAAGAATCGCAATATTAGGGAGCTGCTCTTGCTGTCGCCCAGGGAAAAAGTTGTTTCGTGGAGGTTCAACTCCACCTACCTGTCACTCGAACAGGCTGCCGTAGATACTTTGCTTTGGATGAACCACCTGTACTATCCCCAGGACGAGAGGAATGAAACTTATACTTTTCTTGGAAACCTGGGAAGCCCGGTGCAGTATGACCATTTCTTTTCACGGGAGTATGGAAAACCATTCCTGTTCTCAAGGCACTATTTGAATTTTGGGACAAATAATTTAAGCCATCGCCAATTCAGCGTCAGGCGACCTTTTACCGTTCTATCGTACTCCACGGGAGGAAAAAGGAGAGAGGCAGAAGAGGTGTTGCGCGCCATCCACACACAGAATGTAAATCAACATTTGAATATTGGGATTGAGTACGATTTTTTTGGAACAAAAGGGGCATACAGGCATCAGGAGACCAGGGATAATTCCATATCGCTTTTTTCAAGCTATTACAAGGGCAACCTGTCGCTGCAAGGCTCGTTGACTAGCAGTAATTTCAAAAATCAGGAGAATGGTGGTCTGACAAACGATTACTTTATTCAGGATACCCTTATGGAATCGCAGTTGGCTCCCGTATGGATGAATAGCGCGCAAAGCGTAACACGCGAAAGGGGCATTTCGGCCATTGCAGGGTACACATTTTTGAACATCAGGAAGTTCTCTCTCGATTCCATTTCGGAAAGCAATGAACTTTATATTCCGCTGATCACCACTAAGCTAATCCTCAATGGCAGTAGTTTTAGCAGAACGTATAAGGATAACAACCCCGATAGTGCCTATTACAGCTCATTCTTTATTAACCCAAGGATTACCTCTGATTCTGTTGCGCTTTCACTGTGGGAAGCCATTGCCATGCTTGAAATTGCCCAATTTGCAAGCATCCCCGGTATGCCGGGAATTAGGGGTTGGATTGGGTACGAGGCTGCTCACTACTACTTCTTCG
The DNA here is from genome assembly GCA_002071445.1 of Bacteroidetes bacterium ADurb.Bin008. Lineage (GTDB taxonomy): Bacteria > Bacteroidota > Bacteroidia > Bacteroidales > Tenuifilaceae > MWFE01. The sequence goes on along the minus strand of MWFE01000042.1, from coordinate 38,880 downwards.
AGCCGGGGGATTTCATATTCACCAGGGATGTGCGCAGCTACTCCAACAGCCATCTGGGTGTGGGTGCATTTAGCCATAGCCCATACCTTTCCTATCAGGGAGCCCTGCGAATATACGCCGATGGCCATAGAGCCGGCGATAAGCAGTTGACGGGACAGGTGAGAATTTCATTTTGGAAAGATCCTTCGATGCCCCAATTTAAAGGCCAACTGCTGATTGATGAGAGGACGCCCGACATTTTCTACCAAAATTATTTTTCCAACCACTACCGGTGGGAGAATGATTTTAAAAAGGAGAAGAGGTTTGCGCTTTCCGGTACCCTATCGGTGGAGAGGTGGAGCATGGAGGTGGAGTATAACCTGATGCATATCAGCGACTTTATTTATTTCAACCAAGAGGCAAGTCCTGCACAGGCCGATAACGTTACCTTAACATCGGTATCAGCCGAGAAAAATTTCCGATTAGGCGGGTTAAATTTTTTCAACCGCTTGGTATGGCAGGCCAATACTAATTCTGATGTGATCAGTCTTCCGCATATCATTGTATTCAGTGCCCTTTTCTACGAGAGGGAGTTGGTGAAGAACGCCCTGACGGCTCAGCTGGGAACAAATGTTTTCTATAGGTCTTATTTCTATGCCGATTCATACAGCCCGGCCCTGGGTCAGTTCTACAATCAGCGAAGTAAGAAAATTGGCAATTACCCGACTGTAGATATTTTTGCAAACTTAAAATGGAAGAGTGTTCTGATTCACCTGAAATACGAACATGCTAATCAGGGATTCCCTAATAGTCAATACTTTTCGGCTCTTCATTATCCCATAAATCCAAGGGTCTTCAAATTCGGCCTTTCGTGGATATTTTACGACTAATCGTCAAAAAAAATTTGTGGTAAACAAATTAGCATTACTTTTGTTGCTTGTTTTAAAAAAATCATTTTTAGATGAAACGTTTGAAAACCAGCAACATGAAGTGGATTTTTGCCTTTGGGCTGGTGTTTATTCTCTTTTTTGGATGCCTTCAGCACTATCAGCAATCCCGTGTGAAAAGCGCGGATGGCCGTAGAGATCTGGAGCAGATTCTCGATGAGGGAGTGCTGGTGGCAGTTACCGATTTCAACTCCACAAATTATTTTATATACAACGGAGAGCCCATGGGCTATCAGTTCGATTTGCTTCATGCTTTTGCTTCGTACTTAGGCGTTAAACTTGAGATAGTAGCTGAGAATAATCTTGATCAGGCCTTTGCCATGCTGGAAAGGGGAGAGGTTGATATTTTTGCCAATAATCTGACCATAACCAATGAGCGGGGTAAAAAGTATAGCTTTGCCAATCCGCATGGTAAAACCCGTCAGGTTTTAGTTCAGCAAAAATCCTCCGAGGGGGGAGAGAGTCAAGGTCTTATTCGCAATCCCATTGACTTGGCTGATAAGATTGTGTACGTTCAGAAAAGTTCGGCATCAGCCCACAGACTTAAAAATCTTTCGGATGAAATTGGTGCCAACATTACTATTGTTGAGATGCCCAACTATGAGGCCGACGAGCTGATCGAACTGGTTGCAAACGGGGAGATTAACTATACCGTATGCGATGAGGACATAGCCAGGGTGAACTCATTTTATTTTGACAATATTGACATTGAAACTCCCATCAGCTTTGAGCAGAATTTAGCCTGGGCTGTGGGAAAAGAGTCGGACGAACTGCTGCAAAAGCTGAATGAGTGGCTTGAAATGTTTACCGGCACTGCCGAGTTTAGGATTATTCGGCATAAGTATTACGAAAATCCACTTTGGGCAAAGAGAATTATAAAAGGCAACAGCGTTATAAAAGCAGGACATATATCGCCTTTCGACGAGAGGTTTAAGCATGCCAGCAGCAATATCAACTGGGATTGGCGCCTTTTTGCGGCCATGGTTTACCAGGAGAGCCGCTTTAAACCCTATGTCCAATCCAGAAGAGGTGCCTACGGCCTGATGCAGTTTATGCCCTCAACTGCCGAGTATTTTGGGATAAAGCATAAAACAGATCCTCAAACTCAAATTGACGCGGGTGCCAGATATTTGAAATGGCTGGAAAATCAATTTAACGATAGTCTTATCAACCCTCAGGATAGGATTAAATTCATATTGGCATCGTACAATGGTGGATTGGGGCATGTAATTGACGCAAGGAATTTGGCCAAAAAGTATGGGAAGAACCCCAATGTTTGGGATAACAATGTGGATTTCTTTATTCTAAATAAGTCAAATCCTGATTATTACAGCGATACCATTGTTAAATACGGACATTTCAGGGGTAAAGAAACCTACAACTATGTTAACCAGATAATGAACAGGTACAAACACTACCAAAACATAGTACGCAATTAAAGCAAGGCCCTCTAATACAAGCAAATCAGTTCTGAAATAATCATTGCGGTAGCACCCCAGATAAATTCGTTACCCGTAAGAAAGCAGGGTGCTGAAATGGTAGTTCCCATCACATCAACAAGTTTTGCAGAGCAGTTGCCGGGATTTTTCAAATCCATCAGATTTACAAAAATGGGATACTCTACTTCTTCCTTGTTGATTCGTAATGCCGGAGGTTTTGATATTACCCCTACAACGGGCTGTACCAATAGATTGGTAACGGGAATGAAAAGCGGTGTTAAGTTGCCAATTACCTCCACGGCAGATGGGGAGAGGCCAACCTCCTCATACGCTTCGCGTAGTGCTGTGGCGGTAAGCGATTCGTCGGACTTTTCGTATTTCCCTCCGGGGAAGCTTACCTGACCGCTATGGGCACCATTGTATGTTGTCCTCTTAATGAGGATAGTGGTTGGCTCGTGCTGCTGGGGGTAAATACAAATCAGTACCGCACTTTTACCCGTAGTGGAGTCGGGTTGGGTTCGGAAAGGTGAACCGCCTCTGAAAGAGGGAGCCATGCGGTTTTGGGCTTCAAAACCGGGGAGAGGCGTGTTTAATCCTTGTTTAATCCTGCTTATGGTACTATCAAATGCATTGGCTCCCATTAAGAATACTTTTGGATGAAAAATTATACTTTATCGATTGCTCAATCCAACGATTTTAATAAGAAGTATTAACCTGCCAATAGATACACCTTTCGTAATAAGTAGAGCTATTGCTATTCAGGCGATTACTAAAAATAGATGAAAAGGTATTCGTTTGGAGATTGGCTAAGCGCATCTTTCGATATTCCATACAAAAGCTCTAACCCCAATTTCCTTATTTCGTAAATCGAGCTTTCGCACCGATTTTAGTAAAACGTCCACCTTATCATCCTCTACTATGGTGATAATGGCCGAGTTCATCTCGGGCCAGGTGTGTGTCCCCCGTCGGGGTTCGCCCGTTTTGCTTCCCTGCCCTTGTACCTGTTCAAAAAAGGTGAAACCACGGATTTCAAGCTGTTGCAACATATATTCAACCCGCTCGGTATTGGCCTGATTAAAAACTATAAACACTGCTTTCATACTTTTCACCCTTTTTATTGATTATTATCGTTTTCCACGCCATTTTCAATCTGCATAAAGATATACTCTTTGCGGATTTTTTCCTGTTTATTCCTTTCACCGTGACGCGACATCACGCCGTAAAGTACGGGAACCACGATCAGCGTTACAAATGTGGAAACCATCAAACCTCCAATAACCACAATACCCATGGGGCGCCACAGCTCCGAGCCCTCGCCACGGCTTAGTGCCATGGGAACCATACCCAGCATGGTGGTAAATGCAGTCATCAGCACCGGACGCAAACGGGATGCCCCTGCCAAGGCAATGGCCTCGTGGAGTTCATAATTACGGTCGCGCATCAGGTTGATGTAGTCCACCAGAACGATTCCGTTCTTCACCACAATTCCCACAAGCATCACTGCCCCCAAGGCGCCAATCATATCCAATGTAGTTCCCGTTACCCAAAGGGCCAGAATAACCCCTGTTATGGCAAAGGGAACAGACATCATGATGATGAACGGCTTGGAGAATGATTCGAACTGTGAGGCCATGACAATGTAAACAAGAAGAACTACCAATGCCATGAGTAGACCCATATCGGCAAAGGTTTTCTGCTGATCCTCGTAGTTACCGGCAAGGCGGATGGTTACCCCGCGGGGAATTTTTATCTCCTTCAAATTGGCTTTGATCTCTTCAGCCAGCTCGCCCAGCGAGGTTTTATATGGCGTTACTTTAACCGATACCATTCGTTGTCGGCTTTTCCTTGTAATGGTAGGTAACGACCAGTACTCCTCCACAGATGCCACCTCACGCAGCTTAATGAACCCGCCCCTTGGTGTGGGAATGGACAGGTCTTCGATAGTGGAGATTGAGTTGCGGTTCTTCTCCTCCATACGAACCACAATGTTGTGTTCATCCCCGTCATCCTTCAGAAATCCGACGATCATTCCCGAAACACGATTGCGAACGTAGCTGCTCACTGTTGCCGAATTGAGCCCATGGAGGGCCAGTTTCTCCTTATCCACAACAATCTTCAGCTCTGCGCGCTCCTTCTCCCTGCTTATGGTGATATCGCGGGCACCGGGCACGTTGTTGTGAATGGTTTGCTTAATATCCTCTGCAAGAATACCGGTTACGTCAAAGTCAAATCCATATATCTCTACATCAACGGTTTGGTTGCCACCCGGGCCCATACCCGAGAATATTCGGGCCTGATAGTCGATAATCTCGGGGTGAAGCGACATCTCCTTGCGTAGCACTTCGGAAATTTCGGAAATGGAACGGCTCCTCTTTCCCTTTTTCCCACAATTTATATTAAAGCTGATGGTATTGTTCATGGTTGAGGTGAAGAGCGAAGATATTCCGGCCTCGTCGTTGGAGCCGGCTGTGGTGGCAATGCGCTGGATTTCAGGAACCAGCACCATAAACCGCTCTTCCAGTTTTCGGGCCGTTTTCAGTGTCTCCTCAATACGGGTTCCGCGATTCAACTCCACTGTTACGTTTAGCCTACCGGTATCGGATTCCTGCATAAAGTCGGTGCCAATGGCACCCATGGCGAAAGGCAACAGCGATGCGATAAATATCAGCGCAGCTATCACTATGGTCATTGTTTTGTGCCTTAACGCGTAGCGCAGGGCCTTTGCATACCACAGGTCCATCTTATCCATAAATCCAATGGCATACCGCTGATACCAGTTTACCTTGGTTGGTACTTCAATCAGCTTGCCGCACTCATCCACCTGCATCTTTCTCGATTTGAGAAGTTGCGAGGCAAGCATGGGGGTAAGGGTAATGGCTGCTATGGTAGAGGTGCTTATTACGATGGTTACAATCCATCCCAACTCCTTAAACATTACACCGGCCATGCCGCCAAGCATGGTAAGGGGAACAAATACGGCAATGATAACCAGCGTGGTGGCAATTACCGATATCCACACCTCATTGGTGGCATATTTAGCCGCTTCGCGGGGATGCGAGCCGCGTTCGATATGCCGCATAATGTTCTCCAACACCACGATGGCATCGTCCACCACCATACCAATGGCCACAGTGAGGGAACTGAGAGAAATGATATTGAGCGAACTCCCGATGAAATCGAGGTAAACAAAGGCGACTATAAGGGCAATGGGAATGGTAAGAGCAATGATGAGTGTGGCCCGCCATCGGCCTAAGAAGAAGAGAACAACCAGCACCACGAAGAGCAATGCATACATAATGGATTCCTGCAGGCTGTTGATGGAACCCTGAATATTTTCCGACGAATCGTAAATCAGATCAATATTGATATCGGTGGGGAGCAACTCTTTTGCCTTTGCCATCTGCTTATGCACATCACGACAAATCTGAACGGTATTGGCACCCGATTGCTTGGAGATGATGATTCGCACCCCATCCCTGCCGTTGATTTTCTCATCCAGCGTTAAATCCTTTATGGTATCCCGGACGGTGGCTATATCGCGCACATAAACCGTTTGCCCTTTTGGCGTGGTGGTTACCAACAGGTCGGCTATTTCTGAACTTTCAACATACTCGGTTCTAACCTGCAGCTGGTACTGCTCTTTCTCCATCTTTACCGTACCCGATGATAGGTTGAGGTTGTTGCCGGCAATGGCAGCGCCCACCATCTCCAACGGAATGCCGTAGGCATCCATCTTTTCCTGATCTAGCTCCACGTAGATATAGCGCTTGGGTGCTCCCGAAATGGAGATATTGCCTATACCATCAACGGTATTGAGCTGTGGAATAAGAATGTCGTTCAGTATCTTATCCAGCCCGGCATAGCTCTCCTCGGCAGTGGCCGAGAACTGGATGATGGGCATGGCGCTGGAACTGAACTTGAAGATAAATGGGTACGATGCGCCATCGGGTAGCCTGTCTTTGGTTATGTCAATGTACGATCGGATGTCGTTGATTACCTCATCCAGATTGGTTCCCCATTCCAACTCTAAGAATATTAGCGACATGTTGTCGCGCGAGGACGAGGTAAGTGTTTTTAGCCCATCCACTGAGTTTAGACTGTTCTCCAATAAGCGGGTAACGTTGGTTTCAATCTCGCTGGCACTGGCTCCGGGGTAAGTGGTCATCACCGATACGAAGGGCAACTCCAGCTCAGGAAATTGGTCAATGGGCAGCCTGCTCAGCGAGAAAAGGCCGATGATAATTACACCCGCAAAGATTAGCAGGGTTGTAATGGGTTTATGAATGGCTGATTTATAAATACTCATCTCTTTCTATCGCTTTATTTCCATCGTTTCACATCTCTTTACTTCCATCGTTTTTTAGTTCCGGAGGATTTCCAACTTAGCGCCGTCCACCAGCCTGCCCTGACCCAGCACAACAATTTCATCGCCCTCCTTGATGCCCGGTGCAAAAATCTCTATCAGCTCGTCAAATCGTTGCCCCAACGTAACCTCCACGCGCCGGGCAATGCCATTATCATTGATAAAAACGTATCGGTTGTTTGTTCCTGTAAGCTTCAGTACGGCAAGGTAGGGTACCAGAATGCTTTCAATCTCTCCCAACTCCAGAGTGGTACGTACAAACATGCCGGGACGTAACTTCTTATCGGCATTGGGAATACGCAACTTAGCCTGAAACGAATGCGTGGCCGCATCGATGGTGGGATAAACCGTTTCAATGACGGCATCGAAAGTTTTCCCGGGGTAAATATCGGAGCGTAATTGCAGTTTGAAACCCTCCTTAACTAACGGGAAATAGGATTCGGGTATGCTAATCAACGATTTAAGCTGATGTAGTTGCGTTAGAATGAGAATGGGAACGCCGGAGAAAAGTTCGCCATCCTCATAGTTTTTGGCTGCTATTACGCCGGGGATACGGGCTTTAACAAAGGTGTTTTCCTGCAGATACTGCAAATTCTCTTTGGTTTGCTCGTAGCCCAACTTGGTTTTATCATAGGTTTGCTGAGGTAATGTTCCCGACTCGTACAGGGTTTTCACCCTTTGGTACTCCACTTCGAGATTGGCAAGGGTTAGCTTGGTGTTGTTGAGCTGGGTTTGATCCATGCGTACCAGCATATCGCCCACATTAACCTCCGATCCCACATCCACATAGATATGCTCAATACGCCCCTGAACACCCGGTGAGATATTCATGGTTTCGTATCCCTGCAGGGTGGTGGAGAGCTCAATTTTGCGCCCGACCTTAATCTTTTGCAAAGGTGCTACCTTTACCCGTTCAATCTTCTCGGCCTTTGTTTCCTCGTCTTTTGCTCGTGTGGCGCAGCCAACAATTGTTGCTGCCATGCCAAATACTACTAAAAATCTAAACAATTTTGTCATTACTGTAGTGGTAATATGCTGTTCAACAATTATTTAATATCGGTGTTAAGAAGTTTTTCCAGGGCAATCTGAGCATTCACCACTCCCATAAGGGCCTGTACATAGCTGTTTTGGGCGGCTATCAGGTTGGTGCCTGTGGTAGTGACCTCAAGGCTCGAGGCCATTCCCTGTTCATATTTCCTGGAGATATTATCCAATATGCGCTGATTGACCTCAATATTCTTTTTCTGGATATCGTAACTTTCCAGGGCGGAAATTAAGTCGTAGCGGAGCTGGCTATGCTGAATTTTGAGAGCATCCTCCGTGTCGGCCAGGGCATTGAGTTGAATCTCATGGTTGATTTTCGCCTCGCTGACTTTGGTGTAGTTTACCCCGCTGGAAAAGATAGGGAAGGAGATCTGCGCCCCGATTAAGTTGGGTGGCGTCATGTTAAATCCCTCATCCTTGCCAAAGTATGTTTTCTTGGTGTACTGGTAAAAGCCGCTTATGGTGGGCCCGTAACTCCATGCGCTCAGCGCAATTTGCTTTTTAGCAAGCATTGTCGATTGCTTAAGCAATTGGTAATCGAAATTATTATCCAAAATAAAATCCTGTCCAACCAGTTGAAGTGCACTATCCACGGATAGCAATTCATCCAAGGTTTCCGAAAGATGAATTTCAGCGGCACCATCAACTCCTAAAAAAAGCCGAAGGGAGTTGTATAGCATCTCAACCGCACGTTTGGCCGAGTTAATCCCTGTTTCCACGACGGATACCTGAACCTGTAGTTGATCGGCAGCGGTTTGCTCGGCAACGCCCACTCTGACAGAGTTCTCTGTGAAAACGAGAAGTTTGCGGATATTCTCCAGATTGAGCCCCAGCAACGATACCGTTTGCTCCATGGCCAAAATTGAAAAGTATATGGATTTTACGTTTTGAGCAATCTGCTGTTCCGTTTTCTGAAGATTCACCTCAGCCATGTGCTCGGCAATTTTACTAATCTGCGTCCCAACTACTTGCGCTCCGCTTATTCCCAACCCCACCTGAGCAGTCAGGTTCCCTTGCGGGTTCATGGGTATGGGAATAGGGCCAAATTTCAGTTCGTATCCCAGGAAGTTGGAGTAATCCAGCCTCATATTTGCCTGTGGGAACATGGTAGCCAGCACTTGCCAGCGTTTTGCATTTGCCTTCTGTACCTCCAGTGAGGCATTCTTCAGGCTGCGATTGTGTTCCAATGCAAAGTCCTGCGCTTGTTGAAGCGACAGGGTATATGAGTTTTGAGAAAATATCAGCGTGGTCCAAAAAATCAATGAAGACAGTAGTAGTAATTTAAGGTATTTCATACAAACATCTTTATAAAGTATGGTATAGTATCTATTGATGCTTCAATTTCATTTGGTTTAAAAAACTATTCAACTTTTCTTAGTTTCCTTCAACGGCTGAAATGGCCTTAAGCACTTCTAACCCTTTCTCGGTGCATATTCCCCTGATGTAGGGCAAAAAAACGGTTTGCCAAATCTTTGCATGGGGGAGATGGGTACTCTGATTGAGCTTATAAAAAAAATCCATGGTATTGTGAATAAAACGATTGGCTATATCAATGTCAATGCTTTTTAGAAAGGTTCCCTCGTTAACCCCTTTCTTCAGAATCAGATACGAAACCTCGTAGTTTTTTACCCGGCTGTCGTCCACGGTGCTATCGAAAAGCTGTGCGTAATACTTTTTAAGATCTTCAAAAAAAAGGGGATTATACTTCGAAAAGATTTCACGGTTGTATTCACCGAATTGAATCAACGCTTCTATAACATTTTCTGATCTGTTTACTATGGATAACAGTTCGTTCTTATGCTTCAGCATGTTTTCAAGCAAAAACTCGCGAATAAGCTCTTCCTTACTGGTAAAGTTTTCGTAAATAGTCCTTTTCGAAACGCCCAATTTTAGGGCAATCGTGTCCATGGTTATGCTTTTAAGCCCCTCCCGGATGAAGAGGTTTCCTGCTGCATTTAGTATTTTTTCCCGTGTTTCCAACTTACGATTTATCAATTGTAATGTGGGCAAAGGTAAAAAACTTTTTTCAACAAAAAAGTTTTCTGAAGTTAAGTTGAGCTAATTTAAAAAAGGATCAATGGGGAAAATCCAAAGAAGTGATTGAATTTCACTGATTACTTTTTACAAAAAAATTCTCAACGTCTTGCTTCGGCTACCTTTCGAAAAGCACATTTTTTAAGCACCTTTTTATAAGTTGCCTTAAACAGATTATTGATTACAGGTAAATGCCCGGTTTAAAAAGAAGAATCCGTAGAGTCTTGCTGTAACTAATCTTACAATGAAAACAGTGGAGGGATGGAATTGTTTAGCGTACCTCTAATTCAAATTTTTCCTGTTCACCTCGTGCGATACATATGATACGAGTTGGTTCAGGCTGCTCACTTCCGTTTCAAGCCCATCCTTCAGCTTGATATTAAAGGATTGCTCAATATGGTATAGTAAAAGGTTTAATTCCATGGGAGAGAGGCCCAATTGATTATTCAGACTGGCGGTATAAAGATTCCCGTGGTCTTCCACATTGAAGTTGAAGCTGAGAATTCTCCTGATTCTATAGTAAATATCCGTTTGCGACATATTTGTTTTTATTAAAAAAATAACTAAAAACTCTGTCCAGCAAATACTGTGCAAAAAAGAGTGTAGTAAACACAAAAAGGTTGCGTTCCTTATATTAAACTTTATGTTTTAACGAAAAAAACATTTAAAAATTGTGGAAGGATCACCTAAAAAAGTAAAGACGGAAAGTGTCTGTATTACTCGAATTTTATGGTTTTATCGGGGCTGATTTTGGCAATGACCATAGAGGGAACCAGGAGCATCATTAGGGTAAGAAGAAAAGTGCCAATATTGAGCAGAATAATGTGCAGTAGATTGATGTCGATGGGAACAGTGGACAGGAAATAGTTTTCGGGATCGAGTTTAATCAGCCCAAAGTGTATCTGGAGAAAAGCAACGGTTAGTCCAATCAGGTTTCCCCAGAACAGCCCCTTGGCGATTATATGCCCGGATTGTATAAGGAAGATGTTCCTAATCAATCTGTTCTCCGCTCCCAGCGCTTTAAGCAGGCCAATCATATTTGTCCGTTCAAGTATGATGATCAGTAGCCCCGATATCATGTTGATCCCTGCAACGGCAAGTACCAGAACAAGCAAAACGATCACATTCAAATCTTGTAACCCCAGCCAATCGAATATCTGGGGGTATTTCTGCATGATGTTGAGTACTTTCAGCCTCGATCCGTCATCCAAAAAATGGGAAAGCGTAATCAGTTCAACCTCATCGGTTACCTCATAGATCTTTTTAAAATCATCAATCAGCAACTCGAACCCAGTAATCTGATTGGGAGCCCAGCCGTTGAGCCTTTGGATATGCCTGATATCGCCTATCACGAACAGCTTATCGAACTCAGCCATCTGCGAATCGTAAATACCGGTAACGGTAAAACGTCGCACCCTTGGAGGCTCCTGAACAAAAAACATATCGAACGTATCGTCCACCTGAAGTTTTAACAGCTGAGCTATGGTCTTCGAAATCATGGCACCGTTTGAGGCTGTCGAATCGGAAAGGGCGAGGATTGTGCCATCCCATAGGTTTTTCTCGAAAAATGACCAATCGAAATCGTTGCTCACGCCTTTGAGCACCACCCCCTGAATCTCGGTATCAGTTTTGATAATTCCCGGCTTCAGAGCAAAGGTTTGAATGTGTCTAACGCCTTTTATCGATTGGATATCGGGCAAGAATTCCAGAGTACTGGGAATAGGGTGGGTTTCGAAAGAGATGTTGCTATCGTAGTTTACCATCTGGATATGGCTTCCAAAGCCAATGGTCTTTTCGGTGATCTCCTTTTTAAAGCCAACCATAACGCCGACAGCAATAATCATCACAGAAAGGCTGAGGGCTACGGCAACTGTGGAGATGCGGACAAAGGGGCGGGAGAGGCTGACTTTACCCGCCGAAGCATCGGTTAGGCGTTGCGCTATGAAAAATTCAGGTTTCAACTCGATGGGTTAAAGGAACAAAAATAGATAAAAACCTAATGATTTGCAGGTATCGTAACCTTTTCTTGGCTATTATATTGATTTCAAGATTAATAGAGGGCTAAACCCATTAAAACCATGTTTTCGGTTGTTACAGTCCTTGCTACTTCCTGCCAAAATCAGCAGGGATTTCGCCCCATGCATGGGTTTCCCACTTCAACAGCTTGTTTGTCCACGTGTTCTCGCGCAGCCATTTTTCTGCACGCCCAATCAACTCGAAGAGTTTGGCATTGTTGAAAGTCTCCATCTGTTTTGTGTTTACCTTTTTCTTTCTCACCCAGCTGATTGCAGTGAGCGAATCGGAGTAGATGGGTAGATTACTGTTTTTCTGTTTTAGCAGTGCCAACCCGTGCACGATGGCTAAAAACTCACCAATATTATTGGTCCCATCCTTAAAGGGTCCAAGCCGAAAAATCTCCTTCCCGCTTTGCGCATCAACGCCACGATACTCCATATCGCCTGTGGTCATATTGCATGCTGCATCTACGGCCAACGAGGGAAATATGGGCTTGGGTTGATTTTCTTCGAGCCCTTCCAAATGAATTTCGAGGTTAACCGCCTTTCCTATGACGTTTTCATAGGGCTGCTTATAGGCTGCCTCAGCAGCCTGAATACTTGGAAATGCTTTATACCTGGCATTGGGAAACCCCTTAATATTCTGTTGGCATTCGTCCCAACTGCCATAAATACCCGGCTTTACGCCTTCCCACACAACGTAGTACTTTTGTTTGGCCATCTACTTGGAATAATCGGGGTAGAGCAAATATTTCTGCCTGATCTTCATGAATTGTTCAATACCGGGTTGCCAACTATCCCTGATGGCTTGTTCGTCAACGCCTTGCTCTATTTGCTCTTTTAGCGTTGTGCCACCAGCCAGCGTATTGAAATATCCGTTGAAAAAATTCTCCTTATGGGTGAACGATTGGTATGCAAATATCAGCCAGCTGAGATTGATAGCCCTTGTATCGAGAAAATATTTATCGGTGTAGTCGCGCAGATCGAACCCATAGCATTTCTGATTCATTAGCAGCGGGCTAACGCTGGAATGGGGGCGGCTTTCGGGGGTAAACTCAAAGCCCATATCGGGAAAATCGGGGTGACCAAAAACCTGAAAGGGAAAATCGGTTCCCCTGCCAATGCTGATGGCCGTTCCCTCGAGGAAGCATAGCGATGGGTAAAGGTACACGGCTGTTTGGTTGGGCAAATTGGGCGAAGGTCTAACAGGGAGGTTGTAAATGGATTCGTGTGTGTAGTTGGAACATGGGATAACGGTGAGGTTGCACTGTTCCCCTTCTTTGAGCCATCGCTCGCCGTTGATCATCAGGGCAAACTCGCCCACGGTCATGCCGTGAACCACGGGCACAGGATGCATCCCCACAAACGACCTGAAGTTGGTATCCAGCACAGGGCCGTCAACGTAAAATCCGTTGGGATTGGGTCTGTCGAAAACCAGCAAAGGGATGGTATTTTCGGCGCATGCCTCCATAAGGTAGTGCATGGTGGATATATAGGTGTAGAATCGGGCCCCCACGTCCTGAATATCAAAGATCATCACGTCAATCCCCTCCAAATCCTCCGGTAAAGGTTTGCGCTTTTTTGCATACAGCGAGATTACAGGGATTCCTGTGGTGGAGTCAACCTGATTTTCAATGGGTACTCCGTCGGCCACATCGCCCCGGAAACCATGCTCGGGGCTAAAAATTCTGACCACCTGCACTCCTGTAGTCAAAAGGCTATCCACCAAGTGGGTTGTTCCAATTATGGTGGAGTGGTTTGCCACGAGAGCTACCCGTTTTCCCTCCAGCAATGGCAGGTAGCGATCGGTTTGCTCGCAGCCGGTTTGAATACGCTTTTCATCATCAACCTTTTTGGAAGATAGCCCGCCACACGAAAGCATGGCTAGAAGAATCATCGGTATGAGGGATGTTTTCAATGGCAAAAATTTTGTTTGCACGAAAGTATAAAAAATGCATCAATTTTTGCGTGAAAACTAAAAAATCCCGACCCGATAACACGCTATTTAATGCTTTCACTCAGGGGCAGCCCATATTCTTCAGCCATTGTTATGTTCAACTTTTCCAAGGCATTCAGTATCGGGTTGTATATTTCGGGTAGAACGGGTATGTGAACCCCTTTAGCCGAAATGCTATTCTCAAGTATCATTTGAACCCCAACTGCGGCAGGCAATGCCACTGTTCGGGCAATGGATGTGTCGTTTTTCAATGTACCGAAGTCTAACATACGCGAACGGATAACCTCTTGTTTGCCATCGGGATATCGGGCCACAAAGGTGTGCTGCATGGCCACCATGTCGCGATCGTTCTCGCCAATCATCATCTTCTCAATCATGATGTCGGAGACCAGATTGAAAGGGGAGCCCTCTTCACGGTTGATGAGGGTTTGGCTGAACAGGCCAAGCCATTCAAGTGCAACCATTGGAGTAGATTCCAACCCTATGCCCAGATATTCTGCAATTCTCTTTTTAATATTCATCGAATCGTCCATACCAATCCGTTTAGCCACGAAGTCGGCATAGGTCATATCAACCATGCTGATCTTATCGTACGAGAGAAGCCCAAGCCGTTTCATGGCATCCATTGTTTGGCACCATCCGGCGTAGCGAAAGGTTCCGCGGTACATGGTTTTTACCTCAGGTATGCCATATACATCAATGTACGCCAATGAATCGCGGTTGGGGTAAACTTCCAGTTTGCCCACTTTGGGGAAATCGACCATGAACGGGTTTTTGAAAAGATCTTCGGTTTGTATCTCAAACACTTTACCATTTATCATGTATCTGGCCTGGTTATTCCCTGCCATCACAACCCCTTTGGGTGCCCAGGTAAACTTGTAGCCAAACGGGTTTTTTTCCACTTCGGGGGCCACCAATGCACCGCAAAGCGAGTAGAACTCATCCACCTGCCCTCCGTTTCTGTGAATGTGATCGATAATCCGCATGGCCGACATATGATCAATGCCGGGATCCAGCCCCAGTTCGTTTAGAATGATGATTCCCGCATCCTTTGCCATGGCATCAAGGGCACGCATTTCGGGTTGCTCATACGACGTGGTAACCATATCCTTACGGTGTTTAATGCAATGCTTTGCCACCATTACATGGTGGGTGTAGGGTAATAGACTAACCGTAAGGTCGTGCTCTGCAACCATCCTGTCAAGCGCTTCCTCGTCATTTGAGTTCCAGGCCCGGGTTGTACCGTTGGGATGGCCTGCAATAATCTCATCGGCTTTGCTTTGAGTGCGGGTTGCGATGGTTATTCCTACTCCATTATTCAACAGGTGGTGAGCAATGGGCTTAACAACCATGCCTGCACCTAATATCAGCACTTTTTTCATCTTGTCAATATTTATACGGTCCTTTTGCGATGTATTACATTTATTTTAGACGCGCTTACCGGCGAATAGAGTATTCAGCTTTACGGGAGAACGTCCATGGATTGGCCGTAATACAATAATTGTAGCTCATAGTTAGTACTATACGGCAATAAGGGCACTTAATAATTATACTGATTGCAATAATTTATACTCCCCTTTGCCAATTTTTTGGTACCCCGACTAATGATATAACAACCTTTGATGCAATTTGCTCATTTCAACTTAAATCATTTTATAGCCTTAAAATACACAGGTATTTCAAATTGCCCTTTTAATGCTTTCCGTTTTGGGAAAAAGGACAATACTTAATTAAGGGAGATCTGTAAAACCCCTATTCCGATTGATTAGTCATATTATTCTGACTAAAAATTATACCTTTGGTCTCAATTATTGCATAATATGATTCGAGTAGAACAAGTTGTAAAATCGTTTGGCTCGCTAACCGTGCTCAAGGGGGTTGATGTTATTATTCCTGCGGAAAAAGTAGTGGCCATTGTGGGGCCCAGCGGTGCCGGAAAGACAACCCTGCTACAGATTATGGGTACTTTGAGCAAGGCCGATTCGGGGAAAGTAATCATCGACGGGCGCGATGTTTTTGCGTTGGGCGATAAACAGCTGGCAGGTTTCAGGAACAAGAACATTGGATTTGTTTTTCAGTTCCATCACCTGCTGCCCGAATTCACAGCCATTGAGAATGTGTGCATACCTGCTTACATTGCCGGAAAATCGCGCGAAAGCGCAGAAAAGAGGGCAGGCGACCTGCTCTCGTTTTTAGGCTTATCGGAACGGTTCCACCATAAGCCATCCGAACTTTCGGGAGGCGAGCAGCAAAGGGTTGCCGTGGCCAGAGCTCTTATTAATCAGCCCAAGGTTATCCTGGCCGATGAGCCATCGGGAAATCTGGATTCCAAAAACAAGGAGGAACTTCATAAGCTGTTCTTCGCCCTTCGCGATGAGTTTAAGCAAACCTTTGTGGTGGTAACCCACGATAGGGATTTGGCCGCCATGGCCGATATCCAACTCTCCATGAACGACGGAAGGTTTGTCTAACTCATTCCGTATGAGCCACATTTGCATAAAAACATTTTTTCTTTGGGCAGGGCCCAAAAGGGTAGGGGCTTTACCATGAAAAATCTCGGGCAGCTATGAGTAATCCCTACTTCCGATTCAAGCAATTTGCCGTGAGGCAGGAGAATGCTGCCATGAAGGTTGGCACCGACGGGGTATTGCTTGGTGCCTGGGCCCATGTGGAAGCATCGTCGCGCATACTCGACGTGGGTACGGGAACGGGACTGATTGCGCTTATGCTTGCCCAGCGCAGCAAAGCAGCTATCGATGCCGTTGAAATTGATGAGCCATCGTACCGGCAGGCATTGATCAATGTGGAGAACAGCCCATGGAAAACAAGAATTGCTTTGTTTAACGAGAGTTTCCAGGATTTTGCCCAAAGGGCAACCCGGCAGTACGATCTCATTGTATCCAATCCGCCATACTTCATCAAGTCGCTAAAATCTCCCGAAATGAAGCGTACCGCTGCCCGCCATACCGATTGGCTCCCTCAGGACGAACTGCTGAAGGGTATTGAAAAGCTACTTACGCCTGATGGCCTTTTTGCAGGGATTTTCCCTTACATCGAAGGCAATGTTTTTACTGCCAAAGCTTCTAACTACGGGTTGTTTTGCAATAAAAGGGTTGTCGTTACAGGAAAAGAAAAGCAACCTCCCAAAAGGTTGCTTCTCGAGTTTAGTAATGAAAAGAAAAGTTTTTCCGAATCGGAACTTACCATCAGGAATCTCGACGACTCATTCACTGATGAGTATAAACATCTAACCAAAGATTTTTATTTGGCATTTTAGCCGTTGTCCGCAGGATCCCCGGAGTTTATTAAAGTTTTCTGCCCGGGTACTGTAGCAATGCCTTTTCTAATACCTCCATGGCATTCTTCAAATCCTCAATTTTCAGTACGTATGCAATGCGTGCTTCATTTTTGCCCAATCCCTGTGTGGCGTAAAAGCCCGAAGCCGGCGCCAGCATCACGGTTTGATTCTTGTATTCAAACTCTTCCAGTAACCACTGGGCGAAACGGTCCGTGTCGTCAACGGGCAGCTTAACAACGGTATAGAAAGCACCCTTTGGCTTGGGACAAACCACCCCTTCCATCCTGTTCAGCGCTTCCACCATGTAGTTGCGGCGCTCGATGTATTCGTTGTACACACCTTCGAAGTACTCCTTGGGGGTATTCAATGCCGCTTCAGCGGCAATTTGACCATAGGAGGGGGGGCATAAGCGGGCCTGTGCAAATTTCATGGCGGTTTTCATCACATCGCAGTTGCGCGAAATGATGGCCCCAACCCTTACCCCGCACATGCTATACCGCTTTGATACCGAATCCATTAAAACCACGTTCTGCTCAAGGCCTTTTAAATTCATGGCTGAGAAATGGGTTTGTCCGTCGTAGCAAAACTCGCGGTAAACCTCATCGGAGAAAAGGTAGAGGTCGTGCTTCTTAACCACTTCGGCAAGGTGCTCCAGCTCCTCGCGTGAGTATAGGTATCCGGTTGGGTTATTGGGGTTGCAAATTAAAATCCCCTTGGTTTTCGGAGTGATTAGCTTTTCAAAGGCCGATATGGAGGGCAGGGCAAATCCATCGGCGATGGATGCTGTAATGGGAACAATTTTTACGCCGGTGCTTACGGCAAAGCCATTGTAGTTGGCGTAAAAGGGCTCAGGGGTAATCACCTCATCGCCCGGGTTGAGGCAGCTCATGAAAGAGATGGTGATTGCCTCCGATCCTCCCGTAGTTACAATGATATCGGCATGCGTAATATCAATACCCACACTCTGATAGTATTTGGCAAGACCCTTGCGATAGCTCTCGTTTCCGGCAGAGTGGCTGTACTCAATCACCTTTAACGTATTTTCCCTCACTGCTTTAAGAGCTATTTCGGGGGTGGCAATATCGGGTTGCCCAATGTTTAGATGGTAAATTTTCCTCCCCTTTCGTTTTGCTTCTTCGGCGTAGGGTACAAGTTTACGGATAGGCGAAGCAGGCATGGCCTGCCCTTTTTCTGAAATGTTTGGCATGACAATAGGCTTTAGTTTCTTTTTTATTTAAGTTCAACTTGATTTTTTTGCTTAACCATTCCTTTTATTCGCAGATATACCTGACCGGGCTCGCCATTGGAAAATACACGAATACTTTTACTGAAATTCCCGGGTATTGAGGTATTGTATTTAACGGTGATAGTCCCTTTTTCCCCCGGTTTAATGGGGTCTTTGGACCACTTGGGAACCGTACATCCGCACGATGCCAGAACATTGGTAATCACCAAAGCTTCAGTTCCGGTGTTGGTGAATTCGAAGGAACACTCGCCATTCCCGTCGTACTCAATCTCACCATAATCGTATTCCACCTTATCGAAAGTGATGACGGCTTTAGGATGGTTTTCTTCAACTTTGATTTCCTGTGCCGGGAGAGTGAAGGTAACTGCCAGCAGCACAGCTGTGTTTAATAAATATTTAAGCATAACTACCCTGTTAAAAATTTGACCTCAAAGGTAATGGAAAAAATAGACAAAGAATATGTTTTATGATAGACCTTTTATTTGTTACCGGGTTTAAGAAGAAGACCATAAAAAAATTGAATTCCATTGTCAAATTGGTTAATTTTGTTAGCAGGTACAAACGTTAAAAAGATTTATCAACTAAAAACTACTGAAATGGAATACACACTACCTCCTCTTCCCTACGGATTAGACGATTTAAGTCCTGCCATTGGCAGGCAAACGCTTGAGTTTCACCATGGCAAGCACCATCAGGCGTATGTGAACAACCTTAATAACCTGATCAAAGGTACACGCTTTGCCGATTCCGATTTGGAAACCATTGTAAAAGAATCGGATGGCGGGATTTTCAACAACGGAGCTCAGGTATGGAACCATACCTTTTACTTCGAGGCTTTTGCCAAAAATCCTAAGGGAGAGCCCACGGGCCCATTGGCAGAGCGCATAGGGCGCGATTTTGGCTCTTTTGGCAATTTTAAGGAGGCCTTTTCAAAGGCCGCTGCCACTCTTTTTGGCTCCGGATGGGCATGGCTGATTAAGGATGCCTACGGTAATCTGGAAATTGTGCAGGAGTCCAACGCCGGAAACCCACTGCGCACAGGGTTAAAGCCACTGCTTACCTGCGATGTGTGGGAACATGCCTACTACCTCGATTACCAGAACCGCCGCCCCGACTATATCAATGCCTTTTGGAGTTTGATTGACTGGAAGGTGGTGGAGAAAAGATTTGAGATGGGCTAATACCTGCCACTGAACCCGATGAATTCAGAAATGTTGGGGTTTATCATTAAAAAAAGAGCCTCCTGGGCTCTTTTTTTAATGATTGAAGGATAACAAAAAAATAGGACGGAAGTGCTTTGATTTGGCTGCGCCTAATTGGCAAAAAACGTTTGGTTGCGTTCCAATTTCCATGTATGCCTATACGGTTGGCAATAATACCATTGATACACAGCGAAGGATACCCTTCAGTTTAATAGGAGTAAATTGATGATATTTAATCCTTCCCCTCAACAAGGGCAATGCCCGGGGATAGAACCAAAGAACCTGATCCGGGATGAAAAGCCTTGATTTAAACCACAAGTCGTGGCAACGTTAGAAAATAGGACAGGGTATTGCCTTCCAGCGCTTCCTCGGTTTCACGGCAAAGGTGTATGAAACCGATACTTCATGCGAGCCGCCCGATCCAAGCCCCAGCTTCGAGAGCGTGAAATCGTAGCTGTAGGAAGCGCTCCATTCCATAAATCGGTAGCCAAACAGGAAGGCCAGAGCATCGGTGCCCGGCAGCGATTTTACCAATGGAATGCCTCTGTACCATGCTCCAAACAGGAAAGGTTCGCGATACCAGTACACGCCAAGGTCGAGCTGTTTCGATAAGCCTTGAAATCTCAGGTTGAAAGAACCGGTTATGCTCTCCTCAATGGGTCGCAAAACAATGCCTTTGATAACAATTCTCCCTCCACCGTAGATTGAGAGTTTATAGGGAGTACGTGCATCATCACCATAGAACGACCTTTCGGGTCGGAGCATATGATCCCACGTAACGCCCAGCCAGATATCATCGGAGTAGGCCAGAATTGAGGTGGAAACGTCGATATCGCGTATGGCCTTTCGTCCAAGCGGTTGTACCGTTGGAGGTAGGTCGGTATTATTTCCTGCCAGCTGATCGCCAAAGATGAGCCTGGAGTAGTCCACGGAGTGTTGCAGATAGTAAAATCCTATCCCCGGCCGAATGTGGTAATCGGGATGCGGTACGATATCGTAGCTGTACAGTAATCCGGCCATGGTGGTTCCCAATCGTCCATCGCCTGCGTAGTCGCCCAGCACCAAGAGGCCCAGGCCGCTGTTAAAACTCATAAAGTTATGATCGTACGACACACTGTAGGTTTGAAAGGTGCCGGGTACAAATGTCCACTGGTTGCGATAGTTCATGGTTGCCCTGTGCCCCGGTATCCCTCCGGAGTATGAGGGTGCTAAGTAGAGAGGATTAGCATAAAACTGGGTAAACTGTGGATCCTGTGCCTTGGCAGAGAACACGCAGATCATCGCTATTGCTATATTTACTACTCGCTTCATCAATTCTTAAAAACTTTAAAGAATAAGACATCATTACCTCAGCAGGGTAACGTTTCCTTTTACGTCAAATTGCTTACCATTGGTAAACCTTCCGATGGCACGCCATACATACACGCCCTGATCGCATATTTTCCCGTTGTAGTAACCATCCCATCCTATCTTAATGTCTTTTGATTCGAATATTTGTTCACCCCATCGGTTGAAAACCATCAACCTGTAATCGGTTACTCCATCGGCGTAGGGGTGGAACACCTCGTTGGCAAAGTCCACGGCATCGTAGTATCCGCCATTGGAGCCATTGGGGTTGGGAACAAAGGCGTTGGGGAATTTAATAAAGCCGGTTCCCTCAACCCATACCGCAGGGTACCTCGAGTCGGTGTCCTCGCAGCCATTCTCGGTGTAAACCGTCAGCGTGATACGGTACTCGCCCAACTCCTTATACGTATGAATTGGATCGCGAACGGTGGTGATGGTGCCATCGCCCAAATCCCAAACGGATCTGTAGGCATTCTCCGAGAGGTTGAATATCCTCACTGTGGCTTCGGGAAGCATTACGTGTTCGGGTAGAACCTCGAAACGTGCTATGGGGTTTTCCCACACCTGGAAGGTGGCAAAGTAGTAGTTCTCACCACCATCGCCCCAAACTTTGAGACCCACATTGTAGTAGCCCGGTTCGACAAACTCGTGGTATGGCTCCCACACGGTTGAGGTTACCGGGTTGCCATCATCATCGAAGTAACCAAAATCCCATAGGCAGCTGTCGCCATACATGGAGTTGTTGATAAAGTAAACCTGCAGCGGTGAGCACGACTGGTAATGGTCGGCCTCGAATAGTACAACCGGCACCGGCGGCAGAAGTGTTATGTAGTGATGAACGCTGTCGTAGCAGTTGTCGTTCCATATCTCCAGAGTAACCAAACGCCTAAAACCATCCTCTTTGGGTCCCCATGTTTCGTATGTGTGAGTGTGATTTCCTATATGCGGTTGATCATCGCCATAGCCGTCGCCGTAGTTCCACAGGTAGTACCATGCAGGATCGGCAGGGCTGGAGAAATTGATAAACTGGAACGTGGCGTTGGGGAAAACGCTCAGCGGCGGATTGGTGGCAAAGTCGGCAATGGGTGCCGCAAAAACGGTCAGTATTTCTTCCTGTGTGTCTTCGCATCCGTATGCCGAAACGGCGTTGAGCGAAACGTGAAACTCTCTGTCGTCTGTGGTGTTGTTCACAAACCGATGGATAGGCTCGAACAGGTACGAGGTGAACCCGTCATCGAAATTCCAGTTGTAGTAGAACGCGCTGGCCGAAGTGTTGTTGTGGATAACGGGAGTATGCGGATTACAGCCCTCATCGGGATCGAAAGAGAAAGCTACGTGCACCTCGGGGAAAACGTACACGGTTTGCGTGGTAAAATCTTCGCATCCGTGTTCGGTGGTGGTGGTGAGGGTGATGGTATATGGCCACGGGTCATCATCGCTGAATGTATTGCCATAGGAGTGTAGTATGTTATCAGCGTTGGTGGTAGTTGTATCGGTACCATCTCCAAAATCGAAGTGGTAGGTCAGGTTTGTTCCCAGCGACTGGTTATCAAACTCCGCATCCAAAGGCGGGCAGGAGATGTACTGCCCAAGCAGTTCCATGGCTGCTTTTGGTTTGGGGTAAACAACCACATCGTGGTAAACGGAATCCTTACAGCCATGTTCCGAAGTGGCCTTTAGCTTAACGTTGAAAGTGGCATCGTTGGTAAACGATGAGTTGTAGTAGGTCTGTGTGGGGTTAACTTGATCTGACGACACGTTGTTGCCAAATCTCCACAGGTATGTGGCATTTCCGGTTCCGCCAAAGGCGTTGGTGGTATTGTTAAATGCCACGGGATGAGGATGACATCCATCGAAATCACCCGTAAATTCGGGATAGATATGGGGATAAACCGCTACGCTCTGCGATGTCGTTTTGGGGCAGCGGTACTGGGGTTCTAACTGATTCAACCTCGTTACCAGCGTAATCAGCGGGTTCTGAACCACAAGATTATCTGTTGCGCCCAGCGGGTTGGTAAAGGTAATGGTACCCGGCTGATCCAGATTGGAATTGGGTTGAGACGGGTTTGCCCCATTGCCTGCAAATGTCCACTGGTAAACGTAGGCAGGCGAGGTGGAGGTGTTGGTTATGGGTACATCCAAAGGCGTGCAACCGGCCAATACATCCACAAAGAAATCGGCCACCACCAAGGGGAGAACCTCAACGGTGTCAATATTTATCTTCTCGCAACCCAACGGGTTGGTGACGGTTAGGATAACCGGAAAGAATTTGGATTGTGTCTTATCGGTGTGCGAATATGTTTTAACAGCAGGTGCTGCCAATGTTGACCCGGTATTGTCGCCAAAGGTCCACTCATAGTTGCCGCCCTGCGAAGCAAGAACACCCGCGCTGCTATTAACAAAACTTACGTCCAATGGATTACACCCCTTATCGGGACTTAGGCTGAAGTCGGCAATCAGCTCGGGGTAAACGGTAACCGTTTTCACCAAATCGTCGGAGCAGGTTTCATCGGATATATCATGATGCTGACTTACCGTTAGGTTAATCTGATATGTGGCAGTGGCATTGGGGTTATCGTTATAAAACCATGCGCTATGCGGATTGCTGTTGAGCAGGGTTTCATCCTGATGGGCACCGCCCACCCCGCTGTTGCCATAATCCCAATGGAATGTTGTTTGCACCCCGGGTTGTAAATCGTGGAATACCGAGCTGTTGACAAAGTCAACCTGTAGCGGGTAGGCACATGGGTCGGGGATGGTGAAGGTGAACCGCGATTCCACCTTGGGGTGTACCCTGACATTAACATGGCGCGTTTGGGTACATCCCGTGGCCACCTGATGGGCAACAATGGTGGTTGGGGTAATGTAGTCCACGTTGCTTAGGTTCTCGATAAGGTGGCTAACCGTAGGTACAAAATTGGTTGACAGGGTGTTGCCGTCGCCAAAGCTCCATTCAAGCACCACATCGTTTACGTGACCACCGCTACTGGCCGGATTCTTATCAAACTCAAGGGTTGCCCCGTTGAGGCCCGAGCATACGGCTGGAGGGGTATCGTAAATCACATCCAGCAACGGATATACGGTTATGTTTTCTCCCGTGGTGGCATTGGAGCATGTATGCTCCTGGGCTGTGCCCGAATTCCACACCGTGGTGGCTGTGAATCCCACGTTATAGACAATGGGGTCAGTTTGATGGGTATTGGTCAGGTTAATGCCACCCAGAGCATTGCCGGGATAGTTCACGGTAACGTTGGCCCCATTGGGGCTTCCGGTGGTAAAGTTCCACTGGTATGAATTTGTTGCATTGGGATTTGTTACCAGTGTGTTGCTCGATGCGTTGGACAGGTCGATGGTTGTACCGTTGCAAACATCGGTAATGATAAAGCTCTGCGCTGCCACTACCCGCGGGTAGATAGTCACGGGTATGGTGTTGGAAATATCCTGACAGCCCCTGCTGTTGGTTACCGTAAGGGTAACATTTCTGGTAATGGGATTATTGGTGTTGTTGATAAAGGTATGTGTTACCTGATTTAAATTGGTGGTAACCACAGGGGAAGTGCCATCGTCAAAATCCCAGGAGTAGGTAAGCGTTCCAGGTGCACCTCCGGTGGAGTTGTTGGCAAAGGTTATGCTCTGGCCACCGCAAATGGTATCAACGGTAGCCAGGGTGATAGCCGCATCTACCTGAGGCGGTACGTTGAACGAGTGGCTGTAATGGTCGGTACAGCCATACGTGTTAATAAGATCAAGGTTTATGGTCACGGGCACATCGCTGTTGGATGGCGGTGGATTATCGTACTCCACCACCCATGGCGAGCCGGTTGAGGTTGTGGTACCACCGCCCCAACTCCAGGTATAGTCTCCGGGATCAGTGGTTTCGCTGGCATCGGTAACCAAAATTTCCATGGGGGTGCAACTTTCGGCAATATCAACGTTGAACATGGCATACGGCGTGGGATAGACCGTTATATCCCCGCTGTGGGTGTCAACACAACCATCATCGCTGGTAGCGGTGAGTACAACATCGTAAGTTTTTGGGGTGGTATGGCTGCTATTGGGCAGAGTTGGTACAAAACTCTGATCGCCGGAGCTGGTAACCAGAGCCCCGCTATCGAATATTTCCCACTGGATATTATTAACCGGATTGGGGGCTACATAAAGGTCTGAAGTATTCTGGAACACAGCATCATCAACTGGATGGCAGTAATCCGAAGGATCAGTGAAATCCCACTGCGCCCGCACCTGTGGGTAAACAGTTATATCAATGGAGGAGGAGGCATGGCAAATTCCGCGATGTGCTTGTAAATTTATGGTATAAGTTGAAGGCCCTCCTGTGGTATTGCTGGTAATGGTACCAAATGTTTGCGAATGTCCCGTTGGTGTCTCACCGTTGAAATCCCAGTTGTAAGTAACCCCCGCAATATCAGGTGCTGTGGCCTCAATGGTAAGGGGTACACAACCGGCGGTGGTGTTCAGGCTAAAGTTGGCCTTCACCTCGGGCAGTATGGTATAGGTTTGAGTATATTCCGCCTTGCACCCAAAGTCACTGTTGGCGGTTAGTTTAACCGTTACATTATAGGGTGTATCGCCCGCGTTGGTGAATTCGAAATCGGGATTCACATCCAACGATGCCCCCAGCGATCCAAATTGCCAGTGATGGCTGTCGGCATGGGTCATGGCGCTGTTAAAGTGTATGGTTACCGGAGCGCAAAGCTGTTCGTTGTTGGCTATGGGGCTTCCGCCAACCGAGGCGGTGAAACTGCCCGTAACCCATGGGTGCACATGGATTGTACGGCTGTCGGTTGCTACGCATCCGGTGGAGTTGTAAACTGAAAGGGAGACAGGGATATCCGCACTCCCGTCGCCATTAAGGGTAAGAGTAGTATAGTCAAATTGTATCCTCCCGTCATTTAGCGGACCGGGATTTGTGTTGGGTGGCAAAGTTACCCCGTTTACAGTCCATTGATAGTAACCATCGGCCAGCAGCGAGGCATCCAGAATATCCACATCAAACAGCCCGGTAACGGGATCGGGGCACACCTCCTCGGGATCGATCACAATATTGGCCTCGATATACGGAGGCACCACAACCGGAATTGGCCCCCAAGTACGGGTACAGCCCCAATTATTGGTAGCCTCAAAGCTGAAATACCGTGTAACGGGGGTATCAGTATAATTTACAAGGTCAATGGACCCGTTGGCAGTGGCGGGTGGTGTAAAGGTGATGATATCGCCATCATCTATGGCGTTTGTTTCAAGTAGCCACCAGTATGTGTTGGTGTTTACAATACCTTCCACTTCGTAATCAACCGTTAAAGGAGAACACTCGGTTGAACTTGGGGTTGCTCTAAGTGAGGCAAGGGTAATATTGGGGTTGGGGTAAACCTTAAACTCCTGAGAATAGGTGTCGTGGCATCCCGTTGAACTCTCCACCTCAAATTCCAGCCTGTAAATGGTAGCGGTGTTATTTGTTTTTGTGTTGATAAGATTGTTTAATGGCGGCGGGGTAGGTCCGGTTGATTGATGAATACCATCACGGTACAAACGCCATGTCCTGTTTAAGGCACCCTTGCTTTTATCGGTCAGATTGGCCACATTCAGCGGCGAGCATCCCTCAATGGGTTGGGCAGTGAAACTTGCCTCAAGGTATGGCGGCACGTTAACAACTCTCGATGCGCTGTCGCGACAAACATTCCACTGGTCAATAATTTTCACCTGAGCTGTGTAGGGTATCATGTTGTATGGAGGTGCAGTGTTGTAATAGGTGTTTGTTGCATTCTGCGTGGGAGCCGAGTTGCCATCGCCAAAGGTCCACAGATAGGTTGCATCATTGGAATGACCAATGGGAGTAGAGGTAAAGTTCACCGTAAGCGGTTGGCAGTTGGCATTTCCGGATATGGTATGGGAAGCATTGATCCCGATATAAGGGAATACCCTGACGGTTTTTTTGATCTCTTTAGCACAAATTTCAGCCATATCAGTAGTATACAACCAGATATCGTATTCTACTATATCATCGGTGTTATTTTCAATCCACAGTGTAGCAGTTCTGGCATCATCCGGGTCAACATCCCTTCCATATTTAAAAGTCACTGGAGGATTTGCACCCTGCTGATATCTCCACTCACGTATATTGTCGCCCGTGGAGGTGCTGGTGAATGTAAACTCGTAGCCGGGGGTACCCGAAGGATTTCCGACCGGAGGGGCGGCACATGCAGCGTAGCGGTCAGCATCAAAAGAGGCGGTAATAGGCCCGCCTACCTGTATATCAATATATGCAGAATCTGTCAGATCGCATGCACCACTAACAGTTACCTTATAAGTTAAAGATGAAGTAATGTTGTATGCAGTGGGATTTGAGATAAAGGGGTTATCGAGATGGGTGGTTGGGTCCCATGAATAGGTTGCTCCTCCAGTGGCCCTTAGCTGCAAGGATTCCCCGGAGCAGATTTTATTCCCCGAAGAACCGGACTGAATCACAATAGCATTAGCAGAGAACTTATTGAAATTTGAAAAGTAGCCATAAAAGGCATCATTGTCTGTTTGGCCGTTAAGTACCCCCAGGTGGAAAACATTCCTATCATTTACCAGCATATATGCGGCATTGGCCGTAAGTTGACTGGCATCAATTCGTGCATATTGCCAGTTGTCAAATGGGTATCCTGTTTCTGGCAGAGGATTAAAGTTCAAATGGTTGTTGATGGCATTTTCAACAGCTATGTCATCAGCACTGGATACAGGAATACCATCCCTCAGTAATGTGAAATGACCAATAGCTGAATTTACCGGGTGAGCCCATGCCAGAATATTCAGGTAGAATGCATAAGCTCCACCTTTTGTACGGTTAAAAGCCACCCTATTTGAACCAGTACACATTGATATGGTAGGAATAATAGCCCCAGCTTTTTGTCGTCCGGCACCCGACATGTGGAGCACATATACCGGTTTGTCGGACTTGACTGTGAGCACCCTGTAATTCTGGTTATTCATGGTAACGTGTACTGAACCCCCACGATTCACGTTGTGGTTGGTGGTTACACCGGCAGGCCCACGCTTTACAGTAAAAGATGTGCCATTTTCAGTCCCAACAATAAATACTTCATCTTCTATTTGAAAAGCACTATATCCAACACCTTGAATAACAGCATAGTCCGTTCCAATGTGCTCTATGGGAACCAGTTGGTCGGTTACATAGTCGGGATTTAAAGAGAAACGACTTTGAACAAGGTCATCATGGGTAATAACCGTTATAGGTTTTCCACTTCCCTCAATCTGATCTACCTCTATATAGGCACCTGCAAGCCTGGCATTAGCTGCAAATGATGTTTGGTAATGTCCTGCCGTGTTGTTTGCGTATGATGGAATTATGGAGGTTTCCCCCTTGTTAAGCCAAATGGAATAGGTCCCCAAGGGGCGCGACCCAACATCCTTTACCCAAATGGGCCTGGGTACCGTAATATTTATTTTTGTATTATCCTCAGTGGCAACAATATCAATTGAGTTGTATGGTCGGTATGCGAATGGATAACTACGGGTATCATTTGATGTTTGAAATGGCACAAAGAATTGGGTACCCAACCCATTTTGCCCTTTAAGGGCAATAAGATCCATATTGTATTGGACACTAATTTCATAATAAACGGTAATATCTGCTGTTGATTTAATTTTTATCCCCTTGTTGTTCTTGTTTATGTAAGGCTTTCCATCAGCAGGAAATAGATTTGATGAGGTCCATGCCAGCACATTCTCAATGGAGCCGGGAAGATTTATATTACCGGGTAATCCTCCACTACCATAGATAGTAGCATTTTCTATAAAGGAAGACATATCTAAGCTGTAGGTTTCTCCGGCACCCATGGTTATCACTATGGGGTTACCTCCATTGAAGTAGGCCTCATTAGCAGGCATAGATATGGTAACCGTAGCTGGTAAATCCTGAGTGGTCATACGTAAATATACCGGCCTTCCAAAGTTTTGAGGGTTAGTGGCTGTACCACTGGAATGATACCTATTAACCTCAGGTGCTGAGAACCAGAATAGGGTGTCGGTTTGAGCCCGCAGGATGCTACTTTCACCCAAAAGGAAAGTTCCCAGGGCCAGCGTTAGAAGTGCTTTAAAGGCATAGCGGCTATATCCACTATGCGCAGTATTTTTTATGTTGGTGTAAGAAATCATAGTGTTTACCAAACTGTATTGCTCCTTTATCATGCTTTAACGTTTGTTCGTCAAAAAAGGATATACCTTATTAAAAACAATTACGAAAATAAACATTTTTTTTCTCTCAGACCTCTTTTTCCCATTTTAAATAGGTTAATAACTCCATGGCCTACCCATTTATTGCTCACCATTGGGCGTGTTAAAAAGCCCCTTTATTCAGAGCTTACCCTAATATCATTGCCCAAATAATATATAACGTTTCCACGTGGCTTGCTCCCCAGCAGAGCCATCCTCCGCTTATCACTGCACGGCAAAAATGGGAGAGAAGAATTTTATAACCAAAAAAAGATGTTAACATTGCAGAGTGAAAACCTTTAAAAGTGTCAACTAAAATCAGGACGGGACAGTACATCAGGGGCGTATCCCCAAAATCTTCGCAGAATGTCGTAGAGGAATAAAATAGCAAGGGGAGGTTCATAAGCAAACTCCGTAGTCCCGACATTGAAGATGTCGGGATGAAATTATGGTAGTAGTGGAATTATACTAAGCATAATCAAAACCCCGTAGGGGTGACATTATAATCTTTGTAAGATAATGTCGCCCTTACAGGGCTTTTTTTTCTATATCTCTTGCTACCATCCCGATCGGGATCGGGATCACGCCCCTCTGGGGCTTGTGAGACGTTCAAGCTGCAGCGCAGCGAAACATTGAAGAGATATCCTGTTTGGTTACGCCGAGCCCTTCGAAGGGCAGGGAGTCAACTTCGCAGATATTATTGCCTCACTCTTACAGGATGTGGCGGTCTCTTTGGCTCAACCGGCGGATTCTTCTCCAACTCCTTGAGGGCAACCTCTATGGCCTTTTCCAGCTGCGGATCCCTGCCCTTTATAACCTCGGCCGGCCACTGGTTTACCTCAATATCGGGCTCAACTCCTACATTCTCCACAATAAATCCATCCTCTGTCCAAATGGCTACATTGGGAGCCGTTACATACCCACCATCCATGAGTTCGGGGAAGCCGAGCACGCCGACAAGTCCGCCCCAGGTGCGTTTGCCTACCAGGGTTCCCACCCCGAATTTACGAAACATGTAGGGTAGCATATCGCCTCCCGATCCGGCATTCTCGTCAATAATCATCACCTTAGGCCCCTGTATGGATGCCGTGGGCGATTTTAAATCCTTGCCGTACCTGTAGTTCCAGTGCGACTGGTAGCGACGTGTAAGTAGATCAACATAGTAATCGGCCAAAAGGCCGCCGCCGTTGTAACGCTCATCTATGATAATTGCCTTGCGGTTCACCTGAGGGAAAAAGTATCGCTTAAAGTATTGATGCCCTGAACCCCCGGTGTTGGGCACGTAAACGTAGGCAACCTGTCCGTTGGTGGCCTCGGTAACCCTTTTCAGGTTCCCTTCAACCCAATTGCGATTTCGCAGCGCGAACTCATTGCCAACGGGCACCACTTTCACCACCCTCGATTGGGTGTAGTTGGGGTTGGGGCCAATGGTTAGCTCTACAATCTTACCCGATGTATTTTCAAAAAAGCTGAAAAGGTTCTGATCGGCGGTAAGGTCGTTGCCGTTAACGGCAAGCAGGTAATCGCCCTCCTTAGCGTTGATACCCGGCTCGGTAAGCGGTGAGCGTAACTCGGGATTCCAGTTTAGCCCGCCGTAGATTTTGCAGAATCTATACCTGTTGTTGTCTATGCTGTAGTCTGCCCCCAGTAGGCCACCACTGATCCTTTTGGGGCTATCAATCCTGTCGCCACCGCCGGAGTAGCTATGCCCAACGGCCAGCTCACTGCACATCCATTGTATCAGGCGGTTTAAATCGCTGCGGCAGGCCAGATCGGGGAGGAAAACCTCGTACTTGGCTTTCATGGCTTTCCAGTCGGCCCCGTGCATCCCGGGATCGTAAAAATAGTCGCGGTTGATTCGCCACGCCTCGTCCAGTATTTGCCGCCACTCGGCAACTGGGTCTATTTTCACGCTCACCTTTCCAAGGTTGAGCATTCCCTTTCCCTGTTCGGGCTTTTCGCCCGCACCCGAAATAGTCCACGCCCTATCCTTCACATACAGCATCTTTTTCCCATCGGCCGACAGAATGTAGCCGTCCATCTCCATCACCTCAGACTCCTTGCGCTTTTTCATATCGTATTTACGCAACGTACCCGATGCACCGTATTCGTAGGGTCTTTCTATAAAAAGTATCTCCCCTTCCTTTGGAGTACCCAGATTGTAGTAGTTGCCAGCCTTTATTGGAAAATCCACAATGCGGTTTTCAATCCCCTGAAAATCAATTTTCAACCCTTCAGCCTTTTTCTCGCTGGCAGCATCCTTCTTATCGCCTTTTTTTCCCTTGTCCATTTCCTTCGGGGCATCCTCATCCTTTTTAGGCTCTTCCTCATCGCTCTCCTGGGCAAAGGGCGAAATGGTCTCTTTCTGCAGTGTAACCAGGTAGATTGTCCGCGTCATCCTCATATCACTGCTGGAGAGATCGAACCAGTTGACAACGGGACCCGCATCGGTAGAGGCGAAGAAGTAGAGATATTTCCCTTCGGGATCAAAAACGGGCTCCGAGGCATCGCTTAACCCGTCGGTAACAGGATATGATTTACCCTGATCCAACGAGTATATGAATACCTGTTTAAAGTAGGTGTCAAGCACCTTGGTGTAGGCTATCCACCTGGAGTCGTGCGACCACGATCCAAGTATCTGGCGGAAATCTCCAGGGGAGTAAACCTCGTCGGCATCAATTGCAACAATACTGCCCGACTCAACATCCAGAATGTATAGGGTACGGCTATTATCAACATAGGCAATTTTCTTGCCATCGGGCGACCAGCGTGGATAGGCATAGAATCCTGCCCCATTCAGCTTGTACAATTTGGCATCGCCCTTGCCATCCTGCGGTTTGATATAGAGTTGATATTCGCCTGTGGCATCGGAGATGTATGCAATAGACTTCCCGTCGGGCGACCATGCGGGGAACTTGTCATGGGCATCAACGGATTGGGTAATGTTACGGGGATCGCCCTTTTCGGCAGGGATGGTAATAATTTCGCCCCTGTAATCAAATACGGCACGGGCACCTGAGGGGGATATATGAGCACTTCGTATATACTTGCTGTCGCTCACAAAGCGAGGGCGGAGTTCCTGCAAATCGGTGGCTATGCCTACGGTAAGTTTCTGTGGCCATTTTATACCATCGCGATAGATGTGAAGATATCCCCCCTGCTCAAGGATGATTTGATTGCCATTGGTGGCTAAGTTTACCACCGGAAAATCGGAGTAGCTTGTCAACTGCAGGATCTCGGAAGTATTAAAATTAAAGCTGAATAGGTTGAACTCGCCGTTCCTGTCGGAAAGAAAGTAAACGGTTTCGCCTATCCAAACGGGCTTAGTGTCGTTGCATCCCCCTTCCGGTTTCGGGATTACTTTCACCGAATGGTCGGCTGTGGAGAAAAGCCAAATGGTGGATATGGTGCCTCCCCTATAGTTCTTCCATTGATTAAAGGCATCAAACAGAGGTGTATAGGCAATGTAATCGCCTTTGGGCGAGTAGGAGGCGTGGAAGGCACTGGGTATCTCCAGTTGATTGGGAAAACCACCGGTTATCGGCACAGTGAACAGCTGGAAATGACTCCCTGTGTGGGTAGAGCGTTGCGAGATGAAAAGTATGCTCTTCCCATCGGGGGTGAAACCCCGCACATAATCGGCGCCGGGATGCCAGGTCAATCGGGTGGGAATACCCCCTTCTACAGGAACAACATAAACATCAACGTTGCCATCGTACTCGGCACTGAAGGCTATTAACCGACCATCGGGTGAGAATACGGGGTTGGATTCTACGCCCCTGTCCACCGTAAGCCTACGGGGTTGAGTACCATCGATATTGGCTACCCACAGGTCTTCGGCATAGATAAAAGCAATGTGATTGGCACCGATGGCAGGTTGCGACAGCATACGGGTATCATTAGTGTTGATACCCTGAAGTATGCTTGGAATGAATACCTGAAGAGCCACTAGCAGATTGAAAAATTTGAACTGTTTCATGGGTTTGTTTTTTTGATTTGTAGTTGGATTTTCAGTTAGATGAAGATATTGTGGTTAAGTTTAGTTCATAAGGATGCTCTCTTTTTCTAATCCCTTTCAACACCCAAATATAAAAATTGAACAATACATTGGTATATAAAGGGGCAGAAAAATAAACTATGATATAGAGACTCATTGTTTTATATCTTGACAAATTATTTTAATGCACAATTATTGAGGGCAATCCACAAGTTTTTGATTCTCAATTAGGCAATGGAACAATGGTGAACTATAATACTTTGACGGAATGAAAGTAAGGAATATTAGCCTGAACTGCATCAATACTCCCCATTATTTTTACTACTTTTAGCCCAATTAAAAATTACAATCACTGTTTACACTAACTCTAACTTCATTAACTGTGAAACAAAGATTACCATTACTACTATTGGCCATTGCCATTGCTCTTGCGGGCTGCGTATCGAAAAGGTATGTGAAAAAAGGCTTAAAGTATGAGGAGGCAGGATTTTACGAGCTGGCCGCCGAGATGTTTTACCAGGCCGTATTGGCCAACCCCAAGAATTTAGACGCAGCCATCGGGCTCAGAAACAATGGTCAAAAGGTGCTCTCCAATAAGGAATTTGAGGTAAGCAAGGCATACCTCAATGGCGATGATAAGGCGGTGGTGTACAATTACATCGAATCGAGGGCCTACTTCGATAAGATTAATGCCACAGGCGTTAACATTGCCCTGTCGCCAGCCACCAAAGGCTACTTCGATGAGGCAAAACCCCGCTACCTCTCAAAACGATACGATGAAGCCCGTTTGCTTCTCGAGGATGAAAAATTCAAGGAATCGGAGCAAATTTTTGCCGAGATCAAGCAAATCGACCCCGGGTATCAGGGCGTTGACGAGCATATGAAGGTTTCGCAGTGCGAACCGCTATACAGGCAGGGTACGGAATACCTGCTCAACGGACTGTACCGTTCGGCATACCTCTCTTTCAACACCATCATAGTAAACCATGGTGTTTACAAGGATAGCAAGGATTTGCGCGATGAAGCCCTGAACAAGGGAATGTTGACCATCTCGATGGGAGCCATTAAAAATAACACCAATATTGCCGACGCAGCAACCATTTTGCAGAGTAAGATTGTAACCCAACTTGGTGAACTGCGCAATCCGTTTATTAAGGTTGTGGAAATTAAGGGCAATAGGATACCCGTTGCCAGTGCCAGTATAAGCGAAGTTTCATCTAACAAAATGCTGGTGGCCAAGGCGTCGTTTAACGGAACTGTGGTTAGGTATACCACTTCCGAGGGTAAAGAGAAAAGGGAAGAAAAACGAGGCTATATGAAAGAGGAGGTGGTAAGAAAAGATAAGGATACCGGCGAGGAGAAAAAAGAGGTTAAGTACCACAAAATCGTTTACCTTGTGGTCAGCAAGGAGAATAATGTGAACATTACTTTCCAATATCAGCTTACTTCTACCGAAACCAATGCCGTTTTGGTATCCGATGCATTTGATGTGAACCTGTCCGATCAGGCCAGCTATGCCATTTTTGAAGGCGATAAAAGTAAGCTGATCCCCGGGTACTGGGAGTTTGCCGATAAGGATTCGCCCAAGGACAGGATAGATGAATCGGCAAGCGCCGATAGGGCTTTAAAGCAGCTGTTAGCGGCCAATCGCAATGTAAAAACCGTTAGCACACTCCAATCCGAAGTTACCGATAGGGTTGCCCAGCGAGTAGCCCAAAAGATAAATCAGTATAATCCTGAAAACCAATGAGTAAATCGTTAAATCCGTTTTTTTTCTTAGTTTTTGCCCTTGTTTTATCGGGATGCTTCAGCACCAGGAAGGCACAGCAACCGCCGCAATCGCCCAAACCGGAATGGGTTCAGAGCAGGCCTACATCGCCTTTGTACTACTATGGTATAGGCGCCGCCCGAAAAACTGCAGATGTGAGCCAATACCAGCAGGCTGCGCGCCAAAGCGCATTAGCCGATATGGCAGGGGAGATTTCCATCAACATATCCAGCAACTCGTTGCTCCATGCCTTTGAATCGAACCTCAGCTATAGGGAGGATTTCACTTCCATAATCAGGGCGCAAACACAGCAGGAGCTGGAGGGATACGAGATGATGGATTCGTGGGACAGTGCCGATAGCTACTGGGTTTTCTACCGTTTATCCAAATCGCACTACCAACAGCTCAAGGAGCAGAAGAAGAGCAATGCGGTTGCCCGTTCGCTCGATTTTTTCTCCGGTGGTATAAATGCCTGCGATGCCGGGAACATCCGCCAGGCTCTGGTTCAGCTGGTAAAGGCTCTCGAGCCCATAAAACCCTATTTCAGCGAGCCTCTGCCTGTGGAGTTCAGGGGTGCGCAAATATACCTTGGCAATGAGGTTTACAAAGAGCTTTCGGCCACTCTTTCGGGGCTGGAGATAGTGCCCTTGCAGGGAGAGGTGAGCGTAAAAACGGGAAAAGGTATTGACGCATCGTCCTTACGATTTCAGTCCCGTTTCCGTACCATTGGAAATGTTGCCGATTTGCCCCTGATTGTAACCTACTCGGAAAAACCACTCAGGAATAACAGGAAGAGAACCGATAGGAATGGCATCGCCTCATTTGAGGTTGATATGGTTCGCTCCGCCAAATCGCACGAAACCCTGCTGGCTACAGTTGATATGGATGAAATACTGAACGAAGGTACTACCGATCCCATGATTCGAAGGCTGGTATCAAGGCTTAGCCTGCCCGAAGGCAGCATTAGGATTAACATAGCCAAGCCTACTTTTGCCATTGTCGATTCGGAGGTGAACATGGGCGAAGCGTTAAATCCGGGCCCTCTTTACAATGTATTCATTAAAAAGGCCATGGAGATGGGGTATGTGATCAAGGACAAACCGGCCGATGCCGATTACATCGTCCATATCAATACCCTCACCAGGAGTTTCGGAAAGGGCGATACTTATAAAAATGTTGCCCTCGAAGGGCACATCAAAGTGGAAACTCCTGAGGGGAAACGTGTGTATTATAAAGCATTAGAGGGTTTTAGCGGTAGGCACTATAGCGAAAGGGAGGCAGGCCTCGAAGCCATTAAGGAGGCGCAGCGTCGATTTGAGGTTACCTACTTCAGAGAGATTTGCGAGGCAATTTCAAAACCGTAGGCATACGGTTTTAACTCTACGCTCGATTTCCCCGTTCAATGAGCCCGCCATTCATTGAGCCTGCCGAAATGAACGGGCATCTTACTTTACTTTATGCAAGCCTGCGTTTCGTTTTTAGCCCCATTCCATCCTCCGATTCCATGGCATGGTGATATGGTGCTTTGGGTTCGAAACTATGCTACTGATAACCGTAGGCAATAATTAAATAGTCGTTAAAAACTGAGCTGCTGTCATTACGGGTAGCTTGGCCTTTTGGAAGTCTTTAAGATTCCGTGTAATGATGATATCAGTATCATTTTCCAAGGCAGTGTAATACTGGACAGCATCCTCAAAATCTCTAAAGTCATTGTCGTTGAGCGACAACCCTATGATCTTTTCGTTTATGCATAACACCTGAACAATAAGTTTCAGCTTGCGAAGTATCTGCCTGACTTCTTCGGGTTTCAATGATTGGGAAAGAATGTAATTGGTATTTGCAAATGTAAGTGCAGAAACACTCAGGTTCACCTGTTGTTTGTCGGCCAGGGTAAACAGCATAGCCGCCTCCTCATAGAATGGTTCTCTTTTTGCCAGAAGATCGACGATGATATTGGTGTCAATAAATACTTTTTTCATTTGTATTTTTCAGTTAGGAAATCCGAATAATCTTTTCTTAAATCGTAATCCTCAGGCAATTGAATTACACCACTTAGGCTTTCCACCAAAGGAGAAATCTCAGTTGAGTAGTTTTTTGATTTCGTAACGGACTCTAAGTAGGATTCAACCATTTTAGAGATGCTAATTTTGTGAAACTTAGCATATTTCTTGGCTCGGCCGATGACTTGCTTACTCAATTTCAGCGTTAATTTTGTTTCCATGGCAATATGTTATACGTACAAAGATACAAAACTTATACGTAAAATGCAAATAAAAGGCTATTTTACTTGTTGCTAAACCGTTCATTGAGCCTGTCGAAATGAACGGTACTCCTGCCACAGAAGCCCTACCCTTTTGGAACTCCGGGTTTAACAACGTATGTTGTGGCAATGGCTACCAATAGCGTGAAGGCAAAGTTGGCAAACCTGACCGAAATGATGGTTTGGTCGAATCCGAGGCTAATCCAAAGGATGGTAAAGATAAGCCCCGACAGAATGGTTATCACCGCAGCCCTGCCGTGGTAACGTTTCCAAAACAGGGTAAGCAGGATTACCACCGAAAAAGTGCAGCCGATACCTGCCCAAACGTAGCCCACCAGCGTAAAAATCAGTTTTTGGGGTGATATGTATGCTATGAGCAGGGCCACAGCGGCTAATATGGCTGTGATATACCGCGATTGTCTTAACCCTTTACGTTGATCCATGGATTTTCGGAAGGGCTTAACAAGGTTTTCACTCATCTCGGTGGACGAGAGTACAAGCACCGAATCGGCGGTGGAAATCATGGCGGCAATGGCACCGACAATTAGAAATGCGGCAAGGTAGGGCGGGAATATCCTGAGGATAACTGCCGGCATCACGTACTCCTGATCGGAGAGGGTACCGGGACCAAAGATGGCAAGCCCGATAAGTCCAATCAGTATGGCACCAACGTATGCAACCAGCGTCCATGCAATACCGATATTCCTTGCTTTTCTGGCCTGTCTCTCGTCGCTGATGGCCATAAAGCGCAGCGAGAGCTGCGGCAATCCCCCCAGATACCCAAAAAACCAGCTGAAACCACTAACTATTACAACCCCTGCTCCCAAACCTTTAAGCCCGTTGGTAAGCGAAAGGT
This sequence comes from Bacteroidetes bacterium ADurb.Bin008, assembly GCA_002071445.1. Lineage (GTDB taxonomy): Bacteria > Bacteroidota > Bacteroidia > Bacteroidales > Tenuifilaceae > MWFE01. The sequence goes on along the minus strand of MWFE01000042.1, from coordinate 896 downwards.
GAGTTGGCCCTGCATGCCGTAGGGCTTCAGTTACGTTTGTGGCAAAAATTTCGGGATTGTTCGAAATGTATATCAGCCCGGCAATGGGGCCCACTATCAGGGTGACAATCATAATCAACGCCTGAATGACATCGGTGTAAACAACGCTTCTGAAACCCCCATAAATGGCGTAGGGGACAATGATAAGGGCGGTAAAAAGCATGCCCCACTCGGGTTTAATGCTGAAAAGGGTGTGCAACGTTTTTCCACCGCCAAGAAATTGTGCACCAACGTAAAAGAAGAAAAAGAAAACAATGGTAAAACTTCCCACAATCCTGATGGTGTTGCCTGCATCGCCATGCTTACGGGCAAGATAGTCGGCAAAGGTGTTGGCATTGTACTTTTCGGCCTCGTCGCGAAGTCGCCATGCCAACAGCCACCATGCGGTGATAATGCCCACCACACAGCCCAGGGCTGTCCATATCTCGGTGAGGCCAACGGCATATGCAGCACCTGGTAGCCCCAGCAGTGCCCACGATGATTCGCCCGTTGCACGCTCCGAGAGAGCCGCCACCCATCCGGGAAGCTTGCGGCCGGCAATGGCATAGTCCGCATCGGTTTTTACCCTTCGTCCCTGATAGATGCCCCATAAAATTAGCAGGAAAAAATATCCGGCTATTATGACTAAAATTTGCAGCTTATTTTCCATGACTTGCCCAAGGTTTGGTTTTACAGGGGCTAAATTTAAAAAAACGATTTTTTTTGGGACAGCTATTTTAAAATATTTTATGACCTAAAAATGCCTTGTTCTCTTTGTTTTTCTGACTTATCCAATTTTTCATGATTTAGATTCAACTAATAAATGCAACTTTTTGAGGGCATGAATTAATTTTTTTCAAGCGAAGGGACAAAAATGT
>MWFE01000041.1 GCA_002071445.1 Bacteroidetes bacterium ADurb.Bin008 | reverse complement strand
ATTACGAAAACCCTATATTTGTAATGAATAGATTATTGTTTAACCAAAAGTTGCATTTGTGACTTGAATCCGCCAGATAAATAGCTGCCCTAAAAATAATATTCTAATATAGAAACAAATAACAATATCAAAACATTTTTTACCTGTAAAAAACAATCTTTTATTTCAGCATCATCAGCACTTTTTTACACTTTATCCGCAAAGCAGGGGAACTCATCTCCATCAGATTCTGTGCAATCGGAGGCAGTGCGCCGGCTATCCATGTTTGATATTTCGAAAGCAAACTTAAGATTTCCAAACTATTTGACTTAATGGCTGGCTGGCAATCTTCGTCCAAAAGCCAATTGAAACAAACCTCCTCCAACTGCGCTGCATATACCTGCCATTGTTCGATTTGGAACAACTCATCCTTCTTTTTGTTCAACAACCTTTTCAAACCGATAGACACTAACTTGCTAAAATGTCTTTGTACGCCTGTGTTTTTAACCTTTCGAAGGTATTCAATGATAATGGGTAGAGAAGAATCCAGAATATTGGGATTAAGCGTACAAATATTTTCGAATACCCAGGCCGAATGAAAACTTATGGCATGACTGCTGTGTAGAGTGAGCGATAGGAGTTTTTCGAGATCATAACCAAGATCTGCATAGGTTTTGGCCAACTGAACCACATCCCTCTTGAGCAAAGGATACTTCAATCTTTCAATCAGTAAATGGCTATTCAACCCTTCGGGATTTTGGGAAAACATACGCTTCAGATTTTAGCTATCCCCGTTTTTCTACACATCCTATTACTGTTTTGCAAAAGTAATAAGAGGTTTGCTTTGATAGAGGCATTACATTTAAAAATATTTCTTCAGTTTATGGGCAACAGAAACTAACCACTGCTTTGCATAGTTCGAGGCAAACCCTTACCTTTACATACTTCAAAATAGTTTAAAAATCATGGATTTGCTTCACGAATTGTTTCTAAAATACCCCTATTCGCCCGACAAGCTAAACACGCTGGTTTGCGGCGATAAGTATGCGGCTGTCATGCTAAGCAACGGACAAATCGGGGTATGCTCCACCCTGCGCCATACCATTCCCAATGATATCAAGGTGCTGGAAAATCCCAACTTTTCCCTTTACCCCCATAGGGTTATCGTTAATGCATGGATAAATGCTTTTGCTAACTACGATATCATGCCCACAGGGCATGGCGATATTTTTGATGCCATTAATTTTTCCGGATTAAAACAGGTGGTGATGATTGGCTACTTTGGTTCTTTATCCAAAAGGATAACTGATATTGGGGTGAATCTAACCACTTTCGATTTCAATGAAAGGGAAAAGCCTGTAGCCCCCATGCATCAACAGGAGGCAGCTCTTTGGGATGCTGATGCCATAATTCTCACTGCCACCAGTTTATCCAACAATACCTTTAACCATATTATCGGTATTTCACCGGAAACAACGCCAATATTCCTTCTTGGCCCGTCGACGCCTCTTGCAGAAATGCTACTTAACATTCCAAAAATCAATGGGTTATTTGGGGTACGCTTTGAACCCTTTGATCACGAAACCATAACGATTATTGCCAATGGCGGCGGAACCAAAGATTATTTGAAACGAATGCGGAAGATCTTTTTGTCAAAGTAATAGAGCGACTACTGATAATACTATTAATCTAAAAACTATGGCGGGAAGTAAGGGAAGTAAGTACTACAACGTGTTCCTTAAACACAAAATCTGGCTTGAAAACAAGGATGGTCAGGACATAGTAGGTGATGGCAAATTCGAACTGCTTCAGCACATTGATGAGCTTGGTTCGTTAGCTGCCGCCGCTGAAAAACTAAAAATCAGCTACCGAAAAGCATGGGGATGCCTCCGTGAAATAGAACAGAGATTGGGATTTGCCATTGTGACAAAGCAGAGGGGCGGAAAAGAAGGGGGTAAAACAATGCTGAATGAGGAGGGGAAAAAACTCATTGCAGCTTACAAGCTATTTTTAGCCGAAATTGAACTCCTTATGCACGACTCGGCTAGAAAATTTTGGCATTCCATCAACGAATAAAACACAAATCGCTTTTCAGATAGTAATAAGTTGAAATAATGCTTTTTTAAGATATTGCGATATGCTTTATTTGCATAACCCAAAAACAATGACTATGAAACGTTTTACGATAACCTTTTTGCTTGGCTTTGCCTTACTTCTCTCATCGTGCCACAGCAACCAACAAACTAACACCATAACTATCTTTCATGCAGGAAGTTTGGCCATGCCCATTAAGGCCATTGCCGACAGCTTTAAGGTGTTGCACCCCGATGTTACCTTCCGCCTCGAAGCAGCAGGGAGTGTGGAATGCGCACGCAAAATAACCGAGTTCAACCGCCAGTGTGATATTATGGCTTCCGCAGATTACAAGATAATTGATGAACTGCTGATACCTGACTATGCCGACTGGAACGTGCTTTTCTCGGGTAACGAAATGTCGCTCGTTCATACCAAACAATCGCGTCACGCCAATGATATTAATGGTGACAACTGGTACGAAATATTAGCCAAGCCCGAAGTTAGCTACGGGCGAAGCGACCCCAATGCCGACCCCTGCGGATACCGTACACTGCTTACCCTACAACTTGCAGAACAACACTACCAGAAACCCGGGTTGGCAAAGGCCATAGCAGAAAAGGACAATCGGTTTATTCGCCCCAAGGAGGTGGACCTCATTGCCCTGCTTGAGTCGGGAGCCATTGACTACATATTCCTCTACCGTTCGGTTGCTGTGCAGCATGGGTTGGAGTACGTCACCCTTCCCGATGAAATCAACCTGGGAAATCCTTCCCTGAGCGACCTGTACTCTGGCGTACACTTAAGGATCAGGGGAGCGGCCGTGGGCGATTCTCTCACCCTTTACGGAGAGCCCATGGTGTATGGCATCACCATACCATCCAATGCGTCCAACAGGGAAATGGCCATGGAATATCTTAAACTATTCCTCCATCCCCACAAGGGGCTGAAAACCATTGAGCAAATGGGTATGATTCCTCTCAATCCACTTATTATTCACAATGAGGATGGCATGGATAAAGATCTTAGGGAAGAACTAACAGGGCACCCTTAAACAACAATCTATTAAATATTTACAAATCAGACATATAGCGCAATAAAACTAACTGAACGGCAATGAAAAAATCGGCCATCAATTTATCCTTCGCATTTTTGGGTGGACTGGTTCTCCTCTTCATCGTGGCCCCACTGCTGGGAATGGTTTTTTCAACTCCACTCTCTACACTATTTTCCACGGCGCAGGAAACTGAGGTTCAGCAAAGCATATGGTTGACCATTTGGATTTCCATGGCCTCCACCCTGGTATTTTCCATTTTGGCCATACCGCTGGCGTACCTGTTGGCCAGGTATAGTTTCCCCCTGAAAAACATGGTGCTGGGCATCATCGACCTTCCCATTGTCATTCCGCACTCCGCCGCGGGGATAGCACTGCTGGGTTTCATTAGCCGCGATACGGTCATTGGGAAAGCAGCCGGAGCATTCGGTTTCAACCTCATTGGAAGCCCCGTGGCCATTGCGCTGGCCATGGCGTTTGTGAGCATCCCCTTTCTAATAAACGCTGCCCGCGAGGGGTTCGCATCGGTTCCCGTGAGGTTGGAGAAGGCAGCACTCAATTTAGGGGCATCGCCGGCAAGGGTGTTTTTCACCATTTCGCTTCCCCTGGCATGGCGGAGCATCGTCACGGGATTGGTGATGATGTTCGCAAGGGGCATGAGTGAGTTTGGAGCGGTGGTAATCGTTGCATACCATCCCATGGTGGCACCGGTGCTGATATTCGACAGGTTCAACGCCTTTGGGCTCAAGTATGCACGCCCCGCGGCCCTGCTGTTCATTCTGGTAAGCCTTGTGGTGTTCATAACAATCCGATTGTTGGCCGTAAAACGAAAAAAGGATGCTTAAACTGACCAACATATCCAAACGGTGGGAGGGATTCACCCTCAAAGACATAACGTTAACCGTTGGAAAGGGTGATTATTTTATCCTTTTGGGACCTTCGGGAGCAGGGAAATCCGTACTGTTAGAGGTGATTGCCGGTCTTATCGCCCCCGATGGGGGCGACATTACCCTTAATGATGCCAATATAACGCATCTCAAGATTCAGGAACGTGACATCGGGCTGGTTTTTCAGGATCTGGCGCTCTTCCCCCACCTCAACGTACATCATAATATTGGCTACCCCTTGTATCGGAAGGGATACAAAAGCCGAGAGGTGAACCGTAGGGTTGTTGAACTAGCCCAAGAACTGGGCATTAGCCATTTGCTGAAGCGATTCCCTCCCACCCTTTCGGGTGGAGAGCAGCAACGAGTGGCCCTGGCCCGTACCCTTGCCCTCAACCCCTCTCTCCTATTGCTGGACGAACCTCTCTCGTCGCTTGATGTTGAGCGCAAGGTTGAAATTAGAAGGCTGCTTCGCGATTTGAATCGTAAGGGGCAAACCATAGTGCACGTTACCCACGATTACGAGGAGGCCATTGCGTTGGGAAACAGGATAGCCATAATTAACAACGGTGCCATTGAGCAAATTGGTAGCCCGCAGGAAGTGTTCGGAAAGCCCACCTCATCATTTGTTGCCGGATTTGGGGGTGTCCGCAATTTTTTTAAAATATCCATATCAAAGTCAGAGGACAGCAAATTCATGAAGGCCAGGGTTAACGAAAATCTTTCATTCTATTTGCAATCCGATGATGAGGGAAACGGTTATGCCATGATTCCCGAGAATGAAATTGTCATCACCCACGACAAGCCCGGCACCGAAACCCTTAATACATTTCCCGGAACAGTTATCGACATATATCCTCACAGATTTGGGTGTGAAGTTGTTGTAGATATCGGAGAGAAAATCTTTGCCATAATGGCAAGTACACAATTGCAAGCCATTCATGCATCCATTGGGAGTAAGGTATGGGTATCGTTTCAGGAGAATAGTACCATTTTTATTAAGTCATCTTAAATGATTGATCAATATCTGATGCCAAACCTTATGAAAACATTATAAATGGCATAAGAAATATCATAAACAAACAGATTATCCATTTTTTCCATCATATTGAGGAGTAATTTGTTACGACATATCTCTTCACATTAAGAAGATTTCTTTATAATCAGTCCCAATTCCCATATCTTTTCACTGTTTGCCGATTAAAAATCAGTGTATTGAATATTTTATATCATTCGTCAAACTAATTGAACAATTAATGTAATTTTTTTAACTGAAATTAAGAATTTCTCGTAAAATTGCTCATAAAATGTAATGTAATAACCAATAAACTATAAGCAATATGAGAACAAAGTTAACTTTACTATTTGCGGTTCTTGCCCTGTTTCACAGCAGTATATGGGGGAACAACCTCACCATTAGCAATATGTACCTGCGTGGGCAAAATGATGCCGAGGGTTACAAAATGATTAAAATGGATGTGCGCTGGGATAACTCATGGCGTACCTCTACCTACGAAAGCAACCATGATGCGGTTTGGATTTTTGCCAAATACCGCTTGCTCTGGCAAGAGGGGGTATGGAACCATGCAACCATCAGTTCCACAGGGCACACGCTTCCATCAGGAGCAGCGGTCAGCGTTCCATCCGATGGCAAGGGAGCGTTTCTCTATCGGGATGCCGATGGCAGCGGGTCGGTCAACTTTTCCGACCTCCAACTCCGTTGGAACTACACTGCAGATGGGCTTAACAATACCGATAGTGTAGAGATATGCGTTTTTGGAATTGAGATGGTGTATATCCCTCAGGGTAACTTCTTTGTGGGTGATGGTAATAGTTCCAGTCTAGGGCGGTTTGTCAGTGGTACAACAACCGACACATCTTTCGAAATAACATCGGAGGATGCCATCACCATAGGAAACAGTTCAACTTCAGAACTCTGGGGAACTTCAACAACCGGATATTCTACTATCGGTGATCCAGGAACACTCCCGGCTGCTTTTCCCAAAGGATATGCCTCGTTCTACGTAATGAAATACGAAATAACCCAAGGGCAATACCGCGATTTTTTAAATAAACTAACCAGAAACCAACAGGGCAATAGATCCCTTGGCATAACCGGATTAGGAAATTTTATAAACAATGCAACCATCCCTACATATAGAAATGGGATAAGGCTGGCATCAGAACCGGGAGGTTCGCTTCCAAGGGTTTTCGACTGTGACCTCAACAATAACGGAGTAGGCAACGAATCAGATGACGGAGAACACATAGCATGCAATTATTTAAGCGCTTTCGATCTACTGGCCTACCTTGATTGGGCAGGTTTAAGGCCCATGACAGAATTGGAATTTGAGAAAACTTGCCGTGGTACTCGTCCCCACTTTCCCGACGAGAAAGCTTGGGGAAATACCAATGTAGTGGCTGCTACCGGTATTCAAAACTCAGGAGCAAGCAACGAAGCTCCCACCAATCCAACCATAACCAATGTTAACTATGGAAATGCTGCAGCCGTTCAGGGTCCCCTAAGATCAGGTTGTTTTGCCGGTGCCACTACCACTCGTGAGCAGGCAGGAGCAACATATTACGGTGTTATGGAAATGAGTGGTAACTGCTGGGAGTACGTGGTTGTTGTATCTACTGCTACGGGAAAAGGATACACCGGTAAGCACGGGGATGGCGTACTATCTGATACCGGAGAACGGAATGAAACCAATTGGCCAAATAGGTTGGGATTGAAGGGCGGCACATGGGGCTCTATCACCCTCAACGCGATAAATATTTCAGACAGGGCAAATACGGGAGGCGATTATTCGACCCAGCGATACAATTCAACAGGCGGTAGAGGCGTAAGAACTGCACCCTAAACTTTTTGTAACAGATTAATATGCGTAATCCATACCGCATATTTCAGATTCTCATTCTTGTTTCGAATTGCTTGGTTGCCACTGCGCAGGACAATAACAATATTTTTGGAGGCGGTGATGGTTCAGGGTATGCCACATCCACTCAGCAGCAGCAACCGGCAATTCTGAACAGCATATTCAATGGAGGAAGTGCATCAGGATATGTGCATGTTTGTTATATGCAGCAAGTTCAGGTATTAAACAATGCGGGTATATTTTTAGGAGATAGCCATTCGGGCTATGCACGAGACAATTTTGCGCAACAGGTACAGATATTGAATAACCTTGAAATTTTTATGGGGGATAGCCATTCCGGCTATTTTATGGCTCAATACGAGCAAACCATCCTTGTTCTCAATAATGCAGCCGTATTCTTTGGAGGAATAACCTCTGGATATACTGCGGAATGCCATGTGCAAAACCCTCATATTCTTAATAATTCCATTTATAGCGGCAGCATAGCATCGGGGTATGGTAATGCATGTATTACACAAGAAGAAGAAATACAAAGTAACGAAGAAATTTTCAGAGGTGGAAGCCATGCGGGTTATAACCAAATGTGTTTTACACAGAGTACAGAGGCTTTAAATAACAGTGGTATTTTTGCGGGAGGTAGCCACTCCGGTTTCTGGCAGATGTGTTTTACACAGAGTACAGGGGCTTCAAATAGCAGTGGTATTTTTGCGGGAGGTAGCCACTCCGGTTTCTGGCAAGCATGCTATGTACAGGAGGTGGTTCAAACCAATTCTGAAAATATTTTTTATGGCGGGCAGGGCGATGGGTATAGCATGGCCTGTTACCCGGTTCGTCGCTTCCCCGGAGGTGTTGGGAGTGGCTATGCCTTAAGTTGCTTTGAAGTGACTGAACCAGTCAATAATGAAAGCCCATTCTTGGGCGGTTCGGGTGATGGTTATAGCATCACATGTACTAGTCAGGCTCAATTCGTGATCAACAATCAAGCCCTCTTTGCAGGCGGTTCGGGTAATGGTTACAGCATCACATGTGCTAGTCAGGAACCATTCGTAATCAACAATCAATCCATTTTTGCAGGCGGATTAGGTGATGGTTACTACTTATCGTGTTTTGTTCAACAGGCAATTATACTCAATAACATTTCGCTTTTTCTTGGAGGAAATCGTGCCGGTTACACCTTAGCCTGCGCAATACAAACCGAGATAACCATCAATAATGTACAAATTTTTAGGGGTGGGATTAGGAGCGGTAGCAACAGCAGCTGTTTAACCCAAACCTCCTACATTTTCAACAACCAACAAATCTTTAAAGTAGGAATTGGACAGGGATACACACATACATGCCGCATACAAACTATGCCCTGCCCCAAAACAGGACCATTGTACCATATCCCCAACACGTTTGCCCCCTAATTATCTGCCCCAGGAATTATTACAAAATTACTTAAGGGCAAATGAAATATTAAACTTAAATTACAACCCTATTCGTATGTTTTTTATCTTTGTTGATTGTCAATAGAACAATCGCAATAACGATGGGTATCAGAAAAAATCCAAAGATTAATGCCAACATCTACATTGTAGATCACGACCCGGCTTATGCAGTATCGTTAAAGGATTCCATTGACAAACCCGAAAAGTACAATATCCAGGCATACCATTCGGGGGAGCGGTTTACGTCAGAGCTGATAGCTAAAAAATTTCGGAAGAATGAGGTTCACATCGTTTTCCTCAGCTACAATTTCAAAAGCGAAACCAATGTTCATCTTATGAACGGTATTGAGATACTGGAAGCTACCAAGGTTATTAACCCCAATATTGAAGTGGTAATGATTTCGGAGGATACCGAATCGAATTTGGGCTCCTATGCGAAAAAGAGCGGCGCTTTCGCCATCATTCCAAAAAATGATACCACATTCCTCAGGCTCAACAATACCATTATGAGGATAATAAGCCAAAAGAAGCTGGAGCAGAAACGTCGCTTTTTCATCCTTTCGGCTTACCTTTTTGTGTTATATCTACTTGCCTTTACCACGGCAGTTCTCATCCACCACTTCCTCGTGCTAAGCCGGTAATTTTGCCACGCATTTTTTCAAGTTATGACTAATTGGCAGCCCATGGCTGAGTGGCACTGCATTTGAATACCTCAAATCGCTTAACGAAAATATGTTTAACTAAAATATAACGGCCATGCAAAAAGGCAAGATTGACGTAACATCAGAGAATATTTTTCCCATAATCAAAAAGTTTCTTTACTCCGACCATGAGATTTTTCTGCGCGAGCTCATCTCCAATGCGGTTGATGCAACCCAAAAGTTAAAGGCCCTCGCCTCGGTGGGCGATTTTAAGGGCGAACTGGGCGACGTCACCATTAGGGTGAAACTGGATAAAAAGGCTAAAACCATTACTGTGAGCGATAGCGGAATAGGTATGACTGCCGAGGAGATTGATAAGTACATCAACCAGATAGCATTCTCGGGGGCGGAAGAGTTTTTGGAAAAGTATAAGGATAAAACCGATGCCATTATCGGGCACTTCGGGTTGGGCTTCTACTCATCATTCATGGTGAGCAGTAAGGTGGAGATTGTAACCCGTTCGTACCGGGAAGATGCAAAGCCCGTGAAATGGACATGCGAAGGGAATCCTGAGTTTACCATTGAAGACTCCACCCGCGAGGGACGCGGAACGGATATCATTCTCCACATCAACGACGAGAGCAAGGAATTTCTGGAAGAAAGCCGTATCAACGAGATGCTCAAAAAGTACTGCCGATTCCTGCCCATCCCCATTGCCTTCGGCACCATCAAGGAGTGGAAGGATGGTAAGGAGGTGGATACGGGAAAGGATAAGATTGTGAACGAAACCAATCCGCTGTGGACCCGCAAGCCTGCAGACCTTAAGGATGAAGACTATCAGGCATTTTACAAGGATTTATACCCTGCCTCGGAGGATCCGCTGTTCAATATCCACCTCAACGTGGATTATCCGTTCAACCTGACAGGTATTCTCTACTTTCCGAAGATCAAATCTAACTTCGACATACAAAAGAACAAGATTCAACTCTTCTGCAATCAGGTTTACGTAACCGACTCGGTTGAGGGCATTGTCCCCGAGTTCCTCACCCTGCTGCACGGGGTAATCGATTCGCCCGACATACCCCTTAACGTGTCGCGCAGCTACCTGCAAAGCGATTCGAACGTGAAGAAAATCTCATCGCACATCACCAAGAAAGTAGCCGACAGGCTGCAGGAGATTTTCAAAAACGACCGCGATCAGTTTGAGAAGAAATGGGACGACCTGAAACTCTTCATCAACTATGGCATGATTACAGACGAGAAGTTCTATGAGCGTGCCGAGAAATTTGCCATGTTCAAAAATACCGAGGGGAAATACTTCACCTACGACGAGTATGAAAAGCTGATCAAGGAGAACCAAACCGACAAGAACAAATCGCTCATCTACCTATATGCCAGTGATGTGGAAGAGCAATACACTTACATCGACGGGGCAAAAAATCGTGGGTACGACGTGCTGATTATGGATGGTCAACTGGATCCTCACCTCATCAACCATCTGGAGTCGAAATTCAAGGATTCGCGCTTTGTGAGAGTGGATAGCGATGTGATTGACAAGCTTATCATGAAGGATGACAAGAAGGAGCTAACGCTGTCATACGAAGAGCAGGGCGAACTGCGCAATGTGTTTGAGGGGGCCGGTGGCGAAAGCGGAAAGTTCTGGGTTCAGTTTGAGGAGATGGGTGCCGAAGCCGCTCCCGTGGTGATCACCCGAAGCGAATTCATCCGCCGCATGAAGGATATGTCGGCCATGAGCGGCCTGTCGGGATACTACGGCAGTATGCCCGATATAGTAAACCTGGTGGTCAACGTATCGCATCCGCTGGTTAAATCGGTGATTGAACAGAAGGATCAGGATCTGGCCGCCAAAATTGCTGAGCTCAAAGCGCAGGCTGAGCCGCTGCAGAAGGATTTGGACGGCATGAAAAAGGCCAACGAGAAGAAAAAGGAAGAGGAGATACCCCAGGCCGACAAGGACAAAATGGATGAGCTGGAAAAGAGCATTCAGGAGCTTAACTCGCAGAAGGAGTCGGCCCTCAAGGATTTTGGCAAGGACCATGCGCTCACCAAGCAGCTTATCGACCTGGCCCTGCTGGCCAACAACATGCTCAAGGGCGAGGAGCTGAGCAAGTTTGTGAAGCGCAGCGTGGAGCTGATTAAACCCAAGTCCAAGAAAAAATAGCGTTATCGGATATGATGGTGCAAAGCGCAGCAAAAGCAAACCACCAATAGTTATAACTTCCTTAATATGAAGAGCACCCCTGACAGGTTTTGAAACCCTGTCGGGGATTTTTAAGTTACTGTGCAGCAGAACATTAAAAAAGGTATTTATTTTTAATGGGGCTGAAGCCCTTATTTTTGTTACTTCTTTTGACCGTCGGCTCAAGCCGACGGCAATATGATGTGAAAAACAGGAACTAATATTTTTGTCTGAATAGTTCAGGGGCTGAAGCCCCTGAATAAGCTGTATCTGCAAGTCGCATCCATTCCGGGTTTTAACCCGGAATTAAAATTCCACACATTATACAACATTCTATGAATAGTACTATTGCCGTTGCCTTCAGGCAACGGGCAATGGGCAACGGGCAACAAAAAACAAACAACTCTCAGGCTTTAGCCTCATTATCTCCCCCAAAGTGTTACCCCCTCTCCTCCCCCTATCTTCCCATACATACCACGGGTTGCGCTACCGGCAGGCATGGCCGGGGAGATTTACATCCCAAATGCCATAAAAGTTATTAACATGAAACAAACATCACTTGACTTGTAAACTATGTTTTTGTAACTTGCAAGTGATTAAACAGCTAAAGTTATTCATGTACCACTAACGGGTGCTGGATAGTTATAGTTTTTGTGTACTTATAAGCAAGTTATGGGCATCCAATAAAAAAAACTCAGCCAATGGGTACAATAGAAGAAATAATTAAAACAATCGATGACAAATTAATCGAAACTGGGAAAGAATACTTGGTTTTAGGACAAGCAAATCAACTTCTTGTATCAAAAAACATAATTTCAATTGCAGAAAATTCAAACAAAGCATTAAAAAAACTTTTAGAAGAGAATAAAATTCCTCATGCATATCAAATTGAAAGCACACCAAAACAATGGAGAATACCACTCTCTAATGAAGGAAAGAAAAGACAAAAAACGGTTGAAAAGAAAAAACCTTTTAGCCATAAAATTCAAAATAATAACATTTACAACTATACTAGCATTAGATTTAATCAAGTAATTTGCCCTGGTTGCGGATTAAATCTATATATCCCTCCAGAAATTAAAAATGACAATTACATACAGTGCTTGACTTGTAGAAAAACTTTTCGCAATCCTTTAAAACCTAACAGCGGAAAAACATTAACTAAAACTCAAAGAAATTGGTTAATCGGAATTTTGGTTGTTCTTTTCCTGTGGTTTATTGGAAGTATATTGGATGATAATAGCAATTCAAATTCAAATTCAAAAGTTCGGAATAGCGAATTGGATGCCTCTGTTTATCAGGTTAAGCATTATTTGAAAAACTACTACCTAAAAGACCCGCGCAGTTATGAAAGTATAGAATGGTCAAAAGTAAATGAAGTGTCAGGTAATAGTTATTATAAATATTGGGTAAGGCATAAATACAGAGCAAAGAACAGTTTTGGTGGTTATGTAATTGAAAACAAGATATTTTATCTTGACGAACAAGGTAATGTTGTAGGAGAAAAAGATGTTTATTAACAAAAAAATATGTTGGACAGAATAAAAATATTGAAGCAATTAGAAACAGCAAGGAATAAATATAAACCCGAAAAAATAAAAATATTAATAATTGGTGAAGCACCACCTGAATGGATTGACCGTTTTTTTTATTATGAAGACGTTAAAAAAGCAGACTATTTGTTTCTGGGTATTATTGGTGTTCTTTACCCCGATTTGAAAAACCAATACATGGTTAACAAAAGAAATCGTGTGATAAAAGAAAAGATTTTGAAAAAGTTTGTACATGATGGATTTTTTCTTCTTGATTTGTTTGAATTCCCTATTTCTCTTAATACAGATACTGAAAATGAAGCGATTGATAAATTGATGATTAAAATTGACGGACTTGGAATACAAGAAGCACCAATTGTTTTAATTAAGGCTAATGTGTATGATACAGCATTTGTTCCATTAAAAAGAAAATATAACGTGATAGACAAACGCATTGACTTTCCTTCATGTGGAAATCAACAAAAATTCCATGATAAATTTTCGGAAGTAATAAAACGAATTGGATGTAGAATTGAAAGCCCATAACACGGTATTTCAAAAATTGGGCAGATACTTCTGAAATCAAGCATTGAGACTCGCTTCAAACTTCATCGTGGTTTAACAGTGAAGGGCCCCGAAATCAGCAACAAGAACATACCGCCAAAACGTTAGATGTAATTAAATTACTGGAAAATGGACTGTATAACACTCAATGATTTCTTATCCAACATAATATCAAATGGAATTGGTGCTTTTTTAGGTATCCTAGGTGCTATTTGCATTTATATAAATCAAAAAAAGAATCAAGAAAAAAAAGAAAAAATTGAGATTTTAAACAATCATAAATCAAATCTGATTTACCTGAATACATTATTAAAAAACTCAATAATGAATTTTAGAAAGCAAATCTCTCTAATTGAAAATCAAATAGAATCGATTAAATTAAACAAATACGCATATCATAGTCCTGTTTTTGTGATACTTGATGACATCAGAAGAATCCAGAACCTAGAAAGCAAAGAACTTTTCAACTCTTATAAGCATTTTTTTAACACTCCGAATGATTTGATTAATTATAAAAATATTTTTTCAATTGTGGATTTTCTTGAAGAGCAGAGAAAATCACTTTTAGAAATGCAGAATAACTATCAAGTCACAATAACAAATTACAAAAAACAATTAAAACCATACCTTGAAGATATTATTGTTGAAGTCTTACTATTTTTGGACAAAATTCAAGGTTCAGAAGCACAAAATGAATTGCAATTATCCCTCTTTTTCAAGAGTATTCTGACTAAACTCAATGAACTTAAAGATGAAGACAATTTAAGAGCAAAAGATGATTTAAATAATAATTTTGAAAAATACTTAAATATTCTTGAAGAGGTTATAAAAATAAGTATTGAAAAATATAAGGCTTTTTATAAAAGAGAAGAAATTCTCAAACTTTCAAGAAAAGCAATAATAACAATTTATGATATTAACAATGAATCAACTAATGCTTTGAATCATTTTGAAAATTTTGCACAAGAATGTAATCATTACCTAGAAAAACTTGACAATAGAATAACCGATTTGAAATCCTTTGCTGAAAATTAATAACTGCACCTAACAAAGGGTTTAGCCATTATGGTTGATACTGTAATTTTGGAGTTTTTTCGCCCGTTCGGTCGTTTTCGTAGGGGTTTAGAAGTTGCTTGCACTCTTACACTTGCCACACCCCCAGCCGTTACCTTTTAATCCCCCCTTCCCCCCTAAAACAGCTCATTCACCTCCTTTTTCAGAAACTCAATGGCCTTATTGGTGGGGTGCTCCTCCAGCTCAACCAGGGTCTCCAGTATCAGCTTGCTGAGCAGTATGGCCGGCTGGTTGGGCTCCACCTTCTCGGAGCAGGTGTTGATCAGCTTTATCACGTTCTCCTTGGCATTCTTCACAATGCTCCACGCCTTGTTGCTCATGTAGAGCTGCTGCGAGAGGTTGTGCTCCCACTCGGTGCGAATGCCGGTGAGCAGGTTGGTCTGCAGCTTCTTGGCCGTGAGGTTGGGCTGGTTTACCCTCACCAGCGACGACTCGGGCGAAATCCTCTCCAGGAAAAGGACAATTCTCTCGTAGGCCTGCAGCCGGATGGGCGTTGATATCTTCTGCCTGTCGGCAGAGAGCTCCGCTTTCCGTCGGTTCGACTCGGCCCTCAGCAGCCGTTCAATGGCTAGGAACCCCGCCAAAAACACAAAAAACGAGGGGAGGACAAGCTTCAAAATCTCGATGGCCATAACCTGTTATTTAATATTTGACAATGCGTTCGGAATACCCTAAAAATAGTATAACTTTATCCTTTTTTAAAACATAAAGGTATCGTTTTTTTTAATTAAAATGCTCGACATGGAGAAACTATCAGAGAGAATTAACAAGCTTGCCGTTTCCGAGACTCTTGCAATGTCGCAAAAGAGCAGGGATTTAAGGAGCAAGGGGATTAATGTCATTAACCTTAGCGTTGGGGAGCCCGACTTCCACACGCCCGACTTTGTGAAAGAGGCTGCCAAGAAAGCCATTGACGACAACATCACTTTCTACTCGCCCGTACCCGGCTTCCCCGACCTTTTGGAGGCCGTATCGAAGAAGCTTCTGAGGGAGAACGGTCTCACCTATGCGCCCGAACAGATTGTGGTTTCCAACGGTGCCAAGCATGCGCTGGCCAACGTGCTGCTGGCCCTTATCGACAGGGACGATGAGGTGATTGTCCCCGCCCCCTACTGGGTTAGCTACGTGGAGCTGGTGAAACTGGCCGAGGGGAAGAACGTGGTCATCGAAACCTCCATCGAGAGCGATTTCAAGATTACCCCCAAGCAGCTTGCCGATGCCATCACACCGCGCACCAAGGCGCTGCTCCTCTGCTCGCCATCAAACCCTACGGGCAGCGTGTACACGCGCAACGAGCTGGCGGCCCTTGCCGAGGTGGTGGCCGGGCATCCCAACCTGTACGTTATCTCCGACGAGATCTACGAGCATATCAATTTTGTGGGCAAGCACGAGAGCATTGCCCAATTTGAAGCCATCCGCGACAGGGTAATCATCATCAACGGTGTTTCCAAGGGGTATGCCATGACTGGCTGGCGCATAGGCTACAGCGCAACACCCCTCTGGCTGGCCAAGGCATGCTCCAAACTGCAGGGGCAGGTTACCTCGGGTGCCAGCTCCATAGCGCAAAAGGCATCGACGGCAGCCATAAACTCCGACCTCTCGTACCCCAGGATGATGTGCGAGGCCTTTATCAAAAGGCGCGACCTGGTGATTGAGAGATTGCGCAGGATCCCCGGGTTCAAGATCAACGTCCCTCAGGGCGCATTCTACGCATTCCCCGAGATATCGGCACTCTTTGGCAAAAAGCATGGCGACGGGGTTATCAACAACGCGGCCGACCTGGCCATGTACCTGTTGAATACCGCCCATGTGGCCATGGTTCCGGGAGGAGCATTCGGTGCGCCCAACTACATCCGCCTCTCATACGCTGCATCAGAAAGTCAGCTGATTGAGGCCCTGGACAGGATTGAGAAGGCCGTTGCCGAGCTAAAATAGAATTGTCAAAATCCAAGGAAGCCCGTAAATTTTCGTTTACGGGTTTTCCTAACTTTGCACGCCAAAGAGGAAAACGATGAAAAGAAAACTTTTGCTGCTCACAGCCCTTGCATTGCTGGTGCTTCTATCCGTTGGCCTGACCATCGGGTATAAATACTACATCAGGATATACTCCCCCAACGTTGATCTGCACGGCAAGGAGTACGCCTTTATCCACATCCCCTCCCACGCCACCTACGAGGATGTGGTTGCCATTGTGGATAGTTCGGGGCTGCTGGTGAACATGGAATGGTTCAAATGGGTCGGCTCGCGCATGGGCTACCCCTACAGCATTAAGCCCGGGAGGTACAAAATCGTGAAGGGCATGAGCAATAAGAAACTGATAACCATCCTGCGGGCAGGGTTGCAAACCCCAACCCGCATAACCTTTACGGGTTTCAGAACTCCCCAGCAGCTGGCCGGGCGCATATCAGCGCAGTTGGAGGCCGATTCGGCCGATCTGGTTGCGGCATTTGCCAATAAGGAGCTGGTTGCGGAGTATGGCTTCACCACCGAAACCTTTATAGCCATGTTTATCCCCAATACCTATGAATTTTTCTGGAACACCGGCGCCAAGGGCTTTTTCGACAGGATGAAGCGGGAGTACGATGCCTTTTGGAACGAGACCAGGAGCAAAAAGGCCGCCGACATGGGAATGGACAGGATCGAGGTATCCACGCTGGCCTCCATCGTGGAGGAGGAGACCACCAAGGCTGACGAGCGCGCAAGGGTGGCAGGGGTTTACATCAACAGGCTCAACAGGGGGATTGCCCTCCAGGCCGACCCCACCATTAAGTTCGCCATGGGCGATTTTGCCATGCGGCGCGTACTCACCCGCCATCTCAACATCGACTCGCCCTACAACACGTACAAACATCGCGGGTTGCCTCCGGGCCCCATCAATGCCCCCGGCATATCATCCATAGATGCGGTGCTCAACTACGAGAAGCATCAGTACCTATATTTCTGCGCCAAGTCCGACTTCTCGGGCTACCACGTATTTGCCAAAACCCTCACCGAGCACAACCGCAATGCACTGGAATACCAGAAGGCGCTCAACAAGGAGAGGATTTATCGATAAATATTACTATATTTGCTACGCATCGTTGATCACCACACAATAATCCGCAAAATACAAATCCACATAAAACAAGCGAGAATATGGAAAACATTTATAGGCAGATTAACAGCCTTGCCGAGAAGTATAGCAGCTATACTGCCGAAAACCTATCGAAGTTGGTGAAAATCAAATCCCTCAGCCTTGGCGAGAAAGAGGTTCAGCAGGAGTTGAAACGGCAGATGGAAGAGGCCGGGTTTGATGAAGTGCGCATTGACGGGCTGGGCAATGTGATTGGCAGGGTTGGCAACGGGAAAAAGATATTGGCCATTGACGGCCACATGGATACCGTGGATGTGGGGCTGCCCGAAAACTGGGATTTCGAACCCCTTGGGGGCGAGATCAAGGATGGCTACGTTCATGGTCGCGGTACCGTTGATCAAAAAGGAGGCGTGGCCGCCTTTGTAACATCGGGGAAGATACTGAAGGAGCTGAATTTCGACAGGGACGTTACGGTTTACTTTGTGGGCAGCGTGATTGAGGAGGATTGCGACGGGTTGTGCTGGAAGTACATCATCGAAGAGGAGGGCATCAAGCCCGATTTTGCCATCAGCACCGAGCCCACCAACCTCAACATTTACAGGGGGCATAGAGGGAGAATGGAGATGCATGTACACTTCTACGGTGTCTCTTCGCACGGATCGGCACCCGAACGGGGCAAGAATGCCATTTACATGGCATCCCGGGTGGCCCTGGAGGTGGAAAAGCTCAACGAACGCCTCAAATTCGACGAGTTCCTTGGCAAGGGGAGCATAACCATCTCCGAAATTATCTCGGGGAGTCCGTCGCTGTGCGCTGTATCAGACTATGCCCGTTTCCACCTGGACAGGAGGCTCACCTGGGGCGAAACCAAGGAGTCGGCAGTGAAGGAAATTGAGGAGCTGATAAAGGGAATGAACGCCAAGGTAGAGGTACTGGAGTATATGGAAACATCGTACACCGGGCTAAAGTATGGCATGGAGAAGTATTACCCCACCTGGAAAATTGACGAGAAGGACTACATTGTGCAGACCGGAGTGAAGGCTTTTCAGGGTGTTTTCGGCAGGCAGCCCAAGATTGACAAGTGGACATTCTCCACCAACGGAGTAACCATAAACGGCTACCACAAGGTGCCCATTATCGGCTTCGGGCCGGGCAACGAGGTGCTTGCCCATGCCCCCAACGAAAAGATACCCATCAGCGACCTAGTGGCCGCTTCGGCTTTCTACGCTGCATTTGCGTATGAAATTTAGATAGCCGAAGAATTAACTGGCGATAGTTTGGCACAAGGCTATTGCAAAGGGATGTACTGAACATACAAGAATATTCCCTAAATTTGAAACATGCTTACAGGAAATGACATATTGGATAAATTGAGAGAATTAAAGCCGGTTCTTAGGGAAGACTATGCAGTTAAAGAAATTGGTCTTTTCGGGTCGTTTACTGATAATACCTTTACTGAAAAAAGCGATATCGACATAATTGTAGAATTAGAGAAGCCCATAGGCTGGAAGTTTTTTACACTGGAAATGTTCCTGGAAACTACCTTTGGCAGAAAGGTTGACCTAGTAACCAAAAATGCGCTCAGGGAACAGATTAAGGATAGAATACTAAATCAAGTGAAGTACGCTTAAATGAAAAAAGAAAATCGTACATACACCATGTATTTGGAGGATATTCTATCAGGGATGAGCCGTATCGCTGAATATATTGAGGGCTACAACTGCAAACTATCAAACTAAACAAACGCGCGGACTGATACTGATCAAAACACAACAACCAATCAACCATCATAGCCTCAGGGCTACAAAACCAAACCGGTATGAACCTTAAAAAACGCATTAAAAGGCTCGGCAACCTTGATGCCAAGCTGCATGGCAAAGACTTCCTGCTTACGTGGGAAAAAAGCGAAAGCGACCTAATGGCAATCCTTGAGGTTGCCGATATCCTGAAAACCTTTCGCAGCATGAACATCTCGCCGCGGGTATTCGACTCGGGCCTGGGAGTTTCCATTTTCCGCGACAACTCCACCCGCACCCGCTTTTCGTTCGCCTCGGCCTGCAACCTGCTGGGACTGGCTGTGCAGGATATGGACGAGGAGAAATCGCAGATTGCACACGGCGAAACGGTGAGAGAAACAGCCCAGATGATTTCGTTCCTTTCCGATTTCATCGGCATTCGCGATGACATCTTTTTGGGCGAGGGAAACCGCTACATGCGCGAGGTTGCCGCTTCGCTGGACGAGGGCTACGCCAATGGCGTGCTACCCCATAGGCCCGGCATTGTTAACCTGCAGTGCGACATGGACCATCCCACCCAATCCATGAGCGACCTCCTGCATCTTAGAAATCATTACGGGAGCCTGGAGGCGTTGAAAGGCAAAAAGATTGTGATGAGCTGGGCCTACTCGCCCAGCTACGGCAAGCCGCTATCGGTGCCACAGGGCATCATAGCCCTGATGACCCGCTTTGGGATGAACGTGGAACTGGCATACCCCGAGGGCTACGAGTTGATACCCGAGATTGTTGACATTGCCGGTAAGAATGCCAAGAAAAGCGGGGGGTCGTTCAAGGTATCCAACTCCATGAGCGAAGCCATGCGCAATGCCGACATTGTATATCCCAAGAGTTGGGCTCCATACAAAGTGATGGAGCAGCGTACCGAGCTGCTCAAAAAGGGCGACAAGCAGGGGCTGGTGGAGTTGGAAAAGACCTGCCTCAATCACAACGCAAAGCATAAGGATTGGGAGTATAACAAGGAGATGATGAAACTAACGCGGAAAAAGGATGCCCTGTATATGCACTGCCTGCCTGCCGATATTTCGGGTGTATCGTGCAAAAATGGCGAGGTTGCTGCAGACGTTTTCGACAAGTACCGCCTGATGACATACCGCGAGGCAGGCTACAAGCCCTATATCATAGCCGCCATGATGCTTACCTACAGGTACGACAATCCGGCCAAAGTGCTTAAGGCCATGCTGAAAGAGCCCTACCCGCGTGTAGCTTTTGAATAGGGTTTATACATAGGTAAGCACAATGCACCATCGGCCAAGGGCCGAATAAAATCTACCCGTAGGGTTTAAGCAAACTGCGGGAATTGCGTTGTAAATCGGCATCAAAAGCCTTTGGCTTTGTTGGCATTGCCCCTTACTCTTTCCAAATCCGACTGTCATCGGTGATGTACCAAATTGACTTGCTATCGGCTGCAGGAGCGGATAGTTTAAACCTTGTTTTGCTCACCTCAAAGTCAACAATCATGCCCTTTAAAAAATCGGGAGGTAGGTCCAGCTCATGGGCACCGGTGGCGTACCTGTTGTGCTGTTCACGGAAAGCCAATTGGCTGTAATACAGCTCTCTAAGTTTAAACTTGATGGGCTCCTCGGGATTGGGAACAAACTCCTCCGTACCGCTCCCTGACGTTAATCCTGAAAACTGGACATACCCCCAGTACTCGGGGCGGTGCATGTTGATAGTCCACTGTGGCGACCACACCCAGTTGTGCTCGGGGTACGACTGCCCCGTTTCGGGGTTTATGGTCTTGGTGTACTGACCATCCTCAATATCCAGGCGCCACTGAACACGCGAAAAGTTTACCCGCCACTGCTCTCCCGGGTTGGGCCTGCGCTTTTCGAATGCGCACTCTTTCAGTATATTCCAGGGGAAAGCCATCTCCACAGTCCACGACGTATCCCTATCCGATGGATTATTTATGGTTCCTCTCAGCTTTATCCCATACTTAAATCCCGCAATATCCCATGCATTCATGGGGATGCCATCGTTCAGGTAGGGCTTGGTGAGGAACAAGTCCCAAACCGTACCCAGCGCATTGAGTTCCAGTTCGTAATATGTGTGCGTATCGCCATTGGCATCGATAAAAACCTCAAAGTCATTCTCGTGGAATATCACCGCTTCGCGTTGAGTGTAGGTGCCCCACAGGTGGGGCTCCTCCAGCTCGGCAACGATGTAAAAGTACTCATCATCCCAAAGCATTTTTACCCGTGTTTTATAGTAAGGTTCGGGCATATGTGGCCCCTCAATATCCATGAAATAATTGGTCCAGGGAGCATTCTCCCACGCAGTCTCCGACATCAACCCGTCGAGGTTGATGGGCTCATCGGTTCTATAACAAACGTAATGCTTGGGGTAAACCTCTAAAAGTTTAGCCTGCCCGAAGGAAAGGGCCCAACAAAACAAAAGTGCAATGGTTAGAAAAAATCTGGTTTTCATAGGTTTTTAAAATTGCGTTTGCCAACAGGCAAACCGGTTTGCCATACGGTATTACTGACCAATCACAAAATCTCCTCTATCTATACTCCAATCGTTGCCAAAGAATCCGGAAATTTTCATTGCTTTCAATCCATCCCTTACCATATCCACGTTAAAAATAAGCAAATCGGGATATCCGGTGATACCTGAGAAGTAATCGTTGGTATAAGTTGCTTTCATTCCCTGCGTACCGGTGCCCGACACAACCCCAACGCTCGCAGTATTGCTGTCAGCTCGCGGATAGACAAACAACGCTCCCAAATCGTTGCCTTTCAGTTCCATACCACCAAAATTGATGCTGCCATTGTTCACCCGAATGGGGCAATGGTTGAGAAGCATGTCCCAAACCCTGTTGTTGGCCGCATTGCCATAGATAATAACATTCCTGTCGGCATAATTCTCAGGCGAAAATTCCACATCGGGGATCACGTCTAACGAGCCGTTGCCAAGGTATAGGAATGTCTCGGCATCGTAGCGCGCCCTGTTCTCATACCATTGGTTCTCCTCCTCGGTGCCACGGGTGGCATAAACCAAAACCACATTGTTGAGGAATGCCGGCTTAAAACCGCCATAACGCTGTGGATACTTTTCGGCATAGCTTATTGATGGCACCGTTTGCCATACATCTCCTGCCTTTTTAAGGATGATATCATCGGTGCTCCCGGGGCTTAGAGTTTGGTCTCCAATTCGCAGCACAGGCGGTTTTTTCAGTTCGAGCATGGAAAGGTGCAGGGTGATGCTCTCTACATTAAGCAGTTGGATATCAATGGTATCGTTTACCAATCGCAGATTGGCCGATGAATTGAGGTTATGCTTCTCCTGCTGATTAACGGTAATCCAATAATTGGAAGCCGACACGCCCGGCGATGCGGTGTGAAATTCCAGATTGGAAACATCCTTTGCCGGCGGAATGGTGTTCTGCTTCAGAAAATCGAATAGTGGTGGCCAGTCCATGCTGTGGTCGCCGTACCAGTGCGTGCCACCGGGGTACTCGTAGTAGCTAAAATTGTCGTGGAATTTTCCCAGGTTCTCCCGCATCATCCGTGCCTGCTCAACGGGCACCACCTCATCGGCACTACCATGAAGAACATACACCCCCGACTGCAGGTAGTTTCGCATAATGTTCAGCACCCTGCCGGCCATTGCACCCCGCTCAATCATGGCAAAATGGGGATTGGCAATCATGGCCGAGTCGGTTCCGGTGCGTCGGTAGCCGATGATATCGGGATATCCTGCTGCCGGAGCAATGGCCGCCCACTTGTCGGGATAGGTGGCCCCCAGATACCATGTACCGTGCCCGCCCATGGAATGACCGGTGAGGTATGTGCGTTGCGGGTCGGTATCGAACAGGGCAAGCCCTTGCTTCAGCACCTCCAGGGCATCCACCCTTCCCCACTCCTCCCAGTTGAAGCCAAAGGGCCGGCGATTGGTGGGCGCCACAATATGTGCCCAATCCTTCTGCTTGTATGCCCTTGCCTGATTGGTTGCCTCCACCGAGGCACCATGTACCGAGAGCACGAATGCCTGCTTAGGCGACGGGGATGTGGAAGGCACAACGCTGAAATACTGCACACTGCCATCAATACTGCTGATAAAGGTTCGCTCGTGATGCTTTCCCGCCTCCCTGACGTTCAGGCTGATATCCATTCGGTCAATCTCTACGCCGTCAGCATCTCTCAGGACAAGGGTAGCCACCGTAGTTTCCTTTGTGTACCCCGCTTTCATTGCCGGGATTTTGAATTTCACCTTGCGCACCGTCATTGGCATGATAAAATCGGTGCTGTGGGTTTGCTTCTCGCCCGTTTCCAAAATGCACTCAATACTCAATCCCCTTTGGTATGCCTCACCCGCATTGATAATCCTCACCGCGCCCCACTTGGCATCGGTTTCGCCCTTGATCAGCGATGGCAGGGTAAGGTCTCTCCCGGAAAACATCACCTCCTTGTGGGGTATCACGATCTTTGAGCACACCCTGCCAAAACGGCCATAGGTATATATAAAGGTATTCAGCCCTTTCTTCAACTTAAAGGGTATCAGCGTATGCCTGTAGTCGTAGTGGTCCCCCTCATGGGGCAAGCCATTGATATACACACGTGTATGCCCCGAAGCATCCAGCAGGGCAATTTTTTCTTCGGGTGAGTCAAACTCGGTATAAACGTAAGCCCTGTTGAGGTCGCCCGTAAAGTATCCGCTTGTATCCACCTCTACGCTCTCCCACTGCAGCTTTGCCTTTAGGTTGGGTGGGCCATACATATCGTCCAGATACTCCCCTGCAACGGGCCGGCGGAATCTGTCAGTGGCAATTTGCCAAAACAGGATATCCTGATAACCGCTCAGCATTCCGGGCCGAATGGCATACCTTAGCGCCAATCCTTTTGTAAAATCGTGGGCTACCACACCCTCATCGGTAGTCTCCACCCTATCGCGACCAAAAATTTCGACAATATTCCCTGTCTTTTGACTTTTGGAAACAAATGGCATGGCCACAAATAATGCCATTGACAGGAGTAAGCTAAAACTATTTTTTTTCATTTTTTTACAAATATTTACTCATAACAAAACTTATTGTTATCTTGCGAGGTAAATCGATTTAGGTACAAATGTAGAGATTACTTTTTATTATTGAAATTAATTCAGAATAATTATCAGAAATGGGGTATAAAATATCGTTTTACACAGCCGCTGTCTCCATGATCTTTCTTTTGGCCTGTGGCAACGGAATCAAAACCAAAAGTCCGGATATTGCCGTCAGGTGGGAGGTAATAAGCAACATGCACAGGGATTTTCCTGCTGCCAAGGCAGCATTCACCCTTACCAACAAGGGAACCAAAGCCCTTGAAGGCGACGGGTGGGCGCTCTACTTCAACCAGTCGGCACGACGGATTTTGCACAACCCTGAGGATAGTGCCCTTATGGCACGGGTTGAGCGTATCAGCGGCGATTGGTACAGGGTTAAGCCCTCCGGCACATTTGTGCTGAAACCCGGCGAGGAGGTAACCATTGGCTACGAAACCAGCCATTGGCTCACCAAGGAATCGGATGCACCCGTGGGACTATACTTCGTTTTTAACGAAGGTGGCGAGGATGAACAAATTGTTGAGGTTGAACATTACACCATCAGCCCCTTTGTACGCCCCGAACAGATGCGCCGCCATATAGCAGACCACCTGCCACTGCCCTCGCCCGAAAATACCTTTGAAGCCAACAAGGGGCTCAGCCTGCTACCTCGCCATGAACTGCAAAGGATAGTGCCAACTCCCAAAAACATGAGGGTTGAAGAGGAAACCTCAACCCTCTCCCATGGCATTAGCATCATTTACAACGATGATGAAATTCTGTGGGAAGCAACACTCCTTAAAAATCATCTTGCCAATCTGCTGAACTGGAATGTAAAGATGGAAAAGGGGGATGCAGCCCATGACAACTCCATTTATCTGCAAAAACGGGAATCCTCCGCGGATTTCGACGAAGCCTATGACCTTACAATCGGCGACAACGGAACTATCAGCATTGAGGGTGGCAAGCGCGGGGTATTTTACGGTATTCAGAGCCTCATCGCCCTAATTCCCGTTGAAAGCATAATGGCAAAGGCAAAGAGCGTGGAATTACCAATATTAACCATAAATGACCAGCCCCGTTTTGCCCACAGAGGTGTACACATCGACGTTGCTCGCAACTTTTTGTCCCCGGAGGCCATTTGTAAGGCCTTGGACATCCTATCGTTTTACAAGATAAACACGCTACATCTGCACCTCACCGATGACGAGGGGTGGCGAATAGAGATTGCCCAACTGCCCGAGCTAACCCAAGTGGGCGGACAAAGAGGGCACACAACCAAGGATTCGCCGGCATTGCATCCCGCCTACGGATCAGGGCCCCTACCCTACGGCAGGGGAAAAACCGGAAGCGGTTTTTATACCCGCCATGAGTTCATCGAAATTTTGAAATATGCACAGCAAAGGCACATTCGTGTGATTCCCGAAATCAACATGCCCGGCCACTCACGTGCTGCCATTAAGGCAATGGAGACGAGATATTTACAGCTAATGGAGATGGGCAAAGAGGATGAGGCCAACGAGTTCAGGCTCATCGACCCCAACGATAAATCGGAGTACCTGTCGGCACAGCTCTACGATGACAATGTGGTGAACGTGGCCGGGGAGGCAGTTTATCGTTTCTTCGAAACGGTAGTGAATGCACTGGTTGACATGTATGCCCGGGCGGATGCCCCTCTGGAAATTATACACCTGGGCGGCGATGAAGTGGCCAAAGGTGCATGGAGCAATGCTCCCATGGTTGATGCGCTGATGAAGGCCAATCCCGCCATTGAGTATCACGAGAACATGCATGCCTACTTCACCCAAAGGGCACTTAAAATACTTGACAACAAGGGCATTAAAGGGGGCGGATGGGAAGAGATTGCGCTGTATAAGAAGAACGGTACTCCAACACCTAATCCCGACTTTGCCACCGGCAAGCTTGTGGCTTACACATGGAACAACCTATGGGGTTCGCAAGATTTGGCCTACAGGCTGGCCAACATGGGCTACCCCGTGGTGATGTGCCACGCCACAAATTTCTACTTCGACCTTGCCTACAACAATCACCCGCAGGAGTCGGGGTTGTACTGGGCGGGGTTTGTTAAAACCTACGATGCCTGGCGGTTTAACCCTATGGATTTATTCAAATCCACCCTCAGGGATAATATGGGCCGTCCCATAGATACCAAGGTGGAATATAAGAACATGGAACATTTACGCCCCGAAGCCCAAAAAAACATCCTTGGGCTTCAGGCACAGCTGTGGGCCGAAACCACCCGTGGGCAGGAAATGTTAGAGTACCGCTTGCTTCCCAAACTCACCGGGTTGTCCGAAAGTGCATGGGGACCCCCACGCCGATGGGAAAATATTGCCGACGATGATGAGCGGGCTGCGCAGGTGGCCGAGGATTGGAATGTGTTTGCCAACACCCTGGCGCAAGTGGAACTTCCACGTTTGTCCTACCTTTTTGGTGGGTTCAACTATCGGGTGCCAACTCCGGGGGCTGAGATTATTGATGGTGAAGTACATGCCAACATCGAGTTTCCCGGGCTTCAAATCAGGTATAGCCTTGACGGGAGTGAACCCACAGCCCATTCGCCATTATACACAAATCCCTTTGAAATTGAGGGAAGTATCAAATTAAAGGCATTTGATTTGGCCGGAAAACCCGGAAGAACCATCGAACTAAAAAAAGATTGATATGAAAACTCATTCAATAGGGAAAGGATTTAAGTTGCTATATTTCAGCCTTTTGCTTTCCATTGCCCTTATTAACCCATCCATGGCACAGCAGGACACAGGCCAACTGGACGATTCGTGGGAAACACTGCGAAATCGCCCTTACCCGCAGTGGTTTAAGGATGCCAAGCTGGGTATCTTCATCCACTGGGGCGTTTACTCCGTGCCATCGTATGGAGGTGCTGAATCGTATGCCGAATGGTACCTGCGGGGATTACAGGCGGGGGCAGAAAGTCGTATTGACTTTATGAAGAAATACTGGGGCGAGAACTTCACCTACAACGACTTTGCACCGCTCTGGAAGGCGGAACTATTCGATGCCATGGAGTGGGCCGAGATTTTTCAAAAATCGGGTGCACGCTATATCGTTCTGGTCTCCAAGCACCACGATGGGTTTTGCCTGTGGCCGAGCCAATATGCCAAGGGTTGGAACAGCGTTGATGTGGGCCCCATAAGGGATATTGTGGGAGAACTGGCCAACGCCGTGCGCAGCAAGGGTATCAGGTTTGGGTTATACTACTCGCTGCCAGAATGGAACAACCCCCTGCACAGGTGGTACATCGACCCCCACGACTCAATAGGGCGGTACGTGAAAGAGCATATGATACCTCAGTTTAAAGAGGTGGTGGGCACATACAAACCCCACCTTGTATTCGCCGACGGCGAATGGTTTAACGATGCCGAAACGTGGAACGCCCGCCAACTCATCTCGTGGTACTACAATCTGGTTGGCGACGATGCCATTGTCAACGACCGTTGGGGACACGGGAGCAACATAGGCTTTGTTACCCCCGAATACAGCTCAGGCGGGTTACAAATCGACAGACCCTGGGCTGAAGTTCGCGGTCTTGGCCGTTCATTTGGGCTGAACCGCAACGAGAAGCTGAGCGCTTACATCACTTCGCGCGACTTGGTTCACCTGTTTGCCCGCGCCGTAGCCTATGGAGGCGGGCTAATTATCAACGTAGGGCCTGCCGCCGATGGGAAAATCCCCCTGCTTCAGCAGGAGAGGATTGAAGAGCTGGGAAAATGGATAGAAACCAACAAGGAGGCCATTTACGGGGCAACAAAATGGAAGCGAAGCGGCGAAGAAAAGGAGGTGTCCCTGCAACGAACTGATGCACAAATAGATTTCAACTGGGTTAGGAACTCCCCGGGCTATCCCATCGCAGAGGACAACTTCACCGCCGTGTGGACAGGCTTCATAGAGCCCAACGAAACTGAAACCCACACCTTTTCGGCTGTGGCCGATGATGGCATGCGCCTTTACATCGACGGGAAACTTGTGCTGGACATGTGGGAGCAAAATGCCCAGGGCAGCGACTCCGAGGCCATGAGGAGTGAGGCAGGGAAAGGAACACAGGGGCAGATTAGGCTGGAAAAAGGGAAAAAGTATCCCATCAAAGTTGAGTACAGGGAGCATTTACAGAACGCTGCCATCTCACTTTTCTGGGAGAGCAAATCCACCCCCAAAGAGGTTATACCACAATCGAACCTATTTACTCACAAGCAGTTGGAAAAAGGTGATGGGCTCATAGGGGTATATAAATCCATGCGTCAGCACATGGCCTACACCCACAACAATGGCAACCTGTACGCAATCTGCTTCGATTGGCCCGGCCATAAACTGCACATCCCCATATCGAAACCCAAAGAGGGCACCAGGATCAGCATGCTGGGTCGCGAAGGCGATTTACCGTGGGTATATGAAAAGGACACATTGATTATCGATCTTAATAAAATAGAATACAACGAGTTACCAAATCATTACGCTTGGACATTTAAAATTGAGAACTATGAATAGATTAAATCTAATTTTAGCCCTGATAGTGCTGATTGCAAGCACCATGGGGTGCAAAGAGGGTATTGATGACCAACGTATCAGCATCATCCCTAAACCTGTGAGCGTGAGAAGCCACAAGGGCGATTTTCAAATCACGCAGGAGACAACCATTGTCCATGAGGACTCACAACTTGATTTCCCGGCTCAATATGCCTCAACCCTGTGGCAACAATACCTTGGTTATCCCTTTGCCGTAGGCAAAGAGAGTTCGGACAATACCATAGTACTGGAAATCAACGAAGAATTTGATTCAACCATTGGTGATGAGGGATACAGGTTGAACATCAACCAAAACCAAGTGGTTCTATCGGCCAATACATACGGCGGCATTCTTTACGGAATACAAACCATCAATCAACTGCTCAGCACAAATCCCGATGGAAATCTGCCATGTCTGAGCATGGAGGACTACCCCCGCTTTGGTCACAGGGGCATGCACTTAGACGTATCGCGGCACTTCATGCCCATTGAATTAATTTACAAGTTGATGGACTATCTGGCCATGCATAAGATGAACATATTCCACTGGCACCTGGTGGATGATCAGGGTTGGCGATTGGAGATTAAAAAGTACCCCAAACTCACCGAAATTGGGGCATGGCGGGTAGATATGGAAGATCTGGACTGGGATGCCCGCCCCACAAGAAAACCCCAAAAAGGCGATAAACTGTATGGTGGGTTCTACACCCAGGATGAAGTGCGCGCTGTTGTGACCTATGCGGCCGAGCGTAATATCACCATAGTGCCTGAGATAGAGATGCCTGCCCATGTAATGTCGGCACTGTCGGCATACCCCGAGTACTCCTGCAACGGTATCGACCTTGGGGTGCCATCGGGAGGGGTTTGGCCCATTACCCAAATCTACTGTGCCGGCAACGATGAAACTTTCCAATTCCTGGAAGATGTACTCTCCGAAGTGATGGAACTCTTCCCCTCCCCTTACATTCATATTGGTGGCGATGAGGCGGATAAAAGCGAGTGGGCAAAGTGCCCCAAATGCCAAAAAAGGATTGCCGACGAAGAGTTGAAAGATGTGGATGAGCTACAAAGCTATTTCATTAAACGCATTGAGAAATTCCTAAACAGCCACAACCGCACGATCATTGGCTGGGACGAGATACTGGAAGGCGGGCTGGCACCCCATGCGGTGGTCATGTCGTGGCGTGGCGAAGAGGGCGGAATTGAAGCGGCAAGGCATGGAAACCGGGCCATCATGACGCCGGGGGATTATTGCTACTTCAACTTCTATCAGGGTGATCCGGCTGTTGAGCCACGTGCCATGGGCGGTTACACTTCGTTGAAAAAGGTGTATGGCTACGATCCCATCCCGGCAGGGCTTACCGATGAACAGGAAAAGCTGATTATGGGCGCTCAGGGAAACCACTGGGCCGAGTTCATCCTCACGCCCGAACATGTGGAATACATGGCATTCCCACGGTTGGCAGCACTTTCGGAAGTGCTCTGGTCTCCCAAAAAGCACAGGGACTGGGGCAACTTCTCAAAAAGGATGGAAGACCAGTACAAGCGCTATGATAAGTTGGGGATAAACTACTCCCGGAGCGCCTTTCAGGTATCCATCAAACCGAATATAAACGTTGCGCACAAAAGCCTGCTGGTGGAGCTGACCACCGAAGTGTACAAACCCGAAATACGCTATACCCTGGATGGAACCGAACCGAACGCCGGTTCGGCCAAATACTCCGGACCCATCGAAATATTCAAAAGCACCGAGGTGAAGGCAGCCGTTTTCACGAATGGGGTATCCAGCGGTCAGGTTTCGTCGCGCCATTTCAACATACACAAGGCATTTGCCAAGGAGATAGAGCTGGAATTTCCCAACAGCCCACGATACGACGGGCATGGGCAATACAGCCTTGTAAACGGCTTTCTTGGGACCATCGACTATGCCGACGGGAACTGGAAAGGGTTTCTGGGCGACGACATGATTGCCACCATCGACTTGGGAGAGACAACTTCCATAAAAACCATCAAAGTTAATGCGTTGCAAACCTACGCCTCGTGGATATTCTACCCCACCGAGGCCCTATTTTACACCGCAGGCAATGACAAGGAGTTTCACATTGCAGGCAGTGTTGCCAATACCGTATCGCCCTACGAGGGCGGAAAGTTGATACAAACCTTTGCCATTGAAAAGGATTTGGTAGATGTACGCTTCGTAAAAGTCCATCTGCGCAACTTGGGCAAGTGTCCCCCCGGGCATTCGGGCGAAGGGGAAGATGCATGGCTATTTGTGGATGAAATCATAGTGGAATAAATATATGTACTTAATAATCAAAACCATGATACGAAAACTGCCATGCTTATTGATGCCATTTTTTATAGTCGTTTTCATTGGGTGCAACAACAACCCGGAGCCCGGGCAAAATCAATCGTTGCCACTGAGGCCAACCACACCCATTATGGGTTGGTCGAGTTGGAATGAATTCAACACCAATATTTCAGAGGAGATAATCATGACTCAGGCCGATGCCATGGTATCGACGGGGATGAAGGATGCCGGATACACCTACATCAATATTGATGACGGCTATTTCTACGGGAGAGATGAAAACGGCAAGGTTCAATCCAACCCGCAAAAGTTTCCCGACGGAATGGCAGCCCTGGCAGCCTATATCAAATCCAAAGGGCTAAAGGCCGGCATATACACCGATGCAGGCATCAACACCTGCGCTTCGTGCTGGAGCAGGGATACGCTGGGAATGGGTGTGGGATTATGGGGCCACGACCGCAACGATATCACGCAATACTTAGTGGATTGGGGCTACGACTTTATCAAGGTTGACTGGTGCGGAGCTGAGTGGATGGAGTTGGAGCAAAGTTGGCGTTACACCCAGATTTCCAACACCATCAGGGAAATTCGACCTGATGCTGTGTTCAACATCTGCTCGTGGGGTTTTCCGGGAACCTGGGTTGTGAATACTGCCGACTCGTGGCGTATTTCATACGACATAAAGAACAACTTTGAGTCCATTCTCTATATCATCGATCTCAATGCTGACCTGTGGGAGTACTCCTCTCCCGGCCATGTGAACGACATGGATATGTTGCAGGTTGGCAGGGGTATGTCCTACGATGAGGATAAGGCGCACTTCACCATGTGGTGCTTTATGAATTCGCCCCTCATTGCCGGCAACGATTTAACCAACATGAGCCAACAAACCCTTTCCATCCTCACCAACAGGGAATTGATTGCAATAAATCAGGACCCCATGGGGTATCAGGCACGTAGGCTGAAAAGTGAAAACGGGCTGGAGATATGGGCCCGTCCGCTTATCCACGTGACAAGCGGTGAGGTGGCCGTTGCGCTCTTCAATCGAACTGAGCGAAGTGCAAAAATCGGGCTCAACCTCAAAGAGGTGGGCATTGATGCCGAAAAGGGTTATCATGTTCACGATTTGTGGGAGAAAACCAACGAAGAAGATATCACTAAACCTGAACTTACCTACGAGGTGCCATCGCATGGTATTGTTGCCTTGCGTATTAAGGGAGAGAATATCCCCTACAATATATTTCAAACTAAAACAAGAGGATTTAATTAGTTAATCTAACTGAATATGAAAAGATTATCAACATCCATATGGATATTATTAATTACAGTAATCATCCTGCTATCGTCCTGCACCCACAGTCGTCATGAATTCAGCATCGCCGAAGGGCATTTCATGATTGATGGCAAACCCACCATGTTCTTTTCGGGTGAAATCCATCCATCGCGTATCCCGCGCGAATACTGGCAGGACAGGCTAAGGATGATACGAGCCATGGGCATGAACTCCATCAGCATTTACATGTTCTGGAACGTCCATGAGCCATACCCCGGAGAGTACAATTTCTCGGGCAATGCCGATATTGCGGAGTTTATACGGCTGGCCCAAAAGGAGGGGCTTTGGGTAATGCTGCGCCCCAGCCCTTACGTATGTGCCGAGTGGGAATTCGGGGGCTACCCCTGGTGGCTGCTGAAGGAAAAAGACCTTAAAGTCCGCAGCAAGGATACCAGGTTTATCGAAGCCTACCGCAACTACGTTCTGGAGTTGGGAAAACAACTGGCACCGCTACAGATACAGCACGGCGGACCCATTATCATGGTACAAATTGAGAACGAGTACGGATTTTATGGCAACGACAAGGAGTATCTGGCTTTAAACCGTGATATTTTCCGCGAAGCGGGTTTCACTTGCGATCTATTCACCTGCGATCCCCCCTCAACCATCGATGCAGGTTATTTGCCGGGCATATATGCCGCCATTAATGGCGGTGTAAGGCCTCAGGATGTCATTGCCACCCAAGACCGCGTCAACGGTGGGGGACCTTACTTCGTGTCGGAGTGGTATCCGGCTTGGTTCGATGTTTGGGGTAAGCGGCACCACACATCACCCGTGGAGAACTTCACCAACTACCTGGATTCCATCTTCCACTACGGCATCTCCCTGAACATGTACATGTCGCACGGGGGCTCAAACTTTGGGTTTATGAATGGCGCAAACTACGATACCTATATGCCCTACCAATCTCAAACCCAGAGCTATGACTACGATGCTCCCATTAACGAAGCGGGAAATCCCACGCCAAAGTATTGGGCCTATCGTCAGCTGGTTCAGAAGTACGCTCCCGAAGGGTACCATATTCCCGACGTTCCCGAGCCCAAGTTGACCTTGGCCATTGAGCCGTTCAAACTGAACCAAGTGGCAATGATTGAAAACCACAAACCCACTCCATCCAAATCCGAACATCCATTGAGCTTTGAGGATATCAATCAGGGATATGGCTACGTGCTGTACGAAACAAACTTGCCCGCCGGGCAAGGATGGCTGAAAGTGAAGGAACTACGCGATTACGGCATTGTACTCCTCAACAACCAAAGGATAGGGATTATAGACCGTAGGACTAACCTCGACTCCATCTACCTCACCGTGCCGGCCAATGGCGCAAGGCTTTCACTTTTTATCGAGAACTTGGGACGGATAAACTTCGGTACCTATCTGGCCGATAATAGGAAGGGAATTACCGAAACGGTTTATTTCAACGACAAAGAGGTAAACGGTTGGGAGATGTATGGGTATCCTTTCGACAACATTAAAGATTTCAACTTTGTGCCGGTTGCAGATGAGGAACTCTCTACGGAATGGCCCATTCTACGCAGGGGGGAGTTTGACCTAAGCGAAGTGGCTGATACCTATTTGGATATGCGTGAATTTGGGAAGGGAAGCGTATGGGTTAACGGGCATCACATAGGCCGTTACTGGCAAATAGGGCCTCAGCAAACCCTTTATATCCCTGCTCCGTGGCTTAAAAAGGGGAAAAACGAGGTGGTGGTTTTCGAAATGCTGAAAACATGGCAGTATGAGTTGCAGGCCATAAACTATCCCATTTTAGACCAGCTGAATGAGGAGATGTTCGTGGGGCCAACCTCAGTTCAACAAATTGAGTATCAATGAGATTTTTTATAAATATTGCCATTTTCATATTAATCACCCTGTTAACCTCGTGCAGAGGTGATAAGCATTCAGAAAAAAATGCTCAGCAGAAAACTGCTGATGGGGAGTTGTTTACCTGTAGCCTGCATCAACAATTCGTTCCTGTTTTTTTTGGCAGATCGGGTAATGTGATTGCGCAAATTGAATTGCAGAACAACGACTCACTATCGTCAGTTTCATTGAAGAGGGTTGAAATCGTACTCAGTGACCCACAGCAAGCCCAATGGCTTCAGCATGCCACCATAACCTGCCACACAGCCATCAATGACACTTTGTATCAATCCGTTGAGTTTGGCAGATCATCGCTTAAAAAATCAAAATTTATCATAAAGGGCTTGCAGAAGGTGGAAAGAGGGAAAGTAAGCCTAACTGTTGATTTCTCTGCAAAGCCCGACATCCCCCTGGAAAGCAAAGTATTCCTAAAAGAGGTTCGGCTCTATTTTCGGGGCAATACCATGCATACTCTCACGGCAAATAGCACCTTTGCCTATCGTCCCGCCTTGGTTCTTCGTTCTGCCGGGGAGGACAACTGCCATACATACCGTATTCCGGGAATTATCACCACCAACAAGGGGACACTGATTGCCGTTTACGATAATCGCTACAACAACAGCAAAGACCTTCAGGAGGATATTGATATCGGCATGAGCCGCAGTACCGATGGCGGGAAAACATGGGAACCCATGAGGGTTATCATGGACATGGGTCAGTGGGGTGGCAATCCGCAACAGCTCAATGGCACAGGCGATCCGTGTATTCTGTATGACCACACCACCCACACCATCCTGGTGGCTGCCCTTTGGATGAGCGGTTTATCGGAGCGCGACATGCTTTGGTGGGCATCGCAGCTGGGGATGTCGCCCCACGAAACCGGTCAGTTTTTAATCGTAAAGAGCACCGACGATGGCCTATCGTGGTCGGAGCCCATGAACATCACCTCGCAGATAAAAGACCCCAAATGGCAACTGCTGCTTGCCGGCCCGGGAAGAGGCCTTGCGCTTGATGACGGAACGTTGATTTTCCCTGCCCAGTTCAAACAGGATATTGGCGTTAAAGCCATTGATGGAGGGCAATACACCTGCCACTCAACCATTGTTTACAGCCGTGATGGAGGCAACCAATGGCACATTGCCAACGGAGCCAAACCAAATACCACCGAATCGCAGGTGGTGCAACTTGCCGACGGCAGCCTTATGCTAAACATGCGTGATGATTTGAACCGCATCAACAAGGGCGAAGGCAATGGCCGTGCCGTGGCAACCACCCATGATATGGGAAAATCGTGGGAGTTACACCCCTCGTCCAACAGGGCCTTGCCGGAACCAAACTGTATGGCCGGTCTGATTGCCCACACAGTGCACATGGGCAGTAAGCCTACTCAAATTCTTTTCTTTTCAAATCCCAACAATAAAACTCATCGCTCCCATATGACCATTCAGGCTAGTACCGATGGGGGCAATACCTGGCCCATGGGCAATCGCATACTACTCAACGAAAAAGAGGGATTTGGGTACTCTTGCATGACAATGGTGGATTCGGCTATAATCGGCATTGTTTACGAGGGTGTTAGAGAACTATACTTTCAAAAAATTTCCATTGACGACTTCAAACTGCCATTGACTGAATGAGATTAAAACTTGTCATACTCCTAAGCATTGCCTTTGGGCTGGGCAGCTGCACTTCCCACAAGGAGTCGGATGACAACCGGCTCATACTCTGGTTCGACCGACCTGCCCAAAGCTGGATGACGGAAGGGCTTCCCGTTGGGAATGGCTATATGGGGGTCATGTTCATGGGCGATCCCGCCATTGAGCACATACAATTTGCCGAAGAGTCGCTGTGGGCTGGGGGTCCCAACTCAGGTACACAGTACGATTTTGGCATAAAAAAGGGGGCGTCCGACCACCTGCCAAGGATAAGGGAGTTGTTGCGGATGGGAGATACCCAAGGGGCCTACGCCCTGACAGAAAAATGGATGACAGGCATTATACACCCACGGGAGAATTTGGATTTCGGTGATTATGGGGCACACCAAACCATGGGCGACCTGTTTGTATCAACGGAAATGTCTGATACCATACACGACTACCGAAGGGAGTTGGATTTAACCACAGGTATGGGTTCAGTAACTTTTCGGCATGGAATGGTTACGCATCGGCGTTCATTCTTTGGTTGTTACCCATACAGAACCATGGTGTACAACTTTACAAACTCATCTTCAACAGGTTGCGATTACCTTGTGGAACTCCAAACACCCCATGTGGTTGACAGTATATTTTATCGAAATTCCACGTTGAACTGTTATGGCCATCTTGCCGATAATAATCAGGCATTCGTCACCGCTTTCATCATCGAAACCGATGGTAGCGTGCAATTTGAGGACAATAAGCTGCGCATAGGGCAAGCCTCTAACCTCACCATCAAGCACTTGGCATTTACCGATTATGCATCCTGCTATCCCGAGTACCATAATCCGCAATGGCACCCACAGGCTCTGGATGCCATAGAGCGTGTCAGGTCATTAACCCTACAGCAGCTGACAAATATACATTTGGCCGATTATACGGCTCTTTTCAACAGGGTTGAATTAAATATATGTGGGCCATCGCCTCACAACATGCCTCTGGATAAACGGCTGGCAAGGTATGCAAACGGAGAGCAGGATGCGGGGCTCGAAGAGCTCTACTTCCAGTTTGGAAGGTACTTAATGATTTCAGGCTCCCGTCCCGGGACACTTCCCCTGAACCTACAGGGCAAGTGGAACAACAGCACCAACCCGCCCTGGGCATGCGACTACCATACCAACATAAATCTTCAAATGCTCTACTGGCCTGCCGAGGTTTGCAATCTCCCTGAATGCCACCTGCCACTCATGGATTTTATGCACTCCCTGATGGAGCCGGGGCAAAGGGTTGCCTCTGAGTTTTTCGGTGCGCGCGGTTGGGTTGCAAACACCATGTGCAATGCCTATGGGTACCTTGCGCCGGGATGGGACCTACCGTGGGGATTTTTTCCGGCAGGTGCCGCATGGCTCTGCCACCACGCCTGGGAGCATTTCGAATTTACGCACGATACAGCGTTTCTCAAAGAAACAGCGTTTCCCCTAATGCAATCAGCAGCCCAATTTTGGATGGACTACCTGATTGAAAATGAAGAGGGTTACCTGGTTTCCATGCCCTCGTTTTCTCCCGAACACGGGGGGATATCATCGGGGGCTGCAATGGACCACCAAATTGCCCGGGACCTGTTCAGCAGCTGCGCTCTGGCGGCAAAGGCATTGCAACCGGATAGTTCGGTTGCCCTGCAATATGATGACTTCAGTAATCGAATTGCACCGGATTGCATCGGGAAATGGGGTCAACTACAGGAATGGATTGATGATATTGATAATCCGGACGATAAACACCGCCATATTTCCCATCTGTTCGCCTTGCACCCGGGTAGGCAAATTGACCCCATAAATACGCCACTGCTGGCAGAAGCTGCTCTCACCAGCCTTAAGGCGAGGGGCGACGGAGGTACGGGCTGGTCATTGGCATGGAAAGCCAATTTCTATGCCCGCTTGCACAAAGGCGACGAGGCCTACCTGCTGATTCGCCGTCTGCTACGCCCCGTTGAGACCACATCCATTGACCTGGTCAATGGCGGGTCGTATTTCAACCTGCTGTGCGCACACCCCCCTTTCCAACTCGATGGGAATATGGGTGGAACTGCTGCGATGGCCGAAATGCTCATTCAGTCGAACAAGGGGGTAATCCATTTTCTGCCTGCAATCCCTGCAAACTGGGAAAAGGGTAGTGTGAAAGGATTGAAAACCAGAGGAAATTTTGAGGTTAATTTTAACTGGAATAACCGGAAGCTAACCCACGGAACCATTAAGGGCACTCCGGAAAGCAAAGGGGAATACAGGATAGGGTCGGAAGTTTATCCTTTCACCATTCCTCCCTCGGGAAGAGTGACGGTGATTGCCGAAAAATAGCTTTTCATCGGAAAGATTTTTATTATTTACGGTACGTGTAAAAAATTTTAGTTCAAATGAAAAATCCAACCCATGTTTTATATTATTCTCTCGACCTAAAACGTTTTAGTTTTTTTTATTTATATTTGCAATCAATTATTGAATGATTCCATGACAAAAAAAACTTCTCTATCCGATATTGCCAAAAGCCTTGGCGTTTCTAAAACACTGGTTTCGCTGGTTATTAATAATAAGGGTGATGAGCATGGCATCAGTGCCGAAACCCAAAAACGGGTTTTGGATAAGATAAAGGAGTTGAATTACCGCCCCAATGTGCTGGCACGCGGTTTCCGAACTGGCCGTACCAATACCATAGGGCTAATCGTTTCCGACATTTCAAACCGTTTCTACTCGCGTATTGCCCGCCGCGTTGAGGATTACGCATGGATTCATGGCTACAGTGTGGTTATTTGCAGCACCGATGAGAACGAGGAAAAGGAAATTCAGCAAATCCGTTTGCTACGCGACAGAAAGGTGGATGGGTTAATAATCTCCTCCTCTCAAAAGGATTGCGAAATATTCAACAAGTTGGTGGATGCCGAAATGCCACATGTGCTAATCGACCGTACTTTCGACGGGATGAAATCGGTGAATGTTTCGGTGGATAATTTTGGCGGTGCCCGCATGGCTGCCCGCCATCTCATTACGCAGGGCATAAAAAAAATTGCCCTTGTAACCATTACCCCCGAGCACATTTCCACCATCAGTGACAGGAAGAAAGGATTTCTCTCGGCCTTGAACGAAGCCAAAATAACCATTCCACCCGAATGGCATATTGCCATACCCTTTAACAATATCGAGCAGGCCATAAAAGAGAGCTTGCTTAAGCTATACCAGTCGGGCGATATGCCCCAGGCAATATTTACGCTGAACAACAATCTCACATCGGTGTGCCTTATGAACCTCCGCAAGCTGTCGGTTAAAGTACCCAACGACGTGGCCCTCATTGGCTTCGATGATGTGCTCTACTTCAGCTTCACCCAGCCATCCATATCGGCCATTGACCAACCTGTTGAGCGGATTGGCGAAAAAGCTTTCGACCTGCTTTTACGACAAATTGAAAAGAATGAACTGCTCCCTCACGAGCGTTCGGTTTACCTTCCCGTTGATATTATCATCAGAGAATCATCCATTAAACCCAATAACTATGTCACGGAATAAAACTCTACCCATCTTCCTCACATTCCTGGCCATGGGCTTCGGTGATGTCGTAGGTCCGCTGGTATCGCTGGTAAAGGAATCCTTTGAGGTATCCAATTTCGTTGCCTCGCTGATGACCACAAGCGGTTTCATCATGTTTGGCATCCTTTCAATACCCCTGGGCGTATTTCAGGATAAAAGGGGGAAAAAGTATGTGCTTTCCATGGGGCTTACCATTGCCCTCATTGGACTTATCATACCCATACTTTTTGGGATGTATGGCGGTCAAGTGGTTACACAAGGACAATCGTTCACCAAGCTGTACGCCCTGTTTGGCTCCATATTCCTCCTGGGGGCAGGAGCCACCACCCTGCAGGTTGCGGGCAACCCCATAATGCGCGACGTTTCTGCCGAAGGCAAATATTCCAGCAACCTTTCGTTGGCGCAGTCCATTAAGGCCATAGGGTCGTCCCTGGGCTTCCTTGTTCCTCCGGCCGTGGCCCTGTGGTTTGGCCTTGACTGGACCATACTCTTCCCCATGTACGCTCTGATACTGTTAATCACACTTTTATGGGTCAATGCCATCAGAATTGAGGAGCAAAAGGGAAAAGAAGTTGCACAGGCAACCCTGGGTTCGAGCCTTAAATTGCTAGGCAATCCCTTTGTACTGGCCATGGTACTGGGTATTTTCCTCTACGTGGGTGCCGAGGTTTCCATGAGCGCACAGATTCCCATTTTGATGGATAAGGTGTACGGCATCAAGGGATTCGGACTGTGGATGGCATGGGGGCTATTCTTTCTGCCCATTTTTATCGGGCGATTGACGGGTGCTTTCATACTCCGAAAGCTAAAGGCAGGAAGATTTTTGGTTTACAGCGTTCTGCTGTCGGCATTGGGCATGGCCATGCTATTCTTCGGGAATCAGTACACCGCATTTACCGGAATCATAATGATAGGGTTGGGCTTTGCCAATATCTTCCCCTTGATTTTCTCCATTACGGTTGATGCCATGCCCGAGCGTACCAACGAACTATCGGGATTGATGGTTACCGCCATTGTTGGCGGTGCGCTCATTCCCCCCATTACCGGTGCAGTTGCCGATATTGCTGTTCATCTCGGGTTCATCGTACCGGCAGCATGTATCCTTTACATTCTGATTATTTCTCTAAAGCA
This sequence comes from Bacteroidetes bacterium ADurb.Bin008, assembly GCA_002071445.1. Taxonomy (GTDB): domain Bacteria; phylum Bacteroidota; class Bacteroidia; order Bacteroidales; family Tenuifilaceae; genus MWFE01. The sequence continues at coordinate 36,408 of MWFE01000041.1, read as the reverse complement.
TTCTAACAAGTAGTTCATTCTCAGTACTTCTATCAATGGAATTAAACAAACGGACAGATATAGTTTTAACCCTGGATGCAGGCGGCACCAACTTTGTTTTTTCGGCAATAAGGGCTGCCGAGGAGATTGTGAAACCGGTGTCGCTTCCGGCCAATGGCAATAACCTAACCATAAGCCTTGAAAACATCATTAAGGGTTTCAACGAGGTGAAGAAACAGCTAAGCGATGAGCCTGTGGCCATCAGCTTTGCCTTTCCCGGACCCGCCGATTACCCCAACGGGATAATTGGCGATTGCGGAAACCTCACGGCATTCAGGGGTGGAATAGCCCTTGCCCCCATGCTGGAGGATGAGTTTAAAATCCCCGTGTTCATCAACAACGACGGCGACCTGTTTGCCTATGGCGAAGCCATCATGGGTTTCCTTCCGGCCATAAATCAGGATCTGGAAAGACTTGGCATCTCCAGGAAGTACAACAATTTGCTGGGGGTCACTCTGGGCACAGGATTCGGGGCGGGCATAGTGCACAACGGGCAGCTATACCTGGGCGACAACTCGGCAGGAGCCGAAATATGGGTATCGCGAAGCGGATACTACCCCGAGGTTTTTGCCGAGGAGAATATTAGCATCAGGGCTGTGCAGCGCATGTATGCCCTAAAGGCGGGGATTAAACAGGACAATGGGCTTTCGCCCAAGGACATATACCTCATCGCACAGGGACTTTTCCCGGGTAACATGGAAGCAGCACGTTGGAGTTTCAACGAGATGGGAAAAGTGCTAGGCGACGTTTTGGCCAATGCCATTACCCTGCTCGACTGCAACGTGGTGATTGGAGGTGGGCTCTCAAACGCCTATCCGTTTTTTGCACCCGCCATGCTGGAACAGCTTAACGGGAAAATATCAACTTTTAACAACAGTTCGGTTGACCGGCTGGAAATAAAGGCATTCGACCTGGAAAATGAGGAAAGCAAAGCCAACTTTTTCAGTCGTAATCCCAAACTGGTAACAGTGCCCAACAGCAATAGGAAAGTACTGTATAACTGGCAAAAACAGATTGGCGTGGGGCTCAGCAAACTGGGTACCAGCAAGGCCGTGGCCATTGGAGCATACGCTTTTGCGCTGAATAAGATTGCGTAACCATTTCGGCACTGCACATTGCAGTTGCTGATTTTTATAGTGAGTGCTGAAAAAGCAAAACCAATAGTTCATTAACCATGAAAAAAACAGCCACTCAAATAGTATTGGTACTAATTTTTACCATTCTCTTTTCATCGTGCAACCGAAAAGCCGAGCCCCTGTTTCAACGGATTGACCTTTCGGCCAACTGGGCATTCTCCGAGGCAGGCACCATGGAATGGCAACCGGCTGTTGTACCCGGCACGGTACACACCGATCTATATAAAAATGGCACTATCCCCCATCCTTTTTACGGATGTAACGAAAAGAACCTGCAGTGGATAGGTGAAAAGGATTGGATTTACAAAACATCTTTCAGCGTTGATTCCTCCATTTTACAGAAAAACAAAATTTTCCTCGTTTTTGAGGGGCTCGATACCTATGCTCACATTACGCTCAATGGAACCAAAGTACTATCAACCAACAATATGCACAGAAAGTGGGAAGTTGAATGCAGAGAGTCTCTTCATGACGGCGACAACATTTTAGAAGTTACTTTCCAATCAGCACTAAACAAATTCCTGAGCGATTCAACCGCTTTGGGCTATCCCATACCCGGCGGACAATGGGTTTTTGCCCGCAAGGCTGCATACCACTTTGGCTGGGATTGGGGACCGAGGTACATCACCGCAGGGATTCATAAACCCGTATATCTGGAAATAAGGAATAATATACAAGAAGTTGATTTTTATTTGTTTACAAAAGATATTGCTAATAATAAGGCTACCCTTTCACTAAATGCACAAATTTGGGCTGATAGCGAGGAAGAGGCTACACTCAAAGTAACGGATAAAAACAGCGGTAAAACCCTCTTAAAACAGGAGATAAATATCAATAGCGGGGATAATACCTACTCCATGGACTTTGCCATTAACAACCCCAAATTGTGGTGGTGCAACGGGCTGGGCGAACCGCATATTTACGATATTGCCATTGAGCTGACCACTGCAAAGGGGTATTCATACACCAAGGAAATACCCCTTGGTATTCGAACCCTACAAACAGTGTTGGAGGATGATGAGCATGGCAAATCGCTTTACGTTGAACTTAACGGGGAGCGCGTTTTCATGAAGGGTGCCGATTACATACCGCAGCACCCCTTTGTTTCCGAAGTGACGGATGAGGACTACCGCAATATCATCAGCATGGCAGCCGAATCGAACATGAATATGCTGCGGGTATGGGGTGGCGGGGTTTATCCCAACGATGCGTTTTTTGAGCTGTGCAACCGGCACGGCATTCTGGTTTGGCAGGATTTCATGTTTGCCTGCGCCATGTACCCCGGCACCGACGACTTCGTGGACAACGTGAGGCACGAGGCCATTGAGCAGGTAAAACGGATTCGCAATCACTCCAACGTGGCCCTCTGGTGCGGTAACAACGAGAGCGACGAGGGATGGCACAACTGGGGATGGCAAAAGGCACACGCTATTTCAAAAAAGGATTCGGCTACCATTTGGGAGGGATACAAAAGGATATTCCATAAGGTATTGCCTGAAGTGGTGAGTACCTACGACCCCCAAAAGTTTTACATGCCATCATCGCCTATGCACGGTTGGGGACATGAAGAGAGCATGCGCGAAGGTAGCGCACACTACTGGGGCGTGTGGTGGGGAGCCCTGCCCTTTGAAATGTACCTGGAAAAAGTACCCCGGTTTATGAGCGAGTACGGTTTTCAGGCCATGCCTACATTGGTCACCATTCGGGAGTTCCAGGAGGAGGATGACGACTACCTATTCTCCCCCACCCTACGATGCCACCAGAAACACCTTACAGGCTACGAAACCATCAATATTTACCTTGAGAGAGAGGGGCTTAAACCCAACACTTTGGAAGATTTCATCTATCAGAGTCAACTTATTCAGGCCAAGGGAATTGGCATGGCCATCGAGGCGCACCGAAGGGCCAAACCCTACTGCATGGGGTCGCTTCTGTGGCAGATAAACGATTGCTGGCCTGTGGTAAGCTGGTCGAGCATTGATGCCTTTGGCAACTGGAAGGCTCTGCAATACAGGCTCAGGGAACTTTACGACGATATCATGGTATCTGTGATTGACCACAAGGACAATGTGGAAATCTACGTTGTATCCGACCGCCTCACCGAAACCAAAGGAACCGTTGAGGTTAATCTGGTTGATTTTAACGGGCAAGAGACCAACGTTTTCACAGAAAACCTAACGGTTGCTTCCAACGCTTCGAGGCAAGTGCTTGTGAAGCAATCGCGTGAAATATTTATGGGAATTGACACAGCCACCACACTGATTGAATGTATTTTCAAAACGCCCGAAAAGGAGTATTCAAACCAAAAATTCATTGTTCCCTACGGGGAAATCAATCTTCCCGTGCCTGAAATATCAACCAGAGTTGAACCCGCAGAACATGGATACAATATTTACCTCACCTCCAATGCCTTTACGGCATATGCTCAGCTTTACCTTACGAAAAGCCATGCTTGGTTCAGCGACAACTTTATTAACCTGTTTCCAAATCGCGAATACGCAATATTCTGCCGTTCGGATTTACCTCTCCATGAATTCAACCAACAGCTAAGAATACATCATCTTGCACTAAAAGATTAATAAAAAGATATAGCCATGAGAACTAATACCTTACGCCTTACAATAGCAGGACTACTTGCCATTATGGCCGTTTCGTGCAAAACGGACCAATGGGTGGAAAACCCTGCCCAATACGTCAATCCGTTCATTGGCACCGATGCCCACGGACACACATATCCTGGTGCAACCATGCCCTTTGGTATGGTTCAAGTAAATCCCAATACCCGCCTTGAGGGATGGGACGGGGCATCGGGGTATCACTATTCCGACCGGGTGATATACGGTTTCACGCACACGGCGCTGAATGGAACTGGCGTAGGCGATTATGGCGATATCCTGCTAATGCCTGTGGTGGGCGAGCCGACTTTTTCCAACAGTGAATACTCGTCGCCTTTCCAAAAGGAGAACGAGAAGGCTGAAGCAGGGTACTACAGCGTTTTCCTTGACAAGCCCGCTGTCCGTGCCGAGCTAACTGCAACTCCCAGGGTGGGCTACCATCGCTACACGTTTCCTGCAACCGAACAGGCCAATATCATCATCGACCTTGAGCATCGGGATAAGGTTGTGGACTCGTGGATTGAGCTGGTGAGCGATACCGAAATACGCGGCATGCGCCGTTCCACCAATTGGGCCAAGGACATGGTTTGGTACTTCCACATGGTTTTTTCAAAACCATTCACATCCAAAGGCATAGCCGTGGATAACAAGCTGCAATCATCTATCACGCAGACCCGCGGGAAGAACATCAAAGCGTTTGTCGGCTTTAGCACCTCCAACGATGAAGCCATTGAGGTTAAAGTTGGGCTCTCGGCCGTTGATGCCGAGGGAGCGCTCAACAATCTGAAAGCCGAATTGCCCCTGTGGGGATTCGACTCAACCCGCCAAAAAGCCCATGAAGCATGGGATAAGGAGCTGAGCAAAATACGGATTAAAGGCGGAACAGAACAACAAAAAACGGTGTTCTACACTGCCCTGTACCATGCATTCATACAGCCCAACGTCTTCATGGATGTTGACAACCGCTACCGCGGTATGGACAAGGCAATACACCAATCGGACGATTTTACCAACTACACCGTTTTCTCCCTTTGGGATACCTACCGCACCTGGCATCCGCTAATGACCATCATCGATACAAAGCGAACGGCGGATTTTGTGAAAACCATGCTCAACATGTACCGTCATGGCGGGCTGCTGCCCATTTGGGAACTGGCTGCCAATGAAACCTACTGCATGATCGGGAATCACTCCATATCGGTAATAGCCGATGCCTACATGAAGGGAATCCATGACTTTGATGCTGACTTTGCACTTAAAGCCATGATGCACAGCGCTAAGCAAAATCACTTCGGACTCGATATCTACGCCAGGTACGGCCATATTCCCGGGGACAAAGAACACGAATCGGTTTCCAAAACACTGGAGTATGCCTATGATGACTGGTGTATAGCCATCTTGGCAAGGGAAATGGGGCAACTTGAGCTGTACGAAGAGTTTATCCAAAGGGCGCAGTACTACAAGAACATATTCGACCCCTCAACGGGGTTCATGCGCCCGCGCATCAACGGGGGGTGGCTCACCCCTTTCGACCCCACCACCGTAGATTGGCATTTCACCGAGGCCAACTCATGGCAGTACAGCTTCTATGTACCACAGGATATAACAGGCCTGTACCAACTTCACGGGGGGAAAGAGAAACTCGCTGCCCACATTGATGAGCTTTTCGAGACGAAAAACGTAATCACGGGGAGAGACCAAAAGGATATCTCCGGCCTAATAGGGCAATATGCCCACGGTAACGAGCCCAGCCACCACATGGCATACCTATACAACTTCGTCAATCGCCCGTGGCAAACCCAGCAAAGGGTTCGGCAGATAATGGACGAGCAGTACTCTCACAAACCCGATGGGCTCAGTGGCAACGAGGATTGCGGGCAGATGTCGGCATGGCTTATCATGAGCGCCATGGGTTTCTATCCCGTTACGCCGGGCAATCCGCAATATACCATAGGAACCCCCTGGTTCCCCGAAATGGATATCATGCTTGAGAATGGAAATATCTTTAAGATAACCGCCAATGGCGTATCGCCACAAAGCCCTTACATTCAATCGGCTACGCTCAACGGTACCAATTATACCAAATCGTACCTGAACCATGCCGATATCATGAATGGCGGACATCTGCACTTTGAAATGGGGAAATACCCCAACAAGCAATGGGGAAGCCGGGGTGAGGATATCCCCTCAACCCATATTACTGACCACCTTATCCTGCCCGTTCCATACATCGAAGCAGAGGACTATCGCATTCGCGATGCCATGGATGTGAGCCTTGGAACCATTGTGCCCAACTGTGAGGTTTACTACACCCTCGATGGAACGATGCCAACCAAAGAATCGTTGCTATACCGACAACCCATAACCCTTACCAAAGCCGCCACCATAACCGCAAGGGCTTATAGCGATGAGCTGGGGTACAGTTTCCCTGTGGAGGCACGATTTATAAAAATCGACCTGAATAGGAAGGTGGAAATTCTCAGTACCTGCCATCCAAACTACCATGGCGGAGGAGCCGAATCGCTTATCGATGGCATTCGCGGGAATCCCAACTGGAGGCTGGGCGGCTGGCAAGGATACGAAGTAGATGATTTTGAAGCCATTGTTGACTTAGGTAGCGTCAAACCCATCAAATACGTGGCAGCCGGATTCATTCAGGATACCCGTTCTTGGATCTGGATGCCAAAAGATGTCACGTTCTGGGTATCGGATGACGGGAATAGCTACAAGCAGATTCTCTACAAAAAAACAAAAACACCCGAAACCGAACCTGCCATTACTTTTGAGGACATTGGAGGCAAGGTGAATGCATCGGGCAGATTCGTAAAGGTGAAAGCCACAAATCTCGCTGTTGCTCCCCAATGGCACCTGGGAGCCGGAGGCAAAGCATTTCTTTTCATCGATGAGATTATCGTAGAATAAAAATTGTACTGCCATGAAAATGATCAGAGGCAATTCCAATAAGGGAACAAACTCAAAACCAATCCTATCGGAGGTTGAAAAGGTTTTTTTGAAGCAATCACAATTTCAGTGGGGACAATCAAAAATCCCTTACATCATTGTGGAGAATTTTCCTAAACTGGGGCTGCTCACAGCCCTTAGGTTTCTCGAATGGGTATCGGAAAACCCCAATGGGGTAATCAGCCTGCCCACGGGTAAAACACCCGAGTTTTTCATAAAATGGACACAGTACATACTGGCCAACTGGGACAACGAGAATGGAAAAAATTTACGAAAGCAGTATGGCCTTACGGCGCAACGAAAACCTGCGCTGGACGGATTGCAGTTTGTCCAAATCGATGAGTTCTACCCCATCAACTCATCACAGCACAATAGCTTTTATGACTATGTGATGAATTACTACATCAAAAATTTGGGATTGGACAAGAGCAAAGCTCTTTTGATAAACTGTGATGAGATTCGCCTGTCGGGTGGGAAGCATTTCAGCGAGGTTTTCCCCGATTACCATGTTGACCTGTCGCTTCGCTACCGCGAATGCCGCTCCTCTGTGGAGCAAATGCAGCGCGACTCCATCTTCCTCATCGACCAGTGGTGCAGCGATTACGAGCAAAAGATTCGCGACAAGGGCGGCATAGGCTTCTTCCTGGGCGGGTTGGGCCCCGACGGGCACATAGCTTTCAACACCAGGGGGAGTGATTTATACAGCACCACCCGCTTAACCCAAACCAACTTCGAAACGCAGGCCGTGGCAGCCACCGACCTGGGCGGAATAGAGGTATCGAGTAATCGGCTCACCATAACCATCGGGCTTGAAACCATTACCTACAATCCCGAGGCCGTGGCCATCATCTTCGTGGCCGGAGAGTCGAAGGCGCAAATAGTGAAGGATTCCATTGAGAGCGATATGGTAAACGTTTACCCTGCCACCGTTTTGCAACGGTTGAAGCATAGCAAGTTTTACCTTACCGCAGGGGCGGCTTCCAGACTCACACAGTGCATGGACAGCTACTACACCACGGGCGAATGGACACAGGAAAAGAGCGACCACGCCATTGTTGATGTATGCAAGGAATTGGATAAATATGGCAACCGTCTTTTGGTTGACGATTTCAAAAACCACAGGTTTTGCAAATATATTCCCAACAAGGAAGAGGTGGTGGAGTCGGTATCCAAAAGCATTATTGAAAAGCTGCAGCGGGGTATGCGGAAAGAAGAAAATCAGGTTTTTCTGCATACAGGGCCACACCACGATGATATCATGCTAGCCATCCTACCCTACATTGCAAAGCATATCCGGGAGCTATCCAACGATTTTCATTTCGCTGTGCTCACCTCGGGTTTCAACGCCGTTACCAATGATTTTGTCATCGAATTGCTACAGGATACTAAAAAGTTGCTGGATGCGGGATTGATACAGATGGTTGAATATCCCGATTTCTTTGAAAGCGGCTATAAGTACAAGCATGATAAGGATGTTTATCACTATCTCAATAAAGTGGCTGCCGGAGAGGAGCATGAGCGGAGAAGAGGTGTGTGTCACAGGGTTGTACGGGCGCTTACCGAAATTTACAAAGTAAGGGACAAAGACCAACTCAGGGATTCCATCAATGAAGTACTTTCCATACTCCGAAGGAGTTATGACGGTGAGAAAAATCCTCCCAAGATACAGATGCTGAAAGGGATGATTCGAGAGTTTGAAGAGGAGTTGGTATGGGCGCATTACGGCATTCAGGTAAAGAATGTGAGCCATCTACGCCTGGGATTTTACAAAGGCGATATCTTCACCGACCAGCCCGAGCAAGAGCGCGATGTCACCCCCATCCTGGAGTTGTTCCGTAAAATAAAGCCAACGGTTATCAGCCTGGCATTCGACCCCGAGGGGAGCGGCCCCGATACGCACTACAAGGTGTTGCAGGCTACTGCCGAAGCCCTGAGGAGGTGGAAAGATGAGGCCGATATTTCGGGGCTGAGAATATGGGGCTATCGCAACGTGTGGTATCGCTTCCATGCAGCCGATGCCAATGTAATATTTCCCGTTTCGCTCAACGCCATGTCGGCCATGCGCGATGCTTTCAGCCATTGCTACATAAGCCAGGTTGATGCTTCGTTCCCCAGCCACGAACTCAATGGGAAGTTCAGCGATTTGGCAACGCAAATATGGGTGGAACAGCTTAAAGATATCCAACTGCTATTGGGAAAGGACTACTTCTACCAGAACGAATTACCCGCTTTCAGGCGAGCCCATGGGTTACTGTATCTCAAAGAGATGAGCGTTGATGAGCTGCTTATCCACGCAAGGGAACTGAAAAAGACCATGGAAGGCATGGTATCATAGGTATTTATTTTGAAATATGTTCATACTGCTAAAATATAAAGTTCATGTTTTCAAAAAGCATTAAAGTTTCAGCAATAGCATTCATCACCTTGATGGCTACTCTTAGTGGCTGTCATACAGAAAAAAAGCAAGAGCCAATCCATTTCTTAACATATAATATCCGTTTTGAAAATCCACACGACGGGGTCAATGCATGGTTGAACCGCAAGGATAAAGTTGCTGCCCTGATTGGATTTTATGATGTGGAAATTGCCTGTCTCCAGGAGGTTCTCTATAGCCAGTTAATCGATTTAGAACAAAGGCTCCCACACATGAGCTGGGTTGGCATCGGCCGTGATGACGGGCATCGCGAAGGCGAGTTTGTACCTATTCTGTACAATAATCAAATATTCAAACTAATAAACTCGGGCTGGTTTTGGCTTTCCGAAACCCCCGACTCCCCCTCGCTTGGGTGGGATGCTGCCTGCAAACGGGTGGTTACCTGGGTACATATAAAGCATTTGGCCAATGAACGCGAACTCTTTGTTTTCAATACCCATTTCGACCATGTGGGCGAAGTGGCACGCATAGAATCCTCGCGGCTGATTATGGCCAAAATACAGGAGATAGCCCACGGCTACCCCACGATTATCGCCGGCGACTTCAACGGTACACCCAATGACGCTCATGTTAAAGCCATGACACAAGAATACGCTGACTCGTATCTGGTTTCGGAGCAACCACCATACGGTCCCATAGGTACCTGGAACGATTTTGACTACAACAGCCCGCTAGACGAGAGAATTGATTACCTTTTTGTAAATGAATCTGTTAGGGTTCTAAAATATGGAGTGCTAACCGATTCCGAAGATGGCAGATTCCCCTCCGACCATCTTCCTGTGTACGCTAAAATTTTAATTGAGTAAATGATTAAAAAATGACCATGAAAAAGAAAACTACCTTGATCACCATCCTAATAGCCACGGCATTTCTGAGCGTATCATTTATAGTTGGTTGTAATAAGGAACCTTTAAACTCAAAAACAAAAACATTTACTATCAAAACATTTGACAACGCAAGGCATGCCTTTGGAGAGGGTTTGTCACAGGAAGCTTTCGGGATATTCAGCTTCCAAACAGATCCAACGAAAGTAAAACGCATTAAGATGTTTGTTAAACTCCGTTGCCCCGATGGGGGTTGTAACGCCTGGGATATGTTTGCAAACGTCAGAGTACAAGACCCTGAAACTGAGCAATGGCTTGAAATGGGTAGGTATATTACGCCATACGGCGTTGACAATTCCAAAGCTGGAAAGGGTTTTATGGTAGATGTAACTGATTTTAAATCCCTGCTCACCGGTGAAGTCAACCTCCGTTCATTTATTGAAGTGTGGGGGAGCGACGGATGGCTTGTATCTGTGGATTTTGAGGTTACTGAGGGAGAGCCCGACTATAAATACTATGCCATCAGTCCCTTGCTTGACTACGCCAACTGGTCGCTTGGGGGTGTGCCCTACGGAGAATCCCATGACTTTAAACTGGATAAAAACGTAACCCTTGGAGCCAATGTTCAGCAAACAAGTATAAGGACTATTATTTCGGGCTGGGGGCATGCCACCCCATTAGACCCCGATGGACGTCCATGTGCCGAGTGGTGCTTTAGAACCCATGCAATAAACATCAACGACATTCCGAAATTTTACCATTATATGGGCCCGAACAATTGTAACAATAATCCGGTACAGCCACAGTACGGGAACTGGGCGCCCGATAGGGCCGGTTGGTGCCCCGGCATGGAAGTTCCAGTGAGAACCGATGTTTTTGACAAGTCAATGGCAGGAGTTTCATTTAAATATTCCTATGAGTTCGAAGAGTGGGCCAATAATTTTCAAACCACTGCTGATAACAAGCACGCATACTACGCCATTTCGAGTTTTATTGTGACAAAAAGTAACAGCCCCATGGATAAGCCATTGGTTGAATAATGCAATGATTCTTAAATATCACGTTTTTAAAACCCTAAACCGATTTAATTAAACTATATTTCCATTATGGTTAAGACATTTCATTAAAAACTTTTAATAGAATATGTCAAAACAATATATATTCTTTTAACAAGTTGGTTAAAATATAGTTGGCTTTTCTTTATGCAAATACATTCCTAACTATATACATATGAACAAATGCTTGATCTTTTAAAGCGGTTTTAATTTTTTCTTCCAACGGCATTTCATTGTATTTCAAGTATATATTTTTTTCTTAGAAATAAATTAGAAAAAAAATCGATAAATTACTAAATCGTTTTAGTTATTTTGTATATTTGCAACCAATGTTCGTTTTAATGCCTTTATAATTAATTAAACTAATACTAATCAAACCCTAAAGAAATGCGAAGAAAATTTTTACTGTTACTCATGTGCTCGGGGTTCTTTGTTAGCAGTTTATTTGCTCAGAACCTCAAAGTTACCGGAAAGGTAACAAGCCAGGCAGATGGGGCAACCCTACCGGGAGTGTCCATTACGGTAAAGGGTACGGCCATCGGTACTACGTCCGACATTGATGGGAACTACAGCATTGATGTGCCACAAGGTGCTGTACTACTTTTCTCATTCGTTGGAATGGTTTCGGAGGAAATTACCATTAGCGCCTCCGGAGTTCACAATGTTGAACTTATGCCCGATTTAATCGTTATGCAGGAAGTTGTTGTTACTGCATTGGGCATTAAGCGTGAGAAAAAATCACTGGGTTATGCTATTCAGGAAGTATCAGGCGATGCACTTCTTGAGGCAAAAGAGACTAATATCGCCAACTCCTTAACCGGTAAAATTTCCGGATTGCAGGTGGTTCGATCCAGTACCGGACCTGCAGGATCATCAAAAATCGTTATCAGGGGCCATAGTTCGCTCACTGGCGATAATCAGCCGCTCATTGTAGTGGATGGTATGCCGCTGCACAACTTTACAGGTGCACAGAACAACGATTACTGGAATCCTTCACTGGATATGGGTAGCGGTATTGCCGACCTGAACCCCGATGATATTGAAAGTATTTCTGTACTAAAAGGTGCCTCTGCTGCTGCACTTTACGGTTCCCGTGCAGGAAACGGAGTAATCCTTATCACCACAAAAAAAGGTGCCAGCCAACCCGGATTGGGCATCACGTTCTCTTCATCTGTTGGTGTTGAATCTGTATTTACCCATCCCAAATTGCAGAATTCATTCGGGCAAGGGAATCATGGGATATATGACAACCTTTCAGGAGCAAGCTGGGGTCCCGAGATTGATGGCAGTTCCGTTGAAAATTGGAACGGTGATCAGGTACCTCTTACTGCCTACGACAACGTAACTAACTTTTTTAATCTGGGTTTCAACCAGAATTACAACCTTTCTTTTCAGCAACAATTCAAAAAATCGTCCATCTATACATCTTTTACCCGCAAGGACGATCGAAGCATGATACCCAATACCAATCTTACCCGTACCAGTGTCCTAACACGCGCTGTGTCAAGATTTGGAAAAGATGAAAGATGGTCGGTGGATGCCAAGGTACAGTACCTGAATGCTGTTGCCAAAAACAGGCCGTTGCTGGGTACAAACTCTTCCAATGCGTACTATACCATGTACATGCTTCCTCGCAGCCTCGACATCAGGGATTTCAAAAATCCTGTGGATGAATTTGGCAATATGACTTGGTACAACACATCCGGCGAACTAAATCCCTACTGGATAACCAAATACAACAATAACTCGGACATACGCGACAGGTTCCTGCTGTACGGAGCTTTAAATTATGCGTTCACCGATTGGCTCAACGCCGAGGTTAACTTTGGATCAGACCTATATACAACCAACGGCGAAGGTAAACTTTACAAAGGGAGCCCTATTTCAACCAATGGAAGATATAGTTTAAGTAAGGATACATTCTTCGAAAACAACTATAGCACATTGATCAGCGCAAAGAAAAAGGACATATTCAGCAAGCTGGGAGCTGCAGCAACCCTGGGCGGAAATATCATGATGCGCGAAAATTCCGGAATTAGCGGAAGCTCAGGCGAAATGGTTGTTCCTAATCTGTTTTCTCTTAACAACAGCGTTTCGCATCCATCGGTGTCAGATTGGTTTAGCCAAATGAGAATTGTTTCCCTATACGGAACTCTCCAATTGAGTTGGAACGAGTATTTCTTTATCGATGGAACTTTCCGTAACGATTGGTCATCTACTCTTAGCAAAGAAAACCAATCCTATTTTTACCCATCCATCAGTACTTCTTTGGTTTTCTCCGATATGCTAAAAGAAATGAATATAGAGTTACCAACATGGTTTACCTTTGGAAAAGTTAGAGCATCGGTAGCTCAGGTAGGTAACTCTTTGGGAGCATATCAACTTTACAATACGTACAACATAGGGAACGACCCCCTTGGAAATACCACAGCATATCCCGGGAACATACTTTATGATCCCAGCGTACGGAGTGAGTTGATTACTTCACGCGAATTGGGTGCCGATATCAGATTTTTTGATAACCGGATTGGCATTGATTTTACCTGGTACAAATCAAACGCAACACGTCAGCTGATCAACCTGCCCATGGACCCACTCAGCGGTTACAGCTTCAGAAAGATCAATGCAGGTGATATACAGAATAAGGGTATTGAATTGATGCTCAACGCCCGTATTCTTGACAACAAGGATGGCTTCTCTTGGCTTGCTCAATTGAACTATTCAACCAATAAGAACACTGTTGAGGAGCTGACCGAAGATGTAAAGCTTTACCAATTAGGAGGATTTGATAATTTGCAGATTCTTGCTGAGGCCGGCGGTCTATTTGGACAAATCTATGGCACCACCTACCTACGCGTGGAGGATGAGGAGAGTGAACATTATGGGAAACTGCTGCTCAATGCTAACGGATATCCGCAAGCTAACCCCGATCGCAAGATTATGGGTAGCCAGCAAGCCAACGCCTTAATGGGAATTACCAACACCTTTGCGTTTAAAGGATTGTCGTTGGGCTTTATGATCGATGGAAGATTTGGTGGTAAGATGTTCTCCACTACCAACAGGAACCTACAACTTGCCGGAACTGCCGATATCACAGCTCCCGGTGGAAAGCGCGAAGATATTATTGTGGATGGTGTTATTGATAACGGCGATGGTACATATACTGTTAATACCACTCCTCTCGAAGCGCAGGATTACTGGCAAACCATTACCGCAATCAGCGGCAACCTTGGTGTTATTGAAGCCAACCTGTACGATGCAACTAACGTCAGATTAAGGTATATTAACCTGACCTACGATTTTCCAAAGAAACTTCTGCAGAATAGTCCTTTCCAAAAGGCATCCTTCGGAATCACTGTCAATAACGTTTGGATGTTGAAAAGTTATCTGAATGGGGTTGACCCTGAATCGGTTTACGCTACCGGAACAAACGCCCTTGGCTTTGAAAACTCAGCACCACCTACTACCAGGACTGTGCTATTTAACCTTAACTTATCATTCTAAAACCAATAACTAGTATAGCTATGAAAAGAATACCATATTATATATATCTGATAATCTTTGGCTCGCTTTTTCTTGTCGGGTGTGAAGATTTTCTGGATATAAACAAAGACCCCAAAGCGGCCAGTTCTGACCAAGTTCAAGTGGAGTATTTCCTCAATAATTCCATCACTGGCGCTCAGATGGACCCCCACGTTGCCGAAAGGGCATTCGTGTTGTACTGGAAGATTGCAGCCCGTCAATGGCGAGGTAATGGCGCACTGGCTACCGGTGGATATGATGACAGCTGGAGCGGCGATTACTACGGATATCTGTCGGATTGGCTCAAATCGGCCAATGCAGCCATAACCGTTGCCGATGATAAAATTCAAAACAATAACACATACCCATACACTGAGAACCTGAAACAGGTAGCACGTATATGGAGAGTGTATCTGATGAGTGAATTTGCCGATAACTTTGGCCCCATGCCCATCGATGGTTTTCAGGGCACCAACCCTGAATTCGTTGATGTGAAAACTGCTTACTACTTCATGCTCGATGAGTTGAGGGATGCAGTTGGCAAACTGGATGTTACCGTAACCAATCCTCCTGACCTACAGAAGTATGATAAAGCCTACGGTTTCGATTACATGAAATGGAAAAAGTATGGCAACGCCATGCGGTTAAGGCTTGCCATGAGAATTTCAGAAGTGGATGCCGCTAAAGCTAAGCAAGAGTTTGAAGCAGCCGCCAGCAGCGACCTCCTTCTTGAATGGAACGAAACTTTCAAAGTGGCCGAACGTCCGGGGTGGGATCCCCTTTCAGGAGTAATGACAAGGGAATGGAACCAAATGCCACTTTCCGCCACAATAAACAATCTTTTTGTAGGATTGGGCGGAATTCCTTCTGCCGATCAACTTCCTGCAGAATTCCATGACTCCATTAAACCTGCCGACTATATGGGAATCAGGTACGAAGATCATTGGGGCGCTTTCACCAACGACCCCTATGCCGGCTTTTGGCTCGACGGACTACCCTACAGCATTGATCCCAGAGCATACAAATGCTTTATCATTCCCGGGTGGTTCGACAACCCCAACTTTTGCTTCTATGGCAATGCCACAACAACAAAACGTAAATTGCTGGGTGTAAACGGAACGGATCTTGTGGTTGATGCCGCCATAACTTGGAATGCAGCCTGTTTGGGCAACTGGGGCCCCAAAGCATCAAAAAACCAGCTAATTGGATTTGATGGAGCACAACCAAGACTAGGTCAGCAATTCAGGAATAACGCAAATGAGCGTGTATTCTTTGCACCATGGGAAACGTACTTCTTATTGGCCGAGGCGGCCATTAAGGGCTGGACTACACCCGTAGATGCTAAAACTGCTTACGAGGCAGGTATCCTATCGAGCCTTAACTACTGGGGTGTGGGACAGTTTTACAACGACTACATTGCCTCTGAAAGTTACAACCGCGTTGGTACATCCGTTAAATGGGACCATACTACCGAACCTCCTGAAACAGTTAGCATGAACTACATCAACGGATATACAGGTGAAACAGGCACGTGGGTCATGAAATATCCTGCTAACGCTTTGCATGGCGATAACAAAAACGATCACCTCACCAAGGTAATCACCCAGAAGTACATTGCCCAGAATCCATGGTTACCTCTGGAGGCATGGAGCGATCAGCGCCGCTTGGGCTTGCCATTTTTTGAGAACCCCTCGGTTGAACTTCCTTTACCCAACCTGCCCGCTTTAACACAGGAAACATGTTTCGAGAGCAGTGTTAAGTTCTTCCCACAAAGGTTAAAATATCCTTCAAGGTTACAAAACAGTAACCCTGTTGGCTACGAACAAGCTGTAGGGCATTTGGGAGGTGAAGATGCCATTCTAACACCCCTATGGTGGGCAAAGAAACAACCATAAATAAGGCTAATTAATATGGTCTTTTTTAAATTTTAGGTTTGTTTTAGGTGTAGTGATGAAAGAAGGGCTGTGCAATAAATGGACAGCCCTTCTTTATTTATCTGAATGATACTATATTGCCAAAAACGCGGAAAATAAGGAGACTGGAGACTTTGTGGTGGTTATTGTATTTACCCCTATTACCCCCCCCCCGAAAAGCCATCGTACGAGGGCTATGGCTAGGGTTGTTTGGCCGATACATACCAATGGAACATTTTGTATAGCATAAATAATGGGAAAGTGATTTTTTATTAGCTATATTTGTTAAATGTATGCGTTTAATACATGCAAATTTAAAGCAACATAAGTATATATTTCACCATCGTCGGCGGTATCCAATACAACTCCACATTAACATGGTAATGAGCAATAGCTTTTTGCTAAAGAGCAAGGGCAGTAATAGCGTTACTGCTCTGCTTTTCATGGCATATCGATGCGCAAGAACCCGCAGCATACTCTGCGCTGGATCTTATCAACGGGAGTGGTATAAATATTTCAACTTCCGCTGTTCTATACAATAACCTTACGATTCAGCATAATGGAAAGGACTACCTGAAATCCATCGGCCTGCCAAGTTTTGTTGAAAATGCAACATACCATCAAAGGGTTACTTCCAGCACTGCTATAAATGTAGGTGTGGGGCTAAGCATTGTTCCTTAGAACATTTTTTTCAACTTTTTATGTACATTGCCTGACCCGTACGAGGAAGAAAGGCATTACAAAATTTTCGATCGTTACTATGGTCTTGTTATGGGGGAAATTCCCATCTCGTTCCAAAAGATATACCCAATCAGGTCAAATGCACCCAGACCGATGTTCGCCTCTTTTGAGCTTGGCTTTAAATATAATTTCGTTGTGGATTATGCTTTATATATCACAAGTTACCTTGATGTTATTGAGGATTCAGGAGTACTTATTTTCCAACAGTGGCACGAGCCCGTGAGAACATCATTGGAAAGCTATTTCTTTAAATGCGGCATCATCAGGATATCAAGGGGAGATAAGATCATGCAGTACAATTTGGTTTTTAACTATTCACCAAAAAATATCATTGGCGGGTCGTACGTTTTTGAGAATCTCCCTTTTGAGAGTTACGGGTCGGTAAGCCAGGGCATTAACTATATTGGGTTCGAGTTTTCATACGGGCTTATAAGGAAGAAGCAGAAATCAATATGACTTATCGCACATAATGGAAATATTAACCCCTAACATGTTAAAACGAATATTAATTTCATTAACAGTGGGCATGCTTATTAATGCCACCCTAAGTTCGCCGCTTCTGGCAAAAGGGACGGAAGAACTTCCGCAAGCTAAAGAATACAGCCCATGGGCCTTTGTGGCGGGGCCATCGCTTTACAACCGCGCTACCATTAGCCCACGTTACGGCGATTACACCTTTACGAACAAGCCTATCCCCAGCTACTGCTTTGGGGTTATGTACACCTTCCACCCGGAACAAAAGTGGTCGTTTTCCACCGGGCTGCTTGTAAACAACGAACCTGTATATAGGATTTCTATTAAGATCAAAAAGTCAGATTTGTACCCGCACTATAGAGAAGACTATGAAAGTGAGGAGTGGATGTATGCTATATATACTTTCTCTTTCCCTCTATGGTTGGAATACAACGTGCATTTAAGAAAAAAAACAAACTTAATCCTTTCAACAGGTCTAAAAGCTATGTTTTTCCCTTATGGGAGTGCAGATATGGTTACTAGAATCTTCAACGAAGAACATAACGAATCTCGTGAAATATTTGGTTTAAAACTTAATAGTCAGGATTTCTTTTTTTATGGTAGTTATACTGCTGGTTTTGGTGTTTCACATATGACTGGATGGAGTTTACTGAAAGTCAATGTAATTTACGTTGTCAACTTTCAGAATACCTTTGAGGGGGAGTACCAGTTTGCCAACCTACTCTCATCTCCCGATTCCAGAGGGTACTACAAACTATCAGGGAACTACATTGGTTTACTGTTTTCGGTAAATCTTAAAAAAAAGGAAAGCAAAATAGGAACTGTCCAAACTAAAGGGCTAATAAAACACAGACTTACAAACTATTAGGAAAATTTCTTGCTTTTCGTAGTTTGGGATCATGGGAAAATGAATCGTTTCAACCGAGCGTTCCCGAACTCCGAGACTTCGGAATCGGGATTGCGATTCCGAAAGTTCTTTTATCGGAACGGCAATGCCAAACTCCTACACATAACTTTCCCCGCTCCGTTATACTACAACGAAAAACGAAAACATAGGCGTATCAGATGAGTTGCTGACAGAATAGTCAAAAAACTGGCTCTTTCGGGAGATATCAATCAATCCAATGCCTATTCCATGGACATTTTCCTCATTTAACGACCTGAACTTTGATTTAAAAAGTAGGTTCAAATCTGTATTGGACAAGCCCTTTAACTCCCGCAGTTGGTTCTCAAGCTTATCTATTTTCGTCTTTTCAACAAAATTTGAAGTACTAATTATATAGTCATCGTTTGTTTTCCCTAGGATAAAAATAGCCTCGTTTATGCCTTTTCTCTTGTAGGCATGCTGTGAAATATTCTGCAACATTTCAACTGAGATGTGGAACAACCTTTTTTTTGTTACCTGTAAATCGGCGTGTTTTTTAAAGTTGTCAATCATCTGAATAATTGGAAGGGTGGTTTGCTCCGAAAAATCGCCCTTGTGCATGATCAGGATTCTGTTTGAATGAAGCTTAGTATAAAGTTCTTTCATTTTGTCAATGGTAATATCCTGAGAAGGAACAATACCTGCCTCATCTTCGAGCTTAAGCTTTAGATGCATGTAGAAAAGAGAGTACTTATCGTCAAGCAAATCAAAAGCGTAGTCTATTTTTTGTCCCGATTTTCGGGCCATTTCAATGATTCCAAGGCCTGCACCACCCTTATCAGATAGCTGGCCTTTGGACAACACCTGTTTTTGCAATAGCCTAAGCTCTTCAGGCGACAAGCTGTTCACCCTATCAAGCTTTTCCTTCACGTTTGGAATTTCGTAATTATCGATATAGTTGACAGAGGTAATAAAAAAGTTACTTCCGTTGCTCCTCACAAAAAATGCATTGAGCTGGCTTCTTGGTTCAGGCTCACCCCGTTTTGCATCTGTATGCCGCACCACATTTTGATAGCATTCAACCATTAAGAAGCTTATTTTATTCTTCAATTTGCTGAAGCTTCCGGTTGAATCAATATTATGCTGCGTTAATTCGACTATTCTATGGGTAATAGAATCAGAAAAAGATCCTGCGTAGGCAAAACTAAGTTCGTCACCCTGAAGTTCTTCGAAAAGTTGAACTGAAGTGCCAATGTCCATTACTAACAAAAATTTTTATTTGTAGTGCAAGTTAACATAAAATACTGTACCAAGCATTTATTGTAATGTCAATTTTATCACTTTACTAATGACCCATTAACTTGCTTCGCCTACACGATTCCTATACATTCAAGGTTAATTCGGGTTTACATATGCCTTACTATACCAATATTTCCATCGTGGTTGTTAAAATTTTTTATTGAAAAATAAAAAAACTAAACAATGGCAACCATAGAAAACAAATACTTATCCAACTCTCTATCCAGCCTATAATCAACAGATTTAGAATATCTGAAAATATCTATTAACCCCAGTCCTACGTTTTGATCTTCCCTTTCTATCACGAGTCGAAGGTTATCCCTGTAAAGCATATCCAACTCTTTCTTCGATAATGTTTTCAATTCATTCAATCGGCTTAGAAGCGAATCTGCCTCCCCTCTTTCAATATAATTGGACGACCCGATAATGAAATTGTTATCCTTGCTGCCCATCAAGAAAATGCCTTGATCTAAGTTACGTTCTTTACTCCCATGCCTGGAAATATTTTGTAAAATTTCGACAATGAGGTGGTAAAGTTTCGTGCTGATAAATGTATGTTCGAATTTTTCTTTCATGTTCCCCTCTATCATTTTAATAACAGGCAAAAACGTCTCCTGCGAAAAATCACCCTTATGCATTAACAGTAATCCCTCTTTTGCTATGATGTCATGAAACGCAATAATGTCATCTATGGTGATTTTCATAAGGCTGCTATCGGGACTTTTGTCATCTGTCCTAAGCAGCGTGTGAAGGTAAAAGAGCGATATGTTATCGCTGAGTTTTTCGAACCTGTAGGCAATTTTTTGCCTTGTTTTTCTAGCCATCAAAATAATCCCCAAACCGGCACCACCCTTGGCATTAAGTTGCCCATTAAGCATTATACTCTGCTGCAACTCTTTTAACTCATCCTGCGATAGGCTGTTAATCCTATCCAGTTTAGATGTAATTAAATCTATCGAACTGTTTTCTACAAGATTTGCTGAGGTGATATAATAGCTATCGCCAATAACCCTGAGAAACATTAGCTCCGACTTTTCATGCAGATTTTTTATATCGCTCGCCGAGATGCCGTGCCTAACGATATTTTGATAGCATTCGCCCATCAAAAAACTTACCCTGTTCATTAATCCCGCACCTTCTCCCCACGATTCTATGTTATGGCGGGCTATATCAATCATCCTAATGGCAAGAGCATCAGTAAATGAACCCGTATAAGCATAGCTTAAATCATCATGTTCAAGTTTTTTGAATAAAATATTTAACAAGTCGATATTCATAGAGAATACTAATGGTCTGAAAAGTAAATATAAAGATTTTCTATACAATAAAAGTATTGTTTTTAAAAAGAAATCAACTATAACATTCAAAATTTATTCAACCTCATCATTAAATTCAGAGAAACATTTTTTCTCCTAAATCGAATTATATTTTTACATTTTAACAAGTTACGTTTTTCGCTTTTGCTGCCTACAATAGTCAAATCAAACGGTTCGGGACAATCATTAAATAAGATTTAGTATATTTCGATTTTTAATCATTGCCATTTTTTTATTTTCTTACATATTACCATCCAATTCATTTTAAATGATATCATGATTGCATCCTATTTTATCAATTCTCCCGATAACAAAATCGTGCAGAATACCACTACCGAAATATTGAGCAGGAAGAATGCTTTGGCATTTCACAAAACCCTCAAAGGGTATAAATCAACGCCCCTGGTTTCTCTTCCGGGACTGGCAAGGAAGTATGGTGTGGGTAATATTTACCTGAAAGATGAATCGCACCGTTTTGGGCTCAACGCATTCAAGGCTCTGGGAGCAGTGTTTGCCATCGACCAACTTTTAGCCACGAATCCTCACTTGCAAACCTTTTGTACGGCAACCGATGGTAATCATGGTAAGGCAGTCGCCTGGGGGGCGTCGCTCTTTGGGAAGAAATCGGTTATCTACGTACCCCACGATACCACCGAAAACCGCATGAAAGCCATTGAGGCATATGGCGCCCGCGTGGAAAAGGTTAACGGAAATTATGACGACGCCTGTGCCCGCGCCGAAAGTATGTCCAATGCAAACGGATGGCAACTGGTGCAGGATATGGCATGGCAGGGATATGAAGAAATACCCGCCAATATTGTTGCCGGATACATGAGTCTTTTCGTGGAGATGGAGGATACCATCAACACTCTGCCCAAGGCAAAAATTGATGTGGTATTTGTACAGGCGGGCGTGGGAAGTTTTGCTGCTGCTGCAGCATTTTACTACCTTAACCGGTACGGAGGTATGCGGCCAAAAATTGTAATCGTTGAACCCTTGGAAGCCGATGCCATATTCTCATCATTCGTCGAGGGCAAAGTTACCACCTCAAAAGGAAATGCTACCACCATCATGGCAGGATTGAACTGTGGTACCCCATCACTGGGGGCATGGGATTTGCTAAAAAGCGGCGTTGACGTCTCTTTAAAAATCGACGATGCCTTTGCCCGTGAAGCCATGCGGGAATTGTACTACCCGGTACAGGGCGATCAAAGGGTTATATCGGGCGAATCGGGATCGGCAGGGCTGGCAGGGTTGATGGCCATTGTCAGGGAAAAAGAGTTGGAAGCCGTGAAGCAGGCATTAAACATTAACGATCAGACCAACATTCTGCTCATCAGCACCGAGGGCGATACGGATAAAAAAGTATTTGAGGAAGTAGTCGGAATTCGGCATAAGTAAAACTATTTCGCCATGATAAATTTTTTACTAAACGGTCAAAAAACCGCATTTGATGGTGATCCGCAGCGCACCCTGCTGGACTACCTGCGCAACGAACTACATCTTACTGCAACTAAGGATGGATGCTCAGGGCAAGGAGTATGCGGTGCTTGCACGGTGGAGATCAATGGACAGGCCAAGCTGGCCTGCACCACCCGAATGGGTAAGCTGGAAGGTGCCAACGTTTTCACCATGGAAGGTTTTCCCGAATACGTGAAGGATACCATTGCCAAATCGTTTGTCAATGGCGGGGCAGTGCAGTGTGGCTTTTGTATTCCGGGTTTCATTAGTAGAACTAAGGTATTACTTGAAAATAATCCCAGTCCCACCATAGATGAGGTTAGGCAGGCCATAAAACCTCATATTTGCCGATGCACGGGTTATAAAAAAATTGAAGAATCCATTCTTTCATCTGCCGAAGCCCTCAAGGCAAAAAAAACTTTGGAACTACGACAGACCAACGGAAAAGTTGGAGTTGACCACCTTAAATACGATGCCTATGGCACTGCTATTGGTGAAAGAAAATTTACCGATGACATTTTTATGGAAGGCATGCTCTATGGAGCACTAAAATTCAGCCAATATCCACGTGCAATAGTTAAGCAAATCGATACATCGAAAGCTGAAGAGTTGAAAGGTGTCCATAGAATATTCACAGCTGCCGATATTCCCGGGGAACGGCTTATCGGTTTGGTGTACAACGATCAATCGGTTATGATTGCCGAAGGAAAGACTACTACCTATATAGGCGATGTGGTGGCCGGCGTGGTAGCCGAAAGCGAGGCCATTGCCCGCAAGGCAATAGAATTAATTGAAGTACAATACGATGTGCTCAAGCCCGTTACCGATGTTTTTGAGGCCATTGATGGTGAAAGGGTTCACCCCGACAAACCAAACCATTTTAGCACAACCCGTTTTGCCATTGGCAATGTGCACAAGGCATTCTCAGAAGCGAAGTACATTTCGAAAGGGCGTTACGAAACCCAACGCATTGAACATGCATTCCTCGAAAAGGAATCGGCCGTTGCTCATCCCGATGGCGATGGAGGTGTTGTGGTTTATAGTCAAGGTCAGGGAATTTACGTTGATAGAAAGCAGATTGCTGCAATTCTGAACCTTCCCATTCATAAAGTGCGGGTGATTTTAGTCCCCAACGGAGGGGGGTTTGGTGGCAAGGAAGATCTCACCGTTCAGGGACATGCAGCCCTATTCGCCTTCCTTCTTGACAAACCCGTCAAAATTACCCTTACACGTAGCGAATCCATACGCATGCATCCCAAGCGCCATCCCGTTTATATGGATATGGAGTTGGCAGCCGATGCCAATGGCAAACTGATGGGGTTGAAACTAATGGCAGTAGGCGATACGGGCGCATACGCTTCAGTGGGAACCAAAGTGATGGAAAGGGTGGCCGGCCATGCAACGGCAGGCTACTTTGTTCCCAATGTGGATATTGAGGCCAAAACGGTTTATACCAACAACTTGCCCTGTGGGGCAATGCGAGGCTTTGGAGCAAATCAGGTGGCATTCGCCATGGAAAGTTGCATAGACGACATATGCCATCAGGGGGGATTTGACAGATGGCAATTCCGTTACGACAATGCACTTGTTGATGGACTTTCCACCTCCACCGGGCAAAAAGTCTATGGTGTAGGCATACGCGCTTGTTTAGAGGCAGTGAAAGATGACTTCTACAAAGCCAAATATGCCGGATTGGCCTGTGCCATCAAAAACTCGGGAGTGGGCAATGGGATGATCGACGAGTCGAAAGTGATAATCGATATAGTTTCCGAAAAAGAGGTGGTTATAAAACACGGATGGACCGAAATGGGTCAGGGAATTCACAACATGGCCATACAAACGCTGTGTGAAGAAACCGGAATTGCCCCCTCCATTGTCAAAGTGGTTGTGGACACTGAGGCAGATATCGATACGGGAATGACCACCTCATCACGTGCCACCGCACTCCTAGGTCTGGCCATAATCAATGCCTGCAAGGCATTGAAAGAGGATTTAAAACGACAGACCATCAAGCAACTGTCTGGCAAATCGTATCGAGGGCAATACGTTTGTGACTGGACCACCAAACCGGGAGATGCAAGCGCCGATCAAAAAACCCATTACTCATACGGCTACGCCACTCAGCTGTGCATTTTGAATGACAAAGGGGAAATTGACAGGATAATCGCTGCACACGACGCAGGCAAGATAATGAACCCCATGCTATTCGAGGGTCAGATCGAGGGGGGAGTACATATGGGCTTAGGTTATGCCCTTTCGGAAAACCTTCCCATGAATGATGGGTACCTAATTAGCGATAAAATGAAGGATCTTGGTATTCTACGTGCTCACCAAACTCCGAAAATCATTGTTCGTGGCGTTGAAGTACCGGATCCGGTTGGCCCTTACGGAGCCAAAGGCATTGGCGAAATCGGACTTGTACCCACAGCCGCGGCTGTGGCCTGTGCTTTTTACGCTTACGATGGCATTAAAAGATGGCAATTACCCCTCAAACCTGTCGAAATGCGTAATGAGGCAAAGCAGTGAAGGCGTTCATGGTAAATCATGCTAACATTTTTTTTAAAAATTGTTGTTAATTTTCTAACAAAAAGTATTGCTTTTCCAGTAATATTGCATTAGGTTTGCCGCAATCAAATTCAACCATTGCCTTTTTTTAGAATTTGTATGTTTAATATAAAAAAAGTAAGCCTCTGCTTTTTTTTCATATTATCAATAACTAGCGCAATTGCTGGAAGTACAGCAAACGGTTTTTATCGCCC
The DNA here is from genome assembly GCA_002071445.1 of Bacteroidetes bacterium ADurb.Bin008. Classification (GTDB taxonomy): domain Bacteria; phylum Bacteroidota; class Bacteroidia; order Bacteroidales; family Tenuifilaceae; genus MWFE01. The sequence continues at coordinate 10,994 of MWFE01000041.1, read as the reverse complement.
CTTTCAGCTGAACTATCACATACAGGGAACAGATTCGACCTACATCAAAACCTCACTTGATTCCCTTGAATTACTTATTTTACATAATGAATGGAACAAAGCTCTCGAAAAATCATTGATTTTGGAAGAGTATGCACACGAGCATAATGATTTGATCCTTCTTTCATATATCTATTCTACCAACGGAGCCATATACCATATTAAAGGGGAGCTAAACTGCGCACTAATCAGCTATCAGGCATCGCTACAGATTGAAGAGCAAAGTGGTAATTCCATGCTGCAAGCATCGCTGCTCAACAGTATTGGGACGGTATATACCGATATGGGCTATTTTTCAAATGGACTGAAGAATTTATACAACGGATTAAAGATAGCCGAACAAAACAACGATCGTCTCAATCAATCGAATCTTTTGTATTCCATCAGCCAGGTATTTCTTATTCAAGAAGAATTTGACAACTCACAATATCTTCTCAATCAGGCTCAGGGCTTTGCAAGGAATATTCAGAACACCTTTTTAATACCCCGAATACATAAAGCGATGGGCGATATACTTGCTCAGGAAGAGAAGTATAGCGAAGCAACTTTCGAGTACCAACAAGCACTTAAAAGATTTTCCAGCTATAACGATAGTATAGGGATTGCCAATACATACTCCGGTATGGGAAGCCTTTCATGCCTACAGGGAAGATACAAGGAATCGTTGGACTATTTTCATAAGTCCATAGGTATCCAAAGCAGGAATGGTTATCAAAAAGATTTAATGGTATCGTATTACGGAGCGGCAAAGGTCTTCTCGTGCATGAATATTCTGGACAAGGCGTTGCTATACGCCTCAAAATCAATGGAGTTTGCCCAACAATTCAATATGCTCTACCTCCAGTACCAATCGGCAGATATTATTGCCAACATATACGAGCAAAAGGGCGATTACCGCACTGCACTTCAATGGGTTAACAAGAGCAAAAAAGTACACGATAGCATTTTTAGTATAAATAATACCCGTTTAATAGTACAATTTGAGAATAGCTACGAAGTTGAAAAGCTAATTCAAAAACAACGGGTTGAGCAGGAAAAGAAAGATTTACTGATGGAAGAGCAGGGTAAACGAAACCTCATGGTCAGGCGATACCTTATCTTTTCTTCATTACTAATCTTTCTTACCCTTATGGCTACACTGTATGGGTACAATCAAAAGAGGAAACACAGCTTTCTGCTACAAGAGCAGAACGAAGAGATAAAAACTCAGAATGAGGAGATTAAATCGCAAAACGAAGAAATTGAGACACAACGTGAGAATCTTTTTCTACTCAACGAAGAGCTATTACAGAAAAATGAGGTGATCTCAAGAAATCTTGAGGAAATTAAAAAGCATAGAAACTCACTTGCCAATCTGGCATGGGAACTCCAGGAACGAACGGAGATCATTGAAAAGCAAAGGGATGAATTATTCCACCAGAAAAAGGGGATAACCGACTCGATAATCTACGCCGAAAGAATACAAAGAGCATTACTCCCCCCGATTGAGGACATTAAACACATTTTTAGCGATGCATTTGTATTCCACAGGCCTAAAAACATAATCAGTGGCGATTTTTACTGGGTAAACGAAATCAGGGGATTCAAACTTTTTGCCGTTGCCGATTGTACAGGCCATGGGGTTCCCGGAGGGATTATGAGTATGCTGGGAATGGCATTCCTTAACGATATTCTGAATAAGGAGTACATCACAAAATCAAGCGCAGTCCTTGAAGAAATGAGGGATAGAATCATCCATTCACTGAGACAATACAAAAACGATATAATAGTGGAAGGGTGTTCTGAAAGTTACGACGGTATGGATATGGCCATGTGTGCGCTTAACACTAAAACAATGGAACTCCAGTATTCCGGGGCTTATCTGCCTATTTATATCTTTAAAAACAATGGCAACGGCTCGCCCAACCCCATTGTGGTTAGAGAAGACAGAATGCCTGTCTCTCAGCATATTAAAACCGATCCCTTCTTCAACCATTCCATTACCGTTGAACCGGGCGATATGATTTACCTGTTCTCCGATGGGTACTCCGATCAATTCAGCCACGATGGAAACAAGTTCAACATATCGCGTTTCAGGAACCTGTTGTCGTCAATATACCATTTGGAAGGCGAAAAACAGCACGAGATTCTTGCCAACACCTTTGAGGAGTGGAAAGGAGACCATTTTCAGGTTGACGACGTACTGGTAATGGGAATCCGCATTTAGACTTAATCTGATAAATATTTCTACGTTGCAAGCATTATAACTTTAGTCAGGTTTTATAATGCCAAAATTCATGGATTGGCATTTTTATCCTACTTTTACTTCTGCAAAAAACACAGATCATTGTTCCACGCTGAATGATAACCATAAGAAATAGAGATGCCTGTTCTACTACGTAATGCCACATATGTCGATTGGGAATCCCTGGAGTTTTTCCATACAAACATCGTTGTTGATGAGGGAATCAATAAGTCCATCCACCTGGTGGACGATTTGAAAACATTAAGCAGTATCGCTGATTACCAACAAATTGATTGCCATGGGAAATTGGTTACCAAAGCATTTGCCGTTGGACACCACCACGCTTATTCGGCCATGGCCAGAGGAATGCCTGCCCCCCGGAAACAGCCCGAAAATTTCTACGAAATTTTAAAGTATGTATGGTGGACGCTGGATAAGTGCCTCGATAGGGATACTGTGGAGTTGAGCGCCCTGGTCACTGCCATAAGTTGCGCCAAAGCTGGTTCTACTTTTATCATCGACCACCATGCATCGCCCTCATTCATTCATTGGTCGCTGGAGGTAATGGCAAAGGCTTTCGAAAGGGTTGGACTTAGCCACCTGCTGTGCTACGAGATAACCGATCGCGATGGCATGGACAAAGCCCGTCAGGGCTTAACGGCTACCGAGGAATATCTGAAAACCCATCAGGGATTGGTTGGCCTTCACGCCTCATTCACCGTTGGTGATGAAACGTTGAAACAGGCCACGGATTTAATGCAACGTTTCAATTCCGGTATCCATGTGCATGTAGCCGAGGATATGCACGATCAAAACCATTGCCAGTCAACGTATAAAAAGCGTGTTATACATAGATTTTCTGAAGCGGGTATTACCAATTCTGCTAAAACCATACTGGTACACTGCCTTCACCTTGATGATGAAGAACGTAGAATACTTCACAGCTCCCCCTGCAGGATTGTTCAGAATACCGAAAGCAATCTGAATAACAATGTGGGCTTTTTCAGCGGGAAAAGCCTAGGAAACAACATAATGTTAGGAACCGATGGTATGCACAGCGATATGCTGCAAAGTGCCAAAGCGGCTTACTTTGTTGGGCAGCGATTTGATCCAATCAGCCCGGCTACGGCCTACAGGCGTTTCAGAAATGTCCATCATTACCTTGCCGACAACGGCTTTCGAGGCGATGGTGCCAATAACCTGGTAGTGCTTAACTACAACCCACCCACTGAAATCAATCGGGATAACTTTTACGGACATTTCATCTTTGGCATAAATGCAAGCCATGTTCAACATGTTATTTCCAATGGCAAGGCTATTGTCTTAGACCAAAAAATGACTACCGTGGACGAAGATGAAATCATGTCACAATCGCGTGAACAGGCTAAACGCCTGTGGAATTTGATGAAAAGATTATAGGCCATTGTGTGTTTTATACTCCATTGTAAGTAAAGGAATTATAGATAATAAAAATTGCCATTTGTATGAATATATCTGTTCTTGAGTGGATTGGCTACACCGCATCGGTCATCATAGCCATTTCCATGGCCATGAGTTCAATTGTTAAATTCAGGATAATCAACCTGGTGGGAGCCAGCCTTTTTGCAACCTACGGTTTTATTATCGGGGCATTTCCCGTTGGTATCCTTAACTCCCTTATAGTATGTGTCGATGTTTACTACATCTACGACATCTTCTCAAAGAAAGAAGTTTTCGAGATACTGGAAGTTCGAAACGACAATCGGTATTTAATCCGTTTCATCTCGTTCCATCACAGGGATATCCAAAAATTTTTTCCCGGTTTTGACTATAAGCCCGAACTGAATACCGTTAGTTTCCTTATTCTGCGGAATATGGCTGTAGCCGGTGTTTTCCTTGCCCATCGAGTTGATGGCAATATCCTTAAAGTGGGATTGGATTATGTAATACCCGAATACCGTGATTTTAAGAATGGAAAATTTGTTTACAACTACCTGAGTCATAAATTTATAGAATGTGGTTTCACCATGGCGCTTGCCCATAAAAGCAGCGAGAAGCACGATAACTATCTGAGAAAACTTGGATTTACCGAGAATGAAAACGGGATGCTCCAAAAGAATTTAATCGTTTAACTCTTTTTCTACTTAATAACGACGCTTCCAATGGACTTGCTCATTAAAAATGCAACGGTGGTTACATCAACTCACGCACATAAAGCCGATATTCTCATCGGTAACGGGATAATTATTTCCATTGAGAAAAATATTGATGCCACCCCCCGCAGGATAATAGATGCAAGCAACAGGTTCATTTTTCCCGGAGGTATCGATCCCCATGTACATTTTCATTTACCCTCACCGGCCGGCTTTTCGGCCGACGATTTTTATACCGGTTCAAAAGCTGCAATTTTTGGTGGTACCACAACTTTCATTGATTTTGTTACGCCAGAACGGGGGCAATCGCTGGTTGAAGCTTTAAACCATAGAATTGACGAGTCTAAAAATTCGCTGATTGACCATACATTCCATGTAAGCCCTGTGGAGTGGAATGCAACCACGGAACAGGAGATAAATGATTGCGTTAATCTGGGATTCACCTCTTTCAAAGTTTACATGGCATACAAATCTTCCATCGGGCTTAACGATGACGCCCTGAAAAAGGTGCTGAACGCAGTGGCCAAAGCGGGTGGAATGGCTACAGTACATGCTGAAATGGGAGACGAAATTGAGTTTCTACGCAACCAATTGTACAACTATGGTTGTACAACTCCGTTGTATCATGCCCTTTCACGTCCGCCGAAAACGGAAAGCGATGCCGTTGAGCAAATAATTGCAATGTCCGAAACGGCTAAATGCCCAATTTACATAGTACACGTATCAACAGCTAAATCGTTGGAACATATTCAAAAGGCTCAGAAAAGGGGGCAAAGGGTATATGCCGAAACATGTCCACAGTATCTACTTTTGAACGATACCGCATACAATGGCACATTCGAAGCAACAGCTAAATACGTGCTTAGCCCACCTTTGCGCAAGCAAAACGATAATGATGCGCTTTGGAGAGCCATAGACCACGGAATTGTACAAACCGTCGGCACCGATCACTGCCCTTTTACCCAAAGGCAAAAAGAATATGGACAGGATGATTTCAGAAAAATTCCCGGCGGCGCAGGTGGAGTAGAACATCGGCTGGAATTACTGTACACCTACGGTGTTATAGCGCAACGAATTACCCCTTCCCAATTGGTTGATCTTACCTCAACCCAACCGGCCAAACTATTTGGACTATACCCTCAAAAAGGGGAGATTGCTGTAGGCTCCGATGCCGATTTGGTTATTTGGAATCCCGACATAAAGGGCAAAATACTTGCAGCACATCACCACTCCAATGCAGACATCAATATTTATGAGGGTTTTAAAACCGTTGGAATTCCTGAAACTGTGTTAGTCAACGGTGAGATAGCACTGGAAAATGGCAGGTTAATCACAAATAGACAAGGACAACTATTAAAACGGTATAGGTAACCTCTAATCGTCAAAGACCAGCTGTTGGAGGCCCTGCATAAAAATGCTCATTTCCACAGCCTGTCGATTGGTAAATTCGGACACATTCTCTTTTTTAAAATTTACATTTTTGATTTTGAGAGAATCGCCATACAATTCAGCCTCCACATCTTCGTTGCTAAAAATATAATTCTCACCTATTCTGCTCAATTTGCTTAGCTGTCCGGATTTCTTACAGAGAATTTGAGGCTCGTTTTCGCCATTGATCATAAAATACCCGTCATTAACTGCATCGAATGAAGATTGAGTAAGAAAAACTCTTGGTTTATCCCTATAGGGATCACCACTACTTGGGCAGAAAGTGGTGCAATTGCCACATTCGTTGCAGAAATTGCCAATATTCAGAATCTGGTACGTTTGGGCTATTGCAAAGACCCCCTCTTTCTCAACAGTTACTTTGTTATTACCCCGTGCCACAGCATTCTGAATTGTGTAACTCGCAGGATTAACCAAATAGGTGTAGTTTGCCATATTGGGGCAAACCGTGGTGCATACACTGCAAAACTCATCGCACAGAAGGCAACGGTTGGCCTCCTCGATAACATCATCCTCTGATAAAGTGGATACTACAAGGTTAAAATTTTTCCGTGCCGATGGTGATAGCTCAGGTAATTTAACAGCCTGCACTTTCCTGACCCGTTTCCCGTAATGCCAGTTATAGTTCATGGGTTTCCGAACATTCTCAGGTACAGTGTTATAGTTTACCCCTTCTCTATCAATAATTATTTGAGCCACCTTGCGGCCATCACCAATGGCATTGATGGCGGTGGATGCGCCACGCAAGGCATCCCCACCAATGAAAACGTTGGGCATTTGAGTTTCATAATCCCCTGCACTGCTCTTTAATTCCTCATTATTGCCAATGTCAAATGCAAATTCCTGCCCAATGGCGGGAATAACGACATCCACCTCCAATTCGAACTCAGTATTCGGAATTTTTTCGGGCCTTTCCCTGCCGTCAACATCCTTTGCCCCCAGCCTCATGCGGGAGCACGTAATGGAAACCACCCTATTATTATGAGTATTAATTCTCTCTGGAGCGGTTAACTCCATAACCTCGATGCCCTCATCCTGCGCAGCACGTATTTCTTCAATATCGGCAGGCATTTGTTTTATAGTACGTCTATATACAATGTAAACCTTGCCCATGTTTCCCACCATACGGTAGGCAGTGCGGGCTGCATCCATGGCGGTATTGCCGCCACCAATAATGGCAATGCGGTTGCCATATTCTTCAACCCTACCCCTCTTCACTTCTTCCAAAAAAACTAACGGGTCAACTACTCCTCTGGCTCTGCTCCCGTCAATGTTAAGTTTGGCCGATCTTTGAGCACCTACAGCAATGTAAACATAGTCACTCTGCTTCTTAATAAGTTGAAAGTTTGACTCATTCACCTCATACTGATGATACACTTTAACGCCCAATTCTTCCAACCTTTTTACATCATTTTGTAATGCCCTGTCGGTCAGCCGGAAAACCGGGATAACGCTTGATGCCATCCCCCCGGAACGGAGCTTGGCCTCGTATATGCTCACCGAAAAGCCGGCAATGGCCAGGAAGTAAGCGCACGATAGTCCCGATGGTCCGGCACCAATAATGGCAACCTCCTTGCGATTTTCCATCTGCTGTGGTTTGGGGATTTTCGACACTTCGTTCAGTATGGCAGTTTCAGCAACATAACGTTTAATCTCCCTGATCATCACGGGCTGATCGTAGTTAATCCGGGTGCATTTTGTTTGGCATAAGTGGTCGCAAATCAAACCCATTGTGTAAGGAAACGGATTGGTTTGCAATATTATATCACCGGCCTTACTTAAATTGCCCTGCGAGGTGTAGTATATATATCCGGGAATATCCTGGCTGGTTGGGCAAGTATCCACACAGGGGGCATGAATACAGTCGAAGAAACCTAAGGGGCGAGAAGTCTTTATGCTGGGCTCATGGATATGGTTCTTTCGATACCGTTTGTTGTCCAGCACCTTATCGGCATACCTGTTCAGATTGATTAAAGCGCATTTTTGTACATCATCCGTTCTTTCCTTACTCCTTTTAATAATAAAATCATCAATATTTCGGGCAGCGCAATCATCAAATCTTTGCCTTAATTCCTCCACATACTGACCAAAAAGACCATATCCCCCGGGTTTCAAAATATCGGAGCAAACGGTAATAGGGCTAAATCCACACGAAACCAGATCTGAAATATTGCAAGCATCGGCACCGCCGCAAAAAGAGATATTCAGAGTGCCCTCGAAATCGTTCTGCAATTTTGCGGCAAGATTCACTGATATGGGATGCAACGCCCTGCCACTCATGTACATCATGGTTTCGTTGGGGGGGAATACCTGCTTGTGGTTTTCACATTCCAAGGTATTGGTCAACTTTATCCCAAACCTCAAATTACACTCATTGGCAGTTTGACTCAACCTTTTAATGATCTCTACAGCATCATCATATTTCAAATCATGGTCAAAGGCACTCTCAGGAACCCGCGTTGCGAAACCTGATCGGTTAAGTATTTCCCAAAGCCTATCTCTGCCTATCAACGTTGGATTTAACTTAATTACCGTATTAAGGCTTTTCTCTTTCATCAGGTAATGCCCAATCTTTTCAATCTCATCCGGTGGGCATCCGTGCATGGTGGAAAGAGTGACATTGTCCGATATTTGTGGGTTTATACTTAGATTAAAGGCCTGAGGGTAAATATCTTTGATGCTATCAAGCCTTTGAGCTATTTCGGCAGAGGCATCGTTCATCTTGTTAAAAAACCACTGCATATTATCCCTGAGTATTCCTTCCATGTTGTACCCAACGCTCATATTGAAAACCACTCCCAAATCAGGCGTATCGCCCATATGCATCAAATCTTTCAGAATATGAATCAAAATCCAAGCATCCAGATACTGATTGAACGACTCATGTATTTTCAACTCCTGCGACCACTCGCAGTTATACCCTTCGTCCTGCATATCAATACAGGGTTTCGATATATGCAGTTCATCTAAGGTTTGAACGGTTTTAAGTTCGATAAAACTGGATCCCATCAACCAAGCCGCAACTATATTCTGTGCCAATTGTGTATGGGGTCCGGCCGCTACGCCGATGGGCGTTTGTAGCCTTTGTCCAAACCTATTCATTTGCAATGGTGCCCCCAGCCGGGGAGAGAAGAAAAATTTCTTTGGAATTCCGAAGACATGATCAAACTCCTCGTACTGCTTGAGGATTAGTTTAAGCAAATGCCTTAGGGTTAACGGATAAAATTTGCCTGAATCCATATTAAATGAGTTTGCCGAGGTGCTAATATATGGAAATAAGCTCTAAGATGGATGATTTATAAAAAGGTTTTTATAGCAATGCCTCAAATACACTTATCGGCTGGAAAAATCTCTCACGCTAGGATGTCGGGCAATACTCCTGTTCGGTTTTATTACTGAAGTTCAGTTGCGAGTCCGGTGCGCACTTCAGCGATTCTGTTGATAACGTTGCGGCACCCTAACGTCTCCTTCTGTCTGCATCGGCCATGCGCACGATGCGAGGTTGAAAAATGGCCAAAACCTCAACCAGATCTTTTTGAAGGTCCATAACCATCTCTATATCCTTATATGCCATGGGTATCTCATCAATATCGCCGCCAAGGAGTTCAACTCTGTGCTTTTTCAGCACATCCTCCAAATCGTTCCAGGTAAAAAGCCTCAATGCTTGTGCCCGCGACATACTGCGCCCTGCTCCATGCGATGCTGAATTCAACGACTCTGGATTGCCCTTTCCCCTTACAATAAATCCCGGGTGTGTCATCGATCCAGGGATTATTCCTATATCGCCTTTCCCTGCGGGCGTAGCCCCTTTCCTATGAATTACGGCCATCTTGCCATTGGGCAATTTCTCTTTCCATGCAAAATTATGGTGGTTTTCAATGGTACTCATCGGTGATACACCCATCCCACGGGCTATCTTCGCATGTATCTCCCTGTGATTTGCCGCAGCGTATTCTCCTGCCAAATTCATGGCAATCCAATACTCCTGACCTTCCTCAGAATTCAATTCAAGCCATGCCAAATGCCTTGCCTCCTTCGGCAAAGCAATCCTGCTCATGGCTATCTTGGAATAATGGCTTGCCACCTCGTTCCCAAATCCCCTTGAACCGGAATGGGAAAGCAAGGCAAGGTAATCGCCAACGGGAAGATTTATGTCAGGAGCATCAACCAAAACCTTTAATTCTCCCCACTCCACAAAGTGGTTGCCCGCTCCCGAAGTTCCCAACTGGCTGAAAGCCAGATCACGATTTGCTTTGATAAACCGTGTTGAGCTCCACTCCTTCCTATCGAAAAGAGAGGGATCCACGTGCTCCTTATTCTTGGCTCCCACGCCGAAGATGGTGTGTCTGACAAGCAACTCGCTGAGGTTGTTCCTTTTGTTGTCAATTTGAGCCGAAGGCAAACTGTAAACTGACATGCACATCCTGCAGGCAATGTCAACGCCAACGGCGTATGGAATAACCACATTCTCTTGGGTTGCCAGTACTCCGCCAATGGGTAACCCGTAGCCCTCATGAGCATCGGGCATTAATGCTCCGGATATGGAAATGGGCAGACTCATAGCCCTGTCCATTTGCCCAATGGCCCCAGCCTCTATTTTATCTTTGCCGAATACCGTATAGGGCAATGGCTGTTGATTCAAAGAGACCTGTTTCGTATCCCCAATGCTCAACGGTTCGGGCAGTAAGGTTGTGGATACCGATTTTACCAATTCGCTTAATTCCAACAAAGGACTACCTTTCCACTGATTCGATTGAGGATTATCGAGCATTTCACGCAATGCTTGCAACAAATCTATTTTACTTAAAAGCCTTTTCTTAAGCAGCCTGTTGGCTTCGCGGCTAATTAGCAAAAGCGCTTCGGGATTCGAAAATCCTAACGTTCGTAACTCTTTATTGGATAATTTCGCCTTTTTCACTGCTTAATTAAATATTATATCGCAATGTATGACAATATAAAGGTTTTTAAAATAATTAACGTTTAGAAATCAGAAATAGTTAAGATAATGCTCTTCTGTTCGAATATTAAGATGAGCAATTGGAGGAAATAAAACAGGTTTTTATCAAATAGTTGCATAGTTTTCATCCGTAAATAATTATTAAGTTAAACAATATCAGCATATTGAAAAACAGATAAGGAGTTAAAATTTCATC
>MWFE01000040.1 GCA_002071445.1 Bacteroidetes bacterium ADurb.Bin008 | reverse complement strand
GATTACGAAAACCCTATATTTGTAATGAATAGATTATTGTTTAACCAAAAGTTGCATTTGTGACTTGAATCCGCCTGATAAAATGAAAGGCCTAAGAAAATTTCAGTAGAAACATTTTTTTCAAAGATACAACTTAACTGATATTGGAGTAGTAAGTCGTTAAGAGTTAGATGTAATCCGTTGGCTTAACCCGAGTTCCGATTCGGAATTGGTATCAGCCAACGGATAGCAAAACAAATCAAAATTTGCTTTAACTTTCCTTTTTATTTATAGCTTATGTATATTAGTACATAGAAATTTATTTTGTCTAATATTTCACCCCAAAGGGTGAACAATTATGTGATTACCGACTCTCGTTTTTTTCAACAATTGTAGCAAACCTGTGTTATACTAACAAAATTGAAAGATAATGATGCTGATAGATATAGTTTTACCGGCCATGGGCGAGGGCATTGTGGATGCCACCATTACCAAATGGCTTGTTTCGGTGGGCGATATGGTTACCGAAGATCAATCCATAGCTGAGATAGCCACCGACAAGGTCGATTCGGAGATCCCTTCCCCGGCCGCAGGGCGGGTTAAAGAGTTCCTTTTTAAAGAGGGAGAAGTACCCAAAGTGGGGCAAACCATTGCCATTATTGAGGAAGAAACTGATAAACAGTCACAGGTTCAGCCCCCTTCGGCAAAAACTCCCCATAAAGAAGATTCACACGCCACAGCCATCAAGAAAGAGGAGACAGACACTCGTAGCGTAGAAAAACCTATTCCCGTTGCCGATAAAAAGCAACCGGTTGTCAGCCCTTTGGTGCGAACCATTGTGAAACAGGAGGGCATTTCCGACGATGAGCTTCGGCAGTTGAAGGGCACAGGACTACACGGGCGCATCACGCGCGACGATATCCTTGCCTACGTCGGGAAACGAAGCAAGATTATTGATAAACCCAAAGCCACCGTTGAAGACAGGGGTGCAGATGCTTCTCCCGCCGTGGAGGTGGTGTACATGGATCGCATGCGTAAGCTTATTGCCGAGCACATGGTGATGTCCAAACAGACCTCGGCCCACGTAACCTCTTTCATTGAGGCTGATGTTACCAACCTTGTGGCATGGCGCAATGCCAATAAGGATAGTTTCCAGCAGCGCGAAGGGCATAAGCTGACGCTTACCCCGATGTTTGTCGAAGCTGCCGTGAAGGCCATTAGGCAATTCCCCATGATAAACAGCTCGGTTGATGGTGATAAAATATTAGTTAAACGGAATATCAACATTGGCATTGCCACGGCTCTACCCAATGGAAACCTCATTGTCCCTGTGGTGAAGGATGCCGATAAGTTGAACCTTGCTGGCCTTTCGGCCAAGGTGAATCAGCTGGCTCAGCGTGCCCGCGAAAACAAACTTCAGCCCGATGAGATCCAAGGGGGAACGTTTACCATTACCAATCTCGGAATGTTCGAAACCTTGACAGGCACTCCCATTATCAACCAGCCCCAGGTGGCCATACTGGCCGTGGGAAGCATAACCAAAAGGGTGGTGGTGATTGAGTCGGATAGCGGTGACTCCATTGGCATCCGTCATATGACCATGCTTTCGCTGTCGTATGACCACAGGGTGATTGATGGGGCACTGGGTGGCATGTTCCTGAAAGTGGTAAGGGACAACCTGCAGAACTTCGCTCCGTAACTCCAGCATTGTATATTTTTTACCTAACATCCCAGCGGATTCAGGCTTTACAACTGATCTGTGAGTTCTTTTTCAGGTTGCCCAAAGATATTATTCAACATGTTGAACCATAAGTTTTTTGAAAAGTTATTTTGCAGATATTATTAAATTTACTTACTTTGACGTGCGTTTGTTTATCTGCTTAAACCGAGTAATTGAACAGCGATATAAAAATTATTCAATTTTTATATTTTTGTATTGATAAACAGGGTATAATGATTAAGCGATTATATATTTTCTCTTTCCTTATATTCTTTGCCCTTTCAGTATTTTCCCAAAGGAGTTCATACTTTAACAGGGTATTTGTTGATGCCGAATACTACCTGTTGTATGAAGATTATCAGGATGCCCTGCCGCTTTACCTTGAGATTTACAACCTTCACCCCAAAAACGCCAATATTAACTACAGGATTGCCCTTTGCTATTTGAATATACCCAATCAGAAGCATAAATCCATTCCCTTTTTCGAAAGGGCAATTACCGACATTACCAATGATTATCATGAAGGCTACTACACAGAGCAACAGGCTCCTGTTCAGGCATACTTTCACTATGGACAAGCGTTGAGGGTAATCGGTGAGTTCGAAAAGGCGACGGAGGCGTTGAATACCTATAAAAGTAAACTCAAGAATCCAAGCGACTATGAAAATGCCTTGGTTAAGCGGGAACTGGAGTCTATTGAGTATGCCAAATCGATGATGGAGAATCCGGTGAATGTTAAAATTTCATCGGTAGGCAGATATGTGAATACACGTTTTTCCGAGTTGTTCCCTGTGGTTTCATCGGATAATAAGACTATGGTTTACACCTCGGCTCAGCAGTTTTACTACGCCATAATGATGACCACAAAGAACGAAGGAAATTGGTATCATCCCCTGAATATTACAGCGCAGCTATTTGCCGAAGGAGCCATCAGAACCGTAGGGCTATCGGCCGATGGAAGGACTTTGCTTTTGGCGCGGAACGACAACGATATTTACAATCTTTATATCAGCACCTACGATACTACCAAAAAAAGTTGGAGTATAATGTCAAAATTGCCCAAGGAGATCAATTCGAAAAGCTGGGAGAACTATGGCTCGTTCAGCCCTTCGGGCGATACTCTCTATTTTTCAAGCAACCGCCCGGGAGGGCAGGGCGGATTTGATATCTACTATTCCACCAAAACTGCCACCGGGTGGTCGGAGGCCGTGGCACTGGATATTACAATTAATACCAAAGGCGATGAGATTGCTCCTGCGCTCTCGCACGATGGCAAAAAACTTTTCTTTGCATCCAATGGTCATACCACCATTGGGGGGTTCGATATCTTCGTTGCCTACCGTAGAAATGGTAAGTGGACAAAACCCATCAACCTGGGCTATCCGATCAATACCACCGATGATGATATCTTTTTCTACCCCGTTGGCGATGGAACCAAAGGCTATATATCACGGACCCTTACCGAGAGTTTTGGCGAGAATGATATCTATTTTGTAGAGTTCAACAAGAATAAGAATACCGAAGAGGATCTGTCGGGCATAAATATAATTATCAAGCCCGGAACCCAAGGGCAGGGTAACCAGCAGGTCAACTCTAAACGCGAACTTACAAAACTCCATACCATTAGCTTATTAAAGTAAATTATATGTGTCGAGCAATAGCTGAACCATGCAATTGTTTAGTGTTTCTGATAATTCCATTTTTAATTTTTTAAAGCCAGCCGATAAAGACAGGTATCAAGAATGAATAGGATTAATTTTGCCACCCTAATTTGCTTAAGTTTTTTTATCATCTTCACTGCTGCAGGGCAACAGAATAAACAGCAAATAGAAGAATTATATAAGGATGCCAATGCATACTTCTACTTCGAAGATTATGAAGAGGCCTTGGCCTTGTATCTGAAAGTCTATAATTCCTATACCGATAATTTCAACCTCGATTACAGGATTGGCTTTTGCTACCTCAATATACCGGGTCGTAAACACCTTGCTGTGCCCTATCTCGAAAGGGCATCAAAAAATATCGCCAAGCGATATAGCGACCAGTCCATTAAGGAAATGCGTGCTCCCGTGGAAGCACTTTTTTACCTGGGTAATGCTTATTTTATTAATAACCAGCTGAACAAGGCACAGCAAGCCTATGATCAGTTTTTAGAGAGCATTCGCAGCGAAAAGCTTTACGACATGGATTACATGACACATCAGGTGAATAGCATTAAGCGCTCCAAAACCATCCGGAGCTATCCTGTGAATTTTTTACGGAGCAATTTGGGCGCTCCCATTAATGACCACCTGCCAAACTACAACCCCGTGGTGTCGGGCGATGGGCAAACTTTGGCTTTTACCACCAAACAGAAGTTCTATCAGGCCATATATGTGGCCCGCAAGGAGGGGGATAAGTGGGGTACGCCCAGAAACATTACCCTTGATCTGGTGGTGGATGGGAACTGTACCACGTTATCGCTGTCCTATTCGGGAGATGAACTCTACCTTTTTAAGGATGTTGATCATGTGGGCAATATTTATGTGTCCAACTACAAGAATGGCAAATGGAGTCCCATGCGGAAACTGAATGCTAATATCAACACGCAGCATTACGAGACCCATGCCTGCGTTTCGGCCGATGGGACTAAGCTGTTTTTTTCCAGCAACAGGGCAGGCGGATATGGAGACCTCGACATCTACGTGTCCGAAAGAGTTCCCGGTGGCGATTGGGGTCCTGCCACCAATTTGGGTCCAAACATCAACTCGCGTTTCAACGAGAACACCCCATTCGTTACAACCGATGGCAATACGCTATACTTCAGTTCCGAAGGTCACAATACCATGGGCGGGTACGATATTTTCTTTTCCCAAAAACAAAGCGATGGCACATGGTCTAAACCGGTAAACATGGGGTATCCCATTAATTCTACCGATGACGATTTGTTTTATTTTCCCATTGGCGATGGGTCAGTTGGGCTTATGTCGCTATTTGCCGATGATGCCATTGGCGAAACCGATATTTATCAATTGGAGATCTTCCTGCCAAGGTATCAGAAAAGCATTGTTACATCAAGCGATTATTTCGAAAAGAAGGATAATTTGCCAAAACACACCCTGGTGATTGATACGGCAAACGTTCATGGGGTTGCGTTGATTGACCCGGTGAAGAGTGAAAATATCGCCTACTTAGACCCCGAAAAGAGGTTTACCCTGTTCTTTGAAGGGAAAGCATACAACCTGAAAGATCAAAGCAATATTAAGGAGATTATTGCTGCCAAAATGGAAGCCAAACCGGTACATGAGCAGGAACAGCTTAAAACCGTAGATATAATAAAGGATCTCACAAGAGATCTGGATTTCGATTTGCAACGGGATTTAAGCAGCATGAATAGAGTAGTCGATCACAAATCCGATTCGGTGGCTGTTATTCCCCAGCCAATGGCAGTAACACCCGATACTGTCGAAGAAAAAACCAAGCCCATTGCCGACTATATTAGTGAGGACGACATTGAGCGAGTGGCCCGTGAAGCAGAGTGGCTCACCAAGATTTTAACCGTGCTTGCCGATAAGAATATTAACCCCATTATCTTGCAAAGCTTTGATAAAACCTGGCAAAATCCCAAAACTATACATAACCTTTGGGCTGCACGATTAGCCCATTTGGCCGACTCACTGGGAATTGCCCGGGAATATTTGGATATGCTGGCAGAACTGCTGGATGCAGTGAATAAAGAGTACATGGATATGCAATACAGGCAATCGCGCAAGATATCGTTTGCCTCGCAGATTGAAGAGTTCTTTTTCAAATTTCAGTCACTCAAAAGAAAGGCATCACCTGCATTGGCAGATATACTTGACTATGCTGTGCTCACAAATCCCGATATTACCTCATTCGTGTCGTTGTGGAACTATTTGAAAACCCAAAAGGAGAAAGAAATTGCCCCATATATCTCCGAATTGCTACAACTTTTTGCCGAAACGGCTTTCGAAGGGTTCCTTGAACTGAGTCCAAAACAGAAAGAGAATGTATATAAAACAATACATAGAAAACATTCACATTTTGGACCAAAGGCTATTTTTGGCACTCTGGTGCTGGTTGCAGCGGCAGTAATCCTGTTTTTCCTGATTAAACGGAATAGGAGGGAGGAACTCAACGAGTAATATTCATCTGCCTGAAATACTGAGAATAATCCGATTTTTTAACAAGCTTTCTGCTTGAGAAATTGGAGATTATCAATTTATTAACAATTACCCATTTTCATGGAAATAAACAGCCGGAATAATGGGTTTTTTTTTATATTTGTTTTTAATGAATATTCAATAGTATATTGAATAAAAAGGCGCTTGATATTAATTATTATATTGATATATAGTTGGTTGACACCCTGTTTGCAATTACATAAACCTAAGTACTACTAACCATGAAAAGAGTAATCCTCATTTTTTGGCAGTTGTTAGTTGCGTTTTTGCTTTTGTCTATCGCAACGACCAAGGCTCAGGACACAGATTATCGAATAATCTTTTCCGATGCAGAGTACTATTTCCTCTATAACGATTTCGCCGAGGCTCTCCCTCTTTACCAGAAAACACTTGAACAAAAACCCGACAATGCTAATTTGCACTATAGGATTGGACTGTGCTACTTGAATACACCGGGGCAAAAACACAAGGCCATACCCTACCTTGAAAAGGCGGTGCAGAACATTACTCCAACCTACCTTGAGGGATCCTACAAAGAAACGAAAGCGCCGAAAAATGCCTATTTCTACCTGGGAGAGGCATATAGGGTGGTTGAAAATATCGACAAGGCTATCGAGGCATACAGCACATTCAGGGAGTTGATTGATACCAAGGACGTTTATAGCCTCGACTATGTTGACCAGCAGATAGAGGCATGCAAGAGAGCCATTAAAATGATGGAACAACCCTTGAAGATCGATCTGGAACAGGTAAAACTTTTCGATACCGACAAGTATATTTTCTGCCAGGTAGTATCGGCCGATGAGCAAACCATGGCATTTACCACAAAGGAAAAGTTTTATGATGCCATATACGTTTCGCGTAAGAAAAGCGATGGAAACTGGGGACCGCCTATCAATATATCCCTCGATTTGAATGCAGAAGGGGAGGTCTTTACCACTTCGTTAAGCCCCGATGGGAATACCCTCTACCTGTTTAAAAATGACAGGGGTATTGGCAATGTTTACAGAAGTACTTTTCAAAATGGCAAATGGCAGCCTGCAGTAAAACTGGGAAAAAACATCACATCGCGCAACTGGGAAACCAGTGCTTCCATCTCATCCGATGGGCAAACCCTGTTTTTTTCGAGCAACCGTAAGGGTGGATATGGATCACTCGATATTTACTACTCCACATTGCAGCCCAATGGCGAGTGGGGTGAGCCTCAAAACATCGGACCTACCATCAATACCCCATACAACGAAGAGTCACCATTCCTGTCGCGCGATGGCAATACCCTTTACTTCATTTCGCAAGGGCATAGCAGCATTGGCGGATACGACATCTTTTTCTCCGAAAAAATTGGCGATAACCAGTGGTCGGCTCCCGTGAATCTGGGCTATCCCATTAATACAACCGATGACGATATGTCGTTCTTCCCTCTCGATAACAATAGCGCACTTGTGACCATGGTGCAGAAGGACAACCCTGGCATACGTAACCTTTACCTGATGTCCATTAAAGATCCTCACCAAATGGCTGTTAATGTGGAGGGAATATTACAGCTTGGAGACAATATGGAGGTTCAGGCTGATAAATTTTTACTTCGCCTTCTGGATTTCGAAACCAACGAAATTATTCACGAAACGAAACCTGAAGAGAGCGACGGCAAGTTTTTTTTTGAAGTTACGCCTGGGTCTTACCGATTAGTTGCCACAGGCGAAGGCTATTCCAAGAAAGAAATCCCTATCCTTATTCCTGGTTCTTTTCAGCAGCCATCATATTCTATTGAAATTCAAATGGTTCCTGATAAGGTGGCTTCGGGTGATGTGTTGGTTATTCGCAGCATCCTTTTTGAATTCGATTGCGACAAGCTTAACCGGGATGCCATTTTTGAGTTGGAAAAGGTTTACGGATTGATGAATAAACATCCGAGCCTGGCCATTGAGGTGAGTGGGCACACCGACAGTAAGGGTTCAGCGTACTATAACTATCAGCTTTCGTTGCGCAGGGCAAAATCTGTAATCGATTTTTTGGCCACTCGTGGAATTGACAGGGAGAGAATGCTTGTAAGGGGTGCAAGCGATTTCGAAGAGGTGGCTACCAATGTAAACCCCGATGGGACAGATAACCCGGAGGGACGAAGCCTCAACCGACGTGCGGCTATTTCAGTGTATAAGTCAAATGGAGGTGTTGAAATACAGGAAGATATACATGTGCCGGAGCACCTAAAACCAAGACAACAATCATACACTATTTTGCTGGCACCTATCAATTACTCCATAAGCAAGGAGTTGGAAACCAAAGTTACCGAGTATTTTGGACAGAAAACCAGAAAACTGGAAGGTGTGAAGGGCCAATTTGCCCATACCATAGGTACGTTCGAGCACAAATCGCAGGCCATAGAATTACTTAACTATGCCATTGATGCCGGTTGCATCACCTCTGCATTGGTTGGAGAGAACGATCTGAAATCGATGCTTAACCTACCACCCCAGATTATTACAAAGATGGCAAGGAATAACGAGGGTATATACACGATCCAAGTGTTGGTATCCAACGAACCCATTGAAGATTTTGCAGTATTCAAAGGCCTTAACGTAACAGAAGAAAAGATTGGAAGTGGTTCTTATCAGTATCTTTTTGGGGAGTTTAAGGGAGAAAAGGCTGCAAAAGAGGAACTGGGGAAAATTCAGAAGTTGGGCTTCCCGGGCGCTTTGGTTATGAGTGTTACAAGGTATAAGGAGTAACCCGCATGTTGAATACGCTTGAAAGCAACCTCATCAAACTAAGGGCTCCGGAACCATCCGATTTGGAGTTGCTATATACGTGGGAGAACAACATGGAAATTTGGAAGGTGAGCAATACGCATACCCCATACTCAAAGTATGTACTAAAAAAATACATCGAATCATCACATCTGGATATATGGGAGTCAAAGCAGCTTAGGCTTATCATCGAAGCCAAAACACAAAGTTCGCTTATGCTTGTCCCCGTTGGCACGGTCGACCTTTTTGATTTCGACCCATTTCATCTGAGAGCTGGAGTAGGCATTCTCATTGCCAATAAGGAGCATCGTCAGAAGGGCTATGCCACTGAGGCTCTGAAACTGCTGATGCACTACTCTTTCGAAACCCTGCAGCTTCACCAGCTTTACTGCAATGTGTCTCACGACAACTTCATTAGCCTCCAGCTATTTAAAAACGCCGGATTTGCTGAGGTGGGAATAAAAAAGGATTGGACTAAAACGGCTAACGGCTGGATGGATGAAATCATGCTGCAGGCAATCAATCCATTGCACGATATAAGCCACAGTTAGGACGACTCCTCAACCATTTCATGGTAATCGGGTATTCTTTGAAGCACCTCGTATTCCGAGTTTTGCATATTGATGCGGCAGCAGAAATGCATTTTCCCATTGGTAATAATCAGATAGCCGGCTTGTAATTGGAGATTGTATCGGGCTGCTTGCCCGATGGTGGCTTGCGTAAGCTTAACGTCTGGCGCTTTGCATTCTGCCACAAGGATTGGCTTCCCATTCCTGTTATATGCAACAATGTCAACCCTTTGTGGCATCCCGTTGATTGTCACTTTCTGCTCCACGGCCATGAGCCCCTTTGGAAATCCTTTATATGTTATGAGAAAGTTGATAAAATGCTGCCTTACCCATTCTTCGGGCGTTAACGCAACGTATTTCCTGCGTATTGTGTCGAATATTACGTTTTGCCCCTCTTGCTCTTTTATCAACGCTTCGAACGGGGGTAGATTCAGTTCCGTATCCATTCAACCATTCTTTGAAAATTTCCTGTCCATTGTAGATTCTCAAAAATCCAAGGCGAAACAGTGTCGTAAAGGTCAGAAAAAATCTTTACTTTTGCTACCAAAATGCTCCCCTCCGCTCGAGAGCGATATGATGATTTTCCATATTGGATGACAAACTACTAACAAGCCCTGAAATGAAGACAAAAGAAGATATTGTATCGAATTGGCTTACAAGATATACGGGTCAAAAATTGGAGGATTTCGGATCATATATACTGTTGACTAATTTCAGGAATTACCTGGATTACTTCACCAAGTATAATGATACAAGAATTGCCGATCCCAATGCTAACATGCCCTGTGCCACTGCCGATGGCATCACCATGATAGATTTTGGCATGGGAAGCCCCAATGCAGCAACGGTAATGGATTTGCTCACGGCCATAAAACCCGAGGCTGTTCTGTTTTTGGGGAAATGCGGTGGCCTTAAGAAGAAAAATGCTCTGGGCGATCTCATACTTCCCATTGCTGCTATCCGGCACGAGGGGACATCCAACGATTACCTGCCACCCGAGGTACCGGCATTGCCTGCATTTAATCTGCAAAGGGCTGTCTCCACCACCATCCGCGATTTTAAGCGCGACTACTGGACAGGAACAGTGTTAACCACCAATCGTAGGGTTTGGGAATACGATGCCCAATTCAAAGAATACCTCAGAAAGACAAGGGCAATGGCCATTGATATGGAAACCGCTACCATTTTTACCGTTGGCTTTGCCAATGAAATCCCGTCGGGGGCGCTGTTGCTGGTATCCGATCAACCCATGATTTCAACCGGAGTGAAAACTAAGGAAAGTGACAAGATGGTTACATCGTTGTACGTTGAGGATCACATTAAAATAGGGATAGAATCGCTCAAGGAACTTAAA
The DNA here is from genome assembly GCA_002071445.1 of Bacteroidetes bacterium ADurb.Bin008. GTDB lineage: Bacteria > Bacteroidota > Bacteroidia > Bacteroidales > Tenuifilaceae > MWFE01. The sequence goes on along the minus strand of MWFE01000040.1, from coordinate 18,629 downwards.
AATCACGGACAATCAGTTAAACATCTTAGGTTTTAAGGGGAACCATGGCCAAACGGAAGAGCATAGAGGAGTCCTATTCGGAGATTATCGGTGAGCTGAATAAGAAGATTTATAAGCCCATCTACTACCTTGCCGGTGATGAGTACTACTACATTGATCTGATTACCGATTACATAGCAGAGAACGTGCTGTCGGAATCGGAAAAAGCTTTTAATCAGGTAGTACTGTACGGGAGGGATGTCACTATTCCTGCTCTTATCGATGTTGCCCGCCGTTTCCCAATGATGTCCAACTATCAGGTGGTTATTGTTAAGGAAGCTCAGGTAATTAAAAATATTGACGAACTTGAGATATACCTCAATGCGCCTCAAAAGACAACCATTCTCGTGCTGAATTATAAACTTGCCCCGGGGGCAAGCCTGACGGCTAAGGCTAAAAAGATTTTCGATTTATCGGTGAAAGCCGGGGCTGCACTGGAATTTAAGCGGTTATATGACAACCAGGTACCTGTGTGGATTACCACATACCTGAAAAGCAAGGGCATTGACATAGCGCCTGCACCGGCTGAGCTGCTAAGGGATTACCTTGGAAACGATTTGAGTAAAATTGTGAACGAACTGGAGAAACTTATTGTTACCCTCCCCACTGAAACCAAGCGCATTACGCCGGAGCATATTGAGAGGAATATTGGCATTAGCAAGGATTATAACCGTTTTGAACTAAATAAAGCCATTGCCCAACGCGATGTATTGAAAGCCAACAGGATTGTGAATTATTTTGCCAGCAATCCGGCAGCAAATCCCATTCAGGCAACGATTGTTTCGCTTTACCAATACTTTAGAAAGATATTCACCTACCACTTTATACAGGACAAGTCCGAAAGGAATGTTTCGCTACAGTTGGGTGTAAACCCGTTCTTCATTGCCGAATACCGGCAGGCAGCACGACTTTTCACGAAACAAAAGTGTATGCAGGTATTCGCTTTGCTCAGGGAATATGATATGCGCTCCAAAGGGTGGAATAACGAATCGGTTGATCAGGGCGAACTTCTCCGGGAATTGGTTTTTAAGATTATTCATTGATTTTAAACTTCTGCTCTTTTATACTATGGCAACGGTAGTATTAATCATATTTACGGCAGTTATATCCTTTATAGCCCTGAATAATAAGAGGCTAATGGAGAAATTGCTGCTGAGGCCATACTACATTGTACACAACAAGGAGTGGTACCGGGTACTCTCGCATGCCTTCATTCATGCCGATTTAATTCACCTGTTGGTCAACATGTTAGTGTTGCTATCGTTTGGCCTTTACCTTGAAGAAATTTTCGACCATTTAAAAGAAATTGGTGTTATTAAATTTCCCGTTCTACATTTTCTCACATTGTATTTTGGTGGCATCGTAATTTCGTGCCTGTCTACCATTCGAAAATATAAGGATACCATATACTACCGTGGGGTTGGAGCTTCAGGGGCTGTGTCGGCAGTGGTATTTATTAATATTTTTTTCAACCCGTTGGACAATCTCTATTTGTTTGGCGTAATACCAATCCCTGCCGTGGTGTTCGGTGCGGCCTACCTGATTTACTCGCGTTACATGAGCAAGAAAGCATCCGATGGCATTAACCACAGCGCCCATTTTGCCGGAGCCATTTTTGGGTTTATCTACCCGTTGTTAATTGATCCATCGCTGGTTTCGATTTTTATTAAAGGATTGATTGGATGATGATTCCCTGCATATAATTATTTAAACCTATTCTCCATGTCCAATCCCAAGATAAATTTTTTCAAGCTGGGCGCTGCGTGCAATCATTTCAATTTTGTTACGGTAGTCTCACGATACAGGGAGAAATGGGTATGGGTGAGGCTTCACGGCAGGGATACGTGGGAGTTACCCGGAGGTCATATAGAGGCTAACGAGTCGCTGGACGAGGCTGCCCAAAGGGAACTGAGAGAGGAGACTGGGGCTTTGAAATTTTCCCTTAGGGCAATTTGCGATTGTTTCATTGAGTATAACCATCGTACCAGCTGTAGCCGTTTATACTTTGCTCACATTGCCACTTTGGGCTCACTACCCGATTCGGAGATCGAGGAGATCGATTTTTTCGATGAAATACCGCTAAATTTGACCTATGGCGCAATCCAACCCATTGTGTTCAGGAAGGTAGTGGACGAAGTGGCGAATAGGCAGTGGGAGTGATAGAAGGTTTATGTGATGGAGAAAGACCGACGTAATTATATTTGGCTCAACGGCCAATTTTTTCTCTCCAATCAGCCTGTATTGGATGCCGATAATCGTTTTTTTCACTATGGCGATGGAGTGTTAGAAACAATCCATGCCTACGGCACGGAAGGACGACATCTTACTTTGCATTACGAAAGGCTGATTAGGGGCATGAAAATGCTGAATCTTGACATTCCTGCCTATTTTTCGGCCGATTTTTTGGCCAAAGAGATTAGCAGGTTGCTCAACAAGAACAGGCATTACCGGAGCACTGCCATTAGGCTATCGGTTTATAGAAATCCGTCGGGAGGCTTTATTCCTGCCAACAATACCGTTAGCATATTAATGCACTCCACGCCTTTGGACCACGATTTTTACCCATACAACACCAAGGGGCTCATTGTCGATATTTATACCGAGATAAAGAAACCGATTAATGTGCTTTCTGCTTTGGAAACGAGCAATTCGTTACTATATATAATGGCAGGAATTTTTAGGGATAAATTTGGAGTTGACGATTGTCTGTTGATCAACGAGCAGAATCGGTTGGTGGAAAGCATTTCATCGAACCTTTTTTTGGTTTTTGGAGATCAACTTTACACCCCTGGCCTCACCGAAGGTTGCAAAGATGGCATAGTAAGGCAATTGCTGGTTGGTAAGGCTGCGGAATGGGGCTATAAAATTTACCCGCGGGCGCAAATTGATACCGATATGCTGGTAAAAGCCGATGAAGTTTTCATTACCGATGCCATTTCGGGTATCCGGTGGATAGTGGGAGTACGGCACAAAAGGTATTTCAATAAAGTGAGCAGCGAGTTGAGTTTACTGCTGAATCGCCACACCTTTCCCAATCAATTCAAGGATGGGCTGATGGGGTAGATGGTCCAGGGCTTGTACTTTGGGCCAAGCTGTTTTACCGTTTTCGACCACAGGTCATCCTTCCCTGCCATCACTTGCACGATGTCCAGTTCGGAAACTACCCAGCTGTTCTCCTTCAGTTCTCCTTCAAGCTGATTGGACCCCCAGCCGGAATAGCCGACAAAGAAGCGGATTTGACGAGGCGTGATTTTTTTCTGCTTTATTAAAGCCTTAATGGCTTCGAAATCTCCTCCCCAGCCAATGCCATCGGCAATGATACAGGTGTCAGGAACAAGATTGCCCAGAGTGTGAATGAAATGGATACTGTTGGGGCTAACCGGTCCGCCTATGGATATCAAAGCGGGGAAGTCGGGGAAATCGGGTATCATTTCCGTTAGTTTGATATCAAGTATTCGGTTTAGAGTAAAGCCAACAGTTCCTTTTTCATTATGCTCAACCAGAAGGATAACCGACCGCTTGAAGTATTGATCCATCAAACCCGGCTCGGCTATGAGTATCCGTCCCTCGCGGGGCGAAACCCATTTATGCTTTATGTTGAAGAAATCAATATGCTTGTCCATTATTCAAATTATTTGGTCGTTTTGAACACGAAAACATACCATTCAAAATACATGCCATAATCAATCTTGCCTTGCTAACATCATTTAATGGGGGTATTTACAAATAGGGAAGATAAAAATTGTATATTGGCATGCCTTTTTTACAAGTTTGACCATACAAACCGAACAATGCCTGACAGAATTAAAACTCCCAGCCTATTACAGTCGTTTATCCCTATTTTTTTTCTGATAACCTTATTAGGGTTAAATGTTTACTTTTTTGGCGACAACACCCTTTCCGGGGCCAATCAGCTTGCTCTGATTCTGGCTGCCACAGTTGGAGGTATTATTGCCATATACCTTGGGTATAGCTGGGAGCATGTACTCGACAAGGTGGTGAACAGCATAAGCGCTGCCATGCCATCAATGCTAATTCTGCTGCTCATCGGCTCTCTGGCAGGCACCTGGCTTATTAGCGGAGTGGTTCCTTCGCTCATTTACTATGGTCTTAAAATACTGCACCCCAAAATATTCCTTTTTGCAACCGTCATTATCTGCTGCCTGGTCTCCTTGGCCACGGGCAGTTCATGGTCAACTGTGGCAACCATTGGCGTAGCGCTATTGGGCATTGGCAATGCTTTGGGATTCAGCCCGGGAATAGTGGCGGGGGCAATTGTGTCAGGTGCATATTTTGGCGACAAAATGTCGCCACTGTCAGACACTACCAATCTTGCACCGGCCATGGCAGGTACCGATCTTTTTACCCACATCCGTTACATGACCATCACCACCGGGCCTTCAATTCTAATTACGCTGGTAATTTTTTTTGTTTTAGGTTTTACCTACGATTTTAGCGGAGGGCAGGCCGATGTTAATTCCACGCTCATTGCCATTAAGTCCACATTTAACATTACGCCCTGGCTTTTCATTGTACCCATTGTGCTGATCACAGTTATTGTGATGAAAATGCCTCCGTTACCTGCCATTCTGTTAGGGGCACTGCTGGGCGGAGTGTTTGCAGTTATTTTCCAACCCCATATAGTGGAATATGTTTCAGGATGCAATGGCTTATACCTTAAATCGTCCTACTTGGCCATTATGAAAAGTATGTTTGGCGAAGTATCGGTGATGACTGATGACCTTAGTGTCAACGAACTTTTAAGGACAAAGGGTATGGCCGGCATGTTGAACACCATTTGGCTAATCCTTTCGGCCATGATTTTTGGTGGTGTTATGGATTCGGCGGGTATGCTTACGCGTATCACGCAAAGCGTAATACGTTTTGCCAAGAGTACGGGATCGCTTGTGGCCACCACTGTTGGCACCTGTTTTTTCTTCAATCTCACTGCTTCTGATCAGTATATTGCCATTGTTGTACCCGGGAGAATGTTTTCCAAAACGTATAGAGATAGAGGGTTAAAGCCCGAACTGCTCAGCCGCACCCTCGAAGATTCCGGTACGGTAACATCGGTGCTGGTACCTTGGAATACTTGTGGAGCTACACAGTCGGCAGTGTTGGGTGTACCCGTTCTGAGCTTTGCCCCATACGCATTTTTCAACATTATCAGCCCTTTAATGGCCATCTTCATCGCCTCCTTTAATATCAAAATCAGGAGGTATTCTGCTGAGGAACTGGAAAAGGAAAAGGGAATTAGCAATTAGCGATGAGTAATGAGTAATGTGTAATGTGCAATTAACAATTCAGCGTCTCAGCGTCTTAGCGGTTAAAAAACAAAGAGCAAACAGTATAGGTTTTAGTACCGCAGAGTTACGCAGAGATACCGCTAAGTTTCGCAGAGAATTTCCATAGCGGTTAAACGGGTTGCGGAGTACAGGTTACGGGGTAGGAGTTCATTGTTCCTAGTTCTTGGTTCTTGGTTCGTTAAGTTCAGCGTCTCTGAGTCTTTGCGGTTCTTTGCGGCACTTCTTTTTTAGTACCGCAGAGGTACGCGGAGATTTCGCAATCCCGATCCCGACCCCGACAGGTCGGGAATCGGGATTTGGGATCGCAGAGAATTTCCTTGGCGCTCCGAGCCTTCGGAGTTTTACGTCCCTTTACGGTATAATAAATGAGCAATGAGCAAATAAATCTATCCTCCTTATTTGATAATCTTTTAATAACATAAATTTTTACTCCCCTTCAACTTTATATAATATTTCCATGTGGCTTCGCCACTATGGAAAGTTTTTGATTTTACTTTCCAACGCCTCAGAACTGTGCGAACCCAAGCATTAGACAAGAAAAAATTTTTAATGGAATTGAAGTTCTTTAGCGTACCTGTTGGTTGTGTTTATATGGATATAGGACCAAAAAAGAAAAGCCCCGATTCCGGGGCTTTTCTAAATAGAGTACTTATGACGCTTACTGCTTAATCATCTTACGAATGGCGCGTTCTCCATTCTCGGCGATGAAGGTAATCATGTACACACCTTTACCAAGATCAGCGGTATTGATCGTCTCGCTGGTGAGCGGAATATCCATAACCACCTGACCAATGAGGTTGGTAATGACTACACGGTTTACACCCTCAGCATTCCTTACAGAAATCTGATGGTTGAATGGGTTGGGGTAAACCTCAAGCGATGCAAGTATATTCGGAGTTATTCCGACGGGATTCATTGGCACTGTAATGGCAAGATCTTCTCCTTCTACAGTGAACTCATCCGTATAGACATCATACAGTTCACCTGCGTTAGCAGTGAATTGATAAGTGCCATCGGGTAGTGAGATGGTGGCAATACCTTCAGCATCGGTTGTGATTGTACCGTTGCCAATGGTAATTTCAACGCCTTCAAGAACTGCTTCAGTTTCGGAATTAATCACAGTAAAGGTTACAGTGTAAACTGTAACGCCACCCTCAATGGTGAATGGAATGGTTACAATTGAACTTTCACCTGAAGTGAAAACCGACTGAACTCCGGCAATATAATCGCCGTCGGGCAGATTGGTAAACAGGAATTCCTCATCATCAATCGGCTCGTCAGTTACTAAGACATCGTTTAGGTAAACGTTGTAGCCAAGTAACGATTTGGCTTTGGACGGAGTACCTTGCATTACCCATGTAGATCCATCTTTCGAAATGGCATCGGCTATACCTGTGTTATTGCCTTGGGCTTTACCGCTGTAGCGATAGAAGTTGGCAAAATCCAGGGTGTTTTTCACACCTTCCATTCCTACGGATACATTGTCGATGAACCAGACATACCATAATCCATCATTGCTTGGCGGATCTTCGGCATGGAATGCAAAATGTACATTCTGTCCGGCGTATGCTGCCAGATCGATTACAATCGGGGTATCGTAGTAGTTCCATTCTCCGGATTGTGCAGATGCGTCCCAAATAGCGGTCCATGTGTTACCGCCATCGGTTGACACTTTCACATAGTAGTGATCACCATTGGTTGAACCAAAGTAAACAGCAGACCAGAACTCCAATTCAAAGTTTGCCCCAATGGCAATCTCGGGAGTAATGAGCCATTCATCCTGATAGTCATAGGACCACCATAGTCCGACATGGTACGTTCCAAAGGGTGCAAAGGTAGTAGATGAGTAATCGGTAACTGTCCATGTGCCGGGTGCTGGTCCGCTTGTATCGGTATTATTGATTGTTTGCGTCCAGCCGTCTGGCAATGTACCTTCTTCAAAGTTTTCAAAGAGTACAGGGCCAAAAACGTTATTCCAGCTGAACAGAGCCTGACCAGCCTCAAGTCCTTCTGTCTCAACAAGCAGACCGAACGGTTCAACTATAGTTTCAATCAGAAGTGCATCGAGTTCAAGGTCTTCATCAACATCAATGTCCTCTTGCAGATAAGCATTATAACCAGCCAAGTTAATCGATAGATTGTACATACCCACACATACCTCGTCGAATACTACAACTCCGTTTTCCGGTGCTGTTAGGGTATATACATAATCGGGATCACCCGACTGGTTGGTGAGAACAACGACAGCACCTTCAGGGCTTTCCTCCGTGTTGGTAGAAACGTTAACGGTAACACTGAAGTACTCAATTGCCAAGAAGTTAGCGGTCAGCGTTACATCTTCGGCAGGCATAGTGAAGTTGAAATTGGCATTGCTGTTCACTACATCTCCATCTTCGTTGGTCCAGTTCACAAACAGGAAGCCTGTGTTGGGTACTGCCGAAACGGGAACTGAAACGCCGTCGAAGTATTCGCCTCCACCGGTAACGGTTCCTCCCTCAGCAGGATCGGCAACCAGTGTCAGGGTGTATTTTACAGGAGCTTCGCCAATGTACAGGTCGTCAAAGTTCCAGTAGTTAACATCATACGAGTTACCTACATATACAAATGCAATCTGAATGATTTCACCTTTATAATCATTCAGGTCGAACTCCAACAATTGTGCAGGAATATCGGCCGTGGCGTTAACATTCCAAAGCACATCCCAGGTAGCACCGGCATCGGTGGTTATCTGAGCGCTGATGTTGAATGTATTGCTGTACCAGTCTAGCCTGTGCCTGAACGACATGTACAGGTCACCGTCAAAGTTGGTGGCATCAATGAAAGGAGTGGTCAGTCTAAAGGTTGCCGTTGTGGTGGGCGACCAGTAGAATCTCATCTCAGGAGATGTGCCACCTGCATTATTGGTAGCGACAACACCCCAATGACTGTGCGTCCTTGTCCAGTCTGTGGGGATAGCTCCGGTGGCAACTCCGGTGAAATCCTCAGCAAACGGCAGTTCGTACAGCGTTGGCGGAGCAACGGTAAACTCTACGGTGTAGGTCAACTCGGTTGTGCCATCCTCGGCGGTAACCAGTACCACGGTGATACCCGGAAGTGCAGCAGCCGGTGTTACTACTACTGTAGCGTTGGGATCGGTGGGTGTACCTACCACTGTAGGAACAACAATGGTTCCGTATGGCAACTCCATCTCATACTCCAGCACATCAGGAGCAAATCCGGCAATGGCTACACCATCGACAGTAAGATTTGCCAGTGTGGCATCGGTATTGGGCGGAGCAATGGTAAACTCTACCGAATAGGTCAGCGTGGCGATACCGTCCTCAGCAGTAACTGTGATAACGGTAGTGCCGGGCATTTCCTCTGCATCTTCCACTTCGTAGGTAGCATTGGGATCTGTAGTTGTAGCCAACACTGCGGGAGCTGTGGTTGTTCCGTACGGAACTTCAACAGTGTAATCGAATACCTCTGCTTCGAAGTCTTCTAAAGCTGTGCCACCAACAGTAATTGCTGATAGCGAAGCATCCCAATTGAGAGCATAGGCAGTCCAGGTCTTTTCAACTCCGCTCTGCGAGGTTACCAGGTACTCGAAGGGCTCCGAAAGGTCAACTTCCACTCCGCTTGCGGGCAGGATGGTGGCATTTTCGGAGATTTCGATGGTCGGGGTCAGCTTGGTACGGTCGGTACCAACAGCTACCCTAACCTCAACCGTAAGCTCATCGTTGTCAATTACAGCAGGAACAATCTCCTCAGCCAAAGTGAACGATTCGATTTCGGCAGCGGTGTTGGGCGACTCGTGGATGGTAACAACCCAGTCGGTAACGGTTACACCGTCGGCTGCGGTTACCGTGTAGGTTACCGGAACCTCAAAGTCGGTGAAATCGCCATATCCGGGTATGGGGTTGATACTTGCTCCGAAGGAGATGGTTACCGTGGGTGTTTGTTCGGCAATGTTGGTGCCAAATACCACGTAAACATCAATGGTTGACAAGTCGTAGTCAATCTCCACATCGTCAACAATAGCTGCATCCTCAAAGGTGAATGTAAGAATCCTGGTTGCCGTTTCATCAGCGATTGCTACAGTAACAGTCCATTCTTTAACCACCTCATCGGTACCGTCGAATCCGGTAACGGTATATACCACAGGATTGGTGAAGTCTTGAGCAACGCCGCTCTCGGGGTCAACAGTGGCACCCGGCGATAGCCCGATGGTTGGGGTAAGCGCTGCCAGGTTGGCCTCGAAGTTAACCATTACCTCAATGGTACCATTATCCCAATCAATATCAGCGGGGTAAACCTGCTCGGGGATGGTGAAGGTGAGAATCTCGGCAGCCGGGATAAGTTTAATGTTAACGTTCACGTTATTGTGCAGAACGATAACTTCATCCTCCACAGGAGCGTAGCCTGCGTACATAACCGAGTATTCGTACTCACCATTAAGACGTGTAAAGGTAACCTTTCCATTCTCGTCGAGTGCATACGGATTATCTTCAAATTCAAAGATTGCCTCGGACAGAGCAACTCCTGTGTAGTAGTCGGTTACCGTGAAGTTAATATTCCAGTATTTTTCCAGAACCACAGTTTCTTCCACAGCGGCTCCGGCCACTTCGAACTCAACCACGGCATTCGCATATCCTGCTGTACTTACAGCCCAGCTGTACTCGCCATCGGGCAGATCGAACATCACCTCACCCTCGGTGTTGGTGGTGTAGGTTTTGCCATCAATAGTAATACCAGCATTGGCAACGGGATTATTTTCCGGGGTATTGTCAACAAAGGTGAGCGTTACCGGATACACCTGTGTCAAGGTAAGGTTGGTAACAAACAGGTCGTTATCAGCATTGCTTTCCGTGCTCTCGGCATAGAATCCCAACTTCACATAACCCTCTCCCTCAAAGGCAATGCTATACCTGGCTCCGGTATGGGGAATTTCGTTGAGTACGTATTCCGACTCATCGTTATCCCACAATCTCAGCACGTTGGTGCTGGACCATGTCTGTCCACCGTCCCACGAAATAACCACGGCAAACTTGTCGTCATCACCGGTCATGTTGGGTGGATTAGTACTATTCCACGTTGTATAGGCTGCATCGAACTCCAGTACAAAGTTGCCCTCCACGTCACCAAGGTTAAGTGTCGGGGTAATCAGCCATTCTTTCCTTAATGTTCCATAAAGATTCAACCTTGCCGAGTTGTTAACAGTGCCTTGGTTCCCAAATCTTCCATGTACCCAGGCAGTAGATGAGGTTAACGGAGGCATGGTTTCCTGAAGCAGTCCATTTCCTCGTGTCCATTTTTGCGGTGGGTATGTAGTGCCGGTAAAGTTTTCGGCAAATGGTAGTGATGCTGCCCATCCGCTTCCGGTAATCCCGATAACGGTTTCAACATCCTCGGAGTCAATAATGGTCAGCGTTGCCGTGTGAATACCGTGAGCCTGCGGGTTAAACGCTACCGAAATGGTGGTTGTTTGGCTGGTGGCCAGATTGGCCTCAGCTGCCAGATTGTTCAGGGTAAACGCCGCATCACCCTCAAGGGTAATATCCTCGGGAGCAATGGTGAGCGTACCCATACCGATATTCTTGAGTGTGATAGTTTTGGTGGATGTTTCGTAAACCGTCACAACTTCAAAGTCCACCGTCATGGGATTAACCACCAGTGTTGGAGGAGCATCGTTCATGGTGATGTCCACCGTAAGATCGCCTGTTACCTCAAACTCATCGGTTACAGGTAGGTAGCCATCCTTCAACGCGGTGTACTCGTATTCGCCATTGGGTAGGATTACGGTGGCTACGCCGGAGGCGTTGGTTGTCAGCGAACCGCTCAGTTCCACATCACCATCATAACCAACTCCGGTACCGGTGTAGGCTATGGCCACCCCGCTAATGGGATCATCGGCATCATCCAACACGTTGAATGTGATGGTGTGCAAACTAATCATGGCCAGGTCGAAGTCAACATCGTCGCCATCCACCGTTAGAGTGCCGTTGTAGGTTAGGAATCCGGCAGCGGTAATCTGCAATGGATTTGTCCCGTTGGGCACTACCATGGATGCCTCACCCTGTGCATCGGTTGTTGCCGTCAAACCGCCAATTTTAATGGTGGCGTTTTCAATGGGATCGGTTCCGTCGGTAATGGTGAAGTTGCCGGTGTAGAAGCTACCAATCTTCACATCGTCGAATATCATATAGAAGTCACCGTTATACCTATTGGCTTCCATTCTTACAATGATGTGTTGACCGACATATCCCGTTATATCAATATCGACTAAAGCAAATTGGTCGGATACTATATGGTTGTCCTCGTCGATTACATACACCTCGTCAAATGTTACGCCCAAGTCATTGGAAATAAGGATGGTTATATCGAAGTTTTCGGCCGGTGTGGGTATTCCGCCAGAGTAGTTCACCACTTTGTACATAAAAGAGAGTTCAGGATCATCGCCTACTGCCACAATGGGTACTTGCCAGTATCCGGTAGAGGTACTTGCACTCCACATGTTGCGCCGCAATGCCCTAGAACCATCAACTCCCGCTGATGCTATATTGAGAAAGTCGGAAGTCCAATTAGCGGGAATACCCGTAATGGCATCGAAGTTCTCGTTGATGTAGTTGGCTGTATAAAGCACAATCACGTTGATTTCGGCCACAAGGTCATTGGGGTTAGCCGGTACGCCATCAACGAGTACAATCTCACCCTCCAGAGCATAGGTGCCGGGGGTATCCGGGGTGTAGGTACCTTCACTCCATACGACATCGAGCATGGTAGTTGTGCCATTGTTCAGCTCAACCTCAATCTCTTCGGGCAGGTCGAGATCCTCAAAGGGAACTCCCAAGATAACCCTCAGCGGATTGAAAGTAGCTATGCCTGTAATGGTCAGTATTTCGGGTGTAATGGTAAACTCAGCCTCGTCGCCCGTATCGAAGGTAATGGTGAGTACCAAATCATCCAAATTGCCCTCGGTGAACTTGGTGCTCAGGTAGCTCACAGGGAAGGTAATGGTTGAGTAGTATGTTCCATCATGCTCAATGGTATAGTCGGTATCCTCCACAAGGTCCATATCCCCATCGTTGATGGAGGTGATGGAAGAAGCTGACAGCCAATAAACATGGGTGGAAACATCCTCAGACAAATCGACGATGAAGTTAGCATCTTCAGGGAAGATAAAGGGTACATCTGTCCCGTAAACAGAGAAACTGGTGGATGCAGCATTGGCAATGCCAAAATCACTGAGGGTTGCCCAGTCGGAACCATCGCCGAAAACATTGGGTTGGTCTCGCAGGGAAGCCTCGTGCTCGGTCAGCCTATTCCAGGTAGTCCAGTTCCATCGCGTCGAAGTTAATACTGTACCCGTTGGGTAATGCCCTGCCACGGTGAGCCAGTAATGGCCATTCTCAAGAATCAGGGGCTCTGCAAAGGTCAGTACCGGAGAGGTAACACTGGTGACGGGTACTAATTCCTGATGAACTATATCTCCCGGAACACCTGCATTATCTTCGTAAATGATTACCATAAAGCGGGTAGGATCGATTGAGGTACTTGGAGATCTGAATCCTTTGGCATTTATGGCGCCAATTAACCACGTTCCATCCGGTATAATAAAGTCGTCGGCAGTCTCAATAAGGCCGGGGGTTATTCCACCCAGGTTGGTTGATACAATGCCGCTTGTGGAGTTGGTATAGTCAATGTTCTTACCCCATAATAGGTAGTCAACTACTGTAACGGTGGCTGTTACCTCGTCGTTCTCGGGAACCTCGTCGCCAGCCAGCAGGGTGGTCATGGTAACGGTGTAAGCGCCTGCTTCCACGGGTTGCCACTGGTCAAAGGTTACGGTTCCAACTTGGTCGGGATCAAGGGTAACGGATTTCACATCTGTGTAAACCTCAACGTCCTCAGCATTGGTAATGGATACCGATACATCGAAAGTATCGTTTTGTTTACCCCTATTCTTAACGGTTCCCATTACATCGGCCAAAATGCCCGTACCGGTGAAGGGATACATATCAACGGAAACTGCTGCAGCATCAACATCGGGTATTAGTACTGCAGTAATTTTTACCTCATCAACAGTCCAACTGTGTGCAAAATCTCCTTCGTAAACAAAGGCAATGTAAACCGTATTGCCGGCATAGGCCGAGATATCCAGCTCTTTGAGGGTGAATGTGGAAATTCCTGTGTTCGATTCGTAGATTTCCACAAAATCGGTACTTCCGGCCACACCGCTTCCGGTGGAGATAAGCACTCCCGAGTATCCGTAGTCAGCAGGAACGAATGCGTTCCTCTCATAGAAAGAGAGAGCACACTCGTACCCGGCGGTTAACAAAATGGGTGGCGATACTATCCAGGAATTGTGATTCCCGGAGGCATAGTTATGAAACATTGTCCCAGCTGTAGTGTTGGCCCCGGGGGTAGTTCTTGTCCAGTTGCCACCTCCTGTTCCCAGCTGCGTTCTGGTCCAGCCCAGGGGCGGGAATTCCACGTCGTCAAACCCTTGTAGGTAGGGTGGGATAATCGGAACCAAAGCACTGGTGGTGATGGAGAAGTTCTTAACCACCTTACCCCCTTCGGCTGAAGTAACCGTAAAGTTCTCGGTATCGGTATCACCCATGCTAACCCCGGTGGCAGGTACTGTTACCCTTACGATAAAGTCGTACGTGGCATCGGCGTTAACAGCCACTGCACCCGTCAGGGGCGTTGTGCCATCAGTCTCAAAGAGTGTGTAGGTCCAATCACCATCGCCATTAATGGCCGGGGTAAAGGTGTCGTCCTCGACTCCTGTGTTTTTAATGGTAACCGTGTAGTCGTGGCTTTGGCCTGCCGCAACACTAGCCCCATTGGGTACTACAAGATCGAAATCATAGGATGCAACGTAAATTGGCGGACCCTCGAAATCATCTACATATAAATAGTACATATCTGTACTGATAGCCTGCACAGCAACATATACCACTTGCCCAATGTATGCCGTGAGGTCATAGGTATATTGTTGTGCAGTAGTTCCCGGGCCAACATTGGATGCAAGAGTGATGGTGAAATCCGATTCATCGTTTCCCGTGGTGGATAGCTTCACATTAAATAATTCCATTAAACCTGCACTCTGATTTTTAGACCAAAATGAGATGGAACTATTACCTGCAGCAGGAGCAAGCGGTGGGGTTATTAACCAATCGTTATGTGCTGTGGAACCCCATTGAATACGGGCTGAAGCAGATCCTGAAATAGGTGTCACTGTGCTTCTGATCCAGGTATTGGCATCTCCGCCGTTGATAACCTTCCATCCTTCCGGCGGGAAAGTTACATCTTCAAACCCTTCATTAAGGTTTGCTTTTCCCTTTTGATTGGTCCTTGATGGTACAAATGTGTAAGGTTGAAATTCTTCAATCTTCTTTTCTTCTTTTGCTCTGAGGTCATCCTTGGCATCGAACTTAACATCGTGTGATTTTTGTTCCACTTTGTAAGCGGACTTTTTTATTGCACTTCCTTGATGTTGTTGTGCAAAGGCAAAGATGCCAATCAGCAGGAATGTAAGTAATGTTAATGTTTTTCTCATAATCGGTTTATTTTGGTTAGTAATTTTTTAAAAAAGAGAGAAAAAAACATCTTAGGAACCCGGTTCCTAAGAGTAAAAAAATAGAACAATCCTTTAGTTTACTTCATAGGCAAAGTGTATTTTTCGGGTTAATAATCTGATTAATTGACGGTATAGTCGTTTTTTGTGATTTTAGCAAATCGAAATATACGTCATTTTAGGTTTAAAAGAAAATTTTTTTACCATTTTTTTAACCATAAAAACCGGTTAATCTGCGTAAGGGATTGAGTGGTCGGGTTTTCAATGAGCAATGCGTTGATTCGTTGATTCGTGATCCCGACGAGTCGGGACGGTTATTTGTGAATTTGGTTATTCGCAAATTCGCAAATTCGTTAATTCGCAAATTCGTTTAACGATTAACGATTCACTTTTTTTACCGCAGAGCTACTCTAGTGTCTCTTAGTTTGGCAGAGAATTTCCTTTGCGGTTCTTTGCTTCCCGATACATCGGGATTGCGGCTCTTTGCGGCACTTCTTTTTTAGTACCGCAGAGTTACGCGGAGATTTCGCTAAGTTTCGCAGAGAATTTCCTTAGCGGTTCTTTGCTTCTTGGCGGTTCTTTGCGGTACTTCTTTTTTAGTACCGCAGAGGTACGCGGAGATTTCGCTAAGTTGCGCAGAGAATTTCCTTAGCGGTTAAGCGGGGTACGTGGTACGGGTTACGTGGTACGGGGTAAGAGTTCATTGTTCCTGGTTCCTAGTTTGTGGTTCGTTGATTTGCAGATTCGCTCCCAACTGAATTGTAGGGATTCGTTTTTACGCATTAACAAATTTACGCATCAGCGAATTCACGATTACCCTTTTTAGCTATCAATCCATTACCTTTGTACAAATAATGATAGGATATGGGAGGCATTTTTAACCGTTTGGCCGATAACGAGCGCAGGGGAAGCCTGGCCAACAGGCTTCGGAGGCGTCGCTTTGCCCTGTTTACACAGCTGCTAGGCGGGTTGCCCCGCCCCTTGAGAATTGTGGATGTGGGTGGCACTGAGAACTACTGGGAGCAAATGGGATTTGCCCATGAGGAAGGGGTGAGCATAGTCCTTGTTAATCTGCGTGAACACAAGGTGAGGCACGGAAATATGCAAAGCATTGCGGGCGATGCCCGTATCCTTCAAGGTATTGATGACAATTCGTTCCATATTGCCTTTTCCAACTCGGTGATTGAGCACGTGGGCGATTTTGCCGACCAGCAGCGCATGGTGAACGCCATGCGTAGGGTGGCCCCGCGTATCTACCTGCAAACGCCCAACCGTTACTTTCCCCTTGAGCCGCACTTCCTTTTTCCCTTCTTCCAGTTTTTGCCCCTCAGGGCAAGGGTGTGGCTGCTTATGCGTTTTAAGCTGGGCTGGTATCTACGGCAACGTAATCTGAAGGATGCCATAAAAACAGCTAAAAGCGTTCGGCTTCTATCATACAACGAGCTGCGCATACTATTTCCCATGGCGCGTATCTACCGCGAGAGGTTCTTGGGGCTCACCAAATCGTTTGTGGTGGTGGAGGGGGTTGGCAATTAGCTCCCGTTTGTAGATTCGTAAATTCGTAAATCAGCGTCTCAGTGTCTTAGCGGTTCTTTGCTTCTTCGCGACTCTTTGCGGCACTTCTTTTTTAGTACCGCAGAGTTACGCAGAGATTTCGCTAAGTTTCGCAGAGAATTTCCTTAGCGGTTCTTTGCTTCTTCGCGACTCTTTGCGGCACTTCTTTTTTAGTACCGCAGAGTTACGCAGAGATTTCGCAAAGTTTCGCAGAGTGAAGTTGAGTTCTTTTCTTTGTGTGGCTTTGCTTCTTGGCGGTTCTTTGCGGCACTTCTTTTTTAGTACCGCAGAGTTACGCGGAGATTTCGCTAAGTTTCGCAGAGAATTTCCCTAGCGGTTAAGCGGGTTACGGGTTGCGGGGTACGTGGTACGGGATACGCTTCACGCTTCACGTTTCACGATTAACGTTTCACGAATTACGTTTCACGCCTTACCCCTTAAAAGTTGCAATGGTTTGATTTTAATACGCCGTATCTTGCCCCTTGATGATTACCCACATGGTCAGTAAGATAATCTTGATATCCATGTTGAACGACCAGGTTTCGATGTATTTGGCATCGAGCTCAACCCGCTTAATGATATCCCTTGGCTTTTTAATCTCACCCCTGAAGCCATTCACCTGTGCCAGCCCCGTGATTCCAGGGCTAACCATATGCCTCAGCATGAACCGTTTCACAAGTTTCTGGTACTCTTCGGTGTGTTTTATCATGTGTGGGCGGGGGCCCACAATGGACATTTCTCCTTTGAGCACGTTGACGAATTGCGGCATCTCATCGAGGCTCCATTTGCGCAAAAAGCGCCCTACGCGGGTAACCCTTTTATCGTTACGCGTGGCCTGCACTGTATCGCTTTCGTCATTCTTTTGCATAGAGCGGAATTTATGGCATGTGAATACCTTGCCATCGATACAGGTCCGTTCCTGGTTGAAAATGATGCCCTGCCTGTAGAAGATTAAATCTAAAATATAGAGAATCAGCGAAAACCACGAGAGAATGCCGATGATGACAATCAGGGATATGGCAATGTCGAAAGAGCGCTTCAGCAGGCGGTTATACCAAAAGCTGAGGGGTCCCGGATGGATTTGTAGCACAGGCACCATACCGTAGTTCACCAGCTCGGCACTTTTGTAGGCAAAGTTCTCCAAATCGGGTAAAATCCTGATCTTAATGGGGTAGTCGGCAAGGAGGTTCGACACATCATCCAGCACACTTCGGGGAATGGTATCCCATGATATGTAAACCTGGTTGATATCGTTGGCCTCGATAAAACTTTTCAGATCATCCCACGAACCCATAATTCGTCGTTTTAAATTCACCTCCTTGTCGATGAAGCCAAGGAACCGGTATCCGTGCCAGGGATTGGTGAGGAAGTACTTGGCCAACTCCTTAGCTTTGTTCCCATATCCTAAAATGATAACATTCCGATAGTTGTAACCATATTTACGGTAGAAGTAGAAGGCGTAGTATAGTACAAACTTCCAAAGAATCAAGGAGAAGAAAAAGAGTGCAAAGAGGTATTTAAGGTGATGCCTTGGGTAGTATTGCAACGGAACAGCCTGAAAGTACATCAGGAAGAAGAAGAAGTAAAAGACGATAATCCTTACATAGGTAAAGAAAATGGACTTTTTCTTGGTATTCCTGTCAACATTGTGGGCTCCAAAAACAAAAAATAGCACAATCCAACATGCGTTGAGATAGATGTAGAACAGCAGGTGCTTGTCTGAAAAGTGCTCAGCCTTTGGCTGCATAATTATATATCCTACCACAAACAGCGCGTTGAGGATAAGGAAATCACCCAAAAGCGAAATCAGGGGTATATACTTGGAGTACTTCACCGATTAGCAGTTACAACAGTTGCAAAGGTATCTTTTTTATTTAATAAACGGAAGACTTCGGTTTTTCGTCTGTTTGGCTTGGCAATGAGTAATGAGCAATGAGCAATGAGCAATGAGTAATGAGCAATTAACAATTCAGCGTCTTAGCGGTTATTCGGGTTGCGGGTTGCGGAGTACGGGTTACGGGGTAGGAGTTCATTGTTCCTGGTTCTTGGTTCCTAGTTCATGGTTTGTAGTTCGTGAAGTTCAGAATCTCTGAGACTTTGCGGTTCTTTGCTCCTTGGCGGTTCTTGGCGGCACTTCTTTTTTAGTACCGCAAAGTTACGCCAAGGAT
>MWFE01000039.1 GCA_002071445.1 Bacteroidetes bacterium ADurb.Bin008 | reverse complement strand
GATTACGAAAACCCTATATTTGTAATGAATAGATTATTGTTTAACCAAAAGTTGCATTTGTGACTTGAATCCGCCTAAAAAAATAATAAGGTTTTGTTAAAAAACCTTCATCGTTTAACGGTCAATACCCTATTTTGTTCAATTATTTTTGCAAAAAACATGGCAAATGAACGGTACAGAAAATGGGTCCACTTGCCAAAGGGAACGATAATAACCGCCCACTGTACAAGCACTGTAAGATGTGCCATGTAGAGCCAGAAGTTATTTTGCATTATATTCAAGTCGATGAACAGTCGTACTGCGAAAGCAGAAATCCCCATGAGAAACAGCCAGATTACAAAGAACCAGTCTGATGGCTGGGAGAATTTGTGCAGTGCATCTGTTTTCCGAATTCGCTTCAGCACGAAGTGGAAAGTGACCACGAAGATTATGGCACTCTCCACATAGCCCAACACTATGACGAATGTACTTTGGGATGAAAACCAATCGAGGAATACCGTGGTGAACAGCAGGGAGAGGTAGCCAATGACAAGTATGAAATGTTCAAACCATTTAAATTTGGTATTGAAACTATGCTCACAATCCAAAGATCGTTTCTGGGTAAACATGTGAAGCAGCAAATCCGAAAATGAAGTAATGTAAACTTTCAGCGGAGCCTTTATGCCCGGTTTCAAGATTGTATAGTACCACATTCGTATGAGGTTGGGCAACAGGATGACCACGAAAACACTGCCTATGGCAACCATCTCGAAGTAGTGGCCAATGTGCATGATTCTATCCTGATTCCACCCCATCCGGGTACCAAAAAATAGCAATCCTGCAATTATCAGTACAAAGCCAACTATATATGCGGCAAGGTGCTTGTAAAGCAATCCAGACAAACCTGTCCAATCGTACTTGGATGTGAGCCAACGCCTAAGGCTCATCATCAGCTCCCCGGGGTTGGCCTGCCTTGGACAATCGGTGGTGCACTCGCCACAATAGTAGCAAAGCCATGGCTTTAGCGATGATTTTATATCATCCTCCAAGCCTAAAGTGCTGTAGCGCACCATTTCACGCGGAAAGGATTCGTCGTTGGTGGATAGCGCACAGATTGCCGTGCAGGTACCACAGTTGAAGCACAGGTCAAAATCTACAGCTCCAAACCGTTTAATCTCTTCTGCAAAATTGGGGTTAATATGTGACATGTCTAATTACCTTTTCAATTTGTAGTTGTAATGGGTTTCATCATCATTCAGGCCAACGGCCTCAATAAAACCGTAACGGTTCATGGTCATCACATTCCAAGTGGCCTCGTGGTTGGAGATATTAACCAGGCCGGCTATTTCGGGAATGGTCAACGTTTTATCATCCATTGCTCCGGCAATGGTGCGCCAAATCTTGGGGTATCCGGCCAAACTCTTCGATTGTCCTGTGGAAGCAGTCTCTTTCACCTCCTCTCTCGGTGCAATATCTGCCGGCTCGGCAAACCCATCAATCATGGATTCTATCTCGTTATCAGTGAAGTATGCTATTTCAATGGCATTAACGGGGCATACAGGAGCGCAAATTCCGCATCCCGTGCATGTTGAGATATTAATCTCGGCAATCATCTTTCCCGAACTCTCAATGGGTTTCACGGCATCGAACTCGCAAACCTCGGCGCACTTGTTGCACCATGCGCAAATATCGGCATCCACACGGGCCACAATGGGCTCGGGTTTGATGCTCCCCTTACGGCTGATGGAGTTGATTTTTGCCGCGCCCGACAGGGCCGATTGTACCGACTCGGAGATGTTCTTGGGCCCCTGACAGGCTCCTCCGATGTAAATCCCCTTAATGACCGTTTCCACTGGTTTCAGCTTGGGGTGCACCTCGTTGAAAAACTTGTCGTTGCCAATGGGTATCTTGAGCAACTCCGATATTTGCGTACTATCGCTACGCGGAACCATTCCAGTTACCAACACAACCAAATCTGCATCAAGCGTCAACTCCTTTTTAGAGGTAAGGTAATCCTTCACGGTAATGAAAGGCTTGCCATTCTTAATCTCCACAACGGGCGGTTCTTTCTCATCAAACCTTATGTAGATATCGCCCTTCCGTGACGATTCCTCGTAGAGCAACTCATGCTTACCGTAGGTTCTAATATCCCTATACAGATGAAATGCTTTGACGCCCTTAAACTTCTCATGCACGTTGAGCGATGAGTGGATGGCAGCCGTACAGCACTGGCGCGAGCAGTACTTGTTCTCGCCCTTCGACTGGCGATTGCCCACGCAGTAGATGTAGGCTATGGTCTTCACTGGCTGGCCGTTATGCATCAATTGCCCGTTGCTTCCTTCAACCAGCATGTTGAAATCCTGCAACGACATTACCCTGTCCGACATATTGAAGCCATATTCACCCTCACCGGGGCTATAAAAATCAAATCCAGTCGTAACCAGTACGGAACCCACATGCAACTTCAGCAACTCGCCATTGACATTCACATCCATATAGTAATTGCCAACGCTCCCCGATACTTTTCCCAAGGTGGCATTGGTAAACAATTGAATGTTTGTCATTTGCTTAATCTGCCTGACAAGTTGCTCTATCACGTCCTTTCCGTTTTCGCCCGAAGAGAAAAGTTTTCCGGCGGTGAGTACCCTCCCTCCCACTTTATCCTCCTTCTCAATGAGATAAACCTGATTGCCCATTCGGGCCAAATCCAGCGCAGCCCTCAGTCCTGCAATACCGGCTCCAATGACGGCCACGGCCTTCTGTGCTTCAATTTCGATACTCTCGAGAGCCTCGGAATGGGCTACTCTGTTGATTCCCGCCCTAATAAGCCCGTATGCCTTAATGGTGGCATCCATGGGACGATCGGAATGAGCCCATGAGCACTGCTCGCGCACGTTCACCTGAGTGTAGTTGTAGGGATTAAGCCCTGCACGTATGGCCACGCCGCGAAATGTGTGAGTATGCAGTTTGGGCGAACACGAAGCCACCACAATGGCATCCAACTGCTTCTCTTTGATGTCCTGCTCTATTTCCTTCTGTGTAGAATCGGAACAGGCAAACATCACATCCTTCGAAATAACAACCCCGTCCTCCTTGGCCATTAACTTTCCAAGCTGCTGCACGTCAACATAGTCGGATATGTTGCCGCCGCAATGGCATATGTAAACTCCTATTCGTTGTTTCATTTCTCTATGTAAGATATTGTTAATCTATTCTTAACGAAGAGTTGTTGGCACAACAACTTCTCGTGAAATGTCAATTTGCTGATAAATTATTGATATACCCCGCAGCCTCCGATGCGGCAGCACCTGCCGAGAGTATGGAATCGGGAATATCCTTGGGCCCTGAAGCTGCTCCTGCCACAAATACCCCTTCGATACTTGTTTTAGCAGGGCTTACCAGCTCATGAGCCGATTGAATGAAACCCAAATTATCAATCTCAACCTTCTGATTGGTAAAAGTTTGGGTGATACTACTATCAGAAAGAACCCCCACCGACAGGACAACCAAATCGTGCTTAACTTCCTTGAGTTTGCCTGTGGTTACATCCTCGTAACGGAGCACTAAATCGGCGCTCCCGTCATTCTTTTCTGTTATTTTGGCAATCTTACCCTTCACAAAATTCACCCCCATCCCTTTGGCCTGCATGTAGAACTCCTCATAGCCCTTGCCAAATGCCCTGATATCCATGTAGTAGATGGTAATGTCGGCCATGGGAAGTGCACCCATGAGCAGCTGAGCCTGTTTGATGGAGTACATGCAGCAGATTTGTGAACAGATGGGGTTGTTGGCACACCCGTTGGTACAGGCTTCCGCATTCTCAATGCTCGAATCCCTTGAACCTGCGCACAGAACGTAGGCAATGTTATCGGGCACCTTCCCATCAGATGGGCGAAGTACGCTATTGTAGGGACGGGTAGGTGCAATCAACCTGTCCATCTGCATGGCATTTATCACGTTGGGATACTGTCCAAAGCCGTATTGCGGCTTATGCTTGGCATCGAAAAGGTTGAAACCCGTGGCGATGACCACCGACTTGGCTTCGACCCTGAGGTTTTGAGGCTGCATATCGAAATCGATGGCATTGGGTGCGCAAACCTTGACACACTTTTTGCATTTAATGCACTGCTCGATATCAATGGCTGCCATCTTGGGATTGGCTAGGCTGAAAGCAATGGATATGGCCTTTTGGCCAACCATATTGCTATTGTACTTATCCTCAATCACCTTGGGGCAAACCTCTTCGCACAGCTGGCAGCCCGTACACAGGTCGGCATGCACATAGGTGGGCCGAACCGTGAGGTTGATATGGAACAACCCGTTGTCCTTGACAATTTCGTTAACATCGGTATTGGTAAGCAGCCTGATGTTAGGATGCCTGGCCGTTTCGGACATCTTGGGCGTGGTAATACAAGCGGCACAGTCGAGGGTCGGGAACACCTTGCTCAGCTGTATCATCTTACCGCCTATGGACACATCTTTTTCCACCAGTAGAACTTTGTAGTTCATCTCGGCCAGATTGAGCGCAGACTCCTGACCGGCAATCCCCCCTCCTATTACCAATGC
Organism: Bacteroidetes bacterium ADurb.Bin008; assembly: GCA_002071445.1. Lineage (GTDB taxonomy): Bacteria > Bacteroidota > Bacteroidia > Bacteroidales > Tenuifilaceae > MWFE01. Next base: position 5,376 of record MWFE01000039.1, on the reverse strand, counting down.
ATCGTATGTTGTACTATCTAATGACATCTTATAATCAGATTAAATTCGAATTATTTACTGATATCCAATTAATTAATACAGAAAAAACTATTTCTCATTTATTGGGAAACAGATATTTCCGATTGGATACTTCCTAACTCAGCAAGTATCTTAGAGAAGTTCCCCATATGGCTGACAAATGACTCGGCACAAACGGAGCACAGCGCAGCCATTCTTATCCGTTTGGGGTTTATGTTCTTCTCCCTCATCATCTCCTGTGTTTGCTCTATGATTTTGTTGGTGTACTCAGAACATTTGGGGCTGTAGGAGCACTCGTGGCCATCTGCAGCAATGAAAACACCGTCGAAACCCTTCTCGAAAGCACGCATTATCCATCGGGGCTTAATGCCCGAAGAGCATGGCAGGCTTATGGTGTAAACGCTAGGAGAGTAATGCAACTTCAACAATCCTGCCTGATCAATACCCGGGTCGGAGATTATGTCGGTTGAAAAGACCAATATTTTTGGTGCAGCATTTTCGGCTGACATGACTTGTGGTTTTTAATGAAAATAAAGAAAGGTCGCTACCTGCATATTGCACCGTAGCGACCTTTGGGTTTAATCACTATGCTTTTTTCAGAAACATTCGGGAATAACTATCCTCTTCAATGATGCCCAGGAATTCGTGTTCCATTTTTTGGCACCATTTGGGAATATCGTGCTTTGTACCCTCGTCCGACGAAAGTATCTCAAGTATCTCGCCCGATTCAATATCGCCAATGGCTTTTTTAGCGGCCAAAAGCGGTCCGGGACATGCTGTTCCTCTTGCATCAACCGTTTGGTTGGGCTTCAAGTTTTTCAATTCTTCTGTTGTCATAATGGTATTTGTTTATTGAGTTATCAATTTCGTTTTACAAATTGTTTCAACTTCAATGCTTAGTCACTAAATAAATAGCTGGATTTTGCTCTCCTCGGCATCGGAAAGGAATGTTCCCACGCCACAAATATTCAGGTTGGGATAGTCAATCAGCTCCTCGCGTTTGAAGCCCATTAAATCCATGGACATTTCGCAAACGTTGATTTCAACTCCCAGTTCGGCAGCTGCTTCGAAAAGTTGGGGAAGTGTTTTTACCCCTTTCTTCTTCATCAAACCTTCAAGCATGGCCTTGCCCATTCCGCCCATATTCATTTTGGACAACTTCACCTTCTTAGCCCCCTTAGGCAGCATAAATCCAAACATCTTGGACATAAATGTTTTTCCTTTCACACTCTTCTTTGGGTCGCGAAGTGCCGCAGTGGCCCAAAAGGTAAAAAAGAGTTTAACCTCCATGTCCATTGCCGTGGCACCGGTGGCTATGATCATTGCGGCCATAAGTTTATCCAACTCGCCGGAAAAGACTACCATGGTCATTTTATCCTTTTGTCCCTTCTCGAGCTTGCTCACTTTCTTTTTTAACTCCTCAAGCTGTTTTTCAAATTCAGTATTCATGGTTGATATGTATTAATGTTTTAAAAATATTTATCTTTAACGTGGTCAAAGGTAGAGCAGATAAAAATATTTATCACAAAAAGACAACGTGATATATATCACAGTATTTACATATTTGAATTTTTATACACCATAAGCTATGCCTAATCAAAATTGCATTCATTGTGGGAGTAAATCCGATGCGGAAAAGCATCTGACCCAAGGCGAACTAACAACACTTGGGACCAGTTGTGCTAGAGTAAACTTTAAAAAGGGCCAGTTGATTTTTCAGGAAGGAAACCTTGCAACTAATATTGTGTACTTGACATCTGGGTTGGTAAAAATTCACATGAAAGGCCCCGTAAGCGACAAAATTCTTCGCCTGACCAAAGCTCCCGCCTACTTAGGATTACCCACCACCATTGGCGATAAAGTGAACCAGTACTCTGCCACGGCTCTCTCAAACTCCACAGCCTGTTTTATATCGCTGGATATTTTCAGGGATTTTATTGTCCAAAACAGCGGTTTTGCATATGAAATAATCTTAGACCTATGCAGAAATGAGCTAACGGATTATCAACGTTATACCAATTTATCGCAAAAACAGCTTCCGGGTCGATTGGCCGAAATTCTAATTTGCCTATCAGAAAAGATTTTTGAGTCAACCAGATTTGAACTTCCCCTTTCCATAACGGAACTGGCCGATTTTATCAGTAGCTCGCGCGAAAGCGTTAGCCGTCAGCTGAGCGAATTTACAAAGAGCAAGATTATAAAACTTTCCGGGAGAGAGTTGGAAATTGTTAATACCGAACTTCTCCAAATGATATGTATGAAAGGATAATGATTTATATATTAAAATCATATCCTTGATTTAGGTTATTTTTTAATTATTGGTCAAATAGTAAAACATTTATTGTAATTTTGTGTTATTATTAAAAAAGAATTATTCTTACCTAATATGAATTATTCCAGACTGGTTGATATACTTTCTAAAAAGGAGTTGAAGGTTACCCCTCAACGCCTTGCCGTATTAGAGGCTTTAATGCAATTAAAGACACACCCAACCGCTGAGGAAATAAAAGACTATGTTAGGAAGAAAAATCCAAACCTTGCTCTGGGAACTGTTTATAACATTCTGGATACTTTTTATGAAAAAAGGATAGTTACAAAGGTGAAAACCGATAAGGATTTTGTGCGTTATGACATGGATATGCACAAACATCATCATATCTACTGTGAGGAGTGCGATTCCATTGAAAATTACTACGATAACGAATTGGACGAATTGCTTCAGGATTATTTTAAAAAGAAAAGGATTCCCAACTTTAAAATCAAAGAGATTAACCTCCAGATAACTGGAAACTATATTGAACATAAACCAACTAAAACAAACTAGTTATGGGAAAAGAAGCAAAAAAAATCGCATCGGTTGATGTGGAAAAGCTGATTGAAATGCTTAATGCCGCACTGGCAGAGGAATGGCTTGCATACTATCAGTACTGGATTGGCGCCCGTGTTATTGAGGGTCCAATGCGTACTGAAGTCGAAGCTGAGTTGCTGGTCCATGCCACTGAAGAACTTAACCATGCTGTCATGGTAGCCGACAGGATAATTCAGCTGGGTGGTACCCCGCTACTGCATCCACAGGAATGGTTTAAAAAGAGTGGTTGTGCATACGATGCACCCACCGACCCATACATTGAAATCATTTTAAACCAGAATTTACAAGGCGAACGCTGCGCAATCAGGCGATACAACGAGATCGCTGCTTTTACCAGCGGAAAAGATCACATTACTCATCAAATGGCCACACAAATTCTGGCCGATGAGTTGGAGCATGAACACGATATCGAAGACTGGATTAACGATATCGACAGGATGAAAGAAGAGCTAAAGAAACTTAGGGTTTAATCGCCCTTTAATTAATCTATCCTGAGCATTGTGCTTCAAGGGAATAGTGTTAGTAAAATTATTGTTTAACCTAAATAAATTAAAAAAATGGAAGAGAAAGAAGTTTTTGCAATGCCACGTATTGGCGACAAGGCACCGGAGTTTAAAGCCGTTACCACTCAGGGTGAAATTAACTTTCCGGCTGATTACAAGGGCAGCTGGGTAATCCTGTTCAGCCATCCGGCTGATTTTACTCCCGTGTGCACATCGGAGTTTATGACCTTTGCCTCAATGGAAAAGCAGTTCAACGATGCCAACTGTAAACTGGTTGGCCTTTCTGTGGATGGATTATACAGCCATATTGCCTGGCTTCGAACCATTAAGGAGAAGATTGAGTACAAGGGTATGAAAAACGTTGAGGTAACATTCCCTTTGATTGAAGACATAACCATGAATGTTGCCAAGAAGTATGGAATGATGATGCCGGGTGAGAGCAGCACCAAAGCAGTTCGTGCTGTTTTTTTCATCGACCCTCAGGGCATTATCCGCACCATTATTTACTACCCTTTGAGTTTGGGCCGCAACTTTGATGAGCTTTACCGCGTATTAATCGCCCTGCAGGCAGCCGATGAGTTTAAGGTTGCTACGCCGGCTGACTGGCGTCCGGGTGACGATGTGATTGTTCCCACAGCCGGTTCGTGTGGTGTGGCCAAGGAGCGCATGGAGAGCAAGGACGATTCGGTTAAATGCCACGATTGGTTCTTTTGCACCAAGAAGTTGGATAAGGAGAAGGTGCTCAACGCAATTATTAAGAAAAAGTAATTCTTTGCTATTAGGCACAGTAATAAGTATAGTTTATGAAAAAAGCCGCTTTGAAAGCGGCTTTTTTCATATGGCTACTGATTCGAACAGCTATTCCTTAACAATTCTCCTCACCATCCGCTCGCAGTTTTCAGCTTCGAATACAATCAGATAGATACCCTTCTGCAGTTCAGCGGTGGGAATGGTAATGCGCTCATCACCTGCAAGGGTAATGTCCATCACCCGTTGGCCAAGGATATTGGTAATCGTCACATGTCTTACCTTTTGGGCATTATGCAGCGTTATGCTGTTGCCAAAGGGATTGGGATAAACCGTAAGCGCAGCGAAAGTGTTCTCCTCAACACCTGTAGGGCTCATAATAATCATTACGGTTCTATCGGCATTTGCTACAGAAAATGAGCCGTTATATGCGTAGTAACCGTTCGCTGTTACAGTGTAGGAATAGTTTCCATTGCGTAGTTGGGTTGTGGCCTCACCTGAGGCATTTGTAGTAAGGTTTCCTGCACCTGTAATAGATATGTTAGCTCCTACTACTGGTAAATTGGATAAATTCCTGACAGTAAATTTTACATTATAGAGGTCAGGAGATTCAACAGAGAAATTTGCAGTAAGTGTGATATTGTTACCCGGCATATTAAAGGAGAAACTTTGATTTGTGCTTACTACTTCACTACTCTCGTTTGTCCAATTCACAAACTGATATCCGCTATTTGCAGTGGCAGTTACTGTAACAAGATCATTTTCATTATAATATCCGGCTCCTGACACACTACCCCCTGCAACAGGGTTGGCTACAAGAGTTACATAATATTGATTACCGCCATTCCATACAGCCCAAATATCATTAACTACCATATCGCCTTCAACAACTACCACGCGGTTGGGATCACCATCCCATTCACCATTTGCCCAGCCAGCATTGAGGAAATATTTATACTCATACTGACCTGCTTCCAAATTAAGGGTAGCGGTGTAAATCAATTCATCGGGAGTATCTACTTCGGCAGTAACCTTAAAGTTATCCAGCATGAATATGAACGCGTCGTCTGATACATAGTTGATGGCAACATATCCGGTTTCTCCGGCAAAACTGCTAAGATCGAAAGTGTAATGGGTCCAATTAACAGGGACTTGAAGATAGTTGCCTTCCGAAATCTTGGTGAAATCATCCGGGTCACTGCCGGAAGTCGAAACCATAACCCTAATTCTCTCTAATCC
>MWFE01000038.1 GCA_002071445.1 Bacteroidetes bacterium ADurb.Bin008 | reverse complement strand
TTGGAATTACTCTGCAACGGCAAGCGGGGTAAATTTGGCCAAAGTAATGTATGATGATTTGCTTAATCATAAATCAAGTGTTGTTGTCAACAAGAAAAAGGAAATAGTATGGGCAAATTTCATTTTTGATTTTTACCTTGCTGTATTTGGCTTTAAAGCGAGAGGATACAAAAAATACGGTATGGGGTTATGGAAATGGATAAAATCTGTTCAAGGAAAAAAGGTAGATGCTATTTTTAATATCAACGACCCACTTGCTGGAATTATGTATTTAATAGGGCTTATCCGTAGAAATAAGCATTGAGCATTATCTGGTTTTGTATGCATACACCTCTAATCCCAAGTCTCTTAATCAAGAGATTAGTTTAACCAACCGTGTAAATATGAGAATATCAATTATTGGTGCCGGCAACGGAGGTCAAGCAATGGCGGGCCATTTTTCGTTATTGGGGCATCAAATTACGCTTTACAACAGGAATTTATCAAAAATAGCCATTGTGGCAGAATCGAAAAGCATCTGCCTTACCCATGCCATTGAGGGAACAGCTAAACTTTATTGTGTTACTGATGATTTGGCTAAAGCCATTCGCGGAGCAGAATTGATAATGATTACAACCACTGCCGATGCTCACCGAGAGTTAGCTTTGCAAATGTCACCACACGTTGAAGACAATCAGATTATTGTTCTGAATCCCGGCAGGACATTAGGGGCTATTGACTTCTATAACTCCATTTCCAAATCAACGCAGAAACGACTTTACATTGGTGAGGCTCAAAGTTTAATTTATGCGTGCAGGGCAGAGACCCCCGGGAATGTGCGAATCATTGGAGTGAAAGATAAGGTTTACTTTTCGTCCTATCCCTCGGAAGATACATTGTATATTCTTAAAACCCTCAATGGTATCTTCAATTGTTTTATCCAGGCTAGCAATACTTTAGTAACAGGATTGGAAAATATTGGGGCAATTCTTCATCCGTCTGTTATTCTGTTTAATGCAGCAGCTATTGAGAGGGGAACTTTGTTCTATTTTTATAATGACATGACCCCTGCCGTTGCCCATTTTCTTGAGCAGTTAGACAAAGAAAGGCTTTCCATAGGTAGGGCATATGGAATAGACCTTTTATCTGTTTCGGATTGGATATCATTCGCTTATCAGGGTACCAAGGGAACGACTTTATGCGAAAAAATGCAGCACAATCCGGCCTACTATAAAATATTTGCTCCCTCTACCCTTGAAAGCAGATTACTGACGGAAGACTTGCCCACTGGCATTCTTCCAATGGTTGAGATGGCAAAAATTGTTGGAATTTCAACGCCGTTGATGGAGGCCGTTCTAAATATCGGACAGGTATTACTTAATCGGGATTTTAGTATTCATGGAAGAACGTTGAAAAACATAGGAATGGACATTGAGGATAGATCTCAAATAGTACAAATAATGAGCAGATAATGGTTGAGGTTACCGAAAACGAAATTTTTGGTTTTATTAGGCCGGAAATTGATGCTCACACGCTGGGAATATCAACGGTAAGCAAACTTGTTGAGGATTGCGGCTATCGGGTAATCATTGCCGATGCAACTATAGTTGCAGCTATGGCTCAAATCAGCAAACTTGACAATATTAGCCTAATCATTAAATGGATTCGTGACCATCTTATTACTCGTCTTGGGTTAAGTTTTCGGCTCGACCCGGAACAGGCACAAATATATTTTGGGAAATTACATTACCATTTGTTGAATGCATCCATGTTTTGGCAGCAGGGCGGCCCTATAAAACAGATATATTTTGCTGGCCTGATGGAATCGTGCCTGTATATAAAGCAAGAGTATTCCGATCGTTTTCCAGTCTTTTTTGGCGACGAGACACAATTTGAAACATTGGTGAGGATGGGTATTCCAAGGTCGAGAATCCCCGTTTCCATTGTAGAACAGTCCAAATATGATATTGATCGCTTAAGTTTTGCCGAATCGTTAATTAAAAGTGGCAACTATAAACTGTTTCAGCCGCCTTATCGGGCTGGCTACACAGATTACGGTACCGATAAAGATACCGTTGTCAAGCGTATCATAAGCAATAAGATTAAAAATAATACGCCTATAATACGAGCTCATGCAGGGCCTTATAACAGAAACTATGAGGAAGCAAAAAAAGAGTTCTTAAGTTGGTTACACAGTCTCTCAAAGGCCGGATATCTTGATGTAATATCGATTGGAAGTTCTCAACTCAGTCAGTCGAATTTTGGTTCGGAATGGGGCGATAAGCCTAATGGTGGAGGTGTTCCCATCAACTCTGAAAAAGATTTATATAATATCTGGCAGGCCTCTAGGCCCATGTTGGTTCGCACCTATTCGGCCACGCGTAATGTGCCACAGGTTGCACAAATATTTGAAAACACTATACGAATGGCATGGCATGCTCTATCGTTGTGGTGGTTCAACAAAATAGATGGCCGGGGGCCAAATGGGGTTTTAGAAAACCTACAGGAGCATTTTTCAGCCTTGGATTACATAGCAAAAACGGGCAAGCCGTTCGAACCCAATATTCCTCACCATTTTTCGTTTAGGGGAGGAGACGATTATTCCTATGTGTTATCTGCGTACCTTGCGGCTATTCTGGCAAAGAAAAAGGGAATTCCGTATATAATTATTCAAACCATGTTAAATACCCCCAAATATACATGGGGGATACAGGATTTGGCAAAATCGAGAGCATTACTTAAATTGGTTAGGGAGTTAGAGAACCAAAGCTTTAAGGTTTTTCATCAACCACGGGCCGGTCTGGATTATTTTTCTCCTGATTTAGATAAAGCCAAAATTCAACTGGCTGCAGTAACCGCCTTGATGGATGATATCGAACCGAACAATCCAAAGGGGCCCGATATTATTCATGTGGTGAGCTATTGCGAAGCCAGACATCTCGCCACACCCGATTATATAAACGAGAGTATTCAGATTACATTGGATTCATTAACAACTTATCGAGAGCAAAAGAGGCTAGAGTTAGTCGATTATTTAAATAAAAATTATGAGCTGGAAGAACGAACCACTGATCTTTACAGAGAAGTGAAAAACATTGTGTCTATTTTGGAAAAGCATATACCTAACCTTTATACTCCACATGGTTTTTACGAAGTTTTTAGAAAAGGAGTATTTCCCACCCCTTACCTTTGGGAGTGCAAGGATGAATTCAAAGAAGCAATAGGGTGGAAAACCAATATAATAAATGGTGCTGTTAATGTCGTAGACGAAAACAATATGCCCATTATACCCAGCGCCAGGGTTAGAAGAATTTTTAATGATATATAATGAAACTATTTCCTAATACAGTTATAAACTTTCATGTTGTGCATGACCCGATTTGGATGGAGTTTGTTCTTAAAACTCTTAAAAGCCTTTTTAATATGGTTTCTGCCCAACACATAGAAAGCTATTACTATTCCGGGGAAAAGTTAAAAAACGCATGTCATATCACATTTGACGATGGACATCAAAGTTTCTATTACAATGTATTTCCATTATTAAAAGAACTAAGGATCCCTGCCACACTTTTTGTATCGCCAAAGGCGATACTCAACAGAGAAAATTTTTGGTTTCAGGAAATAGGAGGTTATAATCGACAGATTTTTAAAAAATTTATTAAGAAGCAAATTAATATCAATAACAGCAGGTTGCAAAAGATTCCTTTAAACTCGTTTCTTAAAAACATGGATCTTGAAAATATATGGAAAGTGATTGAACAATACCAAAAACAAATGAATACAGGGCCCACTCCTTGTGTCAACATAACGTCCGAACAACTCATTGAACTTCACCAATCAGGATTGGTTACCATTGGAGCCCATACAATGAATCACCCCATATTGAAAAACGAGAAGGACAAGATGGCTTCGTTGGAAATACAAAAGTCAATTGAAGGCTTAAAAATACTTTTAAATGCCGATATTAAATATTTCGCCTATCCCAATGGGGTTCCTGGCCTCGACTTTGACGAAAGGGAGATGGAGGTGCTTAGGGAAAATGGTATTGCCCTGGCATTCTCTACCGAAAATAAATCTTTTAACAAAAGGAACAATCCCCTTAACATTCCCCGAAGGGGAATAAGCAAGGGAAACAGGATATTTCTTATTTTTAAATTATTGTGGGGACAGCATTGGGACAAACTAAAACGAACCATTGGTGGGAAGCAGGAAAATGATTACAGGTTGATGTTGAAAAGAATGGAAGTTTTACCTTGAAAATGGACATGAAAATTCTTTACCACATAGATAAAAATAAATGGGCACAGTTTGTGACCCAACATCCCGAGGGCAATGTTTTCCAACTACCAATGTTTTTTGATATTTATAAAGGAACACCCAAGTACAAGCCCGTTTTTTTATCAGTTGTAGATGATACGGAAGAGATTTTGGGAGTGTTACTAGCGGTTGTTCAGCGTGAGCATAAAGGTTTTCTTGGTAAATTCTCTGCACGTTCCATTATCTGGGGAGGCCCAATTATTAAAGACAATAACCCAGCGGTGTTAGATTGTATTTTAAAAGAATATAATAAAATAATAAAAGGGAAAGCTATATATACTCAGTTTAGGAATCAATGGGAGTGGATCAGCAAAGAAAAAGAGGTATTCAAACAAAACGGATTTCGGTTTGAAGAGCATTTGGATATTCTTATAAGTTTGAAAACAACCGGAGATGGCTTGTTAAATGGCATGCACCAGGGAAGAAGAAAAAATATTAGAAGGGCCCAACGCATTCCTTTGGAATTTACAGAGATAGTTGAGCATAAGGATCTAATGGATTGTGTTCAAATGATAAAAAAAACTTACAATAGGGTTGGACTCCCCAGCCCCGACTCTCAATTTTTTATCAATGCCCATGAAAAATTTAAAGGTATAGGGGGATTAAAAATATTTGCTGCAAGGTATAATAGCGAAATCATTGCATGCCGTTTTGTTTTGTGTCACAACAAATTGATTTATGATTGGTATGCGGGAGCCCATGAAGAACACTTAGATAAATATCCCAATGATTTTCTCCCTTTTAAAGTTATGGAATGGGGCATTAGCAATGGGTACGAATTATTCGATTTTGGGGGAGCCGGAAAACCGAATAAGGAATACGGAGTACGCGATTTTAAGTTAAAATTTGGAGGAGAATTGGTGGAGTTTGGAAGATTTGAACAGGTACATAACCCTCTGTTAATGAAGATTGGGAGATTGGGATTGGCAATTTATAAAAAAATAAAATATGTACGGTAATTCAAACCATAAGAACAAGGTATCTTTTTTTAAGAAACTTAAATTTAAGTTAGGTAAGTTAATGGCCCAGCATTTTCCAAATAATAGAACAAGGGTACTAGGTTTAAAATTATGTGAATTTTCTGTTGGTAAAAAAGTATATATCGGGCAGGATTTGATTATTGCCAGTCCAATTTCTGAAAAATCTTGTCATCTTATTATTGGCGATAGAGTAGCTATTGGGCCTAGAGTAACGATTGTTTTGTCTTCCGATGCCAACTGGTCAAAGTTGATGGATACGCATCCCTTTATTAAATCAACCGTAGTATTAGATGATGATTGTTGGATTGGAGCAGGTGCTATATTATTGCCGGGAATTACCGTTGGAAAAATGGCTATTGTTGGTGCAGGTTCTGTTGTAACCAAGGATGTTACAGACAATTCTGTTGTTGCTGGAGTGCCAGCAAGAATTATTAAAAAACAAAGTGAGTAAAAAGAAAATACTATTCCCGGCTTTCCACCCCGTAGATCCTCAAATCGTAAGGCATGTGGCTCATAAGTTACGGCATAATGGATATGATGTTCTTTTTGTTGTTGTTGAGAAAGAGGGCATTATTTATGATCTAATAAATTCTTATGGTTTCAGGGTTAAAAAAATTGGCAAATCTAGAAATTCATTGTTAGGGAAAATCCTGAATGTTTTATTGATTGATTTTAAGTTGTTTTTAACATGTTTGCGCTATAAACCTAGCATTATTTTTTCTCCCACATCTCCTTACACAGGGCACGTTGCAAAACTTTTAAATATAAGTCACATATGTTGGGGTGATACTGAAACGGCAGTTGTGAACCTTAGGTCATCATTACCGTTTGTTGACAGTTTGCTTTTACCGACATGTTTTTATAATGATGTTTCAGGTGATAAAACCATTTATTTTAATTCGTACAAAGAAATAGCCTATTTACATCCAAAATACTTTCAACCAAATAATTCGGTATTAAAAACTCTTAAAATAACTGATACTGATAAAATTATTTTGATGAGGTTTTCTGCTTTGCATGCTACCCATGATATTGGGCTAAAGTCCAAAGTAGATGAAAACCATGAACAAATATTATTCTATATTAAAGAGTTAAGCAAGTTTGCAAAAGTTTTTGTTTCGTGTACAGAAAAAGATTTAGGAGAAGATTTTAAAGAGTATAGGCTGAATATTCATCCCTCACAATATGTTCATTTACTTTCTTTTTGTTCACTATACATCGGAGAAGGTACTACAACAGCGGCAGAGGCAGGGGTATTAGGTATTCCTTGGATTGCACTTAGACCTTTACCCCTTGGATATCTTAATGATCAGGAAGAAAATTATAAGTTAGGTTTTAGAACCAGTGATTTGAGGCTAGCATTTGAAATAGCTTTAGAATGGATTAAAAGAGATGATATTATAGAAATATGGAAAGAAAAAAGACAAAAATTATTAAAAGATAAAATTGATGCAACTGAATTTTTTTTATGGTTTATTGAGAATTATCCCCGAAGTCACACTATAATGAAAAATTATCCTGATTATCAAAACACATTTAAGTAACATGAAAGTTTATCATATTGGAACCATATCATGCGAAACGGATCAATCGGGGCGAGAGTTAAAAGCTATTGGCGGCATATCGGGGTACATAAAAGATTTGATAGATTATTCGCTAAAAAACAACATCAAAATAGGTTTAATTGGCAAAATATTTAATTATGAAGAATTGGCTGGAATAGACTACATTAGGGTTCAAGACAAAGTTACTGGTACAAATAAATTTCTAATTGCCTTACTGTTTAAATCCTTAATTACAAAAATTCCAAAAGATGTTGTTATTCACGCTCACCGACCGGATCATTTAGCAGCATTCTATTTTTTTACGAGAAGGAAAAGCGTTGTAACACTGCATGGGCAACAAGCACTTACAGTCAACATTAGAAAGAGTGGGGTAATCCGTTTTATATACCGTGCGTTGGAGAATTACTCGTTTAAAAAAGTGCTTGCGTTTATTGCTGTAGATTCAGTGACAAAAAGTTTTTATTCAAATTTATATCCCGAATATAAGCATAAAATTCTCAAAATTTCAACGGGGGTTAATACAGAACTGTTTAAACCCTTAGATAAACTCCTCTGTCGGAAGGAGTTAGGATATAAGTCTTCAGATAAAATAGTAGTATATGTGGGAAGGGTGGAGTTACCCAAAAGGCTTGATATTATTATTAAGGCGATTGAAAAACTTGTAAGCATGGATCCCACATACAAATTAGCAATTGTGGGCGATGGAGTATCGATGAACGGAATAAAAAAATTGGTTGAAGAGTTTGGACTAAATGAGAATATTTATTTCATGGGCATCAGAAAAAGAATAGAACTTCCCAAGATCTTTTGCGCGGCAGATATTTCGGTTTTAATTTCGGACAACGAGGGTAGTCCGCTATCCGTTAAGGAATCATTGGCATGTGGCGTTCCCGTTGTGGCTAATGATGTGGGTGATATTTCAGAAATTGTTAAGTCACAGCACAATGGTTTTATAGTAAACCCTAATGATCTTGATGAGATAGTACAAAAACTCGCTTTTGCAGTATCAAATTCATCGGCCATGAAATCGGCGTGCCTTGAGTCGGTAAAAGATTTTTCCATAGAAACGGTTAACCACAAAGTACTACAACTATATAACACAGTATTTAATGAAGGGTAATGTGTATTATTTGACCGGACCCGACGGAAGTGGTAAAACTACTTTTTTACAGGAAATTAAGAATTTGTTAACGGAGCGTCGGTTAAGTGTAAGGCACATTTGGCTACGCTCTCCCAAAATATTATCTAAACCCCTTATGGCATACTGTAGATTGGTTGGACTAACAAAATATACAGTTATCAATGGGGTTAAATATGGGAAGCATGAATTTTACAGGTCGAAATTTGTGTCGTGGTTATTTCCTTACTTGCAGTTCATGGATTTTAAGATAAAATGGTACTTAGAGCGGCGTAAAATTCATCCGGAGGAAGTTTTACTATTCGATCGTTTTGCTTTGGACACGCTGGCAGATTTAATGGTGGATACCAAAAGGGACAACCTGATTAATTGCAAAATCGGAAAGAAATTTATTAGCACAATACCTTTAAATACCAAGATTATTTCTCTCCGGGTTGATGAGGAGATTATCAGGTCCCGGAAGGTTGATACACTTTACGATGAACACTTATCCCTAAAAATTAAGGCATATAGACATATAAGTGAAGAGTTAGAACTGTTCGAAGTTTTAAACAATCAGCCGATTGAGGTAGTAAAAAGGGAAATTTTCATGAAGCTGGGCCTATGAGAGGGATAAAAAAGAAGATACGCAATAATCGTTTCCTCAGTTGGACTCTGATTGCTTCGAATTGGCTTTTTCAAGGAATACCCTATGCCGACAAAACAGAACAATTGTATAAGATTTCATTTACTCTTTTTTTTACCACCATCTTTTTTTTGATTTTTTATTGCAACGCAGTTTTTGGCCTGATTCACAGCTTTTTGCTGTCGCTGTTTGTGGCACATTCAGTTAACTGGTATGTTAACGGTAATTTTTACGTTTTGCTGATTCATCGCCTGCGTTTTGCCAAGTTATCAAAGGTCAAACTATTTGTTTATTTCGATGGGCTTCAACAGAGATTGGGAAAGCAAAATTGGATTCTTTACTGCGCTTCTTTTGGTAGTATATGTAGGGGGCAACTTAAAGAATATTCTGATATTGATATGTCGATTGTACGAAAATCAGGCTTTTTAAATGGTATAAAAGCTTTGTTTTTTTCTGTTGTGGAAAAGAAAAGGGCCGATTGGTTGCGAGTCCCTCTTGAATTATATATAAATGATAATCCTGACAGTTCAAAAAAGAGATTTAATGCTGAAAACAATCCGGTTGTTCTATGCGATCCATACGGAACAATAAGTAAACACTATAGCGAAAGACTAACTGTTGCCGAGGCAAAACAATTAAATGGTGTATTGTGAAAAAAGTTTTACTTGTAACGGAGCAAATAAATCCACCCTATGATGAGGGAATAAAAAAAACGGTTTATAACCTTTTTGTTGGATTGGAACAAAGGTATATTATTAAGGTGATTTGCAGAGAGGGATTTAATGATGAAAGGATAAAAGTGATAGAAACTAACCGGTTGTTCATTTCTAACAGGATAAAAAAAACGGTAAAAAAGTTTCGCCCCCATACATTGATCTATTTCCCTTTTGCTTCAACTACTTTCGCTAGTTTCGTTAGGAATGTTATTCTCTCATCATTTTGTTCATCTGCCCAAAACATAATGGTTGCTTTGCAGCCAAAACAGTTGGCGACCTGGCAAACAAGGTTGATTCGTTTTTTAAAACCAAAAATAGTGTTAACCCCATCGCTTTTATTATACGATAAGTTGAAAGGGCTGAAAATCAATTCATCTTTAATCCCTTTGCCCACAAATCTTGAAAATTTTTCACCTAATAAGAACGATGAGACCAAAAAAGTTTTGAGAATAAAATACCACATACCGCCAAATAAATATGTTATCACTCATATTGGCCATTTCAACGAGGGGCGTAATCTGAAAAGCCTTGTTCCACTTCAAAAGGGAGAAAATCAAGTCATCATCGTTGGGAGTAGTTCAACGCCCCGGGATTCAATTGGTCCTGCCAGTCTAAAGGAAAAACTTTTAAATACCGGGATTATGATAATTGATGGTTTTATTGAAAGGATTGAGGAGATTTATCATTTGTCGGATTTGTATATTTTCCCCGTGGTGAAAAAGAATAGTTCCATTGACTTGCCATTGTCAATCCTTGAGGCAAGGGCTTGTGGCGTTCCTGTGGTTACAACAAATTTTGGCAGCACAGAATATTTCTTGGGGAACGATAATGGTAATATTTTTTATTCTGAGCCCGAGGAATTTCCGGCAAGGGTAGAGGAGGTAAAAAAACTTATGCTCAATAAGAATAATACGTCCGTGGGTACTCTTAATGGCCAATTCGAAGAAATTTTGTTTAGTGCCATTGACAACGGAAAAACATAGTAAATAGTCTTGCAACAAAACCTCACCGATTATTCCCATTGTAAAAAAAGAAATGGGCTGGAGCGACGGTAAGGGTAGAGCAGAGCACTTGGATTGCGAACTTCACGATGTGCCATTCTATATGAATACACTGCGAATTCCCAACATATCCAAAAACACTTTCTACTACAGCGGCCTTATCCGACAGGGAATTATGACACGCGATGAGGCATTAAAAAAAGAAATGGAAGAATTGCAGAATATAGCCAAGCCAACTGAATTAGATACCTTTCTCAATGAGAACCATATATCGCCCAGCGAGTATGAAGGCTATGTAAAAACATCTGACAAAACACGGTTTGAACCCAAACTACAAAAACGTGCCCGAGCTATATACCATAAGTTTAGGAAGTTTTAATATGAGTTCTAGGTTCGGTGTTCATGGTTCAGAGTTCCATTTTCTTTGTTTAGAGTTCGAGGTTTTTTTGTTAAGTTTCTAGCAAAAATCAGAAATAGCAATTGAAAGATTTGAGGAGATTGAAATATGGCAGGAAGCAAGACCCATATGTAAATATATTGGCAAACTTACATCAAAGGATACATTTAAATTAGGTATTAAATTATGTGATCAGATTAGAAGTTCTTCAGGCTCAATCATGGATAATGTTGCAGAAGGTTTTGGAAGAGGAGGAAATAAGGAGTTTTTGCAGTTTCTTTATATAGCAAAGGGTTCATGCAATGAGTGTCGTTCACAAGGTTTCAGGGCATTCGATTACGAATATATAACTGAACAGGAGTTAGATATTATTTTAGAAAAAACTGAAAGCATTTCAAAAAAGATAACCGCTCTTATTAACTACCTAAAAAAGGATTTAAACAGAGGGACTAAATACTAACCAACCAGCAACCACGTACAAGGAACAAAGAATCAGGAACTAGGAACCAGGAACCAGAAACAAGTGAAGTATAGTATCAGTAACAATGTAAATCATCTCCGCGGCGAGTGCACGCTTCAACTTTATGAAGCTTACCCCACTGGCCCACACCATAGAACAACACAACGTCCTGCCAGCCATTAAAGGATGAGGTGGTTAAAGAACAGGCTATTATTAAGGCCACGCCAGAGTTATAGTCCTTACAATTGATGTAAGATTATCCGGTTTTCTGCCTCAATGCGGTGGACATACAGTTTTAAATTTTGCCTTGTACAAGGTTGTATTTTTGATTTGGCAGGTTACATGCACGTTCTATACTCTTTGAAAGTATTGTGTTTTAATCTTGTTGATTAATTTAGCAGAATAATCTTCCACCAATGAGAAGAATTGTTTTCATCGCAGTTATTCTTACCTTTTTCGTTTCTGCTAAAGGACAGGAGGCGTATCAGCATGTAAGCGATAAGGATATTTACAATTTCCTAGATGAACTCTCCACGGCTCATATCATTGATATCTCAACTGCCATTAAGCCTTACCCGCGAAAGAAGATTGCGAATTACTTACTACAGGCAGAGGAGGATGGCCATAATTTAAGCGCTTCGCAGAGGGCAAGATTGAAGCAGTATATGCAGGAGTATACCATGGAACTTGGCCGCCTGAAGGAGGGAAAATGGCAGGCTTTGAGGCGCGATTCCACCCTTTCGGTGCATTTTCTTATGCCCGAGGTGGCCTATCGCGACACCTTTTTCAGCGCATTGATAAGACCTGTTTATGGATTCCGGTACTTTACTGGTACCAGCGACAATTTTTTCGTAACCTACGGTGGAGCCGAGGCCATTTCCTATTTGGGGAAGAACTGGTCAGTTTATACCGGTCTTCGCGATAACTACCAGGAGGGGCAAAGGTTGGCACAGCCATCGTACCTTACGCAGGAGCCCGGAGGGACCTAC
>MWFE01000037.1 GCA_002071445.1 Bacteroidetes bacterium ADurb.Bin008 | reverse complement strand
GGTCCATTGTAGCCAACTCCTGAGGCCAATGTACCATCATCCCAGTGGATCCATTCACCTTCACCATCTTTCGTCGGGTTGAATGTGGTTGGAGTGGAGTGCTCAACGGCTGTTAATTGCAGTCCGGCAACCTTTTTTGGGGGGAATTCCATCCTTTGTTGAGCGAAGCCAAAGGAGGCAAACAATAGGCTAGCCACTAGCCCAAGTGAAAGAATTTGTAGTTTTTTTCTCATAACTAAATTGTTTTTGGTTAGTAAATAAAATTATTTTAAAGGTTAACAAATATGAAACGTTGATTAAACTTAAAGATTTATAATCAACAAAAATTATTCCAAACAAATAATAAAAACCTACGCCTCGTTGAATCTTCCCTAACTGCAGGAATGAACTGTTCAGAGGAACGATTCATTATGCCTCTTAAAATCAATTCATACGGCAAAGAACAATAGAAACAATTTAAAATTTAACCCGCTATTATCGGGTTAAAATAATTTAGATTTATTAAAAACCCAACAAATGTAATACCTATCGATTAATTAACCAAATTTATCGAATGAGAAATGGATAAAAAAAGGAAAATATAAAAAATTATAGTAAAGAATTAATATTAACAGGCAACGCAATTCGCCCGTGTTAATTGAGGATAATGTTTCCTTTTTAGTACAATTTGGGGAAACGCTGTGGATTAGCCTCGTGCATAATGTCGTAAATGGTTTCAAACACATCCTCGGCATTGGGATTGGAAAAGTAATCGCCATCGGTGGTGTAGGCCGGGCGGTGTTCCTTGGCCGTGATGGTTCGTGGCTGTGAATCGAGGTACTGGTATGCTCCACGCTCCTCAACCACTTTTTGCATCATGAATGCCGTGGCACCACCCGGTACATCCTCATCGAAAAATACAATGCGGTTGGTTTTCTTAACCGACTCAAGGATGAGATTGGGTATGTCGAAAGGTAATAGTGTTTGCACATCGATGAGCTCGACGGAGATACCAAACTCGGCCAGCTGATCCACGGCATCGCGCGCAATGCGCACACAACTGCCATAGGTCACCAGTGTGACATCGTTGCCCTCCCTGAGTATTTCGGGTATGCCCAGGGGTACTCTATACTCGCCAATGTTATCGGGCATCCGCTCTTTCAACCTGTAGCCATTGAGGGGTTCAATAACCAGGGCCGGGTCATCGGCCTGCAACAGGGTGTTGTACATACCGGCAGCCTGAGTCATGTTGCGTGGAACGCAAACATAGACACCCCTGATGGAGTTAATCACCATGCTCAAAGGGGAGCCGGAGTGCCATATCCCCTCCAATCTGTGGCCACGTGTGGAGATGATTAGGGGTGCTATTTGCCCGCTCTTGGTTCTCCAGCGCAGGGTAGCCAAATCATCACTCAGGGTTTGTAAAGCGTAAAGCAGGTAATCAAAGTACTGAATCTCGGTCACGGGGCGCAAACCGCGAAGCGCAGCCCCGATACCCTGCCCGATGATGGTTGTCTCACGGATTCCGGTATCGGAAATCCGCAGCTCGCCAAACTGCTCCTGCAACCCCTCAAAGGTCTGGTTCACCCCTCCGATATGGCCCACATCCTCGCCAAAAACCACCAACAACGGATTTTTCTCAAACTGGAGTTTCCAATTGTCACGAAGCACCTCTCTTCCGTTCACCTCGGGCGATTTGTCGGAGTAAACCGGTGGGATGGGCTTAACCTTTATGGCAGCCCTGTCGGATTCGCAGTACATCTGACTGCTATACATATCGTATCCTGCACGGTAGTTATCCTCTATCCATTTCGAAAGGTCGGCCTGAAGCTTCTCGCGCATGGTGCAATCGGTGCACACATGCCTGAGAATCCTCTTGGCACTGCTCATGTTGTCCTTGCGAATGGGGTTGGCAATCTTCTTCAACTCGTCGGTTATCAGGCCCACCTTATCAATATGCTCTCGCTTACACATGCACGAGCGGTTGTCGATAATCCTAATGAGCGCATCGCGCTCAGCCTTAATGGGGTCGGAGTATTTCTTCCATGCGGTATTTTTGGCTTCGCGGGCACCGTCGGCTGCCCTTTTTTCTATCTCCTCAATCTCCGCTGCCGTTGCATAACCGTTGGCCAATATCCACTCCTTGAACTTGCTGTTGCAATCGTACTCCTTTTCCCACTCCAGCCTCTCGGCCGATTTATACCTTTCGTGCGAACCCGATGTGGAATGCCCCTGCGGCTGGGTAATCTCGGTGATATGGAACAGAACGGGCACATGCTCCCTGCGGCATAGCTCAACGCCCTTTTGAAAGGTCTCAATCATGGCGGCATAATCCCATCCCTTTACCTTATATATATAGATGCCCGTTTTGTCGTTCTTCCCCTTTTCCATTCCCGACAGCAATTGGGAAATACTACCCTTGGCAGTTTGGTACTCAGTAGGCACGGAAATTCCGTAGCCATCGTCATAAACCGTCATAGCCATAGGAACCTGCAACACAGCAGCAGCGTTCATGGTTTCGAAGAAATGCCCCTCGGAGGTGCTGGCATCGCCAATGGTGCCAAAGGCCACCTCATTGCCCTGTTTGGATAGGGTTTTAAATTGGTGTAGTTCCTTGTTGTTTCTGAAAAGTTTGGAGGCCCATGCCAAGCCCAGCAGGCGGGGCATTTGTCCCGCCGTTGGCGAAATATCGGACGACGAATTCTTCATGGCCGTCAGGTCTTTCCACGACCCATCGGGGTTTAGCGACCGGGTAGCGAAGTGATTGTTGAACGAACGACCCGCATTGCCGGGATTCAACTCCACATCGGTTTGGCCGTAGAGCTGGGCGAAGAAATCTTCGGCACTATATAACCCCAATGCCATCATTAGCGTTTGGTCACGGTAATAGCCTGAGCGCCAATCGCCATTGCGAAAGGTTTTGGCCATGGCCAGTTGTACCAACTCTTTCCCATCGCCAAAGATGCCAAATTTGGCTTTCCCCGTGAGCACCTCACGCCGCCCTAATAAGCTGATTTCACGGCTAAGAACTGCTGTGTAGTAATCATTTAATATCTCTTTCTTGTCAAACTGTTTCTCTTCCGATAATTTGCGGGCCATATCTCTATTCGTTTTGAATTTGTCAATGTTAGCTATTCCTGCGCCAATGGCGTCAACATAAGAACAAATATAGTTTGGGAAAGTTTAATGCCATGAAGGTGTGAGATTTTATTGAGAAAAAAATTGCTGATACCGGTCAAGTATCTACATAAAACCGGGGAAAATGGCTAATTTTGCAAAGTCTAAGCTAAATAATTGATTAAAAAACGATGCCCTTCTTCATTCTACTTGCGGTTGTGATAGTGTTGCTGGCCTTGGTTGTGCTACTGCTGGGGCTTAAGATTTTTTTCCACAAAAGCCATAAGTTCCCCGAAACATCGGTGGGACACAATCCCGAAATGCGAAAAAGGGGGTTATCGTGCGCCCGTGCCACCGAGATTAGGGAATGGACCAAAAACAAAAGTAGCGATGGGTGCAAATCGTGCAGCAAACCAGTGTGCGGCTAACTGAACAAATCCCATTTCCCGTTGTTACCCTTCCAGCACGATATAAACTCATATCGTAAACTGTAACGCTATGGAAACAATCAAGCTTATTCTTATTGCCGCCGGAATGATGGCCATGATACTCCTCTTCTTTCTTTTTGCTTTCACCCGTACCAAGCGGAGCGAGAGCAGCCATTGTTCATCCCATTCTGAAAGCCCTTCGGTTGGCTGTGGGTGCGGGTGCGCCTGTGGCATACCAACTCACGATGGGGACGAGCATTAGGCTATTGTACCAGATTCGACAAGGTTTCCTGACCTCATCAATGTGATCGTTCTGCGGAAAAAACGTGAATCGTGATCCCGACAGGTCGGGAGTGAATCGTGAAACGTAACCCGTACCGCATACCCCGTAACCCGCTTAACCGTTAAGGAAATTCTCTGCGTAACTTTGCGATTCTTGGCGTAACTTTGCGGTACTATAAGTTATACCGCAAAGGCGCGGAGACGCTGAATTGTTAATTGCACATTGCTAATTGCTAATTGCTCATTGCTCATTGCTCATTGCTCATTGCTTAATCCACAATCCTCTTTTTAATGCCTTCCGACATCCAAACCTGATAGTTTCCCTTTTCATCGGAATAGATAAGGTAAACCTCCACCCCCGGATTGGCCTGTAGCCATTGAATGGCTTTATCCTTGCCCATCACCATAAAGGCAGTGGCCAGGGCATCGGCACGGGCGGACGTGCTGTCTAACACCGTTGCGCTGAGCAGCGAATGCTCCACGGGTCGGCCTGTTGTTGGGTCGATGGTGTGGCTGTACCGCACGCCATCCTTCATAAAAAACTTACGGTAGTTTCCCGATGTAACCAGCGATTGGCCCGAAATCTCGATTATGGCCTGCAGGTTCTCGCCCGAAACAGCGTGGTCATCGGGCCTGTCGATACCCACGCGCCAGGGCGTTCCGCGCGGGCTGTTCCCCAGCGAGCGCAACTCCCCTCCCACCTCAACGAGGTAGTCCTTTATTCCAATTTTTTCAAAATAGGCTGCAATACGGTCAACGGTGAAACCGGGCGCTATGGCATTTACATCAATTTTTACCTCAGCATGTTTTTTGCCAAGGAATAGCCCGTCGAGGGCTATCATGCCATCGCCAATGAAGCCCATCAAATGGGCAATGGTATCGTCAGAGGGTACTTGATTCTGCCTGGCATAGAAGCCCCATGCCTTAACCAGCGGTCCCACTGTGATATCGAATGCCCCGTTGGTTTGTCGATGGTATTGCAACGACTGTTCAACCACCTGCGCAAGCAGCGAATCTACTTCAATACCCTCTTGACTGGCATTGAATGCGTTGATAATGGAATTATCCCTGTAAACTGACATGGAACTGTCAATCCTCTCGAGGATTTGGCCAATGGGATCGCTCAAATCCCTGTTCTGAGGATGATAATACTGTATGTTAAAGGTGGTACCCTGTGCGAATCCACGGATTTGCCGATATTCACGCTTTGTGCGTGTTGAACAGGAAGTAATCAACAAAAGGGTAACCAGGATAATGGAGCAGGTCCTGTTGTTTAACATATTCTATTCATTTTGAGGTTAATGTGCAAACAATGCAAAACCACTATAGATTCCGAATGTTGTTCCAAAGAATGGACAAATCCTTAACAATGCTGTAATCCTTGGCGTACATTATATTGGCGCGTTCCAAAGTTGCAGTATCATACTCCGTCCGTTTTGATTGGGGCAAAGGTGTGAAAACACCCCTTCGCAACGGAGGCATCCCCGATGTATTGGCCGACTCGTCGTAGCCTATCCAGGTCAATCTGCCAACGAGCACCTCCACCGCCTTGCCCACGATAAATCCTCCGCGCCTGACAAACAGCGCAACAAAGGGAGAGAAGATTATGAGGACAAGCGCAACAGCCATATCGAAGATTCTCTTATTCCGCCTGTTGGCGGGCTTGGTAATGGCGCTGATGTCGATGGTGTACAAGTCGCCCGATGTGTTGATGGAGTTACTGCCAATGATGGAAATGCTGTCGGGCGGTGCAATTTTGTAGTCAATTCCCGCAGGGACCAGCAGGAGCATGTTGCGAATGATTTCCTGTGAAGAGATATCTCCCGAGCAGAATATCACCTCATCCACCTGATTAATCCTGGCAAACTCGTGTATCCTGTCGATGGAGGTAACCTGCTCCGGGTGATACACTTCCTGTGTAGGCGAAATGGCCCCAAGGAAAACCGTATCTACCCCCGCCTGCCCCAGGATATCCAAAACCCTCTTCACCTCATCGGGTCCACCTACGATGGCAATACGTTTCTTTTTCAGCAAGGCGGGATACAAATCTTTTCTGTATAAACCCAGAAAAAGGTGGCTTGCCTGCACAAGCACCATCGACCAAAGAGCCGTGAGAAGGATTATGGCCCTTGAATATCGCATACCCATGGGGAGCAGTGCATATATGGCCAGAATGACAAGCGTACCAATGGCAATACCCTTAGACGATGAGAACAGCTTTCGGGGCTTATCGTAGGCTCCGGCCAGCCAGCTTGAAAGAATCCAAATCAGGATATACAAAGCGGAGAGAGCAACCACCACCCTGTCGGGAAAAGTGCTAATACCATGGAATTTATACTGTTCCCAGAAGGGGACAATGATAATAAAGCCAATAATCATAAACAGGGCATCGACAACGGGTTGCCACATGGCATGGAAGAAGCGCTTGCAAATGCTTAGGAAAGCCCTAAAGTATATGGCCATGTAGATTAGCGCAATGTATATGGAGGCATTCTTCCTGCTAAAGTGTTTTCGGGCAAAAATCATCATGGCCTTGTAAAAAACCAGAACGTAGTTAATACTGCCCTTCTTTGTGCTTTCGCCCTTGTAGTGAATAATGGTTGTTTCTGGGTAGTAGTAGTTTTTATAACCACCCCTTGTAATCCTATAAGAAAGGTCAATATCCTCGCCATACATAAAGAAATCCTCATCCAACAACCCAACCTTGTCGAGAGCAGCCTTGCGGATGAACATGAAAGCCCCGGGGAGAATTTCTATCTCGTGGATTTTTCTGCTATCGAGGTGCCCCAAGTGGTACCGTGCAAATACCCTTGACCGCGGGAAAAGACGGGAAAGGCCAAATATCTTGTAAAACGAAACCATGGGGGTTGGCAATGCCCGTTTCGATTCGGGAAGGAAACGCCCCTTGCCATCAATCATCTTCACCGACAGGCCCCCGGCATCAAGGTGATTGTCCATAAAGGCAATACATTTGGAAAAAGTGTCCTCTTCAACCACGGTATCGGGGTTGAGCAAAAGGATGTACTCTCCCTTGGCCTGGCGAATGGCCTGATTGTTGGCATAGGAAAAGCCATGATTCTTCTTGTTCTCAATCAGCGTTACCCACGGAAAACGCTGCCTCACCATGGGGCACGAACCATCGGCCGAAGCATTATCAACCACAAATACCTCACTTTCAATGCCCTCTAATGCTCCCTGAACCGAGATTAGGCACTGTTCCAGGAAAAACTTAACGTTGTAGTTGACAATGATTACTGACAGCTTCATGGCATGGCAAAGGTAGAAAAAAACCGCATCCAAATGTAAGGATGCGGTGATAAATGGGTTAAGCAAAATCAAATTGCCTTCATAGTTCAAACCGTGTAAAACGGGGCTACATCTGCTGTTTAATGGCAGCGGCAAGGCGCTTCACGCCCTCCTCGTTCTGCTCCTTGGACATGAACGAGAAGTTTAGCCGCATGGTGTTGTGCCCACTTCCATCACAATGGAAGACGCTTCCCAACACGAAGGCCACCTTCTGGTCGATGGCGATTTTGAAAAGTTCCTCGGCGTTCATGTGCTCGGGCAGGGTGAGGAACAGGAACAAGCCCCCTTCGGGCTCAGTCCACTTCACCCCCTGGGGCATGTACTTGCGGAATGCTGCCAGCATGGCATCGCGCTTAATGCGGTAGCTGTCGATAATTTTCTTGAGGTTTTGGTCAAAATAGCCCTTTTCGAAATACCTAGCCGCAATCTTTTGCAGATATGCAGAAGTACACAGGTCGGTGGCCTGCTTGGCCATCACAATCTTATCGATTACATCCTCATGGGCAACAACCCACCCCATGCGAAATCCGGGCACAAATATTTTTGACATGGTTCCCAGCAGAATGACATGCCCTGTTCCGTCCAGCTGCAGCATGGTACGTTGGGGTTCGCCCTCAAAGCGAAGCTCACGGTAGGGGCTGTCCTCAACGATGAGCACATCGTACTTGCGGGCAATAGCAATGATTTCGAGCCTGCGCGATTCGGGCATGGTGATACCCGCAGGGTTCTGAAAATCGGGGATGATGTAGATAAACTTGGGCTTCTCGCCCTTGGCTTTCATCTGTTCCAGCTCCTTCTCCAGCAAATCGGCACGCATTCCCTTATCATCGAGCCTGATACCAATCATTTGCGCACCATAGGTTGAAAAGGCCGAAAGAGCGCCAAGGTACGATGGCAACCCGCAGATAACCTTATCGCCGGGGTTAACAAAAATTTTGGGAATCAGGTCGAGAGCCTGCTGCGAAGCAGTGGTTATCACAAGATTGTTGGTGGTGATATCCACGCCATCCTTACGATACCGATTTACCAGAATCTCCCTTAACTTATTATCGCCTTCGGTGGAGCCATACTGCAATGCCTGCGCTCCCTCCTTCTCAAGTACCTCACAGGATATCTCCTTCAGCTGCTCAATGGGAAAGCTATCGGGCGATGGCAACCCTCCTGCAAAGGAGATAATGTCGCATCGCTGGGTCAACTTCAGCAATTCGCGGATGGCCGAACGCTTCATCCCCTTGGCTGAATTGGAAAAAACTGAGTTCAAATCGCTTACCATGACTAATGATTTAATGGGTTAAACTATCAGATTATAATTAATTTTATCAATTAACTTCGAAAAAACGTCATTTCTGTGCTACGAAGTTATGAAATGAAATTGGAAAGGGCAAATATTTTAATACCTATAATTAATACTATTAAATTTCTAAATTATCTCATCGGGTTAAGCCATCAAGAATATTCTCCCGAAAAAGGCCATATTGATTTTCAATTCCTATTTTTGTAAAGCTATTGATTTGCCATAAACAGTGAAAATGGGGAAACCGGAAAACAATGCGAAAGGGGTCAAAGGTTTTTTTACTCACCTGATTACCCTGTTATGGTGGCACTTGCCAATCAAGCGCGAAGGCAGAAAACGCATTAAGGATTTTGTGTTCACCCGCTTCCGCCCCCTGTTTTGCCATACAAAGGTGTACCGCAACTGGAAAGAGGCGGATATGCTCTCGGGGATAACATACAACGAAAACGATGTGGACTATCCCGCCCATTGGCCATCCGTTGGCCATGGCAAAATCAGGCAACCCTCCCCGGTGGCCGTTGATACATCGCCCATTGATGACCTGGCCATTATTCTGCACGTGTACCACGTGGAAATCATGCACGAGATACTCCGCTATCTGGTCAAGCCATCAAACCAAAAGGTCAAACTGTTCGTTACCTGCCCTCACGAAAAAGCAGAGGAAATAAACGGTGTGCTTTCAAATTCTCATATCTACCATGAACTTTTGGCTTTTGAAAATCGGGGGCGCGATGTGCTGCCATTCCTCAAGGCCTGCGCCGTTGCCTTTGAACAGGGTTATGGTTTGATTCTGAAACTCCATACCAAAAAATCGGATCACCGCATGGCGGGGAGTATTTGGCGTAAAGAGATTTTCAACGCATTGTTACCTGCAAAAGCGCGCACCGACATCATAGAAATTTTCAATGGCAATCCCTCCGTCGGCATCCTTGGCCCAACGGGGCATATTGTACCCATGAGCCTGTATTACGGTGCCAACGCAAAGGGCATTGGTTACCTATGCCGTAGGCTTGGCGTTGATACCCGCGAGCTGCACGACATGGCTTTCGTTGCCGGTTCCATGTTCTATGCAAGGAAAGAGGCCATCCTGCCCCTTCTGGAACTCGATATGCCCGATGCAGTTTTCGAACCCGAAGCGGGTCAACTGGATGGTACCATGGCACACGCCTACGAACGCGGTTTTGCCATCAGTAGCTATGCTGCCGGACTATGGATTGTGGACAATCGGTTTGATCCCCGGAATCCCCAACCTGCCATTACCACCAACCATAGGTTTACCTGGTGAATATGGGAGTGTTTTGCGCCAAATGTTTCACAAAAAAACCGTTTTTATCGGGTGAACCTTCTCCACTTTTCTTTGAAGTTCATTTAATAATTCGTCGGATCATAGATACCTGTCAATCATACTTTTGATTTCCCAGTTAATTTTTCTCCTTCAAAGCCTATACAACCAATAATGAGGCTAAAGCCTAATGAATTTTAGTTTAAGTATCCCGTCGGCTTAAGCCGACGGCAATGAAAATTAATTAAAAATTGTCTTAAAGTATTTGATATTGCATCCGGGCTTAAGCCCGGATTGGGAAATACATATTCTGAGACTTCAGTACCAACAATATTCACAAAGCAATAATTCTATTTCTTCAATTGCCGTCAGCTTTAGCTGACGGGCAAAATTTGTAGTACACAAAAGGGCTTTAGCCCCATAAATATGTATACATAGAACAATCAACTCCTAACTACTCTCCGGCAACAAACTGATACTGAACATCAATATAAAAGGGTCGTGAATATCTATTGTTGGCATACCACTTGGACACTTACATCCCAATTAACTACACTACAAAGACAAGCAAACAGCCTACTTCCCATTCGCCTTTTCTGCATTTTTAGCCTCCTTGGCAGCCATTTCCCGCATTATGGTAATGGACTTCAAATTATCTTCCAGTCTTGGTGACATGATATCCTTGGGAGCATTTGAGAGCAGTTCATATGCCTTATCATACTCTTTCTGCATAAAATACGTGGACGACAGGTTGAGAAGCGCATCGTGCGAGGGAAAGATGGTAATGGATTTTTGCAGATATTCCTCTGCCTTATCGTACTGTTTCAGATTGTAGTAAATCGCACCCAAACTGTTCAAAGCCTTTATACTGCCGGGGTGTTGATTGTGTGCCAAAAGGCAATACTTAAGCCCGTTCTGATAATCCTTCAAATTAAGGTAAGCCAATCCTATGTAATAATCTATCGGGTTTGCCTGCGGATCGAGGTTTTTTAAAATGGTCTTGGAATTCAAGGCATACTTCAACACTTCGCGCCATTTTTGTTGCAGCATGGCTGCAGCATTTTTCTTCTGATTTTCGGGCAACGAATCAATTCGCGGGAGAATACCTCTATTAATTATCCTCAGTTCGGCCCTTG
Source organism: Bacteroidetes bacterium ADurb.Bin008 (assembly GCA_002071445.1). Classification (GTDB taxonomy): domain Bacteria; phylum Bacteroidota; class Bacteroidia; order Bacteroidales; family Tenuifilaceae; genus MWFE01. The sequence continues at coordinate 3,362 of MWFE01000037.1, read as the reverse complement.
CCTTATTCAGATTAACCTCCTGCTTTGTACCTCGATACCCGTAGTATGCCCCAAAAACGAAGATAACAACAAGGGGAATTACCAGAATATCCTTTTTGATTTTTAATACAGCTGTGGGATAAACACTATGGTAGAGTGCTACCGAACAGGCAAATATTACCCCTAAGAATGCCTGGTGGAATATCCTTTCATAGGGGAAGTCAAAAGTTGATGCTGTGAGGTAACCCACCAATCCGAAGATAAGTAAAAGGGCCATCAGCCTTTTTTCGCGGGTGGTTTCGGCACCAATAATCCTATACAGGTAATACAATGAAAATCCGAAAATGGCGAGGTAGAGCAAAATCCCGAAGATTCCCTTTTCGGCAAAGACCCATAGAAAATCGTTGTGGGGTCGTTGCCAGTTTATCTGATCCTCCAGGAAGAATCGGCCTTTGAAATAGTACCCAGCATGCAACTTCCAATTGTTGGGTCCAAAACCCAATACCGGCCTATCCTGAATCATTTCCAGGGTTGTTTTCCAAATATTTATCCTGTGGATATTTTGTGCCGACTTGGGATTAATAATGGATTGCAACTGCTTAACATACTGATTCTGGCTATCCTTCCCGACTAAAAAGAGAACCCCTCCAACTGCTACTGCACCCATGAGAGTGAGGGTAATCAGGGTGATTTTCCACTTTTTGGGCAAGCCAAATTTGTTACCGTAAAGGATAAGCGTTATCACCGATATGGCTACTGCAACCATAATCCCCACCCAGGTTGCCCTGGCCTGAAGCATAAAGATTAGCAACAACACAAAAACTAAAGCAATGATTGACAAAATTTTCCAATGTTTCTTAAACATTGCCACTCCATACGCTACAAAGGGGAGCATCATGAATAGCGAAAGCGAGTATAGGTTTTTGTGGGCCATCACCCCAACCACCCTGTATATAATCTTTCGCCCATCGGGCAAAAAGGGCTCAGTTGCCTTGACCACCCAAAGGTAATACTGTACAAAGCCCACCAGCGAGGTGACAATGGCCGAAAGAACAACCACCTTAGCCAGCTTATCAAGCCAATTCTCCTCCTCGGAAAAAATCATGGCACCCAGCATGGCAATGGTAATGGTAAACAATACCTTAATAATATCGAAAATGCCCTCGATGGGATTGGAGGAAAATGCCAGCGTAACCACCGACACCACGAGCCAGAGCCCAAATACAGGAAATAGGCCATGCCTCAATACGCCAAGCATTTCGGGCTTATACCACTTCGAATTAAAAAAGAAAATGACAAACATTCCGAGGAATGCGCTCAATGCCAATACTCTGGGCATTGTGGTCAAATCGAGGGTTGCCTGATAGTAAATAACAGGAAGTAGCAATACAATGAATATGGTAAAAATGAAGTAGGGGTAATTACGCCCCGTTTTCACTTCCTGCTGTTTTTGCGCTTCACGCTTTCGTAGCTGCCTGCTCATGATTTAGTGAGTTATTTCGTTTTGAACAACATTATTTTAATCGGACAATTCCAACGGAACTATTGAATCATCATTGGCTCAAAAGTAAGTATTTTGCTTCACATTGACTGCCTTTGGCCATTTATAAATTTTGCAGCCATTGCGTAATGAGGATTAGCGAATGGCTGTTTATTCCATTTTTGTTCTATTTTTGCCTATCGGCAAACTGCAATAGGGCATTGAAGTAATTACTTTGGATAAGCATGAAGATAGCCATTCTTGGAACGCGTGGAGTACCCAACAGGTATGGGGGATTTGAGCAATTTGCCCAGTACCTGTCACTGGGGTTAATGCAACTGGGCGCCGAGGTTTGGGTTTACAATTCTCACGATCATCCACTTAAGGAGAAAAAATGGCAAGGGGTGAACATCATTCACCGCTTCGACCCCGAGCAATATATTGGTGCCAGTGGTCAGTTTATCTACGACCTCAACTGTATTCTCAATAGCCGCAGGTGCGATTTCGATATCATTCTCCAATTGGGTTACACAACCAGCACCCTCTGGCATTGGCTGCTACCCCGCAAATCACTGATAGTTACCAATATGGATGGGCTGGAGTGGAAGCGGAGCAAGTATGGCAAACTGCTTCAACGTTTTTTAAGGCATGCCGAAAGATGGGCAGTGAAAAGCAGCCATCGGCTCATTGCCGATTCGGAGGCCATACAGCAATACCTTGAAAAAACATATGGAGTAACGGCACAGTTTATCCCCTACGGTTCGCAAATATTCAATAGTCCCAACCCCGAATCCATTAAGCCATACGGCGTGGAGCCGTTTAAGTACTTCCTGATGATTGCCCGAATGCAGCCCGACAACCATGTGGAGGAGGTTATTAAAGGGGTTTTAGAATCGGGCTCCGATTTCCCGTTGCTCATCGTAGGCAATACGGAGAATGGGCATGGCTGTTACCTGACCAAACGATATTCCAATGCGAATATAAGGTTCATTGGCCCCCTCTTCGATGAGGATGCGCTCAACCAGCTGCGGTACCACTGTGCTTGCTACTTTCACGGGCATTCAGCGGGGGGAACAAATCCCTCTTTGTTAGAGGCCATGGCCGCTTCGGCGTTGATTTGCGCACATCGTAATCCATTCAACCAATCGGTGCTGAGGGATAATGCCCTGTTCTTTGCCAACGAGCACGAAATTGCCGATGCCGTTAAAGGGGATCTGTTTGGCGAGAGAAGGGAAAAATTTATTTCAGCCAACCTCAAGCGAATAGAAACTGATTACCGATGGGATGATGTAATCAACTCCTACTACCATTGCTTCCAAACACTGCTGCGTAAATCGATAAACGTGATCCCGATCCCGATTCATCGGGACGGGAGTGAAACGTAAATCGTGAAGCGTAACTCGTACCACGTACCCCGTAACCAGCCTAACCACTAAAACGCTGAAACGCTGAACTTCACAAACCACGAACTAGGAACAATGAACTCTTACCCCGTACCACGCAACCCGTACCACGTACCCCGCTTAACCGCAAAGAAAATCCTCTGCGAAACTTAGCGATCCTTGGCGTAACTTTGCGATACTAAAAAAGAAGTGCCGCAAAGAACCGCAAAGAAGCAAAGAACCGCAAAGGCACAGAGACGCTGAACTTCACGAACCATGAACCAGGAACAATGAACTCCTATCCCGTAACCCGTAACCCGTTCCCCGCAACCCGTTTAACCGCAAAGAAAATCCTCTGCGAAACTTAGCGATCCTTGGCGTAACTTTGCGGTACTAAAAAAGAAGTGCCGCCAAGAACCGCCAAGGAGCAAAGAACCGCAAAGTCGCAGAGATTCTGAACTCCACGAACTACAAACCATGAACTAGGAACCAAGAACCAGGAACAATGAACTCCTACCCCG
>MWFE01000036.1 GCA_002071445.1 Bacteroidetes bacterium ADurb.Bin008 | reverse complement strand
GACGAAAAAACAGCATCAAAAATGTCCATTAGGACGAAACGTCTAAAAAATAGCATCAATTTTGTCCATTACTCCTAAAATTTATACTCGTTATCCTCAATCAGCCTGTCGGCAATCCTTCTGCGAGCGGCCATGGTGTTAACCCCCTCAACGTGGGTAAGATTCTTGATGGCTTTTATCAGAGCATCAGCCTCCTTGCCTTCGGTGATGGAGTAGATTGCATCACGCGCATTTTTGCGGATAAGGTATGCCGTATCGTATGTAAATACGTTTAGCATATCGCGGTACACATCGCGGGTGCCATTGATACTCTCCAGTTTTTCAATCCTCAGCGCCATTGATTCAACCATGTATAGTTCCATAATCATGTTGGCCAGATTATTTACCACCTCCTGCTCGGCCATGTACTTCTTGCCAAGTTTTTCCATGGTGGCATGGATCATTATCATTATGGCTTTTTTGAAGTTTTTCATATACCTTTTCTTCTGGTCAAAGTAGCTTTCACCCGCCACCTGACCATCGGTAATGTTATCCAGGTTTTCGTACAGCTCTTTGGCAGGGCCAAACAGGTCGTACTCGCCTTTCATGGCGCGCTTGGTGGCCGATTCAACCACAAGGAGGCGGTTGATTTCGTTGGTTCCTTCAAAAATCCTGTTGATACGCGAATCGCGGTATCCCCTGTCGATGTTCATTTCGGCCGAGTAACCCATGCCTCCGTGTATTTGCACTCCCTCGTCCACCACGAAATCTAACATTTCCGAGCCCCACACCTTGAGGATGGCATCCTCTACTGCATAGTGGCTAATGCCGTCGATACCGGCACGGCCATGGTCGCAACCTTCGCTCTTGTACTGGTTGATGAGATTATCCACATCCTTGCTCACGCGATAGATGGCCGATTCCTGAGCATAAGCTTTGATAACCATTTGAGCCAGCTTGTGTTTGATGGCACCGAATGTTGAGATGAGAACACCAAACTGCTTGCGCTCGTTGGCATAGCGAACGGCATCGGTGATGGTTTGCTTGGCTGCGCCAATCACATTGGCTCCCAACTTCATGCGCCCCATGTGCAGGATGCTTAGCGCAATTCTGAACCCTTCGCCGCGGGCACCCAGCATGTTCTCAACGGGCACCTTAACATCGTTGTAGTATATCTGTGTGGTGGACGAGCCCTTGATTCCCATTTTATGCTCATCGGGGCCTATCACCACGCCGGGCCAGTTGCTCTCAACAATGAAAGCGCTTAGAATGCGGTCGTTGTCAATCTTGGCAAATACAACCTGTGTGTCGGCAAAGCCTCCGTTGGTAATCCACATTTTCTGCCCGTTGAGAATGTAGTGCTTGCCATCCTCACTTAACCGGGCGTTGGTTTTTCCGGAGTTGGCATCGCTGCCGGCACCCGGCTCGGTGAGGCAGTATGATCCGATCAGCTCGCCTGTGGCAAGCCTTGAGACATATCTAAGGCGTTGTTCATTGTTGCCGTAGTACAGAATGGGCATGGTGCCTATACCGCAGTGGCACATGTATGCAACCGAGAATGAGTAGCCTGCGCCCGTGGTTTCGGCCACCAGCATTTGGGTTACAAAATCCTGCCCAAACCCGTTGTACTCCTCGGGAACGGCAATTCCCAGCATCCCCAGTTCGGCAGCCTTATGCAGGATTCCCTTCATAAGTTCCCTGTCGCCCTTATCAATCTTATCGAGATTGGGGAAAACCTCGGCATCCATAAAATCGCGGCAGGTTTGCGCAATCATGCGCTGCTCCTCGTTGAACTCCTCGGGAATGAATATCTCCTTGGCATCAATATCCTTTACGAGAAATTCACCGCTTTTCATCTTTACAGTTTCCATAATGTTTATAGGGTTTTAGTTAGTTTGTCGATAATGTTAAAGTCCCAATGAAAGGGCAACAAGTTCTGCAATGTCGTAGTTCTTAATCTCTTCCTCCTTATTCTTGTACTTAATACCGTCGGTCATCATGGTCATGCAGAAGGGACATGAGGTGGCGATAATCTGAGGGTTGATCTTCAGGGCATCCTCGGTGCGCTCAATGAATACCTCTTTTTCACCCTTTTCTGCCTCCTTGAACATTTGACCGCCACCGGCTCCGCAGCAGAGGGCGAAACTTCTGTTTCTGTCCATTTCTATGAGATTGGTTGTCAGAGCTCTAAGTACTCGCCTTGGGTCATCGTAAATACCATTGGCACGTCCCAGGTAGCACGGGTCGTGATAGGTAATACGATCATTGGCAAATTTACTCAGGTTCAGTTTCAGCTTACCGTTTGCAATCTGCTTGTCGAGAAACTCCACGTAGCTGATCACCTCGTAGTGGCCACCCAGATCGGGGTACTCATTTTTAAAGATATTGTAGCAATGAGGGCAGATGGTGATAATCTTTTCAACCTCATACATTTTGAAGATTTCGATGTTCTGAAATGCCTGCATCTGATACAGCATCTCATTGCCTGCCCTGCGGGCAGGGTCGCCCGTACATGTTTCCTCCTTGCCAAGTACAGCGAAGCTGACCTTCAGGTGGGTAAGGATTTTTGCAAAGGCTCCTGCCACCTTCTTGTACCTGTCATCGTATGCGCCGGCACAGCCCACCCAAAACAGGTATTCGGGTTTTTCGCCCCTGGCGAATAGATCGGCCATTACGGGTATTTCAATTTTTACGGTTTCCATAGTTTAGTAAATATTTCTGTCGCCATCAACGCTTTCTATTCCATTGCAAAACAGATTTATCTGTTTCCTTGGCTATCTCTGTGGCGATTAAACCTTGTTCATTTCCAGATTTTCGGCCCAAATAAGCCTGTCCTCAGGTGAGTATTGCCAGGGGGCACCATTGTTCTCAATGTTGCTAAACACGGCTTTCAGCTCGCCCGGTGCCGACCCCTCTTCCATTACCAGATATCGGCGCATATCCACAATCAGCTTAGGATGGTCGATATTGATCGGGCACTCCTGAGCGCAGGCATTGCAAGTGGTACATGCCCACAGCTCTTCCTCGCTGATATAGTCGCGCAGCAGCGATTTGCCATCGCTGTACTCCTTGCCCTGAGCGATGAGCCCGTTGCGCTTCTCCTTCATTCTGGCCCTTAAGTCCATCATCACCTTACGCGGCGAGAGCTTCTTCCCTGTGATATTTGCAGGGCAAACGGAGGTGCATCGTCCGCACTCGGTACACGAGAGGGAGTCTAAGTAACTCTTCCACGAGGCATCCTCGGCATCGCGAACACCAAAACGCTCTATGGGAGCATTGGCCGGAGCAGCAGCATAGGCCGTTTCCGGGTTCATCATGATTTTCACCTCACGGGTTACGTTTTCCATGTTGGGCAGCTTGCCCAAAGGCTCCAACCGCGATAGGAAAACATTGGGAACCGACATGAAAACGTGGAAGTGTTTGGAGTATGGAAGGAGGTTGGCAAATACGAATATCAGCAGGATGTGCGACCACCAGTACACCTGATGGTGTGTATGGATGACGGCAAGCGACATGTTGCCGAACAACCCGGCCAGATAGTTGCCAATGGGGAAATAACCATGGATGGTCCCGTTGGTAGCCGTTTGGTATGCCACGTAGCTGGCATTCAGGCCCAGAAGCGAAATCATGAGCAGCAGGATGATGGTGAGAGCTACATTGGCATCGACGTGCGAAATGCGTTTCATCTCAATTCCCTCAAATCGCTTAACGTGCATGAAAAGCCTGCGCGACAGGAAGATGGCGATGGCCACAACGATAATAATGGCAAACACATCGCCTGAAGCAATGATAAAATTGTAAAACCAACCCAACACGCTGAGCGAACGCTCAAGCCCGGCAAGCCCATCGATTACCATTTCAATGCTTCCTATCAGGATAACCAGAAAACCCCAAAAAACCAGAGCATGGATAAGTCCAAGAATGGGGCGGCGGAACATCTTGGTTTGGCCTATGGCCACCTTCATCATCAACCCGAAACGCTTGCCAAAGTTGCGAACCCGAAATGCAGGTTGCGTAAGCATGAATAGCCTTACGTATCGCCACGTGGTGAACGCGAAGATGCTCAGGGTGATGAGAAGTGCAATGGCAAAAATTATTTGTGAAACCATAGTGTATCAGTTATTTAAAAAAATCAGCGCCATACGAGCGAAATTGGCATCAGTTTCTTGATTTGGCCCAATGCATTGTGCTCGTGGATTTACTTGGCCTTTACCTCTTTTACAGCATTTACAAGCTGAGGAAGAATTTTGGCGGCATCGCCCACGATGCCGTACTGTGCTGCCTCGAAAATGGGAGCATCCTTATCGCTGTTGATGGCAACAATATACTTGGATGCGCTCACACCTGCCAGATGCTGAGTGGCCCCCGAGATGCCTACGGCAATGTAAAGGTTTGGTGCCACAATCTTTCCGGTTTGGCCGGTATGCTCCTCGTGCGGACGCCATCCCTCGTCGGATACCGGGCGAGAGCATGCTGTGGCTGCTCCCAGGAGGTCGGCCAGTTCAACCAGCGGACCCCAGTTGTCGGGCGATTTCATTCCCCTTCCTCCAGATACAACAATCTCGGCATCGGTTAGCAGCAGCTTGCCGGTTTGCTTCTGCACATCTTTCACCTGTGTTTTAACCATTGCACCATCGATGCTAACCTCCCTATTTTCAATGGAGGCCTCATTGGCTGTTTCAACAGGGTCAAACGAGTTTTGCATCAGCGTTAAAATCTTAATCTCCGTGTTGAGTTTCAGATGGGCAAAGGCATTGCCCGAATATACCTTTCTGTAAACCACAAAGGGGTCGGTACTCAGGGGAAGTTTATTTGTGCCCGAACCGATGGCAGCCTTAAGCCTCACCGACAATCTGGGGGCAATGGATTTGCCCATGTTGTTGTTGGCCAATACGATGATTTTTGCACCCTCGTTTTGGGCTATTTCGGCAATGGCGGCGGTATATGCCTGACTGTCGAGGTTCTTAAGCAGGTCGCTTTTCAGGCTGATGATTTTCTTGGCACCGTAGTTCCCCAACTTTTTCAACTCGTCGTCACTCACCTGACCTATGGATAGTGCGGTTGCAGTGGTTCCTGTCATCTCGGCAACCTTTGCAGCGTATGATACAAGCTCGAATGAGAGCTTCTTGAAATTTCCGTCCCAGTTTTCAGTGAATACTAATACTGACATGTTATTGTATTTTAGATTAGGTTAAGAAATAGGTTAGATTACTTTAGCCTCGTTTTGCAGCAGCTCAATCAGCTGTTTGGGATTCTCGGCATCAACAAAAATGCACTTGGCACGAGGTTTTGGAGGCTCAAACTCAATCAGCTCGGTTAGAGGGGAAACGCTAACAGGTTCAACTACCTTGATTTGCTTGGTGCGTGCCTGCATAATTCCACGCATGGCTGCAATACGGGGTTCTTTGGCAATGCCCTTTTGTACAATGGCTACAAACGGCTTCGGAACGGAAACGGTCTCCTTCCCGCCATCAATATCGCGGGTGATGGTGGCTTCGCCATTCTCCACATTTAAACCCGAAACGGCAGATACCGAGGGAGCGTTTAGGAATTCGGCCAGCATGCTGCCCACCGTTGACCCGTTGTAATCGCTGGACTCAATTCCGCAGAGAATTATGTCAAACGGTTCGTTCTTAATCACTTCGGCCAGCTGTGCAGCCACCTGGTAAGCCTCGGTGGGCTCGAAATTGACCCGAATGGCATCGTCGGCACCGATGGCCAAAGCCTTGCGAATGGTGGGCTCCGATGTTGCCGGGCCAACATGGGCCACGGTTACTCCCTTAACCCCCGAAGCGGGGTTGTCTTTCAGCTCTAAGGCACGGGTAAGAGCCAACTCATCCCAGGGGTTGATTACCCACTGAACACCCGTGGAGTCGAACTTGGTGTTGTTGTCGGTAAATTTTACCTTGGTTGTTGTGTCAGGTACATTGCTGATACAAACTAAAATCTTCATTGCGTAGAATTTTTATAATAGTTGGTTAGTAATAGTTTCAAAAACTAAGGTAAATATGAGTGATACCAAGCGTTACGTTAAAAAATCCCTTTGTCAAATAAGCGTACAAATATAAAAAAAATGGGTTAAAGTAGGGTTTTGTTCCACTTTTACCCCTTCGTTCTTTAGTTTTACTGTATTAACATTCAGATTAACAGTGATATATTATTTGTGCAAATGTTTTATTATTTTTAAAACCGAAATAACATAATGTTTTCTGTTTGGTGTACTCAGTTTTATCTTTGCGAAAATGTTCTCCGTAAGGAGGAGAAGCGATAAAAGCGTTTTTTATTCTAAAGCATGTTTCAATCGGTTATTGAGCGATTAAAAATAAACCACTATATTAGTCATCTCTTAATTAGCCCAAACCATGCCCCCAAAAAACTCTAAGAATCTTGATATAGTGATAATTGGAAGTGGCAATGTTGCTTTTCACCTTTCGAGAGAGTTGAAAAGAAACGGCCATCGAATTGTTCAAATCTTAGGCCGCACCAAGGAGAATGCGGCCGGGTTGGCAAAAATTCTGCAATGCGAATATGTGCTTAATGCATCGGAAATTAACAGGGATGCGCAGCTATATATGCTTTGTATTCCCGATTCGTCCATAACACTTTTGTCAGGAGAATTGCCCAAACTCAAAGGAACGGTTGTGCACACCAGTGGAAGTACAGCATTAAATGTACTGTCAAAAGTGTCAGATAGTTACGGTGTGTTCTATCCGTTCCAAACATTTTCCAAAATCAGAGAATTGAATTTCAGCGGTACGCCTTTTTGTATTGAATCCTCCTCGCAGGAGGTGCAGAATTTGCTTTTTGATGTTGCACAATCCATTGGAGGCAAACCGCTGAACATGGATTCGGAAACCAGGCGGTGGTTGCACATAGCGGGTGTTTTTGGCTGCAATTTTGTTAACCATATGCTGGCAATCAGCTATTTAATCGTTCAGGAAAAGGGCATCCCTTTTGAAACCCTCAAACCCTTGGTAATGGAAACTATCGCCAAAGCGTTTGATGTCAATCCTGTTGAAACCCAGACAGGTCCAGCCATCAGGGGCGACTCGGATTTAATCAAGAATCATGTGGCATTGCTCACCTCCCTGGATGAGGATATCCGTGATATATACATGGCGATGAGCACCAGCATTTTAAATTTTAAGCAGGATAGGTAGCACAGATGTTAACAGCCAATGAAAAATTTTAAGGAACAGCTGCACCATGTGAAAGCTTTTGCATTCGATGTTGACGGTGTTTTTACCGATGGCACCGTGCTGATTCACCCTTCGGGTGAGCTGCTACGCACTTCCAATACACGCGACGGGTATGCCGTGCACAAGGCCATTAGGCAAGGCTTTCCTGTGGCCATCATTTCGGGTGGCACCAGCGAGTCGGTTCGCGAGCGCTTCAAGGGCCTTGGAGTTGCCGATATCTATCTGGGCGCATCCGATAAGGTGGAAGCATTGAATGATTTTTGCCTGAAGCATGGAATTGAGCTTTCGCAAATCCTGTACATGGGCGACGACCTGCCCGATTATGAGGTGATGCAGAGGGTGGGGTTTCCCACTTGCCCTGCCGATGCTGCTCCCGAAATTGTGGAGATATCAACTTACATCTCATCATTTGGCGGGGGTAAAGGCTGCGTTCGCGATGTGATTGAGCAGGTGCTCAAGCTAAAGGGGCTGTGGTTGATGGATAAAAACTATATGCAGTAAAGCGATGTTTAAAAGTGTGCTAAGGGTAGTAAGGTTTAAAAATTTGCTCATCGTTGCAGCAACCATGTACCTTATGCGTTTTTTCATTATTCAGCCCTTACTGCATCGCAAGGGAATGGATTTACAACTTGGCGAGTGGACCTTCCTTGCCCTTTGCCTGGCCACGGTTTTCATCACCGCAGCGGGTTATGCCATCAACGATTATTTTGATACCAAAACCGATCTGGTGAATCGCCCTCATACGGTAATCGTTGGGCGCGACCTGTCGCATAGGCTGGTGATTATTATTCACTGGATATTGAGTATTTTGGGCATCATTTTGGGCTTTATTGCTTCCATAGGCGTTGGAAAACCCCTCTTTACCCTTTTCTTTATCCTTATCGTTGGGCTGCTCTGGTTCTATTCAACCCTCTATAAACGTCAGTTTCTCATAGGAAACCTGATCGTAGCGGCACTCACGGCTCTTGTACCTTTGTTGGCATTGCTTGCTGAGCTAACCAGGCTACACGTGGCATACTGGGATAGGATAATTTTAAACAACTCAATATTCAACGATGTGGTTTACTGGGTGGGCGGGTATTCACTATTTGCTTTCCTGCTCACGCTTTTTAGGGAGATAGTGAAGGATATTGAAGATTTTCAGGGCGATATTGAGTATGGACGTAACACCCTGCCTGTTGTCATGGGGGTTAGGAAAAGCCAAATAGCGGCATCGGGAATTCTCCTGTTTACAATCGTTTCACTTGCCTACCTGTTTGGAGCATACCTTAACTTCCTTCCCGATGGTCAATTCGATTATTTTACGTTCATATACCTTATCGCGGGATTGATTGTTCCAATCTTCGTGCTTCTGGTGAAATTGCTTTTTGCAGAGGAAAAGAAGCATTTTCATACTGTAAGCACCCTGTCGAAGTTTGTCATGCTCATTGGGTTAATCTATTCAATTTTTTTCCGATTTATGGTGGCTTAGCCAAACGATTATATAGCAGTATATTGACCTAAACCCTGTTTGTGAGATGATTCTGAAGGATAAACTAAATGGGAAAAAAATCGTTCTTGGCTCCAAGTCGCCACGTAGGCAACAGCTGATAAACCAGCTGGATATCCCGTTTGAGGTCAGGGTAACCAACGATGAAGATGAGACCCATCCTGAAGGTTTGCTATATACAGAAGTCCCCGAATATCTGGCTAAAAAGAAATCCGACAGATTGTTGAATAGCCTTAAGGATAACGAAATACTTATTACATCCGATACCATTGTTTGGTGTAAAAACCGAATCTTGGGTAAACCTGAGAGCAGGGAGGATGCCATTGAAATACTGGGGCAACTATCCAACGACCGGCATGAGGTAGTTACAGGGATTTGTTTGGCAGGTCTTGGTAAAACGAGAGTATTCCATGTGTCCACCACCATCTTTTTTCGCAAGCTTAGCCAGAGTGAAATAGAGTATTACGTTGATAATTACCGCCCCTACGATAAGGCCGGGGCATACGGTATTCAGGAGTGGATTGGCTGCATTGGGGTTGAGCGGATTGAGGGTTCGTTTTACAACGTCATGGGGTTGCCGTTGCAGACATTGTATGCCGAATTGCTGGCTTTTGTCGATGGTTGAGTTATTTAAAACTTTTGTAAAGTTTTATTGGTTAAACTAATTTATTGTCAATATAAAAAACATTAAGAATGAAGCGTTTATCATTTATTGTAGCGTTTAGCCTACTCCTATTCCCTTCCGTTTACGCTGACGAGGGTATGTGGATTCCGCTGCTGGTAGGAAAGTATAATCTGGATGCCATGAAGGCAAAGGGATTTAAACTTACGGCTGAGGATATATACAGCATCAATCAGCCCAGTATGAAGGATGCCATTGTAATGTTTGGCAGGGGATGTACGGGCGAGTTGATTTCGCCCAACGGGCTGTTGATAACCAATCACCATTGCGGGTACGGAATGATTCAGTACCACTCTTCGGTTGAACACGATTACCTTAGCCAGGGGTTTTGGGCCATGAGCTTGGAAGAGGAGTTACCCTGTCCGGGACTGACGGTTACTTTTTTAAATCGCATTGAAGACGTTACCCAAAGGGTATTGCAGGGTGTTGAATCGGATATGGACGAGGCAATCCGCCAATCTATGATCCAGGCCAATTCTAAAACCATTGCCGATTCGGCCATTGCCAATAGCAACCTTACCGCAAGCGTGGAGCCCTTTTACTATGGCAACCAGTACTTCCTCTTTGTTTACGAAGTCTATTCCGATGTGCGCCTGGTGGGCGCACCGCCGTCATCCATCGGGAAGTTTGGCGGCGATACCGACAACTGGACCTGGCCCCGCCATACCGGCGATTTTTCCCTTTTCAGGGTTTACGCCGATAAGGATAACCAACCCGCGCCATACTCGGCTGAAAATGTTCCCTACAAGCCAAAGCGATATTTTCCCATATCTACTAAAGGCATCAGTGCAGGCGATTTCACCATGGTGTACGGTTATCCTGCTCGAACCGAGCAGTACATTACTTCACAGGCAGTTCATCAGGTGGCCAACGTTTCAAATCCGGTTAAAATATCATTAAGGCAAACCCGCCTGGATATTATGAAAAATTATATGATGAGCAATGATACCGTTAGAATTAAGTATGCCAGTAAACACGCCGGAGTTGCCAACGCATGGAAAAAGTGGATAGGCGAGCGAAACGGCTTGATTAGGTTGAATGCCATAGAAAAAAAGGAAGCGTTGGAACAGCAGTTTTCCCAATGGGTCAATGAAACACAGGAAAGAGTTGAGGAGTACGGGTACCTGCTACCCCGATTCAGCGAGTTATATGGTCAGCGGGAGCATTACCTCAAAGCTGACGACCTGAGAAGAGAAGCATTTGCTGCGGTTGAAATCAACCGTTTTGCACTACAATTTACCCGGCTGGTTGAGGAATATTATACCGGTAGCGAACCCGACTTGGCACTGATAGAGAAGCAGAGTAAGGGTTTAATTGCCAGCACCCGAAGGTTCTACAAGGATTACTATTCGCCCATCGATAGGGAAATCTTTCAAATGATGATGAGATACCTGTCTGAGCATCTTTCCGATAGTTTACAACCAAAGGCACTTAAGGGCCTTATTCAGCAATACAATGCCGACTGGCAGAAGATTACGGCCAAATACTTTGATGAAAGCCTGTTTGCCGATAGTACCAAGTTGATATACTACCTTTCCAATTTCGACAGGAAGGCTGCCAATTACATGAAAACGGATTTGGTATATACGCTAAACGCACAGTTTGACAGCCTCTTCAATGAAAAGGTGGTAACCCCATTCCAAATGGTAAACGATGAACTGACAGTGCTGTATAGGACATACATGAAGGGGCTGATGGAGATGCAACCCAATAGGATTTTTTATCCCGATGCCAATTTCACTCTAAGGGTTGCCTACGGCAATGTTGAAGGGTATTCTCCATGCGATGCCGTTGATTATCTTTACTATACAACACTTGAAGGGGTTGTTGAAAAATCGCAAATGGGTGTTTACGATTATGAAGTGCCCGCCAAACTATTGGAATTGCACAAAGCGAAAGACTATGGCAGATGGGCGGTGAACGGTACCGTTCCTGTGTCCTTCAGTGCCACCAATCATACTTCGGGGGGCAATTCGGGTAGCCCGGTAGTCAATGCCCAAGGGCATCTGGTGGGAGTAAATTTCGATCGGGTGTGGGAGGGAACCATGAGCGATATTATGTTCGACCCTGCCATGTGCCGCAACATATCCATCGATATTCGCTATGCCCTTTTCATCATCGAGAAATACGCCGGGGCAACCCATTTGATAAGTGAAATGACTCTTATCCAGTGATATACAAATAATCATTGTAGAATACGGTAAGCAGATGTATGGGAATCAGGGTTTTAATTAAGTGTGATAAAGCGGAGTAATGGACAAAATTGATGCTATTTTTTAGACGTTTCGTCCTAATGGACATTTTTGATGCTGTTTTTTCGTC
>MWFE01000035.1 GCA_002071445.1 Bacteroidetes bacterium ADurb.Bin008 | reverse complement strand
TGCAAAGATAGAGAGCTGGAACCCGGTGGGTGTGCCCAAGGTCAATCCAACGGATACGCAGCCCCTAAGGATTTATCCCAACCCCACCAACGATACCGTTGAGGTAACCATTCCCGCAGGGGCAACAAAGGGTACGCTTTCGGTAGCTACGCCCTCGGGTCATATTGTGCATAGCCAGGCCGTTATGGCCAACGGGGAAATAACCCTTTCCGCAGCCCGGTGGCCTACTGGCTTGTTAATCGTATCGTTAACCACACCCGATAGGGTATTCACAACCAAACTAATTAAGAACTAATTACAGTAAAAATGAAAGCAAAAAAACATAACCTACCAAAGGGTTACGAAAAGCAGAGCTGCACGCTAACCCACAACCCGGCCGCATTATCCGCTGGTCGAACAATCTTTCTTTCTTTCTTTCTTTCTTTCTTTCTTTCTTTCTTATAATCCTTAGCCCCCCCACCCTGGCACAGATACCCTGGGAGGAGGATGCGCATCCCTACAGCGATACCATTCCCAAATCAGGGCTTTACTCCTACTTTGGCGGTTCCCATACTCCGCGAGGCAATCTAAAGATACTGGTGCTAACCATAGGGTTTGATGGTGTGGTTCATGCGGATTCCGTTTTCCCAGGCAATTCTGATATTTGGCCAGTGCATTCACCCAATGGCAACGATTTCCAGGGTTTCCCAAAGAACTTCGATCAGGTGTACTACTCCAACCCAAATATGTTCTCGCCCACGGCCAGCGACCTGAGCGTTTCCAACTTCTACTACCAGCAGTCGCGCACGGGCGAGGGGGAGCCCTTTAGGGTAACCTACCAGTTCTTCCCACACCGTATCAATGTGCCCATACTGCCGGGCGATGAAAATGATAATAACTATTTCTATAAGTTTGTTAACCGGGCCTACGACACTATCCAGGCGCGATATTCCGATGCCAACTGGTACAACTACTTTGCACAGTTCGACCAGCGCACCACTTCAGACTACCAGTTCGACAACTCGGTAAACCCCATCCCTGATGGCAAGATTGACTATCTGCTTATCCTGTTCCGTTTTAACTCACCACCCAGTGGACAACATGGTTGGATGAACTCCATAGGACGCGATGCGTATGCGGGAGTAACAGGCAGGACATTTACCTTTTCCAATGGCAATACCATTGCCTTCAGTGGGGGGTTCACCGTACAGAAAGGGCTAAAGGGGATAGACTCCTATAAATCCCTATTTATCCATGAGGATGGGCATACCTTTTATAATGGGCCGCACGTGTTTGGGGCCAATGGCGTAGTGGGTCAATACTTTTATACCGGCAACGGCTGGGGAGGAGTTGCTTCTCAGCCCCGCATTTACTATTCGTATAACGCATGGGATAGGTGGTGGCTCGACTGGATAGATATCAAGCACGATCTAAATGGCGTACAGCACAATGGTGAATACTGGCTTCGGGACTTTATCACTACCGGCGATGCCATGCGCCTAAAGTTACCTACCCCCGATGGACAGTACGTATGGCTTGAGAATCGAACGGGCCATACCCCCTTCGATAAGCGGCTTGGATTGGCACGGGACGGTGCACAGAACCCCATTCCGCCATCCTCAAAGGGTGTGGTTGCATTTGTTGAAGCCATATCTGATAACCAAACATCGGTAAGCATCTTTGTCAAGGGTGCCAATGCGCTTAGAGCCATAAATCCCAATGGGAATTTCGACTATTCATGGACAACCTATAGGGCCGGTGAACAAGCCCCAGAATGGTGGGGTAATAGAATATACAATTATACCACTAAAGAGCCCAACCCCTTTAGCGCGCACAACTCCTTAATGGCGTTGCGGGACGATTTTTTTGGCGATTCAATCCACTTTCCGCCCAATGGGGTAATCTCTGTAGATGATAACCCTGACAGCCCGAACAAACACAAAAAGGAGATGTTCTCGGTCTTAGAGCTGGATGGTGAAGTAACCTGGGGTCCCACCGGCTATAATATTGCCTTTGAGCAGGGTAAAAAGATATCCATTTCTACTAACCCCGGGCTGATTGCCCAACAAAAATACAACAAGCCCACTGAAAAACTCAATCCCATCTACCTTCATGGGCTGTCAGTACAGGTGGTCAACTACACGGGTACCGGAGTAAACCGCAAGGCAAAGATAAAAGTAAAGTACGATGATTATTTGGTTGACCGCGATGTGCGTTGGTGTGGTGACATTATTCTTCCTATGGGTGTTCCCCTAGAACTTAAGGAGACTAAAAGCATTACACTTGACAAGAGCGGTACACCCAATCGACACACCCAAACAACGGCAGGTGATTTCATCAATCCCACAGTGCTAACCTTTGAGGAGGGTGCTACATTTGTCTTAAGAACCAATAGCAATATGTACGTAAGGGGAGGCAGCACACTTCACCTAAAACCCAACAGCAAGCTAACCATTGCCGGTGGGGCTAAGCTTTACATACGCCCTAATTCCTTTTTACAGATTGATGATTGCGCCGAGCTGGAGGTTCTGCCCGGAGGCAAGGTAATCGTCGAAACGGCAGGTGTTTTGCAGATATCACACCAGGCCATCCTCAACGTTCACGATGGGCAGGCGGCCTTTAACCTGAACAATGCGGCCATTATACCTCAGGGTTTTGTCAACCCATCGGCAGATGTACCTCCCGCTTACCGCATTAATGACGGAGTTCACGAGTGGAATGGCGCAGCGTACAAAATGTACCGTAACCTGGTGCTGGAACCCGGAGCCAAGGTTACCCTAAATGGCACCTCGTTGTCCTTTCCCAAGGATTCCGGTATTGTGGTGAAACCCAGGGCACAGCTCAATGTCAACGGGGGTACGCTGACCAATTTCACCGGTTGCGGATTCACCGGTCTGTGGAGAGGAATACGGGTGGAGGGGTTACCTAGGGCTCCACACACGGAGGAGTACCAGGGTTTCCTAAGCATTGGGCCGGGCACCACTATTTCGCATGCCGAGGTTGGTGTTCGTGTTTCCAATATGAACGTTGCCGATGGGGGCGGTATCCTTAAGGTAGTAGGAGCTACCTTTGTGGATAACATAGTGGGCATCCGGTTCGACCCCTACCACTCGCCCAACCAGTCGCGGGTAAGCAACTCCACCTTTACCACCACAGGATACATGGCCCAACAGGGTATCATCCCAAAATGGTTCATTGAACTGAACAGGATAACACCTGTCGCCATACGCGACAATACGTTCCACAACACCAGCCCCGAGAGCTACTCCCTCACCGACCGCGGATACGGCGTGATGGCACAGGATGCAGATGTGTGCATCGACACCAAATTTGTTGCCAACACCTTCACTAATCTCTTCACGGCGGTAAACGCCGTGAGTACGAGGGATGTTCCCTCGCTCACTGTACGGGGCGCAATCATAACCGACTGCTTCAATGGCATCCACGTGAGTGGCTACCCAACGCCCGTAGTGGAGCATTGCAATATCCACTTGCCCTACGAGGCTTATCAGGACAGGGTACCCACGGGTATCTCGGCAGAAGCCCTGAACAGCATCTCTTTTACGGGCAACGCCATCATGGGAAATGGAATGGGGTACGGCATTTTTCTCAACGACCGCGTGGGCTTATCGGGGATCATCGGGGAGAACTTATTGGATTATCTTCAGGTGGGAGTCATGGCAGCGAGCGGTGAACCTAGCCATGTCCCCGGTTTCACTAGTTCAGTACAGCTGCAGTGCAACTGGTTTTCCGACAACCTGCTGGCCGATATTTACGTAACGGGCAACGGGGTAGCCAACGAGCAGGGTACAAAACGCATTTCGGCTTCCAACCGGTTTATGAAAGCCCCTGATTACAATATCTTTAGCAGCACCATGCCCCTTACCTACTATGCGTACCGAAACGATTTCTTCCCTCCTGCTTGTAACGATAAGGTGGTGGTGTTAGAGGCAGAGAGATTGGCCGACTGCGGGATTATTATCCCTTTGCGTGGAATGGAGGACATCGCCCGGTATAATGACTCGTTGAATCTGGCGTGTGATATGCTGTTGGCCCTGCAGGATTTGGGCGAGACCAGTGCGCTGGTGGAAACCGTGGAGGGCGAGGAAAACCCCTTAATCTTGCGTAACGTCTTGCTGCGTAGCTCGCCACTGCTCTCCGACACGGTGATGGTGACCGCCTCGGACGATGCAGTGCCCCTGCCCAACCTAATGCTGGCGCAGGTGCTTATGAGCAACCCCCAGGCTGCCAAATCGGCTGCCGTGCTGCAGGCGCTGAACGAGCGGGAGAACACCCTGCCGGACTACCTGATGGAGGCCATCCACGATGCGGGTTCGGGCTACTCACCCATAGACGGGGCCAAATCTGAGATAGCCTTCCACCGTGTCAACCGCGATATCCTGGCCGGCCGGCTGCTGGCACGTTTCACCGCCGACACCCTGGGCAAACCTTACGACAGCATCCGGATGTTGCCCGATTACCACCCCGACCGAATCTACCGCTACCTCTCGGCATTCACGCATGTGGAGCAAGGCAACCATGAGGAGGCACTGGCTGCCCTGCAGAGCATGGCGGGTGAGCCCGGCCTTACCCCCGGGGAGCTACAGGAGACCGAGGGCGTAACCCGGCTGGTGAATATTTTGGCGGGGTTGGAGCAGGCAGGCATACCCTTGGAACTCATGGATAGCGATGCCCGTGCCACCATTGAGGAAATGGCTACACAGGGGGTTGGCCTGGCGGCCCTGCTGGCCGGTAATGTGCTTGTGATTGCCGACCGGATACCCTTCCTTGCTCAGGAGTTGGCCTTGGGCGATGCCCATAGCGGGTCTCATTCCGGTGAATGGAGCATTTTACTAGAGTTGGAGCCCTACCCCGTAACGGATTACGTGGTGGCCGTGTACGACATGGGCAGTAAACCCTGTAGGACTCCACGGATTAGCGTTGTCAACAGCAAGGGCGATGTGATGTACAACGAGCTGCTCACCCGTTCCCGTTTCCAAATACTGGTGGAGGTAGAGGGCTGGAACCCCGGTACCTATACTGTTCAACTGGCCGACGGTGAGCTGGTGCTGGCTCAGCGTAGTTTCCTCATCATGGGTCACGATGGGGGTTCGGAATCTGAGAAATCTGAAACCCATGAATTGCTAAGCAACGCAGGTATTTCTATACACCCCAACCCCACCGATGGGCAGTTCACCATCGAGGTTAGGGGTTGCGGAGGGGAGTGCCGGTTTGCCTACGAAGTGATTGACCCGTCGGGCACAACCCTGCTCACGGGCAATGGTAACACAAGCAAGGCACTATCCCTCAGCCATCTGTCCAAGGGTACATATTTAGTGGTAGTTACCCTCGGCGGAGAGAGGCTGGTGCAACCTGTGGTACTGAGGTAGAGGGCTAAGATATACTGTTTGACGGTCAGGGCGTGTTCTTCAATCACGCCCTGACTGTTATAACAACTTCTCTTTTAGAACAACATTAAATGTATCGAACTAAAAAAGCTATCTTTGCGTTTTAAATTAGGAGTGCTAAGAGATGGAAGGAACTAGGCTTACCAAGGTTGCCCGACAGATACAGAAAGATTTGGGTGAAATTTTTCAGCGTCAATCGAAAAGCCTATTTCAAGGGCGCATGATAACGGTTACCACCGTTAGGGTTAGCCCCGACTTAAGCGTGGCCAGGGTTTACCTCAGCATTTTCCCCACGGAAAAAAAGGAAGAGGTGTTTGAGCTGATCAAGCAGAGCACAAAAACCATCAGGCACGAGCTGGCACAGCGAATCCGCAACCAGATGCGCATTGTGCCCGAGTTGGCATTCTTCATCGACGACTCGTTGGACTACATCGAGAATATCGACCGCCTCCTAAAGGAGTAGAAAACATGGTGCAATACGCCATATCCCTTGCAAGCAGGTTTATCCCCAGGCATCACCTACAGAAAATATCCGGGGCCTTTCTCCGGCTCATGGCAGTCTTCTACAGGGGCAATAGGTTTGAAGACCCCATCACCGGGCGTACCTACCGCAAACTCTTGCCCTACGGGCGAATCCACCCACGTCCCAATGCGCTGGCACCACACTCCATGTCGCTGGAAAGGCATAGGCTGATATGGCTTTACCTGAAGGAGAGGACCGATTTCTTCACCTCCCGGCTCGGGGTACTTCACATTGCCCCCGAATACTGCTTCCTGAAGCGATTTGGCAGGATGCCAAACCTCGACTACACCACAGCCGATCTCAACTCGCCCTGGGCAAAGGTGAAGATGGACGTGCAGGACATCCCCTTCCCCGACTGCTCATTCGACGTCATCATCTGCAACCATGTGCTCGAGCATGTCCCCGACGATAGGCGTGCAATGCAGCAACTGTTCAGGGTTATGAAGATTGGCGGCTTTGGAATATTTCAGGTTCCCATTGACACCTCGCTGGAAAAAACGCTGGAAGACGATGCCGTCAATACCCCTGCCCTGAGAGAAAAGCACTACGGACAACGCGATCACCTCAGGCTGTACGGCAGGGATTATTCGCAAAAGCTCAGGGATAGCGGATTTGCCGTTACCGAGGATGATTACGTGAGCACCATCCCAAAGCATTTAGCCCAACGCTATGCCTTGCCAACCCACGAAGTAATATATCTTTGTAAAAAAGAAAACCGCAGATGAATTTCCCGTTTTACATAGCGCGCCGGTACCTCTTTGCAAAAAAATCGCACAACGTGATCAATATCATTTCCATCATATCGGTGGTGGGTATGGCAACAGGGGTTATGGCACTGGTGGTGGTACTATCCGTTTTCAACGGGTTCGACATGCTCATCCGCAACATGATTTCCGTTTATGAGTCCGATATCAAGATAGTGCCGGTTGAAGGCAAAACATTTTCCGACACCCTTCCCCAATTCCATGAGCTGAAAAAACACCCCTCGGTGGCAGTATATTCGGAGATTCTGCAGGAAAATGCCCTTTTCAAATACCGTGGCCGTCAGCATATAGGCACCATAAAAGGAGTGAGCCGCAACTACCCCGAACAGTCGGGCATCGACTCCATGATCATCGATGGCAGCTTTCAGCTTTGGAGGGGCAGTCAACCGCTGGCCATTATGGGCAACGGGGTTGCCGTGTACCTCAATGCCAATCTTGCCCACTTCGACCCGCTGGAAGTTTTTATGCCCCGCAGGGGGCGACAGCCTGTGCTGACCAGCGCGGGTGCTTTCAATTCGAAGGCCATAATGCCCTCCGGGGTTTTCAAGGTGGAGCAGGAGTTCGACACGCAGTATATACTGGCTCCCATCGAGTTTGTCAGAGGGCTTATGAAGCTGGGTGACGATATGATTACATCCATAGAAATCAAACTTTCCGATAGGCTCAACCCCTCAAGGGCCCAGCAGGAAATTCAGGAAATAGTGGGGAGTGGCTTCAGGGTGCTAAACCGATACCAGCAAAACGAGTCGATTTACAAAACCATGAAGTCGGAGAAATTTGCCATCGTACTCATTCTCTCGCTAATACTGGTAATCGCCTCGTTCAACATCATCGGATCGCTATCCATGCTTATCATCGACAAGCGTAAGGATGTGGATATTCTTCGCAGCCTTGGGGCTGACAACCGGATGATTCAGAAGATTTTTATGGCCGAAGGAATGTTGATTGCCGTTGCCAGCTCCATTCTGGGCGCACTCGTAGGGCTATTCATCTGCTGGTTGCAGGTTCAGTTTAAGCTGGTTACTCTTCAGGGAATGGGCGGTTTTATCACCGATGCGTACCCCGTTGATATACAACTACTCGACATTTCTCTCGTACTACTCCTTGTGATTGGCATCGGCTATCTTGCTGCCCGCTTCCCGGTTCGGTATATCACCGGACGAATTTTTGCCCGGGACGATTCAACAGCTTTATAGCCCTGCTCTTTTCGAACTTTGAACTTTTTAAAAACAAGTTATATGCTTCGGGTTGATGGATTAACAGTTGCATTTGGTTCGCACACCGTACTCAACGACCTGTCGTTCGACCTTTCCAAAGGCGAGTCGCTTGGAATTGTGGGCGAATCGGGCTCGGGCAAATCCATCGCTGCCCTCAGCCTAATGGGGCTCTTGCCCCCCACGGCAAGCATCGTTGCGGGAACCTCTGCCCTTTCCATCGAAGGTTCAAAAAGTGTCAACCTGTTCGACATAACGCCAAAGGAACACCGTATGGTGCGGGGAAAGCACATGGCCATGATCTTTCAGGAGCCCATGACCTCGCTCAACCCATCGATGAGGTGTGGAAAACAGGTGATGGAAGCCATTACCTTGCACCAAAAGGTGAAGGCCAATGCCGCTTACGAAAAGTGCCTTTCGCTGTTTGCCGAGATGCAGCTGCCTGACCCCAATACCGTAATAAATAAGTACCCCCACCAACTCAGCGGCGGACAAAAACAGCGGGTAATGATAGCCATGGCCCTGGCTGGCAATCCCTCCATCCTCATTGCCGATGAGCCTACAACCGCTTTGGACGTTACCATACAGCAGGAAATTCTTGGGCTGTTGAAACAAATCACGCAACAAAGGGGCATGGGGCTTATTTTCATCAGTCACGATTTGGGAGTCATATCGCAGATCAGCCAAAGGCTTCTGGTGATAAAGAACGGAATGCTGGTGGAACAGGGCTCCGCCAAAGAGCTGCTCACCCACCCCGGGCATCCCTATTCTCAAGGCCTTATTGCCTGCCGTCCACCGCTGAACGCCCGACCGGTAAGGTTGCAAACGGTTGAAGATTTCATTTCGGGCAATGGCACTACGACGGAAAAGTTTGAGGCCATAGATCATGGGGAGTGGGTCAAAAAAAACCAATCCATCTACTCGCAAGAGCCGCTGTTTAGCATCAAGAATGTTGATGTTGAATACGTTACAAAACGCAACCTGTGGGGAAAAATCAGGGAGAAAAATCAGGCAGTAGCCTCCATGAGCTTCAACCTCTACCCGGGAGAAACCCTAGGGCTGGTGGGAGAATCGGGATGCGGAAAAACGACGCTGGGCAGGGCCATCGTTAACCTTGTCAACCATAGCAAGGGATCGATAACCTACAAGGGAAAAGAGCTTGGTACAATGTCGGCAAAGGAGTTAGCAGAATTCAGGAGAGAGGTTCAAATCGTCTTTCAGGATCCCTTTTCATCGCTTAACCCAAGGCATACCATTGGTGAGACCATTACGGAACCTTTGCTGGTACACGGTTTTGCCTCCAATGCAATGCAGGCCAAAAAGATGGCATTATCCCTTTTGGATCAAGTGTCACTCCCTGCCGACAGCTATTTCCGTTATCCGCATGAATTTTCCGGAGGGCAAAGGCAACGGGTGGTCATAGCCAGAGCCCTAACGCTTTCGCCCAAAGTTATCGTATGCGATGAAATGGTTTCGGCACTGGATGTGTCGGTACAGGCACAGATACTAAACCTGATGAACAGCCTGAAAGAGGAGTTAGGATTGACCTACCTATTCATTTCGCACGACCTGTCGGTGGTAAAATATATGAGCAACAGGATGCTGGTTATGCAAAACGGCAGACTTATTGAATATGGCAGTTCGGATGAGCTTTACAACAACCCCCGATCGGAATACACCAAAAGGCTCATCGAGGCAATCCCCGGAAAAACCATTTAGAAGAAATCCTCTTCAAGGATATTCATGTACTCTTCACGGGTTATCACCTCATCGCAGTTGAGATTCACCGAACCCAGCCTCAAGGGCTTGCTCCACTGGTCGTTGGGACTGACATTCAGGGTTGGATCGGCATGCACCTTTTCGAGGAAAAGGGCAAAAATTGGCAAAGCCATATTTCCTCCCGACCCCATGCCAAGGGTTTGAAAACGTACAGCCCTATCCTCGGCGCCAACCCACACACCACCCACAAGGTTGGGAACAATTCCCATAAACCAGCCATCGGAGTGATTTTGTGTGGTTCCCGTTTTTCCGGCTATGGGCCCTCTCAGATTATAGCGCCACCTCAGCCTGCCTGCCGTTCCCTGATTGACAACTCCCTCCATAAGGTTAATCATCAGGTAAGCTGTTTGCTCACTGATGGCTTCATTGCGCTGGGGATAGAATGTTGCCAGAATATTACCTGCGTTGTCCTCTATTCGGGTTACCAATAGCGGATCGATATGGACACCCTTGTTGGCAAAGGTTGCATAGGCTCCAACCATTTCGTAAACCGATAGCTCTGCCGTACCCAAAAAGGCCGATACCACCGGATCGATATGGCTGGTAATACCCATTCTTTTGCAGATTTCAACCAGGGCACGGGGATTGAACTGTTTCATCAGCCATGCCGATACGTTATTCACCGAATTGGCAAGGCCCCATTTTAGGGTAACCATCTTCCCGTCGTACTTTGAACTCCCCGAGTTTTTGGGAATCCATACCGTATCGGCCACCACAAAGGTCTGCGGAACGTTGGGAATAGTGTGGCAGGGCGAGTATCCCTCCTGCATGGCCAGTGTGTATAGGAACGGTTTAATGGTCGATCCCACCTGACGCTTCCCCTGCTTCACATGGTCATACTTAAAGTGTCTGAAATTGGTACCGCCAACCCATGCCTTTACATGTCCGGTGTGAGGATCCATTGCCATAAAACCGGCATGGAAATGCCTTTTGTAATGCCTGATGGAGTCCATGGGCGACATGATGGTGTCGCGCTCACCCTTCCATGTGAATATGGTCATGGGGATTTTGGTTTTGAAGTTCCTGTATATGCTATCCATCGAAGCCCCTTTCAGCCTAAGCACACGATATCGCTCGGTTTGACGCATCCCCTGAAGCATAATGGCATCAACCTGTTCGGGGGTGAGGTCTTCGTGGAATAACTGATACCCAAGGCTTTTCTGTTCAGCATCGAACTCTACCTGTAGATACTTCCCCAGATGGGTTGCCATGGCATCCTCGGCATACTGCTGCATTTTACTATTAATAGTGGTATATATTTTTAGCCCGTCGCGATACAGGTTGTAAGGACTGCCATCGGGTTTTACATTTTTGTTGCACCAGCCATACAGCGGGTTTGTAGCCCACTGAATGGAATCGTCAACATACTGGGAGTGTGAATAGTACCTGCGCCTGTCAGGTTTGTTTGCCGATAGGGTTACCCTCAGATATTCACGAAAATAGGTGGCAAGCCCCACGTTGTGGTCCTGAATCATATAGTTCAACTCAATGGGAAGTGCCGAGATTGAATCTTTCTCGTTCTCAGTGATAAAGTTGTACTTGGCCATTTGCGAAATCACAAAGTTCCTTCGCGATAACGCCCTTTCGGGATTCTTTACCGGACTATACCGCGTGGGAGCATTGACAACGCCAACCAGTAAGGCGGATTGCTCAATGTTCAGGGAGTCAGGCGTGGTGTTGAAAAATGTTTTTGCTGCCGATCGGATGCCGTATGCGTTACTTCCAAAGGCAACGGTATTCAGATACATGGCAAGCAACTCATTTTTAGTATAGTTGCGCTCTAACTTAACCGCTGTAATCCACTCTTTAAATTTCGACACCACCAGATTCGAGGTTTTGGCAATGGGCGAACGGTAAAAAACAGTATCGCGAGGAAAAAGATTTTTGGCCAGCTGCTGGGTGATGGTACTCCCTCCTCCGCTTCCGGCATGCCTAAGAATAATGGTTTTCACCAAAACCCTGGCTAACCCACGGGCGTCAATGGCGGAATGTCGGTAAAAACGAATATCCTCTGCTGCCAGCAGTGCGTTTATTATGTTGGGCGAAATATCTTCGTAATCGACAAAAGTCCGGAACTGAACGTAATAGGAGCCGAGCACCACATGGTCCTCGGAATACACCTCCGAAGCAATGTTGCTCTTAGGATTTTCCAACTGCTCGAAGGTCGGAAGGGGCCCAAACAATTCCATACCTATCATTATGAAAAGGCTGAGGGTAATCACCACAAAAAATGAGAAAATTCCCCAGAACCACAGCTTAAACTTTTGGCCTTTTTCCCTTGTATCGGACATAATTTCAAAAATTTGTTTGGGGTCAAAGGTAGCAATAATTACTTGTCTGTAATCCAATGATGCTTAAGAATAAAGGCAGGAATAATTTTTCAATTGGAATTTGACATTTTTTAAACCCTATAGGTTGCGCCAGCTTAGGGTAACCTTTTTACCATAATTATATAAGCATACTTAAGTGACTGAATTACAATTTTCCCAAAGCGTCAAATTAAGTGGTGTTTTTGATTTTTGTCCTAAAAAATTTTGTAGTTCGATTTGCAAATGTTTTACTTTGTGCCGTTTTTTTTGTTCCATCAACCCACTATCGAATATGCCCGGCATTGAGAACTTAGTTATTGTGGAATCGCCCGCAAAGGCAAAGACCATTGGGAAATTTTTAGGTGAAACATTCACCGTAAAATCGAGTTTTGGCCATATCCGCGACCTGTCGAAAAAGAAGTTGGGAATTGATATCGACAAAAATTTTGCCCCCGAATATGTCATCAGCAGCGATAAAAACAAGATTGTTGATGAGCTGAAAAAAAGTGCCAAGGAGGCAAAAGTTGTGTGGCTGGCATCCGATGAAGACCGTGAGGGAGAGGCCATTGCATGGCATCTCTGCGAAGTTCTCAAGCTCGATCCCCAAAAGACAAAACGCATTGCCTTCCACGAGATAACCAAGGAATCCATACAAAGGGCCATCGAAAACCCCAGGGCTATCAACCTAAGCCTTGTTAATGCCCAGCAGGCGCGCAGGGTTTTAGACCGATTGGTGGGGTTTGAAGTATCGCCAATCCTTTGGAAAAAGGTAAAACCGGCACTCTCTGCCGGAAGGGTTCAATCGGTTGCCGTCAGGCTGATCGTGGAGCGCGAACGTGAAATCATAAACCACAAAAACGAAACGTACTATAAGGCAATAGGGCTATTCAAAGGGCAAGCCAAGTTTAAAGCAGAACTTAACAAAAGGCTTGACAAAGAGAAGGATGCCATGGGTTTTTTAGAGCATTGCAAAACCGCGCTCTTTTCCATCTCAGATATCTCGAAAAAGCCTGCTAAAAAATCGCCAGCCCCGCCCTTCACCACTTCCACCCTGCAACAGGAGGCAAGTCGAAAGCTGAATTTTTCGGTATCACAAACCATGACCATTGCGCAGCGGCTGTACGAAGCAGGGCACATAACCTACATGCGAACCGACTCATTGAATCTTTCTGATTTGGCTATTAACACAGCCAAGAAAGTGATTGTTAAAGAGTTTGGGGAGAAGTATCACCAGTATCGCAACTATAAAACCAAAACCAAGGGGGCACAGGAAGCGCATGAGGCTATTAGGCCTACTTTTTTGGAAAAGCATACCATTTCGGGCAATAACAATGAACAGCGCCTGTACGATCTCATCTGGAAACGCACCATTGCTTCGCAAATGAGCGATGCCTCGCTTGAAAAAACAACCGTAACCATAGATATCTCCAACTCTCCTCTTAAATTTATCGCCTCGGGAGAAGTACTGCTCTTCGATGGATTCCTAAAAGTGTACCTCGAATCGACCGATGATGAGAGTGAAGATTCCACAAAAGAGCTGCTCCCCGCGCTCAGGGTTGGTGAATCGTTAGAGGCTTTGGAAATAACTGCACAACAACGTTTCACCATACGGCCGCCCCGATATACCGAGGCAAGCCTTGTTAAAAAACTCGAAGAACTGGGCATCGGAAGACCATCAACCTATGCTCCAACCATTTCGACCATCCAAACAAGGGGTTACGTTCTTAAGGAAGACCGAACCGGCGTTGAACGCAAGTATCAAATACTCCAGCTCAAAGGTGGCGCCATCTCGCAGACTGAAAAGGTTGAAATAGTTGGAGCCGAAAAATCCAAGCTGTTTCCCAGCGATATTGGCATGGTGGTGAACGACTTTTTAGTTGCGCATTTCCCCAATATTGTGAATTATAATTTTACCGCCACCGTCGAAAAGGAGTTTGATGAAATAGCTCAGGGAAATCTCGAATGGACCGAGATGATTAGCCGCTTTTACCAGCCTTTCCACAGCAATGTGGAGAAAACCCTGAAAGAGTCGGACTATAGCAAGGGCGAAAGGGTGTTGGGCATAGATCCCCATTCAGGGAAAAAGGTGAGCGTGCGAATCGGACGCTTTGGCCCCATCGCACAGATAGGCGATGCCAATGGCGAAGGTCAGGAAAAACCCCGATATGCCAGCTTGTTAAAAGGTCAGCTAATTGAATCCATAACCCTCGATGAAGCTCTGGCGCTTTTTACGCTTCCGCGTAATGTGGGCGAATACGAAGGTCAGGCCGTTGTCATAGGTATAGGCCGATTTGGCCCCTATGTAAGGCATGCAGGAAAATTTGTTTCCCTAAAAAAACACGACATCCCATTGAGCATTACCCTCGAAAGGGCAATTGAACTCATAGAAGAGGGAAGGCAAAAGGATAAAAACAAAACCATTAAGGTTTTCGAAGAACAGCCGGATCTTCAGATCCTGAACGGACGATGGGGCCCATACATCAAGTTCAAAAAAGAAAATTACAAAATCCCCAAAGGGACCGATCCATCGGCGTTATCATATGATGAATGTTTGAAACTTATCGCCGAGCAGTCGTCGGCCGAGGGCAGCAAGGAGAAAAAGGGCAGTAAAAGAAAGCCAAAGAAATGAACCTCAACGATTACTTCGACCCAACTTCCGTAGCACCGTTGACCAACGGTCTCGACAGAAAGGATGCCGTTGCGGGAAAATTACAAACGGGGTTCGATGGAAACAAAAAGCTACCTAAAAACTCTCTGGTAATATTTGGAGTAAACGAAAGCAGAAACTCCAACAACCCCGGGGCTGCAAGTGCTGCTGACAATATCAGAAAATACCTTTATTCCCTTTCCGGCTCAGTCATCAAGCATCCCCTCATTGAACTTGGCAACCTGAAGCAGACCGCCTCGCCCGCTAATACATACATCGCATTGACCGATTTGGCACGCTACTTCGTAGAACAGAGTGCTACCTGCATAGTCCTGGGGGGAACGCAGGAACTTACATGGCCTTTATATCAAGGGATCGTAGAAAAGTCCAGGCCTGTTAATGTAACGATTATTGATCAAACCATTGATTTGGACCACTGTAGCGGTGATTTCTCCTCGAACTGCTTCGTTGAAAAATTCATTCAACAACCTGCTGACCAACTCTATAATCTTTGCCTTTTGGGTTTTCAGGGTTACCTCACAAGTTCCGTCAGCATTAACACATTGCAAAAAGCTGGCGCTGAGCTTATCCGGCTGGGCGCCGTGCGTAGCGCAATGGAAGAGGTTGAGCCAACCATCAGGGATTCAACCATTGTAAGCATTGACATGGGGTGTGTCAGACAGGGCGACTCTCCGGGCGCCACAAACCCTTCGCCCAACGGTTTTTATGCCGAGGAGCTTTGTCAACTGGCCCGCTATGCCGGCAAAAGCCATAGAATGAAAGCCATTGGCTTTTTTGATTACAATACTCAGAACGATCTCGTGGGTCAAACTGCCCATCTGGCAGCACAAGCAGCATGGTATTTCATCGAAGGGTTCAACTCCTCCCAGAGGAATCTAAACATTTCCAACCCTCAATATTTGAAGAAGTTTTATGTAAAGAGCCCCTTGCCCAATGTTGAAATGGTATTCTTAAACAATACCCTGGACGAGACCTGGTGGATGGAATACCCCGAGTCGGAAAATTCAACCATCAACCCCAAGGTAATTGCCTGTTCTTACAACGATTACCTGGCGGCCAGCAAAGGCGAGATTCCCGAGCGCTGGATTAGGCATTCAAAAAAATGATTCAAATCATTTTTTTGACCATTAACAACACAATCACTGCATTCCATCTAACCAACAACGCCTTTCGTAAGAAATTTTATCCCATTCGGTAACATAAAATGAAAGGATAAGTATAAACCGTTGGTTTTGGTTGGCTTTTATTAACAGATTATTGTTAATAAAATTTGTTTGGAATGTTTTTTTTTATTTACTTTAGCTCTCCATTACGCAATGTGTTAAGGAAAAAAGATTTTTTGATGAAAAATAATATAATCATAATCTTTCTGTTTTACTCCTTGGTCGCTGTGGCACAGCAAGACCCTCTTTTTACACAGAATATGTATTCACAATCGTCTATAAATCCGGCATATGCGGGCAGCAGCGGCATGATTTGTGCCACTGCTTTAAACAGGCTGCAATGGGTAGGTTTTGGCGATGGATCCCCTATGATTACCATGATTAACGTTAATGCCGCCGTTAAACCCTTTGGCCTATCGAGCGGCATTGGTATGAATATTTCCAACGATCAGTTTGGTTTTAACAAGGATTTGGGCATAGATTTATCCTACGCCGTTCGCTTTAACGCTGCAGGCGCCGGGAAATTGGCCATTGGAATTACCGGAGGGTTCATTAATAACACGCTGGAGGCAGGAAACTGGATTACCCCAAGTGGCAGCACCGACAACTCGCTTCCAAATACAAAGGAAAGTTCCATTAACTTCGACATGGGCTTTGGCATCTTTTTCAATAACGATGACATGTACTTTGGAGCTTCGGTTACGCACCTCAACGAAACAAAATTTAATAAAGCCGTCAATCCGTCAACGTATAAAAGGCATTACTATATTACCGGTGGTTATATGCTGCAAATGCCGAATCCTGCATGGCAGTTTAACCCATCGGTCTTTATTGGCAGCGATCTTTCAACCAATCTTCTTTCCGTTACCGCCAATGTTATATACAATAAAAGGTTTTGGGGAGGCGTTTCATATCGTGTTAGCGAGGGAGTGGCCGGAATGATTGGATTTGAACTTTTTAGCGGCATGCGAATTGGCTATGCCTACGATTTCTCCACTACCGAAATAAGCAAGTATAACAGTGGTTCTCATGAGTTTATGCTGGGGTACTGCTTTTCGCTGAAAAAGGAGAAACCACCACAACAGTATAAAAGTATAAGATTTTTATAGCTTGAGAATAACATTTTTAAAAATATTTTACGTTATTTGCATTAAATAATTGGATTACTATGAAAAAACTTCTTGTTCTGGCCGTAATCGTTGTTACACTTGCAGGCTGTGGCTCCACACAGCGCGGCGAACTAACCGGAGTTCCTGGAAGAAAAGGCTATCAAGATCCAACACCTCTGAATATGGTATTCGTACCCATGGGTTCTTTTAACATGGGAAGCAACGACCAAGACGTTTCCTGGGCAATCAACTCTCCCACAAGAACCGTTTCGGTTGATGCATTCTGGATGGATCAGACTGAGATAACCAATAACCAGTACCGTCAATTCGTATTCTACGTTAGGGATTCTATCGCTCGACGATTGTTGGGACAACAAATTGATGACTTTCAAATTGAAGAAGACGAATTTGGCAATCCAATTGATCCCCCCGTACTGAATTGGGATATCCCCATCGACATGAGGGATGAGGAGCAGAATGAAATTCTCAATGAGATGTACTACACCAAAGATGAGCGTTTTTACTATCGTAAGGAAATTGACACCCGCAAGTTGAACTATGAATTCTTTTGGATCGACCTTAAACAGGCTGCTCAAAAACGCAATCGCTGGAATTTTGAAATCGGCTCTTACGAAGAAAATGCTGAAGTTATCAATAACATGGGTGTTCCGGTTAAGGTTACCAGCCGTTCGTCCTTTATCATACGTGATAAAGTCAATGTTTATCCCGATACCCTTTGCTGGATAAGCGACTTCAGCTACTCTTTCAACGAGCCCTATACTACGCACTATTTCTGGCATCCTTCTTACGACAACTACCCCGTGGTCGGGGTGTCGTGGCGTCAGGCTTACGCATTTACCATTTGGCGTACCCAATACCTTAACAAGTATCTCACCCGACGTGGCATATCCTTTATCTCCGATTACAGGCTACCCACCGAGGCCGAATGGGAGTATGCAGCTCGCGGCGGGTTAGACCACAGTATGTACCCCTGGGGTAACCCGTACATACGCAATGCCGAAGGCTGCATTTTGGCAAACTACAAGCCTCTTCGAGGAAATCTGGTCGATGATGGCGGTTTTATCACGCTCCCCGTTGGAACGTATTCACCAAACGACTATGGACTGTATGATATGGCCGGAAACGTTGCAGAGTGGACAGCAAATGCATACGATGAAAGTGCATACACTTTCATGCACGATATGAACCCCGACTATAAGTACAATGCCAAACCAAACGATCCTCCTGCATTAAAACGGAAAGTTGTTAGAGGAGGTAGCTGGAAAGACATTGGGTATTTCTTACAGGTTGGGACTAGGACTTATGAGTATCAAGACACAACTAAATCGCATATCGGATTCAGGTGTGTCAGAACATACTCCGGGGCAAAGTAGTTTGTTAATAATTCAATCATTTCGTTAATCAATAAATCTATCTACCATGGGATTTAATATTTCAGAAATCGTACAAGGGTCGACATGGAAAAATTTTATGAAGTACCTCTATGGTTGGGGGGCTTCTCTTGTTCTTCTGGGCGCTCTGTTCAAACTTATGTATTGGCCGGGAGCAGGAACAATGCTCACCATAGGAATGTCAACCGAGGTGATTATCTTTTTCTTCTCTGCATTTGAACCCGTCCACTACGAAGTGGATTGGACCCTTGTTTACCCTGAACTTGCGGGAATGACCGACGAGGAAGAACTTAGAAAGTATAGAAAGGGTTCGGGACTAAGCGGCGGTTTAGACCCCGATGATCTCAAGGAATTAATCTCCGGCATTGTCAGTAGCATGGGAGGGGTCGTTCCGGCAGCAGCGGGCGGAGGAGCCGCTGTTCCCAGCGGATCGCTTGCCTCCATTGAAAAGTTTAATAAAATGTTGGAAAATGCCGATCTAAGCCCGGCCCTGTTCGATAAGGTAAGCAAAGGTCTTCAAAAACTTAGCGAAACCTCTGAAAGACTGGCTAACATAACTGAAGTTACTGTTGCCACCGACTCGTTTACCAACAGCATGATCAAGGCAAGCGAATCAGTCAATGCTTTTTCTGACAGTTACCAGAATACCGGACAGGTTCTGAATGAGTCTATTAATATTCTTTCCGATAGTTTCCAAAAAACTGCAGGCACCATCTCCGAAAGCGGACAAAATTTCATGGGTGGAGTTGAACAGTCTGTTACTCAACTAAAAGACAACTTGAGCAGCGCAGGGGAAACGGTTAGCGATAGGATTATTAAATCGGGGAGCGAGGTTGCCAACCAGATTAGCACAGCTGCAACAAACCTAACCTCCACCTATATGCAAATGGCAGAAGCCATGAAGGCAAACGGAGAAATTATTTCCTCCGGAACCGGTGGTTACCAGGATCAACTCGACCGACTCAATAAAAATATGGCTGCGTTAAATGCCGCACATGAGCTACACCTACAAGGCACATCCGTAAAACTTAAAGAGTCTGAGCAAGTTTATTCGGGAGTGGAAGGAATGATGAAAAAATTGAAAAGTTCCATCGAAGAAACCGAAAAATATGTCGATTCAGTTGCAAAACTCAATCAAAATATTGCTGCTCTGAATAGCATCTACGGCAACATGTTATCGGCAATGAGCGTACCCAGATAAGTTTTTTTTAATTTACACGTAAGTTTTTACTATGGCGCACGGTAAAGAAACTCCCAGACAAAAGATGATTGGCATGATGTACCTGGTACTCACGGCAATGCTTGCATTGAACGTGTCGGCTACCGTACTCGATGCCTTCGTCCTTGTTGATTCCGGTCTCTCCCAAACATCGAAAAGTTTCGTCATTAAGAACGAAAGGTTATATAATCAGATGGACCGCTCATACGCTGTTAATCCCACAAAGGTTGGCCCATGGAAATCTTTGACCGATGAGATTAAGCTCAAAACATCTGAACTTTTTGATTACATTCAAGACCTTAAGGTACAGACCATTATCACCGCCGAAAAGGAAACATCCCAAGCTCTTTTAGAAGGCAACCAAATTGATACGAAAAAAATTGGTAAAAAAGGTGATACTAATGTTGCCGGGCGTTTTTTCCTAGCCGATGGAAACGGGAAAGCATACGAGTTAAGAAAGAAGATTGCTGAATACAGAGAATTCATGCTGAGCCAAGTCGATCCGACAAAAGCAGATGCATTGGTGCAATCCATTAATAATATCCTTAACACCGATGACCCGCCAGAAACCAAAGGCAGTTCACCACACACATGGGAAACCACACGTTTCGACCACGTTCCCATTGTTTCGGTTTTCCCTCAGCTCACCAAAATGCAGTTGGACGTATTGAATGTTGAGGCAGAAGTTGTCAACTACTTGCTACAGAGGGTTGATGCCAGCGACTTTAAAGTAAACAAACTGGATGCTGTTGTAATACCCAACTCCAACATTGTCTTTAAAGGTGATGAGTTCAGCGCTGAAGTATTCCTTGCTGCCTCGGATACCACACAGGTGCCAAGGATTTTTATTGGCAACTACGAGAGTTTCATTTCCGATCAGGGCGATGAAGATTATAGGCTGGTGGGTAATTATACCGAAATTCCCGTTGTGGGCGGAAAAGGTATTTTTAAGCAAAAAACGGGCAACTTGGGAGTTACGAAATGGGGAGGGCTTTTGGAGGTTACTGCTCCGGATGGTAGTAAACTCAGAAGACCCTTTAAACATCAATTCACTGTTGAACAACCCAATATCGTGGTATCCCCCACCAAAATGAATGTTTTCTATCTTGGCGTCGATAACCCCGTGGAAATTTCAATACCCGGTATCTCAATGGATAAAATTGATCCGAAAATTGACCGGGGTGCAATACGCCGTTCAGGAAACGAATTTATTGTAAATCCCGGAAGGGGTGCTGCAACATGCAATATAACCGTCTGGGCTGAAGTTGATGGGGTAAAAAGGAATATGGGTACTCGCCCCTTCCGCATAAGAGACGTGCCCGACCCGCTGCCATCAATTAGCGGAATTAAGGGACGTACAGCTTCCAAAGGAGAATTGGTATCGGCCATTGCACTTGAGGCATCCATGCCCGTTGGCTTTGACTTCGACTTAAAATATACTGTTACCAGCTTTACTGTATTGGTTACCGTTGGTGGATTCCAAAGGAACTATCCTTCGAATAGCCAACTCTTTACCGAGGAACAGAAAAGAGGTATGGATCAACTTCGACCAGGCAACAGCGTTATCCTTACCGATATCAAAGCCGTAGGCCCCGGAGGAAGTACAAGAGAATTAGTTGACTTAGTGATTAAAATCAGGTAATATGATGATTATGAAAAGAATAACATTATTATTCTTAGGGTCATTTCTTATTGCGTTGGCATTCAACACCAATGCTCAGGAGCGCAGAGAGCCCTTGGTTCGTGATGGTATTTACGAAAGGGAAACTATCCCTCAGAGGGTGCCCATTCCGTATCCACACCTACGCGAAGCCGATATGCTTTGGACTAAAAGAATATGGCGCATAATCGATCTGGGCGAAAAAATGAACCATCCACTGTATTATCCTACTGTGAGAATGCACGATAGGGTAAGTTTGGTTCAAAGGCTAATGGATGCCATTAAATACAATGAGATTAATGCCTATGGGATTGAAGACGACGAGTTTACATCGCTCAAGTCGTATAACCAAATATTAGTCGACCTTGATGCCGTTGACGTAGAACGTACTATCAAAAACCCTTTAACCGGGCTCGATACAACCATCGTTGTACCCGGAAGCATCCCCTGGCAGCAGATTAAGCAGCTGCTTATTAAAGAAGAATGGTTTTTCGATAAGCAGCACTCCACCATGCACGTTAGGTTAATTGGTATCTGCCCCATCAGGGTTTACGTGAGAACCTTAGACACCGGCGATGAGGATTTAGACATTGGAGGCGAGGTGTCGAGAGTACAGCTTTTCTGGGTTTACTACCCTCATGCCCGGTCGGTACTTGCAAATACTGCTGTTTTCAACACATTCAACGATGCCCAAAGGATTTCATTTGACGACCTTTTCTTCAAGAGGAAATTCAGCTCCTACATCGTACAGGAATCAAACGTTTACGACAACCGTCGAATCCCCGAATATACCTTCGGAGGAATTCCAAACATGCTTGAGTCTGAGCGCATTAGAAACGAAATCTTCACGTTTGAACACGATCTGTGGGAGTATTAAACTCATTTAAAGCACCAAAAAAGGCTATTCTGTTTGAAACGGAATAGCCTTTTTATTTTTTGGCAATTCTACCCTTTTAGGTAAACCTATCCCCTTTATCATTAATCACGTCATTGTGGTAATTTTTTATCTCATGTTCATTCTCCTTACTACATATAAGCAACACGTTGTCTGTCTCAACTACAATATAATCTTTTAATCCCTGAATAACCAATAGTTTATCCCCTGATACATTAATCAAAGTATTGGTTGTGCCATAGGTTAGAACGTTGTCCCCATAAATGGCATTGCCCGATTTATCTTTAACGGAATTGACATACAGCGATGTCCAGCTACCCAAATCAGACCAACCAAATTCCGAACAGATAACATATACATTTTCCGCTTTTTCCATAATACCATAATCGATGGAAATATTCCGACACTCGGAATAGACGTTGGTAACCGACTTTTGCTCATCGGCTGTTCCAATTTGAGGTTGAATTTCATTGAAAAGGCTGTAAACTTCGGGCAAATGCTTTTCAAAAGCATTGTTTATTGCCTTTAACGACCAAATGAATACGCCCGAATTCCAGAAAAACTCACCGCTTTTAATAAATATTTCTGCCATCTCTACGTTGGGTTTCTCTGTGAACGTCTTTACTTTAAAGGTCCGGGGCATGCCCCTGTTCACCTCCTCGCCTATTTGTATATATCCATACCCCGTATCCGGCCGATTGGGCTTTATACCTATGGTAAGCAATGCTTCCTGCTCAAGGGCAAATTTCAGGGCAGCTCTGATGGTCTCTGCAAACTCGTTTTCGTTCATTATCAGGTGATCACTGGGAGCCACTACCACCACTGCATTGGGATTCTGCTTCATTATCCTTTGGTTGGCATAGGCTATACAGGGCGCAGTATTCCTGCGAATGGGCTCTAAAATAACCTGACGCTCAGAAATGCCGGGTAAGTGCTCCAGCACTTGATCTTTGTATGCCACTCCTGTAACAACGTAAACATTTTCGGGATTACAAAACATGGTAACCCTCTCAAACGTCTGCTGGATGAGCGATTTCCCAACCCCTAAAATGTCTAAAAATTGTTTTGGTTTGTCGGAACGACTTAATGGCCAGAACCGGCTACCAATGCCCCCGGCCATGATTACACAGTAAATATCCTTATTGTCCATCTTTTCAATTAAAGTAATTTTCATGCAAAGATATGCCTTTGGCAACTGTCTGAAAAATAAAATCAGACTTCAATCCTCTTCTAATGTTCTGGGGGAAGCACATAAAACTATTGGTACAAGAATCGTTTAATGCTTTGCTTCGGTGTTTTTTCAAACTCCTCAGGGTAAATCTTTATTTTCGTTATCTGGCAGTAAGAGGGCAAATTTTTATTCAGAGATTGTCTGTTCTCCTCCATGTATTTCTCAAACTCCTGCGTAGTTATACCCGATTGATCGGTGGAATCAAAATCGGGAACAACCAGAGCGATTAACTTGTCATCCTTCTCAACCACAAGCGATTCCTTAACGAATGGCATGTTGTTTATCTGCGCTTCTATTTCCTCAGGATAAATGTTTTGGCCACTGGGGCCTAACAGCATATTCTTACTTCGCCCTTTTATAAAAAGATAGCCGTTGGCATCAATCATACCTAAATCCCCTGTATGTAGCCAACCCTCATTATCAATGGCGTTTCTGGTGGCCTCTTCGTTTTTGTAGTAACCCAACATCACATTTTCGCCCCTAACCAGTATTTCCCCAACAACGTTTTGCGGATCAGGGGAATCAATCTTGATCTCCATATTAACTACAGCCTTTCCCGCCGATGCAAAAAGAGTAGTTTTCCACGAATCGTACGATATTATTGGACCACATTCGGTCATCCCGTATCCTACTGTATAACGAAATCCTATATCACGAAGAAAAGCCTCAACTTCGGGGTTAAGCGCTGCTCCGCCAATGATAACCTCAATAAAATTACCACCAAATATTGCGGACAATTTATTGTTAATGGCCTGTTTTACATGTTTATCGATGATTGGCACCTTAAGAAGCAATTTCATGGAGGGTTTTCTTAACGCCTCCAAAATATTCTTCTTGTAAATCTTTTCGATGATCAGAGGAACGGCAAGCACCACCCTCGGTTTAATCTCATTAAATGCCTCTATAATGATTTTGGGAGAAGGGTTTCGGGTAAGAAAATGAACATGGCATCCTTTGGTGGCTTGGTAAAGAAACTCGAAAGCAGCGCCATAAGAATGGGCTAAAGGCAGAATGGAAACCTGCTTGTCGCCTGCATTCAACGGCATTACCTGGCTTGCAAAAAGCATATTGCTCCACATGCTCCGGTATGGGAGCATAACCCCTTTCGAAAAACCCGTGGTGCCACTGGTATAGTTTATAATACAAACCTCATCGGGATCTGTATCATGAAAATATTTAACATCATCAGGTCCAAATCCTTGAGGATATTTCTCTTTAAAAAGGGTATCAACCCCACTCCTGATATCGGCCACTGAGAAAGGCGTATTTTCATGCAGAATGGAAAAATCGGTAAGGGAGATAATGCATTTTACACCCCGCATCTGCGATTCATCCAAATTCTCCCAGATCTGATCGCCCGTAAACAGCACCACAGAGTCAGAATGGTTAACAATGTGGTGAACGTTGTCGGGCTTAAAGTCGGGTAATATAGGAACCACAATGGCCCCATAGGTTGCTATGGCCAGAAAGGACACCGCCCAATTGGATGAATTTCGCCCAATTAAGGCAATCTTATCGCCTTTCTCAATTCCCGTTCTCTCAAATATTATGTGGATTTTTTCAATCCGTCTGGCCACATCCTTGTAGTAAAATGTTTGCCCCTTGTAGTCGGTAAAAGCAGGGAATTCCCAGTTCTGCTTTATGCTATTCTCATAAAGCTTGATAAAACTCTTTTCCATATGCTTAGTATTTTCTATAAACTATGGTGAATGATAATTACCTTTTCCCTGATTGTCAGCAAACTTGCCAATTTACATTATTTTGATGATATTTTTTCTTCTGTTTCCCGGGAAAACTTTTTTATATGGCGATGGGCGAAATAGATGGCAACAAGGCCAACCATTACCCCAATTACATTGAAAAGCATATCCAAAGGATTAAATCTTCTCCCGGGAACAAGCATTTGCACATATTCCAACGCAAAACTTAGGAGAAACGTCAAAACCATAAAAAAATGCCATAATGCACGGTGCTCCCTGTGCCCGCTGGCCAGATAGCTTATGATGGGCATGGGGATAAAACCGACTACATGCAACGTGTAATCGAGTCGAAAAATGCTGAAATCTTGAGCAAACTTAACAATACCCGTTGGGGTGCTTAGCGATAACCACAGCAGAATGGTTACATAAATCACAAATAAAACTCTGTAAAGCATTTTCATGGTACAAATATAAAGGTTATTCCTTTTTATCTCATCAATCCCATTTTAATAACGGCTAAATCGGTCAATGGACATGCGTTAGAGCAGGTTTTTGGAGAAATGCGCCCCCTTATCCATTCGTTCCCATAGCATGTAATTGGGATTTAGCTAACTTTGCCCTAAGAAACATAAGAAGGAACACGATGAGTTTACCCGATACCCGGATTGTTGAGTTTATCAAAAAACATCATGTTTTAACCCTTGCCACAAGCTTTGAAGAGGAGCCCTATTGCGCCAATTGCTTTTATATTTACCTCGAAAAGGAGAATTGTCTGGTTTTCACCTCCGATTACGATACAAAACACATCAAGCAGGCATCGCACAATATCTACGTGGCAGGTAGCATTGTGCTGGAAACGGATATCGTTGGGAAGATTCAGGGAATTCAATTTCAGGGAATTATAAGCGAGCCCAAGGGCGAACTGCTGAAAAAAGTGCGCAGTGCCTATATCAAGCAATTCCCTGTGGCCATGCTCATGAAAACCACCCTTTGGATTGTCGATTTGACCTTTATTAAACTCACCGACAATCGTCTGGGTTTTGGTAAAAAATTAATTTGGAAAAAAGGGCTTATTATCGATTCTATCCTATCAAACCAGATGAACAAATGATTTTTGTTACCGGAGGGACCGGCCTGGTTGGTTCGCATTTACTTTTCGAACTGGCTCAATCGGGGAAAAAGGTGAAGGCGTTAAAACGCAAAACCAGCGATACCCGTCTCGTTGAACGCCTCTTTAAATATTATGCCAATGGCAATCCCGGGCTATTTGAGCAAATTGAATGGGTTGACGGCGATTTGGAAGATTTCCATGAGGTGTCGAATTTGCTACAAGGAGTAAACGAAGTTTACCATTGTGCTGCCATGGTTTCGTTCAACCGCAGGGATGACAAAACAATGCTCAGGATAAACGCCGAGGCAACGGCCAATCTGGTTGACGCCAGTCTGCATGCAGGAGTTGAAAAGTTTTGCCATGTAAGTTCGGTTGCCGCTTTGGGAGGAACTTCTGATACATATGTGGACGAGAGAGCGCTATGGGGAAAAACCAAGGGAAAAAATGGCTATGCCATCAGTAAATTCCGGGGCGAGATGGAGGTTTGGAGAGGGTATGAAATGGGGCTTAAGACGGTAATCTTCTTGCCATCCATTATCATCGGACCGGGCAAATGGCAAGGGAGCAGCGGCAATCTGCTGGGAACCCTCTCCAAAGGATTCCCTTTCTATACCACAGGGATAACCGGCTATGTGGATGCCAGGGATGTGGTTAAATGCATGATTACGGGAATGGGAAAGGGTTTATGGGGACGGCGGTATGTTCTCAACAGCGAAAATCTGAGCTTCAAGGAGCTGTTTTCCATGGCTGCCCAAGCGTTTGGTAAAAAGCCACCCTATATTTCGGTAAAACCATGGATGGGATACCTTGCGCTGCCATTCATCGGGCTTGCAAGCCTATTCACGCAAAAACCACCGACCATTAGCCTGAGTAATTTACGCAGCGGCTACAGCAAAACGTTATACTCGTCTCAGCTGGTTCAAAATGAGCTGGGCGTGAGTTTCATCCCCATTGCTGAATCCATTGCCAATGCAGTGCAGGCCGGTTCGCTCTAACTTAATATTTTGGTTTGTGGGTAAATTACCTATTTAGGCATCGCCTCCCAATGGCTTTTTTCCGTAAACTGCCCGAAAAATAAACCATACGCCCAAAATTATGAAAGGGATACTTAGTAGCTGACCCATATTCAGTGTCATACCGACCTCAAACGAAACCTGAGGCTCCTTTATGAACTCAATGATGAACCGCGTGGCAAAAATAAAGATCAGAAACAGCCCAAAAAGTAATCCGGGCTTTGGCTTGGCATTGGTTCTTAAATAGATAACATGAAGAATAATGTAACCCAAGAGGTATGAAAACGCCTCGTAAAGTTGGGTGGGATGCTTGGGAACTTCTTGTCCATCGCGTTTAAATATAAATCCCCAGGGTAGTTTTGTTTCCACGCCGTATATCTCGGAATTCATCAGGTTTCCCAAGCGGATAAGAACCCCTGCCAGAGCGACCACAATGACAATCCTGTCGAGAATGTAAATCAAGGGTTTTTTCGTCTTCCGGCTAAAAAGGTAAAGCGACAAAATAATGCCTATGGCAGCACCATGGCTGGCCAGTCCGCCCTCCCAAATTTTTAAAATCTCAATGGGATTCGACAAGTAATATGCAGGCTGGTAGAATAGGCAATGCCCCAAACGGGCTCCCACAACGGTACCGATTAGCATGTAAATGGTAAGCTTGTCTAAATACCCCTCGGGGAGGTGCTCCTTTTTAACAAAGCGCTCAAATATGATATATCCAAGGTAAAACGAGAGCGCCCAAAGTACACCGTAGTATCTGATAGAAAAGGGTCCCAGCGAAAATATTTCGGGATTAATGTCCCATACAATGTGGTTAATAAGCATGGCTGTATTGATTTTTATGGGGCTAAAGTTAGGATAAAATACTTAAATCTTGCACCTTCTTTCACAATGAATATTCCGTTTCGGAAAGCCTCCCGCACATTGGTCAGAACGGCATTGCCCTGAAAGGGTAACTATTTCAATTTTTTTTGCCACATTCCTTCTCTCAGCGTGGAATTCAGCAGATTACTTTGCTTTGGGTTAAACTGCAAAATGGTTGTTACGGATTTTTTGTAATTTTGAAAAAAATTAAAAAACCAAATAGTTATGTTTTCCGGAATAGTTGAAGAGGCCGCCAAGGTGGTTTCGCTGACAAAGGATAAAGAAAATTTGCATATTACGCTTACCTGTTCCTTTGCACGAGAGTTGAAGGTCGATCAGAGCGTTTCGCACAACGGGGTATGCCTCACCGTGGTAAAACAGGAAGGCGACATATACACTGTTACCGCAATTAAGGAAACCCTCGACAAGTCGAACCTGGGACTGCTCAAGGTGGGCGATAAGGTTAACCTGGAGCGTAGCATGAAGCTTGAAACCCTGCTGGATGGACACCTGGTGCAGGGGCATGTGGATCAAACGGCAAAATGTACCGAGGTAAAAGAGGCCGAAGGCAGTTGGTATTACACCTTTGAATATGATGCTGGTACGGGAAATATCACCGTGGAGAAAGGATCGGTTTCGGTAAATGGGGTGAGCCTTACCGTGGTTAATTCGAGAGAAGGCTCTTTTCAGGTGGCCATTATTCCCTATACCCACGAAATAACCAACTTCCATGAGATAAAGCCCGGAACGGTGGTTAACCTGGAGTTCGATGTGGTGGGGAAATACATAGCCAAACTGCTGAAACACTATATCGAAGGGGGAATGGTTGACAAACTGCTGGGAAAATAGCCTTTGAATAGCAGCAACCCATGATCTGCTCGTCACATAAAAAAATGGCAACCCTAATAGCTGCCATTGCGTCGGGTCTAACTGCCATTGTTCTTATCTCCATTTCAGCCTGTGGGGGTGGGACAAGGCTAT
The DNA here is from genome assembly GCA_002071445.1 of Bacteroidetes bacterium ADurb.Bin008. Classification (GTDB taxonomy): domain Bacteria; phylum Bacteroidota; class Bacteroidia; order Bacteroidales; family Tenuifilaceae; genus MWFE01. The sequence continues at coordinate 3,290 of MWFE01000035.1, read as the reverse complement.
GGATAGTTTTCGTTGGGGTTATTTCTGCTTTTGTGGCTGTCTATTCCGTTACGCTTTACCTGTTAAACCGGTTTATTTTCGAGAAGATCAACCCCATATACAAAACCATTCACAGCCTCAATCTCCCCTTTAAACAGTTTAAAAAGCAGCTTAACAGCAGGGATTTTGTAAGCGAAATATATCGTGATGTCCAGTACTGGGCCGAAGAGAAAAGCCAGGAGATTGACAGGCTGAAGGAGATGGAAAACTACCGCAAGGAGTTTCTCGGGAATGTCTCGCACGAGTTGAAAACGCCCATTTTCAACATTCAGGGATATGTTCTTACTCTCCTCGATGGGGCCCTCAACGAGCCTGAGATCAACAGGCAATATCTGGAAAAAACCGAAAAGAGTATTAACAGGCTAATATCCATAGTGGAGGATTTGGAGTCCATTTCAAAGCTGGAAACCAAGACCCTTAATCTGAATTTCGAAAAATTTAACATTGTGCGGCTGGTTGACGAGATTTTCGAAACTCAGGAAATAAGGGCGAATAAAAGGGGGATTAAGTTGCTGTTCGACAAGGAGTATGACAGGGCGCTGCAGGTTTATGCCGACAGAAAGCGGATCTTTCAGGCGTTATCAAACCTGATTGTTAACTCAATAGTTTACGGGAAAGAGGGGGGGAAAACCGTTGTTTCTTTTCTTGACCTCGACGAGAACGTACTGATTGAAGTGAGGGACAACGGCATAGGCATAGCCCGGAAGGATATTCCCAGAATTTTTGAACGCTTTTACCGTGCCGACAAAAGTCGATCGCGTGAGCAGGGGGGAACAGGGCTTGGGCTGGCCATTGTAAAACATATCATTGAGGCCCACCAGCAGACCATCAGCGTACGCAGCACCCCCAACGAGGGAACCTCGTTCATCTTTACCCTAAAGAAATATAAGGCCTAATCGGCTGGTTGGCATTCCCGTAACGAATCTGCTTCGCCAGTTTCGAAGCAAATACAAAGTCGTTGAGCTCTGCATTGTCAGACGTGAGTACCTCCTCCTTGGTACCTTCCCACCACTTTCTCCCATCGTGAATAAAGATGATTTTATCACCTATCCCCATCACGGAATTCATGTCGTGGGTATTGACAATAGTGGTAATGCCATACTCCTCGGTAATCTCCTTAATCAGCTCATCAATCATTATAGATGTGAGGGGGTCGAGGCCCGAATTGGGCTCATCGCAGAAAAGGAAACTTGGGTTAAGGGCTATGGCACGCGCAATGGCAACGCGCTTTTTCATTCCTCCGCTTAACTCCGAGGGGTATAGATTATTAGTGTTTTCCATCCCCACCCTTTTCAGGCAAAAATCGGCGCGGTCAACCTTCTCCTTTTTCGAAAGATTGGTAAACATATCCATGGGATAGATCACATTCTCCTCCACCGAGGCCGAGTCGAACAATGCCGATCCCTGGAACAGCATGCCAACCTGCTGACGAAGATTTTTCTTTTCGTTAAACGAAAGGCTGTTAAAATGGATATCGCCATAGTAAATATCGCCCTCATCTATGTCGTGAAGTCCGACAATGGATTTCAACAGCACGGTTTTGCCCGAACCGCTGCGGCCAATGATCAGGTTGGTTTTCCCTTGCTCAAACTCCGCACTTACGTTGTGAAGCACGGTCCTGTCGGCAAATGACTTCGATACGTTGACAACCCTAATCATGACAGCAGAAGTTGTGTGAGTATAACATTGAAAAGCAGCACATTCACACTGCTATACACAACAGCCTTTGTGCTCGATTGGCCCACCTCCAACGATCCGCCACTGACATGATAACCGTAAAAGGCCGATATGGAAGTGATGATAAAGGCAAAAGCAACCGTTTTAATTATCGCGTAGGTAACATAGTATGGGACAAATGCATACAGCACTCCTTCAAGGTAATTTTGGGTTGTAATGATTCCCGTAAAAAGGCCTACCATCCATCCGCCCAAAATTCCCACGGCAATACTCAGAATACACAGCAAAGGATTGAACAGCATTGATCCCACTATTTTAGGCAGTACCAGGTGGTTGGCCGAGTTAACCCCCATAATCTCCAGGGCATCAATCTGCTCGGTAACTCTCATGGTCCCTATTTCCGATGCTATGTTGCTACCCACCTTACCGGCTAAAATAAGTGCCACGATGGTGGACGAAAATTCTAGCAGAATGGTATCGCGGGCGGTGACACCAATAAGGTAGCTGGGCAAAAAGGGATTCTCGATATTATAGGATGTTTGCATGGTGATTACAGCACCGGTAAAAGCCGAGATAATGGCAACAATACCTATGGAGTTCAGCCCCAACTTCTCAATCTCCTTAACCACCTCGCGATAAAAAATCCACCCCTTTTCGGGGCGTTTGAATACCTTTCCCATGAAAAGCACATACATCCCTATGGTATGGAATAAGCCCATGCAGTTTTTTTGCAAAGGTAATAAATTCTCAAAAAAACCATTTCGTCCGTTGGGTTGATAGCCCTAAGGAGGTGAGATTGAACACTTCCAATCTCACATATTCTAAACATTTTACGCCATATATGGCATCCTTATTTTTTTGGTACATCCATCTCTTATTGCTTGAATGTTCTCTTTTTAGCCTAATGTCAATGGACGGTTTACTTAATTGCCCCTAGCAATTCGGTAACAGAATAAAGCATGATGTTAAAAACACTTTTTCAAAGGACTTTTGGATTACTGCAGAATCTATTCTTGTTTACATTGTCATAAAAAGCCCCATTAACAACCTCTTAACCTGACCAAAAAGCTCTCAATTGTAGTGGCTTCAGTGTCGTTAAAATGGGTAAGTTGATGGATGCTTTTCTAAAAAAACTCGCCTCAAGTAATCAAATCAACATTTATGAAAATTTGCAATGGCAGTGCAAATATTCATACATTCCTTTGCCTGGCTTCCTTTTTTCTGTAACAAAATTATTGCCGCCGCAATGCCATTGGGAGAGCTACTGGTTGCATTTATGTTGAAAATCAATAATATCGTCCCTACGGGACTAAAATTTTTCCTAATTCAAGCCCCGGCGAGGCAAATCCCAACCTTATAGTCGAGATGGTAATATATAGCAAGAAAGAAAAAAAGAGCTCTCCCGACAGATTTGTCGGGAAGGAGCGAAATCCCGAAGAGTCGGGATGGTAGAAAAGAATAAGAAAAAAGAATTAAGTTCCGTAGGAACGGTATTATGGTTTAGATTCAACTAATAAATGCAACTTTTTGAGGGCATGAATTAATTTTTTTCAAGCGAAGGGACAAAAATGTCC
>MWFE01000034.1 GCA_002071445.1 Bacteroidetes bacterium ADurb.Bin008 | reverse complement strand
GACATTTTTGTCCCTTCGCTTGAAAAAAATTAATTCATGCCCTCAAAAAGTTGCATTTATTAGTTGAATCTAAATTTCAAATATTCAGAATAAGAAATGAAATCATTGAAAGTGCAAAGTAATATCAACGCTTCACAGGCACACATAGCCAAACCGCACGAATCAGACTGTAACCAAAACTTGCCAAAGAGTGTGCCTGTTCCAACGCACGTGCGCACGTGTAAAACAGTAAAGGCGGCTTAGGTCAAACTCACGTTAATTAGCATTCATGGCCTCCACGGGGTTTAACTTTGATGCCGACCATGCCGGGGCAAATCCGGAGACAATGCCAATGGTGGCGGAAATAGCTAATCCCAATACAATATTTCCAAATGTCAGGGTAATATTAAATTCGATAAAACCTGATGCGAGCAGGGAACCAATAAATACCACAAATAACCCAATGAGCCCTCCCATAACTGAAAGCAAAATCGACTCATAAAGAAATTGCAAGAGTATAAAATAATTTTTAGCTCCCAACGCCTTTTGAATGCCAATGATACCGGTTCGCTCTTTTACCGAGACGAACATAATATTGGCTATGCCAAAACCACCCACCAGAATGGAAAAACCACCAATAATCCATCCTCCCAAATTTATGGACACAAAAATGCTGTCAATACCCTGTTTGAGAAGGCCAAGCTCGTTTAGCGAGAAATCGTCGTCTTCAATGGGTTTCAATCTATGAAACGAACGGAGAATGCCACGTAATTCGTCCTTCAATTCGATGTTGGGTACATTTTCAACAGGTTTAACCATTATAAACGTATCCATCCATCTTAGGTCAATTATCTGTTTCGCAAAACTAACCGGAATCAATACTATTTCATCGTGGCTGTAGTTGCCAATGGGAGACGCTCCCTCCTTTTTTATCACGCCAATCACCTCGGCCTTATGACCCCTTACTTTTACGCTTTGCCCAACGGGGTTGAAGCCCGTAAATAGCTCCGATGCCACTTCATGTCCCAGCAAAATCACATTCTTGCCCGCATACAATTCGTAGGGCGAAAAGTAACGCCCCGTTTCTATTTCGAACGTACGCATCTCTTCGTACTGTGTTGTAACTGCTATAACAGAATTTCTGGGCACGGAGTTTTTTCCGAAGCTGACCGCACCCTGAAAATTTGCAACCAAAGTGGCAACACCGGTCAGAGTACTCCTCTCACGTATTTCGCCAAGGTCTTCCATTTTGGGCTGTGGCCGATTCATATACTTCCACCATGGATATTCGCCACCCATTGACCATGGCCATTTTTGAATGTAGAGCACGTTGTCGCCAAGCGATTGCAGGCTATCCCTGACATTCTTTTCCAGCGCATCCAGCACGGAAAAAACGGAGATAATGGCAAAAATACCAATGGTAATCCCTAACAACGACAGGAAAGTCCGCATCTTGTTAACCGTAATGGATTGGTATGCAAACGCAAAACTTTCGCGCGTCACCTTGGCAATAATTACTCCCAGTTTAAAAGGCTTCATATGTCAACTGCTGAAAAATGGTTCGGTATCAAAACGAATAACGATTGGAAACAGCTGTGTAAAGATAGTTTAAAAAAACTCCATATTTTTAACATTTTAGATATGTAATAGAATGATAAATTGGAAGCTTTTAGCCATTTTTGTATCGGAAAAAATTAAGGTTTTTAAAATAGCTAAGCGGCAAATACTGCTTTCAAAATGAACGAGCTCAGGCAGGTAAAAACAGCATTAATTTCAGTATTCCATAAAGATGGCCTTAAAGAGTTAATCGCGCTGCTCGATAGGTTAAACGTAAAAATCCTTTCAACAGGAGGAACGCTTCAATTCATCGAAAGCTGTGGAGTAAAGGCAACCCCCGTGGACGACCTCACCGGCTACCCTTCGTTACTTGGCGGCAGGGTAAAAACACTCCACCCCAAGGTCTTTGGCGGCATTTTGGCCCGCCGTAGCAACGAAAACGATATTCAACAGCTGAAAGATTACACCATTCCCGAAATCGATCTGGTTGTCGTTGATCTATACCCCTTCGAAGAAACGGTAGCTTCAGGATCGCCTGAAGATGAGATAATCGAAAAGATTGATATTGGCGGAATCTCTCTGATACGTGCCGCAGCTAAAAATTATTCCGATGTTCTGATTGTCTCCTCGAGGACCCAGTATCAGGGAGTAATCGACCTATTGGAATCGAACAATGGCTACACCACCCTTGAACAAAGGAAAGCTTATGCCCTTGAGGCATTCAGCACTACCAGCCATTACGATACAGCCATTTTCAACTACTTTGCCGCAGATACATCGCCTCTTGCTTTCAAGCAGAGCATTGTGGGACTGAAGGAATTGCGCTACGGCGAGAATCCCCACCAAAAGGGGATGTTCTATGGCGATTTCCATGCCCTTTTCCACCAGCTTCACGGGAAGGAGATATCGTACAACAACCTGCTGGATATCGATGCCGCTCTGAACCTGATCTCCGAATTTGATGAACCCACCATTGCCATTCTTAAGCACAACAACGCCTGCGGCCTGGCCAGCCGCGAGAGCTTGCTACAGGCATGGATTGATGCCCTTGCCGGCGATCCCGTTTCGGCATTCGGAGGGGTAATTGTTGCAAATCGCCCCATCGATGCAGAGACAGCAGCGGAGATGGATAAGCTGTTTTTTGAAGTGGTTATCGCTCCGGATTATCACGGGAAAGCCCTTGAAATCATCTGCTCAAAGAAAAATCGTATTGTTTTGGTTAACAAAGGCGTTGCTTTTGGCAAAATGCAATTCCGAAGTATCCTGAACGGGGCTCTTGTACAGCAAAGGGATTATAGAACCGAATCGTCCGATGACATGAAACCTGTTACCGAGGTTTCGCCAACCGCCGAGCAGATAACCGATTTGATATTCGCCAACAAGATTGTGAAACACTCCAAGTCCAACGCCATTGTGCTGGCCAAGAACAGGCAGCTGATAGCCGCCGGGGTTGGCGAAACGTCGAGGGTTGATGCGCTGAAACATGCCATTGAAAAGGCCAAAACTTTCGGTTTTACATTGCAGGGTGCAGTAATGGCATCGGATGCCTTTTTCCCATTTGCCGACTCCATTGAAATTGCCCATAAAGCGGGCATCGGGGTAGTAGTTCAGCCGGGCGGATCGGTGAGGGATAAGGAGACAATAGATTACTGCGACAATCATGGCATAGCCATGGTGTTCACAGGCATAAGGCATTTCAAACACTAATCATTAACTACTTTAACCTTTTTGAGACAAGCAAATAAGATAGAATAAACAAAATAAACTTAACATGGGACTTTTTTCTTTTCTTACACAGGAGTTGGCCATTGACCTTGGAACAGCCAACACCATCATTATTTATAACGACAAAGTAGTTGTTGACGAGCCCTCGATAGTTGCCATCGACCAGACTACAAGTAAGCTTATCGCCATTGGCGAAAGGGCACGTCAAATGCACGGGAAGACTCATGAAAACATCAGGACCATCAGGCCGCTTCGCGATGGGGTAATTGCCGATTTCAATGCGGCTGAGCAGATGATCCGGGGCATGGTTAAGCTTATCAACACGAAGAATAGATTCTTTTCGCCATCGCTGAGGATGGTTGTGTGCATACCCAGCGGCAGCACCGAAGTTGAACTCCGGGCCGTCCGCGACTCGGCCGAACATGCCGGTGGTCGCGATGTTTACATGATCTACGAGCCCATGGCCGCTTCGCTGGGTATTGGGCTCGATGTGGAAGCCCCCGATGGCAGCATGGTGGTTGACATAGGCGGAGGCACCTCCGAAATAGCCGTTATCGCCCTTGGTGGAATAGTATGCAATAAGTCCATCCGCATTGCAGGCGATGGTTTTACTGCCGATATTCAGGCATACATGAGACAGCAACACAACATTAAAATTGGCGATCGTACAGCCGAGGACGTTAAAATCGCCGTAGGGTCGGCACTCCCCGATTTGGAAAATCCCCCTGCCGATTACGTAGTCAGAGGGCCCAACCTGATGACGGCACTACCCATCGAGGTACCCGTTTCGTACCAGGAAATTGCACATTGCCTCGATAAATCCATATCGAAAATTGAAACGGCCATACTTGGCGTTCTCGAGCAAACTCCTCCTGAACTATATGCCGATATCGTTCAGAAAGGCATTTATCTTTCGGGCGGTGGCGCTTTACTAAGAGGACTCGACAAGCGATTTACCGACAGGATAAACATACCCTTCCATGTTGCCGAAGATCCGTTGCACGCAGTGGCAAGGGGGACAGGCATTGCGCTGAAGAATGTTGACAGATTCCCATTCTTAGTTCGATAGGGGCTGACATACAACAATCGTTAACCGGTTTATTTTCCGATCATGAATAGCCTTATCCGATTTATAGTTAAATATCACTTCGCATTGCTATTCCTTGCATTGGAAAGTTTTTCCTTATGGATCCTGGCTAACCATACATACTATCAACATTCGAAGTTCGAAAACGCAACCCGAACCATTGAAGGCTATTTCAGCAATCGGATTGACAGGGGCAGACAGTATTTAAAGCTTAGGGCAACCAATGAGCAGCTGGCAAAGGAGAATCTCGACCTTCGGAATCAGCTGTCCAAGCTGTCCATTAACCTTGAAAGGCTACAACTGGCACAGAATGATACCCTGTCCGATTCACATTACCTGTACATACCGGCAAGAGTTGTAAATAACTCAGTCAACAAGCAGAACAACTTTTTAACCATCAACGTAGGCAAACTTCACGGAGTGGAACAGGAGATGGGGGTGGTGACCAACAATGGCATTGTGGGTATTGTTGCAGGGGTATCCGAACACTATTCAACGGTAATATCGTTGCTCAACGTGGAGCTTAAAGTATCAGCCAAGCTAAAACGTTCTCACTACTTCGGCTCATTGTTTTGGAATGGCAGGGACTACCGTGAGGTTTTGCTCACCGAAATACCTCAGCACGTTGCGTTGAATGTGGGCGACACGATTATTACCAGTGGCTTTTCAGCCATTTTTCCGCCCAACATCAATTTGGCAACCATTAAGTCGTTCGATACCAAGGCCGGAAATTTCTATACCATCAGGGCAAGTCTTCTGTGCGATTTCAAACAGCTTAACCATGTGTGGGTTGTGAAAAATTTACATGAGAAGGAGAGTGAAATGCTTGACAAAAAGGAAGAGTAGAGCAATATGCAAAATGGACTGATAAAATATGCCGGTTTGTTCATCCTGCTGATTTTTCTTCAGCTGTTCCTGTTCAACAATATCCAGCTGAGCGGATATATCAACCCCTATTTCTACATACTTTTCATCCTGCTTCTACCCTACGACACGCCCGGTTGGTTACTCCTTTTATTAGGATTTTTTACCGGACTCGCTATTGACGCATTTATGAATAGCCATGGGGTGCACTCGTCGGCAACGCTTTTAATGGCCTTCCTTCGTCCGTACGTGTTAAACTACCTGTCCGAACGTGGAGAGATTGAAAATAAGGGCATTCCCTCAATGTCGCAATATGGGTTCAGCTGGTTTTTTCGATATGCCGCCATTTTAACCGTTGCTCATCATCTTGCGCTTTTTCTTATCGAAAGTTTTACATTCGTAAACCTTGGAGCAACGCTTTGGAGGACGATTTTAAGTTCTTTAACTACATTGGCATTTATTCTGATAACGCAGTTACTATTCACGCATCGGAAATAATCAACGAAGGTGTCTCAAAACGTAAGTACTGATAAACGCAATATTTTTTCAACAGTAATCATACTGGTGTTTATTGTAATATTGGTGCGCCTTTTTACCCTTCAAGTCGTTGACCATTCCTATAAACTATCGGCAAGCAACAATGTGCTTAGGCAGATAACGCAGTACCCTGCAAGAGGGTTAATATTCGACAGGAATGGCGAACTGCTTGTTTACAATCAGGCTACCTACGATTTGATGGTAATCCCCCGTCAGGTACAGACCTTTGACACCACTGAGCTAATTACTATACTGGGAATTACCCGCGAGCAGTTCGATGCAAGTCTGCTGGAAGCTAAGCAACACTCCACTTTTAAACCTTCCATTCTGCTTAAACAGCTTTCGGCTGAGGACTATGCCGTTTTACAAGAAAAACTGTTCAAGTACCCCGGTTTTTACGTTCAACCCCGAACACTAAGGGCTTACCCGAGAAGTATCGCCTCGCATCTACTGGGTTATGTGGGGGAGGTTGACGATAGGATAATTCGCGAACAACCCTACTACAGAATGGGAGACTATATTGGCATAAGCGGTTTAGAGCGCAGCTATGAGGTTGAACTCAGGGGAAAGAAAGGGGTTAATGTTTTTGTTGTCGATGTGCATAACCGAATAAAAGGATCCTATGCCGATGGTAAGTACGATACCACAGCCATTCTGGGAAAAAATTTGACTTGCACCATTGATGCCGACCTTCAGGAGTATGGCGAACGGTTGATGCAAAACAAAATTGGGAGCATTGTTGCCCTGGAGCCGGGCAGTGGCGAGGTACTGGCCATGATCACCAGCCCCAACTACGACCCCAACCTGCTGGTGGGTCGCCCGCGCACTGCCAACTACCGGTTATTGGAACAGGATACCTTGAAACCACTTTTCAACCGTGCCCTTATGGCACTTTACCCCCCAGGGTCAACCTTTAAAGTTGTAAATGCGTTAATTGGCCTTCAGGAAGGGGTTGTACGCCCTCAAACCCGCTACTATTGCGATGGTGCTTACCGCGTTGGTCGAGGTGTTGGATGCCACTCCCACCCCTCACCCACCGATTTAATCCAGTCAATTCAGGTATCGTGCAACACTTATTATTGCAACGTTTTCCGAAACATTATTGACAAATTTGGAGCGGGTGGCACTGAAAAGGGATTCACCGTGTGGAAAAATCATGTGGAATCAATTGGTTATGGGAAGAAGTTGAATATTGACCAGCCCAACGAATTGGCAGGTATTACCCCAAGCATAGAATTCTACGACAGGTATTTTCGTAAAGGCAAGTGGAATTCGCTCACCATTATTTCGTTGGCCATAGGGCAGGGCGAGCTGGGTACAACTCCGCTGCAAATGGCCAATCTGGCAACCTCAATAGCCAACCGTGGTTTCTATTTTACACCCCATTTGGTTAAATCCATCGAGGGTGAACCGGAGATAGAGCCAAGATTTTCGCTAAAACACTACACAACCATCGATTCGGTATGGTTCAACTATATTGTTGAAGGCATGGATTTGGCCGTAAACGGCGAGCCAGGCAGTGGGAGCACTGCCCGTATTGCTGCCATCCCGGGAGTTACAGTGTGCGGCAAAACAGGAACTTCGCAAAACCCCCACGGTAAGGATCACTCTGTGTTCATCGCCTTTGCCCCCAAATACGACCCACAGATAGCCATAGCCGTATATGTTGAAAATGCAGGCTTTGGAGCAACATGGGCTGCACCCATTGCCAGCTTGATGATTGAAAAATACCTGACCGGCACAGTGAAAAGGACGTGGCTGGAAGAAAGGATGTTGGAAGCAATTCTACTTGACAGGCATGACAAGAAGAAGTAACAAAATATTCAAGTGGATCGATTGGCCCACCGTTCTGCTTTATCTGGTCCTAATGATCATGGGCTGGTTAAATATTTACGCTGCGGTTTTTTCGGAAGATCACATGAGCATCTTCGACATATCGCAAAGATACGGAATGCAGCTGATTTGGATTCTTACTGCCATTCTCATTGCCATAGTTATACTCTCCATTGATGCCAGATTTTTTAACATTTTTGCCAACTATCTCTACTTCATTATCCTGCTGATATTAGTTCTCGTATTACTGTTTGGGGTTGAAGTTAATGCCTCTAAATCGTGGATTCAATTGGGTTCATTCAGAATCCAGCCGGCCGAGTTTGCCAAATTTACCACCGCTTTGGCTGTGGCAAAAATCATGAGCGTTTATGGGTTCAGGTTGAATAAATTCTCATCATACGCCAAAGTAGGGGTTGTCATTTTAGTTCCCGTTCTGCTCATTATCCTACAGAAAGACATTGGCACAACCATGGTTTTCAGTGCGTTCATCTGGGTTCTGTACAGAGAGGGGATGCCCGGGTGGGTGTTAATTTTTTTCGTATTCCTTGTGGGTTTGTTCATTCTTGTTTTGCTATTCAACAAATTAACCATACTCGCCGGGCTATTGATCCTATCTTTGATCCTCTTTGCCCTGATTAGCAGAAAATATCGCGACACCCTACGTTTTTCATTTGCCATTTTCGGGCTATCGGTTTTGCTTTTCGGAATATCGGAGTTTTTCGATTTAAACATTTCACCCTATAAGCTGCTGCTCATTCCCATCGGAATAGGGGTACCCTTCGCTCTATTCTATGCCTTTAGGCATAAACTGAATAGCGTGCTCTACATCATCTTCTTTTTTATCATTACCTCTGTATTTAGCTTCAGCGTCGATTACATTTTCAACAATGTGCTGGCCAGCCACCATCGCGAAAGGGTGAACGACATGCTTGGAATTGAATCGGATCCATTGGGCTGGGGATACAACGTCAACCAGTCGAAGATTGCCATTGGATCGGGAGGGCTTACCGGGAAAGGATTTTTAAATGGCACGCAAACCAAGTATAATTTTGTGCCCGAGCAAAGTACAGATTTTATCTTCTGTACCGTTGGCGAAGAGTGGGGATTTGTCGGGTCATTCGTGGTTATTGCGCTGTTTGTATTCCTCCTGCTTCGCCTGATCATGATTGCCGAAAGGCAACGCGAATCATTTGCCCGTATCTACGGATACGGGGTGGTGGCCATACTTTTTTTCCATGTTGGAGTGAATATCGGAATGACCATCGGGCTTTTCCCCGTAATCGGTATTCCTCTGCCCTTTTTCAGCTACGGCGGTTCGTCGCTCTGGTCGTTCACCATCCTACTCTTCATCCTCCTTAAGTTCGATAGTTCCCGAATGGATTGATCCATCGTTCCAGCCCGAGGGGATGATTCCATACTCCACAATGACGTAGTCAATCAGGTCGGGGAAAAACATCTCGAATTGATTTCTGATGAACAAATAGTTGTTTCGAAGCGTGGCAATGGCAAAATCGGTTTTATCGGGCAACGAGGTTACCCTGCTCATGATGTTGAGCGCCCCCTCAACACCCTCGATGGTATGGTAGCTGTAAAACCTGTTGGTTTGAATAATGAATGGCAGCAATCGTTTGACAGAAAGAGGCAACTCCCTGTAACGCTGAACCATCTGGTAGTAAAATTTACGGGTAAAACCTTTAAGCGGGTATGGCGAAAAGGAATTCCAGTAGCGTGCCAGAAAGTGGTCGTAAAAAACATCCACTACAACACCGGCATACTTACGGTATCCCTCCCTGAACAGCAACCTGACCTCATAGGTAGCCCGATGATTATCGGTGAAATAGTCGATATCGCGATGCAGAAAAATTCCCTTCTGCACCCCGTCGTTATAGCGACTCTGGTATCGCCCTTTAACAAAATCTCCGATAAAATTTCCCATCCTGATATCAACATCATCGCCAGAAAGGTACAGGTGGGCCAAAAAGTTCATGAAATTTTTTATGCAAGATAGTAATTCCGTTGCTTTTATTAAAGCATAAAAACCCTAAAGAAAAAAATGTTTTTGGTGAAAACAAAAAAAGTTATACTTTTGCACCGCCATTGCGGATATGGCGTAATTGGTAGCCGCGCTAGACTTAGGATCTAGTGCCGAAAGGCGTGGGGGTTCGAGTCCCTCTATCCGCACAAACCCGGTGGAAAGCCGGGTTTTTTCATTTCTTTACGTTCTATTCAATACTATTTTGTTTACACAGGCAATTTATGCCTATTTTTTTTTACCTTGCCATTGTCAAAAACATATTCCTATGCAGGGCAAAATTTTCAGGGTGTCGTTGATGCTTTTGTTAGGCACTATCATCTATTCCTGCATTGGTGAGTTTGAAAAACCATTGCCCGAGAGCGTTCGACTGAGGCCAACCCTTGCCATTCCCCTGATTAACGCCGATTTAAACATTGAGAACTCATTGGTACTGCTGGGTTACCCTCAATTTGATCTGGACACCATTGATCTGGCTGATTTCGACACCATATACCTCATCGACACCCTGTCCTTAGCTTTATCGGATATACAGGATACTGTGGAGGCCATAACATTCCTAGAATTCAAAATAGCCCTGTGGAACGACTTTCCATCGTATGCCGAACTTCAGGTTTACTTCATTGACGATAATCTGCATCAAGTTGATTCCCTGTTTTATCCCAATATGTTTCAAATAGTTAACGGGATAGCCAATCCGGATGATGGTAAGGTTATTAAGAGAGGTTTTTCCACAACCAGCATTATTTACGAGCCCGGCCGAATAGAAAAGATAAAACCTGCCACGCGGGCAGTTCTGCGCAGCAGAATATCGAACATGGGGGTAGCTCCTGAACATTTCGATTACTATAAAGATTATTCCCTGTCGGTAAAAATTGGAGCACGCATAGGGATTGACTATATATTCGACCTATGATGGCAAAGCGGCATATTGTTAGTTTTTCCATAGGGCTTGCTTTGATGTCGTTCATCCCCGCCATGGCACAGCAAAGCCGCACCCTGTTTCTCATGCACGAGTTGCCCCAATCGGCTTACGTAAACCCTGCCATACAGCCCAAATGCAAATGGTTCATAGGGCTTCCCGCCCTATCGTCATTGTATGCGAATGTCAGCTCAACGGGTGTTTCGTATAGCGACTTCTCTCGCAACGAAGAATACATTGACGGTGAAGCCATTGCCCGAAAACTTCATTCCATTGACTATTTAACATCGGAGCTGCACCTAAATCTTATCTCTTTGGGTTATAAGAGAAAAGATTTTTACTATTTTTTCAATATAGCTGAAAAGGCCGATGCGAAAGTTTTTTACCCCCGAAGCATTGTCAACTTAGCGGTTTACGGCAACGACGACATAGTTGGCGAGAAAATGTTCACCAAGGGGCTTGGAGCCTATGGCATCCATTACCGGGAGTATTCCCTGGGAATTGCACAGGATTTCGAATCGTACTTCTTGTGGGGTCTTAGGGCTAAACTTCTGTTTGGTAAGGCCAACCTCACCACCCGCCATGGCGCAATCAGCTTAATTACCGAGCAGAACACCTACAATTTACTTGCAGAGTGGTCATACCAGTTAAACTCATCGCTCCCACTCGAATTGCCCGCCAATTCGAATAGATTTGATATTGACAGCATTGGCTTGGCCGAAGTGGATGTGATGCAGTATATGATGAATCCCAACAACGTGGGCTTTGCCATAGACTACGGCTTCGTATTTGTTGATGACGAGATCACCTGGTCTGCTTCCATTTTAGATTTCGGATTTGTTTCATGGCGCTCTGATGTTCATAAATTCAAAAACAATGGATCGATGGCATTCGAGGGAATCACCGTTGACGATATTCTCAACCCCGATGAATTCTTAGACATGATTCGCGATTCGCTCAACAATCAAATACTTTTATCGTATTCGCAGGGTTCATATCTCACCATGCTGCCCACAAAAGTAAACGTGGGGGCTACCTACGAATTCCATCCCCATTTCAATGCCGGGGTGCTGCTGCGTACCGAATTCTACCCCCGACGACCTGTGCCCTCCCTTACCCTATCCATAAATACTGTTAGGTTAAAAAACTTTTCGGGTAGCTTAAGCTACTCCATAATGAATGGTACATTCAATAATCTGGGATTAGGTCTGGGTTTTGGCATACAGAATATGGTATTCCACGTTCTTTCCGATAACGTGATTGGATTTTTCTCTCCGCACAAAGCCCACACGGCCAACCTGCGTTTTGGCGTTCATTTTCAGTTTGGATGCTCCGAAAAATCGAAACGGTTGCCCTACAAAGGGCCGGGATGCTACTGGGATCCTAAAAACAGGGAGAGGAAGAAGTAATCGCCATTAAGCGTTTTTGTCACTCCTAAACCAGGGGAACCAAACTGCCACTACGGTTGGTATGGTAACGTTTAAAAGCCAAATGCTTAGCGTTGCCGCCACAATGGCCACTGGGTTGGGATCGACTAAACCGATAAAAGCAACTGCAAATCCCGAACGCACAACCACCTCGGTTACCGTAAAGGAGGGGACAACGCCTGCAAAAAGGTACGATAAAAAAACGCCTGAATATAGGAGTTGCAGCTCTCCCTCTATTCCAAAACAGATCAGCAGAAGGATAAACTGGGTTGAGAAAACGGTGTATCGAAGCAGGCTTAACCCTAATATTTTCAAAGATTTTATGGGCTTAATCTTGAGCGAAAGCGATTCGCCAGCCAACAATCTTCGCAGCAGGGGCACCCTTTGTAAATATTTTGAAATACTCCCAATGGTTAGGAAAACGACCGTTACAAGGAGCAATACCTCGACAAAGGCCATAAGGTAGAGGGTATTGCCAAATAGTTCTTCCAGACTATGGGATATACCAAACCAAAGGGAAAGTCCTGCAAATCCAAAAAAGATAGTGGCCAGCAGCTGGCTAAGTCCGCACCAGATGCCCAGCACTATAGCCTTCCCCCGATTTTCGGGGCTGATGAAAACCATTCGGCCAAAAGGATCGCCCACCCTGTTAGGGGTGAGGAACCCTGCCGCTACGCCGTACCAAACCGACTTCCATGCTGTTACAAAGCGTAGCCTTTCAACCTCGCTTAACGCCAATTTCCATTTGTATGCCTCAATGCTCCACGAAAGTGGCATTAGCAGGAGAGCCGCCAACAGGTAGGGCCACCCTTGTGTAATGCTGAAATTACCTATTGCCAAAAGAATATTATCAGTTCCCTGGCGGTGTAGCTTCAGCACAATAAAACCATAGGCAGCAATGGCAAAGCCAATCCTGAAAAAAGTAATCCAACCTTTGGAATTTTTGAACAAGCTAAAAATAATTTTGGCTAAAATAGTCTATTTATCCCATTCAGAACCGACTGCGAGAATGGGTATCTGCATATTTTTCTTATCCTGTACATTATAACTGCCTATCAAATATACACTATGCAATAAATTTTTAACTTTACCTGCCAATTGTGCGTAAGATGACGGGTTGATTTGAACATGTTCTTCGAAATTGTGCATTATATCAAAAATCTCTTTGCACTTCGTTTATGGTTTTTAAGGTAAAAAAACAGGTAATAATGGAAACATCAGGGGGAAAAAGTAAGGGTCGTATATCGTTATTTAAAAGGATCCAAAACTTCATTGTTCACGATGTATGGAGCGTTAACCTTGACGACTATCCACCGATAAGATCGCGGATGATAAGGTACTTGCGAATACTCCTGTTAGCCTACCGTGGCTTTGTGGAGGATAGGGTATTGCTGCGCGCATCGGCATTAACCTATTTCAGCCTTATGTCCATTGTACCCATTCTGGCCATGGCGTTTGGTATTGCCAAGGGTTTTGGAATGGATAAATATCTGGAAATTCAGCTAAGGCAGAGTTTTCAAGCTCAGGGGGAAATTATGACACAGCTCATCGATTTCTCCAACTCGTTGCTGCAGAGAACAGGCGGAGGCATCCTTGCAGGGATTGGAATTGTGATACTATTCTACTCGGTTTTCAAAGTGTTCAACCACATCGAACGCTCACTAAACGATATCTGGAATATAAAAAAGACACGTCCTTTCTCACGCAAACTTAGCGACTACCTGGCATTAATGCTGATTGCTCCCATTCTGCTCATTGCAGCCAGCGGGGCCAATGTGTTTATCTCAACGCAGCTCACCAGGCTTTCGGATAAGATTGAGTGGATGGCCTACTTCAGCTCCACCGTCCTGTTTATTCTCCGTTTTTCCCCATACTTCTTCACATGGCTCCTGCTAACGATTATTTATATTGCCATGCCCAACACCAAAGTAAGGGTAAAGTCGGGGATTGTGGCAGCTATTCTGGCAGGAACGGTTTTCAATATCACCCAATGGATTTACATTGATTTTCAGGTAGGCGTTTCGCGCTACAACGCCATTTATGGCAGTTTTGCCGCGCTGCCACTATTTTTGGCATGGCTTCAAATCAGCTGGCTGATTGTACTGTTCGGTGCCGAATTGGCGTTCTCGCACCAAAATCAGAACCTGTACGAATTTGAAAAAGAGTCTGAAAACATTAGCGACAACTCGCGAAAAGCCATGGTTATAATTATTCTGAACAGAATAATCAAACAGTTCATAGCAGGAGACAAGCCATTATCATCGGGAGAGCTGTCGAAGGAACTCAAAATCCCCATCCGTCTGGTGCGCGAATTGCTTCAAAGCTTAGTTGAATGCAACATCCTTACCCAAACCATTACTGTCCAGCCCAAAACCTACGGTTTTCAACCTGCTACCTGCGTTGACAAGCTGACGATTGCCTATGTGTATAATGCCATTGAGCAAAGCGGAACCGAAATCAAACTCAACAACCCTCAGCTGGACAGGATTGTGGGCATCCATAAAGTGTTTATGGAAAAAATATCGGAACTGCCTGAAAATATCCTTATCAGGGATATTTAGACTTACCGACAGGCCTTAACTAATTGATAATCATTAATACTTTACCCTATATCTTTACGCTGTGGCGTTTTAAAGGGTAACCCTTATCGGGGTAGCCCTTTCAAAAATACCTGCAGAAAATCAAATAACGCCAGGCTATATTTTCTGATAAACTCAAAAAAAGGCGATTGTACATAGCATCACCCTTACCATGGGATGTAGCTCTACATGGACACATTGTCGGGTGAAGGGCACCGCTCAGAGTCCTATTTATTTATGGGCTGGTTTTTTTATTAGGATTGTTGAAGATTATCCATTTAGCTTTTGGTCGTACTTGATAAGCTCCATCTACAAGATCAATTATGCCGTCTCTACCATCTCTCAACATTTGCCTAAAATTAAAACCTGGTTTAGGTCCAACAGTATTTGATAGTATACCATTAGAAGCTAAAATTTCCGCACATTCATCAGCTGACATCTTATCTATTTTATTATCCCTCATATATTTTTGGACAAATTCAGATACTCTCTTTACTTGTTGATTGTCAAAATTACTCATAATCAATGGTTTTTATTTTTGTTCTTTAAGTAATGATATAGATTTTGATTAAAAAAACAGATAATTATTGGTTTAATAAGTTAATAGTTTTCCAGTCTTCCAAAATATCATTTGAGATAATAAGTTGAGGAGTTTGTAGCATATTATTGAATAATACGGACTGTTTTTTTACGTTTGTAATTACGTATTCTGACAAATCACTGAGACTTACGTTACCTTTTGATTCTTGTAATTTCTTAATAACATAATATGTGAAAAGTCCTTGCTGTTTTTCTGAATAAGGAAACGCAGTTTCTGTACCAGTCGAAGCAGTGAATACTATCATGTTACCCTGAATAGGTACTTCTTTTGGTCGGACTCTTACGGCACGTGCTTGAACTAACATACTATTATCGCGAACAGCACCGCTGAAGCAAGCATCTACTAAAATTAGAACTAATTTTGAAGGGTGTTCACTTAATTTTTTATAAATTTCTTCTAGTTTAATTGCAGTTTCAATATCTGAGGGAACCCCATCTACAGGTAATACGTATGGAAATTGATTGACATTACTAGGCATTCCGTGACCAGCATAGAAAAATATTATGTTTGCTTCATCACCAAAAGCACTTTGAATATTGTTTAGCCAATTTATTGCAGAACGCATTGCACCTAAAGTTGCATTTTCAATATATCGTATATTGTTTTTAGGAATAGTTAAAGTTCGCTCAGAATAAAGTTTAAATAACCTGCCATCATTTATGGCATATTCTACTTCTACAGCATTTGAGTAATTCTCATTTGCAATAATTACTGCAAATGTTTTGTCATTAATTTTCGAATTTGTTGGTATTTCAAGTGCTATGTCTGAAATTCCAAACTTGTCCATTAATGTTATAAGGTCCTCATTATAAGGACCTAAGGTTAATGATTTTTCAATGTCATTTATTCCACTTTCATAGTTTTGAGATTTATACTTAACAATACCTCTCAATAAATAATAAAAGGCAACTTCTGATTCATTTCCTTTTGAAATAGCCTTGTCTAAATCAATTAGTGCACCACTGTAGTCAAAAGATTCTAATTTTGCACGCCCCCTACCCCCATAGGCAATGACATTGTTGCTATCCATTTTTATTGCCTCATCAAAATTATGAATAGCATTGTCAAAGTCTTTTACTTTAATTAAAGCCGCACCTCTACCAATATATGCATGAATTTCATTGGGATTTAAATGTATGGAAATGTTAAAATCTAAAATTGCATTGCTAAAATTTTCTAAAGGCTCTAGACTATGATTTTTTTTTTTAACATTATGATAATGATGTTTTGTTGGAACGGGAAATAACTCGTTTTGTGAGTTATTCTCGTTTC
>MWFE01000033.1 GCA_002071445.1 Bacteroidetes bacterium ADurb.Bin008 | reverse complement strand
TGAAACGAGAATAACTCACAAAACGAGTTATTTCCCGTTCCAACAAAACATCATTATCATAATGTTAAAAAAAAAATCATAGTCTAGAGCCTTATTAATTCAAAAATTTATTTGTCACCTTTTTTAAATGAAACTCTATCGGATAATCCGTTAAAGCAAAAAGAACGCACATATCCCATTGATATGATCTATCCAAAGCAACGTACCTTTAATTCTACTATAATAATTCCTGAAGGCTATAAAGTTGATTTTATGCCTTCTGATCAAAAAATTAATAATCAACTGTTTGAGTTAACTTATAAACTGAAGACAGAAGACAATAAAATAGATATTTCTTTTGATTATTATTTTAAAAAGTCTGTTTACTCTGCAACTGATTATTCTAAAATCAAATTTTATTTTGATGAAATTGTAAAAAAAGGGAACGAAAAAATAATATTAGTACAAAAGGCGACGGAAAATAACTAAACCCAATAAACAGGACTCTATGCGGTGCGCAACACCCGGCAACGAATCCATATTGAACTATATCCCATGGAAAGGGTGACGCTATGTACTTATCGCCGGTTTTTTGAGGTTATCCCCTTAACGACATACCCCTTTACACATATAAAACTATAAAGAACCCCGCCGTTGGCGGGGCTTCTTGTTTATATGGTTTGGGCTGAATCTTCTCTTATTCACCGAGGAGGTTTAAAAAGCCTTATGCTACCATTGAATCAACCTACTCCACCAACTTCCTGTACCTTATCCTTTTTGGCCCCTCATCGCCAAGCCGCTTGCGGCGATTCTCCTCATACTCAGAGTATGACCCCTCGAAAAAGTAAACCTGTGAGTTGCCCTCAAAGGCCAGGATATGCGTTGCCACGCGATCGAGGAACCAGCGATCGTGGCTAATGATCACGGCGCAGCCAGCAAAATTCTCCAGGCCCTCCTCCAGCGCCCTAAGGGTATTGACGTCAATATCGTTGGTTGGCTCGTCAAGCAGAATTACGTTCCCCTCATCCTTCAGCGCAAGCGCCAGGTGCAGCCTGTTACGCTCTCCGCCCGAGAGCACGTTGCACATCTTCTCCTGATCGGCCCCCGAAAAGTTGAACCTTGCTACGTAAGCGCGGGCATTGACCTGCCTTCCTCCGATGAGGATATGATCAGCCCCGCCCGAAATAACCTCAAACACCGATTTCTCCGGCTCTATGGCTTTGTGCTGCTGATCGACGTATGAAATTTTTACCGTTTTGCCAATGTTGAACTCACCCCTATCGGCGGTCTCCATTCCCATTATCATGCGGAACAGCGTGGTTTTGCCGGCTCCGTTGGGTCCAATCACCCCCACAATGCCATTGGGAGGCAATTTGAATTCCAACCCCTCGAACAGCAGCTTATCGCCAAAGGCCTTGGCTACCTCATGTGCTTCAATCACCACATCGCCAAGCCTGGGGCCGTTGGGGATGAATATTTCCAGACGCTCCTCCTTCTGCTTCACATCCTCGTTGAGCAGCTTATCGTAGGCCGAAAGCCTTGCTTTCCCTTTGGCGTGGCGTGCCTTGGGTGACATGCGTACCCACTCCAGCTCACGCTCCAGCGTTTTCCTGCGCTTGCTCTCCTGCTTCTCCTCCTGTGCCAGTCGGTTGGCTTTCTGCTCCAGCCACGATGAGTAGTTCCCTTTCCAGGGTATGCCCTCGCCCCTATCCAGTTCAAGTATCCACCCCGCCACATTATCAAGGAAATAACGATCGTGGGTAATGGCTATCACCGTTCCCTTGTATTGCTGCAGGTGCATTTCAAGCCACTGCACGCTTTCCGCATCGAGGTGGTTGGTAGGCTCATCCAAAAGGAGCACATCGGGCTCCTGGAGCAGAAGCCGGCACAGCGCCACCCGCCTTCGCTCGCCACCCGAAAGGATGTTTACCCTGGCATCGGGTTCGGGGCAGCGTAGGGCATCCATAGCCCTCTCAAGCTTGGAGTCGAGGTTCCAGCCATCGGCATGCTCAATTTTTTCGGTCAGCTCGCCCTGACGTTCGATAAGCTTCGTCATCTCGTCATCGCTCATGGGCTCAGCAAATTTGGCATTCACCTCCTCATACTCCTTGAGGAGTGCAACAACATCCTTAACGCCTTCTTCTACAACTTCCTTCACTGTCTTTGTCTCGTCCAGCAAGGGATCTTGCTCCAGATATCCCACCGTGTAGCCAGGCGAAAAGACAACCTCGCCCTGAAACGACTTTTCGATACCGCCAATAATTTTGAGCAGGGTAGATTTTCCCGAGCCGTTCAAACCGATGATCCCGATTTTGGCACCGTAAAAAAATGAGAGGTAAATATTATTTAACACCTTTTTATGGGGCGGGAATGTTTTACTAACACCCACCATGGAAAAAATTATCTTCTCGTCAGCCATGATTGTACTTATTACTCTGATTTATACTTTTCTCTCTTTGGCAATCTGCACAAAAAAAAGCATCGCCCACATCAAAGCCCGGATGCCGACGATGCCCCTTTTTATTTTGTTACGGCTATTTAATCTTTTTAAAATCTTTGGGTAAAAATCCGTCGCCGCGCTTTTTATTCCTATTAATCATGTGGTAATTAAAGTAGTAGAACTGGTCATCGCCTGCGCCAATGAGTATTTTGTAACAGCGTGCCTGAAGACGTGTCCCTTCGGGGCCCACCTTATGAAGGTAAACAATATTTTCATTCTTTTCGGCGATGGCTTTCTCCAGGTCGTCCTTGGTAACAATTTTAAACGGGTGAGGATATAATTTTCTCACCTCGGATTGACTCCGGATATTTGGCTCAATATCCTGCTCGAGCAGCCACAACTCCTTGGTCTTTGTTTCCTTTCGATTCTTGTTGTAGTAATCAAAGATATTGGATTTTATCAGCTGCGGATTTTCGTCCAACATCCTGATATGATTTTGGGCAAATCTTATCAAGCTTTCGAGTTTATAGGTATAGCTGTCCTCGGGAACCGAAGCATAGCCAAGCGGAACCGAGCAAATATCGGGCAAGTCGGTATGCCTTTTAACGGCAGCACCCAGCACAACGCAAAGGAAGTTGTAGGTAGCTTCCAGCTTATCTGCCGAGAACTTAACCTGAAGCTTAACCAAAAACGATTTATTAATATCACTGCGCATCTCTTCAAACTGGGTAGAGCTAATGAATTCATAGGGGGTAATTTTCCACGAATTCTCGATGGCGGGTTTGATTTTCATGTTATAATCCGACATGGGATTATCGTCGAGAACAACGTAAGTGGTAGTTTTTAAGAAGCTCTTTATATCTTCATGTCGAGCAACGTAACGATCGGCATAGCTACTGTAGGCTAAAGCAAGAATTCCAATGGCAACGAATAGTCTTTTCATACCTCTTGTATTTAGTTAGATTAATTATGCAAATTTAATGGAATACTTGTTTAATCCATACATTTTAGCGTTTTTTTACCAAGTTCCGTCCATTGATTTACAACTCACAAATTGTCAAACAGGTAGCATCCCCTATGGCAAAATAGCCAATTGATACGGTAAATAAAAAAGCGGGTGAAGTGTTCAATATGCAATATATTTACTAAATTGGCATGGGAAAAAACGCATTTTTCATCTGCAAAATACTATGATCACAGGGGCTAAACTTGTTGATTCGGAAGAATTTAGAAAAGCCGCTAAGCTCTATATCATTGGAGGCAGGGGCATTGCTAAGCTTCTGATGGCTATACTCAAGATTAACAAGATAAACAACGAATATGCTAAAATCAAGGATTTGCGTGGTGCCGAGTTTTTTAACTCGTTGCTGGGTAAGTTGGAGATAAAATATGAGATTAGCCCCGAAGAGCTGAAACGCATTCCCAAAGAGGGTCCTTTTATTGTGGTGGCCAATCATCCCTACGGTGGCATCGATGGGGTTATCCTGCTAAAAATATTACAGGAAATCCGGCCCGATTTTAAGATGATGGCCAATTTCCTCCTGCGGAGGATTGAACCACTGAAAGAATCCATTATCCCCGTGGATCCTTTCGAAGGCGATAGTCAGGCTTCAGCCAGTCTGGCCGGGATCAAGTACGCCATAAAACATCTCAACGACGGTTATTCCATGGGCATATTCCCTGCCGGAGAAGTATCAACCTACTACAACAACGAATCGCCCGGCGTGGCCGACAAGCAGTGGAGCGAATCTATACTTAAATTTGTTAAACGGGCGCAGGTTCCCATAATACCTGTTTACTTCAAAGGCACCAATAGCAAGCTATTTCATATACTTGGCCTTATCCACCCATCGCTCCGAACCATAAAACTGCCATCGGAACTTTTCAACAAGAAGAACAAGGTGGTAAAGGTGAGGATGGGATTCCCCATTTCAGTAGAGGAGCAGAAGGAGTTTTCGGACATAGCCCGGTTTGGCCGATACCTACGCCTTAGAACCTATGCGCTTGGCTCTTCCATTGAGGTTAAAAAATTTTTCAACTACAGGCTTAAACCCGAAGCCAAACCCGCCGAAATAATACCGCCCGTAGCCAACGATTTAATCCAAAGTGAGGTTGAGGCCCTGATGAATAGCTACCTGCTGTTCAAAAGCAAAAATTTCTGCGTGCTCTGTGCTCCATCGGTGGAGATGCCTAATATCATGACGGAAATCGGGCGACTACGCGAGGTGACCTTCCGGGAAGTGGGAGAAGGGACCAACAGGAAAATGGATATCGATGAATTTGACCTTTACTACAACCAGCTGTTTATTTGGGACGAAGAGGTCAAAACCATTGTGGGCGCATACCGGGTTGGGAAAGGGAAAGAAGTGTTAGACAGGTATGGCAAGAAGGGTTTTTACATCCAGAGTCTCTTTAAAATTGACAACGGGTTTAACCCAATATTGGCACAAAGCATTGAATTGGGACGCTCGTTCATCGTTAAAGAGTATCAAAAAAAGCCATTGCCCCTGTTTCTGCTATGGAAGGGTATTCTGTACTTCCTGATTAAAAATCCCGAATACCGCTATCTGATTGGTCCGGTGAGCATTTCAAGCCATTTTTCGAACTACTCCAAGGGGGTAATCATCAACTTTATGAAGGCCAACTATTATGATTATGAGTTTGCCCGATTCATCACCCCACGGAACAACTTCAGGGTTGCAGTGAGCATGAACGACACCGAAGTGCTTTTTGAAAAAAGCAACGATATAAACAAGCTTGATAAGTTTATACAGGATATCGAGCCTGAAGATTTTAGAATGCCCATCCTGCTTAAAAAGTACATCAAACTCAACGGGAAAATCATTGGCTTTAACGTTGACCCCAAATTTAACCATGCCCTTGACGGGCTGCTTATCCTCGACCTGTTTCAGGTACCCATGGAAACCATTACCTCTCTTTCCAAGGAGATAAACGACAAGTCGTTGCTCGAAAGGTTCAACCTTTCAGATTATGCCTTTGAGAAAGAGGAAAAGGAGGATAAACAGTAACCCGACTTTATCATTCTGAACCTTTCATTGACCTTTTTGTTCCTTCGGATAACGATTGAATAATGATTGCGTTAAACAGGCGCAGTTAAATTTTAAACACTAAAAAAAGTACATTTAACATGAAAATGAAAGGAATCTTAGTGCCGGCAATGCTTTTAGCATTGGTTGCCACAAGCTGTATGCAAGCCCCTAAGGGCGATAAGGTTGATACCGGCGATGCTTTTAAAATTACACCCTATGAACATGGGCAGGAGCTTAAGGCCGATGTCGCCCTTAGTAAAATTGACTGGCTGGGCACCAAGCCCGGAGGGGAACATGTCGGCACCTTAAGCATTAAAGAAGGCAGTATCTTTGTGGATAAAGGGCAGATAATTGGGGGGAAATTCACCATGGATATGAACAGCATTGCTGTACTCGATTTACAAAACCCCGAAATGAATGCCTATCTGGTGAACCATTTAAAATCGGCCGATTTTTTTAACGTTGACTCATTTCCTCAGGCCTATTTTGAATTCTCAAGCATTGTACCCATTACTCACAACCACGAGGAGGGGGAAGAATTGGTGCCAACGCACAGGATTGATGGTAATTTAACCATTAAAGGCATCACCAAAGGCATTAGTTTCAATGCCAAGATTAAATTAGACGATGGACAATTGCAAGCTTCAACCCCACAATTTCTCATCAACAGAACCAACTGGAAAGTAAACTATGGTTCGCAATCCATCATTGCCAATCTAAAGGATAACATCATCCACGATGAAATGGGGGTTGCCGTTCACCTAACTGCTTACTAAAACAGCTAACGCATGCCTTAACTGGCCTTTGGTCACATCACCAAAGGCTTTTTTTTTATTTTCAGCTAAACCAAATGCAGGGAACACCATCCAAAAACAAGTTTTTCAACCGGATTTTTGTTTAATACATTAAAGGTATGAATACAAAATTATCATTGCTGCTTACAATGGCAG
Organism: Bacteroidetes bacterium ADurb.Bin008; assembly: GCA_002071445.1. Classification (GTDB taxonomy): domain Bacteria; phylum Bacteroidota; class Bacteroidia; order Bacteroidales; family Tenuifilaceae; genus MWFE01. The sequence continues at coordinate 77,478 of MWFE01000033.1, read as the reverse complement.
CGTTAGCCGTTATCATCGGCTGCAAGCCGAAAAGCGATGACGAACTTATGGCAAAAGCCAAAAAAATCCATTCTCACATTCTCTCCATCGATACGCATACCGACACGCCGTTCTGGTTCCATCGCGAAGAGTTTGATTTCAGCGGTGAAGATGAAAACAACCGTGCCAAGGTAAACCTGAAGAAGATGTCAACCGGGGCATTAGATGCCGTATTCCTGGCAGTTTTCATCGGGCAGGACGATAGAACGCCTGAAATGTACGATACCGTGTATAAAGAAGCGTTGGATATTTTCAATGCCATTCATTCCACTGCCAAGCGGCATGCCGATAAAGCGGCTATAGCCTTAACCTCCAAAGATGCATACCAAATCAAAAAGGAAGGCAAAAAGGCATTATTCATTGGTATTGAAAATGGGTATCCCATTGGTAAGGATTTGGGGAAGCTATCGGAATTCTATAATCTGGGCGCTCGTTATCTTACCCTATGCCATACCCGAAATAATGATATCTGCGACTCGTCCACCGACCCCGATGGTGCAGAGCACAACGGGCTAAGCCCATTCGGTTACGATGTTGTGCGAGAGCTCAATCGGCTCGGAATGCTTGTTGACGTGAGCCACATTTCAGACAGTTCCTTTTATCAGGCATTAAGGACATCAAAAGTTCCTGTGTTAGCTTCGCATAGCAACGCCCGGAGTGTTTGCGATAATCCACGGAATCTCACCGATGACATGATAGTGAAGTTGGCCGAGAGGGGTGGCGTTATTCAGGTTTGCCTACTGAGCAGCTACGTAAAACCCGACGAGCCTAACCCTGTCAGAGATAGCGCCTACCATGAACTTTACAAAAAGTATAACCATTTCAAGGACCTTTCGCCCGAAGTGCGAAAAGAGGCAATTGAAGCATGGTATGCCCTTGATGAGGCATATCCGCCCGTTTTGGCCACAGTGTCCGACCTGGTTGACCACATTGATCACATAGTGAAGATTGCAGGGATTGACTACGTGGGTATAGGCAGCGACTTTGACGGCGGCGGTGCATTGGACGACTGCCGGGATGCCAGCCAAATGATTAACATAACCGTGGAGCTGCTCAAACGGGGATATTCGGAAAGCGATATCGAAAAGATATGGGGCAAAAATTTTCTCCGCGTATTTGAGCAGGCAGAGCGGTATGCCCAAAGCTTGAAATAGCAACACCTAACAACCTGTTGATTAACAGTTCGATAACTATTGCAGTAGGATTACTTCCAACGGCTTTTTATGTTATATAGCAAATTTTAAGGCTTAGGTTAAGCTCTTTTTCCCTCTAAAATAATGCTGTTAACTATCAATTAGTTGTGGAATATTATGCACACTTTGTGGAAAAAATTTTGTTTTTACGCAAAAAATAGTTGTACATTTGTACAGTTGTTTTCTTCATTTCTAATGCAAATTGTTCTTACAAACTATTGTAAATCATGGTAATACGTTCAGCAAAGTTTGTCAAAAGCAGTCCTCATATTGGACTTTGCCCCGATAGCGATTTACCTGAATATGCATTCATTGGAAGGTCAAATGTGGGTAAATCCTCACTGATAAATATGCTTACCGGTTTGAAAACCCTTGCCAAAGTATCGGGGACACCGGGTAAAACACAACTTATTAACCACTTTGAAATTAACGAATCGTGGTTCCTTGTCGATTTGCCGGGCTACGGATTTGCTAAGGTATCCCAGAGCAAACGTGAAGTTTTCTCTGACATGGTTACAAGGTATATATTAAACAGGGAAAACCTTAACTGCCTTTTTGTGCTAATCGACTCCAGGTTAGAACCACAAGAAATAGATCTGACATTTATCAACTGGCTGGGTAGCAACCAGATACCCTTCGCATTGATTTTTACCAAAACTGACAAGTTGAGTTCTGCCAGCCTGAATTGCTCCATAGCCAGATTCAAAAAGAAGCTTTACGAAACATGGGATGAGCTGCCGCCATTGTTTACATGCTCCACGGTAACCCGTATTGGCAGGGACGATATACTTAACTATATTGCAGAAATTAACGCGACTACAGGGGTATTGGCAAAATAATTTGTCTAATTAGAGTTTTATTGGCTGACAGGCCCCGACAAAACTTCATTTTGTCGGGGCTTTTTCTTTTACTTACACTGTTAAAATCAAACCACTCAGCGGGATAGCTAAATTTCTTCAAAAGGTTAATTACTAAAAAATAATTTGAAAATTAACATTAAATTTGTCCAACAATCGGAACCTTCACAGAAAATTGAGAGAATAATGCGCAAAAGCCATTGTATCAAGTTTTTCTCAGGCCGCAACTCACACTACTTAGCCTCAGAGATAGCACGCCACTTTGGAATCCCCTTGGGAAAATCATCGGTAACCGATTTCAGCGATGGTGAATTTCAGCCCTCTTACGATGAATCGGTTCGCGGAGCCACTGTTTTCATCATCCAATCCACTTTTCCGCCCACCGATAATTTTTTTGAACTTTTGCTGATGATTGATGCTGCCCGAAGGGCATCGGCCTATAAAGTAGTAGCAGTGATACCCTATTTTGGGTGGGCCCGGCAGGACAGGAAGGACAAGCCCAGGGTATCCATCGGAGCGAAACTTTCGGCCAACCTCCTTATTGCCGCAGGTGTTGACCGCGTGATGACCATGGACCTCCATGCCGACCAGATTCAGGGATTTTTTGATATTCCTGTAGATCACCTTTACGCTTCTTCCATCTTCGTTCCCTACATTAAAAGCCTGCAACTCGATAATATTGCCGTGGCCGCGCCCGATATGGGAGGTGCAAAAAGATCTAACGCATACGCCCGGTTTTTAGGTGCCCCGCTGATAATCTGCCATAAAACAAGGGAAAAAGCAAATCAGGTTGGCCAACTAACTGCCATCGGGGAGGTTGAAGGCAAAAATGTGATTATCCTAGATGATATGGTTGATACAGCCGGAACCATTACTGCTGCGTCCAACATGATGATGGAAAAGGGAGCGTTAAGCGTTAGGGTATTTGCCACGCATCCGGTTCTCTCCGGCCCTGCCTACGAGAGATTGGCTAAATCGTCCATCAAGGAGCTGGTGGTTACCGATACCATTCCTCTAAAGCAAAATAAAAACACGGAAAAAATTAAAGTTCTTTCCGTTGCAGAGCTGTTTGCCGATGTAATTAACAAAGTATATAACTTCGAATCAATCAGCGAAAAGTTTATCATCTAATAATTTTAAACTTTTTAAAACTCTTCCTATATTTGCAACCCAAAATTTTGGGAATTTTCACATGGCGCGATGGGAGGTTGGTGACAAGAACACAGCCTTGAGTAGCGTCTATTACTAACAAAAAATATTAGAAGAAATGGAATCATTCGAACTCAAAGGTTCGCCGAGAACTGAAACCGGAAAAAAATTTGCAAAACAGCTGCGTAGAGAGAATGCTGTCCCGGCAGTGCTTTACGGAGGGAAGGAAAGCGTTTTATTCTCTGTTAAGGAGAGCGATCTTCGCAATCTGATTTATACCCCCAATGTGTATCTTATCGATTTAACCATTGGCAAGAAGAAGCATAAGGCCATAATTAAAGAGATTCAATTTCATCCGGTTTCCGATAGAGTGCTCCACCTTGATCTTCTGGAAGTAACCGACGATAAAAAATTCACCATTGCTATCCCAGTTAAACTGGTAGGATCTGCAGCCGGTACCAAGCAAGGAGGTAAACTTGCCCTCGTTACCCGAAAATTAAGAGTGCATGGTCTTGCCAAGAACATACCCGGAGTGATTGAAATCGATGTAACCCCGATGGAAATTGGTACAAGCAAATTCGTGTCAGATATAAATCTTGATAATATCGAGTTGGTTGATCCAAAATCAACTGTGGTTGCAACGGTTAAGTTAACACGAGCTGCACGAGGCGTACAAGGTGAAGGCGAAGTAGCTGCAGAGGGTACACCGGCCAGCGAAGAAGTAGCAAAAGAAGAATAAAAGTAAACTCTTTGTGATTTGAAATATTTAATCGCAGGGCTTGGAAACATTGGGGACGAGTATTCCCAAACACGCCACAATATGGGTTTTATGGTATTGGACGCACTGGCAAAGGCGTCCAATACTGTTTTTGGAGCCAAGCGTTATGGCGATGTGGCCCAGCTCAAGCACAAAGGGAGAATATATATTCTGCTCAAGCCATCAACCTATATGAACCTCAGCGGTAACGCTGTTGCATACTGGCTAAAAAAGGAGGGAATTCCCATTGAAAACCTGATGGTTGTCGTGGATGATGTTGCGTTGCCCCTAGGCACTCTTCGCATTCGCTACAAGGGTAGCGATGGAGGCCATAATGGCCTTAAAAGTATTATAGAAATTATGGCAACACAAGACTTTGCCAGGCTAAGATTTGGTATTGGCAACGATTTTCCCAAGGGGTACCAAGTGGAACATGTACTGGGTAAATGGACTGCCGATGAGCTGTTAGCGATTCAGGATCGCATTGCAATAGCAGGAGAGATTGTCCTTAGCTTTGGCACCATAGGCATTCATCGGACAATGAATCTATACAATAACAAATAGCAGGTATTTCAGGATGGAACATTCCCCTTTGGCGCGAATCGATAAATGGCTATGGATGGTTAGGGTTTTTAAAACCAGAAGCCTCGCCACTGAAGCTTGCAAAAAGGGTAGAGTAATGGTGAACGGTTTGGAAGCCAAGGCATCAAAAGAGGTAGAGAAAGGGGATACCATTAGCGTTCGGAAACCGCCCGTGCAGTACACCTTTACAGTAGTGGGAATTCCTAAAAATAGAATAGGCGCCAGGCTAATCCCGGAGTATTTGAAAGATATAACTCCGGCCGATGAGCTTGAAAAGCTCAACGTTAAGTTAAGTGCTTTTCAGGGTTACAGGCCACCCGGGGCAGGCCGCCCAACCAAAAAAGAACGCAGAACGCTGGACGAAATCAGGGCTATGGCTTTCGATGACACAGATGATTGGGACGAGTAAATCCGTAATTTCACCTTTTTAATATCACATCTAAGGGCTAATCATAGGCCTACAAAAGGATAGAGGCGTCTATAGCAATTGACACCTCTATTACTGTATATCCTATGGGAAGAAACGGAAACTAATGGTATTCGTAGGTGTACTTATAAAAGACCCTATACTTGTATGGGGCAAAGTAAGAGTCAACTTCAACCAGGTTTCCACCCTTATCGTATCGCGACTGCTTGCGCGAATACTCACTGGAATTATCTTCGCTCCATTTCTCTTCAAGCAGATTGCCCTTGGTGTCGTAGCTATAATTGGCCTGAGTAAACTTTTTTCCATCTGCCCCCTCCTGCATAACCTCTTCCACCAAATCCAGATTATTGTATTTATAGTGCATCTTTTTCGATAGGACTCCCGAAAAATATTCGGCCATTTCAACCATTCGAAACTTTGAGTCGTAAACAAAAGTAGTCTTTTTCAACTCCTTGCCCTTTCCATCCAGCTTTACCTCTTCCAACAGATTTCCCTTTGCATCAAACTTCTTTTGCACAACCGACGACAGATTATTCTCGGGAATATAAATTTTAATCTCGTGAGCATTATTTGAATATGAATACTCCCACTTTTCATCAATTTTATTCCCAACGCCATATTTAATAATTTCCTTCAGCTGGTCATTGGGGAAGTAATTGTTTACAATGCGAAATCCGGCCACACCATCAAAAACAATTTCGTGAGTTTTTAAACCCTTGCTATTGTAGTGAAAGGTTTGCTTATAAGAAACTTGCAGTTGATTCTTGTCATCCTTCTGATACAAAACATACTCTGTACGCAAATTCTGGTCGTTATACTTATACAGCAACCGCGATGAGACTTCACCATTGGATCTGTAATTAATTACCTCAATGGGGTTACCCTTCTTATCGTAAAAGGTTTCAGATGTTTTATATCCGGTAGGATTTGGCTTCCCCTGCGTAAAACGATGGGTCCACTGGACAACAGCCTTGATATTGCTATCAACAATCCGTTGTCGCTCCTTCTCATCATCGCGAACCTGTCCAAAAATAATAGATGGGGTTATGGCCAATATGAATCCTACAACTGTTCTCATGAATATTATGTATTACAACTGTCAACTAAAAAAATTAATCTCTAAAAGTACACTATTAGACGTTAAAATTAAAAAAATGTTAACCCTCCTCGTCCATATCATCCTTGTCAACAGGCATATTGGTGGAAATTGTAACGGTAAGCAGGAAGAAATGATGATGCTTATCGAAAGGGGCAAAGTAGTAAAACAACTTCCTCCCCGACTTTCTGCTAATATCAATTAATCCTAAGCCTGCGCCTCCCTTATCGTTTAAACTTCCCTCAACCATTTGTTTCATATACAGTGCCTTCAACTCCGATGGTGTTGCCCGATTGAGCATTGCCAACCTCTCCTCGAGGGGTTTAATCTTTTCATTCCTTACCAGATTGCCCGTAACCACGTAGAATACTTCTTTTTCCCAGCCAATGATAAATAAACCGTTGCCAATCTGTTTTTCTTTATCGTCATAATCGTCGGAATGCTTTGTAATATTCTGCAGACACTCAACGATAATATGAAAAGCTCTTTTTCGTATGGGCGTGGGAATATTCTTTTTTGCAATCTTTCTGTTAGCCATATATGCGAATGAACGCATGATTTGATGGCTCATCTCTCCCTTATAAATCAAGGGAAAGCCACTTGAGGCCATCTCATTGGTAAGAGTTGATTTTATGAAATAGATGATATTATCCATTAAGCATTGAAATTACAAAAAAGAATATTAGCAAAAACAAAACATGTAATTTTTTTTAAAAAATTTGATTATACATAATGAAACGCTGACGAACACTATGGATTCTTAGTAGTAGATTTCTAATATTTTAGCCTCATTCATTGGAGTCAACGTGATGTTTTCAAGTGCGGCAGGCACTAATGCAAGTTCACCTTTGGATAGGGTAAAATCCTCATGACTGCTGGTTTCCAGGGACACTTTACCCTCGCTGCAAAAATAGACGACAAATGAGTCAAGCTTAAAGAAATCGCGGTTCATGCTTCTGTTTATGGATAAATGGTTCGTTTTAAAAAATGGGGAATGTACTATTTCATTCGAAACATTGATTTCGCACTTTTTGTTCACTTTTGTTTCGGGCGTTACCGAAAAATCGATGGCCTCAACTGCCAACTTGGTATGCAGTTCACGACTTTTGCCCTTCTCGTCAACCCTATCCCAATCATAAATTCTGTAGGTTATATCGGATGTTTGCTGAATTTCAATCAAAGTAACCCCTTTACCTATGGCGTGTACCCTGCCCGCCGGAATGTAAAAGAAGTCATCCTTTTCAACAAGTTCATACCTAAGATATTGACTAAGTGTGCCCTTGGCCAGAACGTCAAAATATTCGCTTTTCGCCAACTCCTTAGCAAACCCGGTGATTATCCATGAATCTTTGCCACTATCAAGCACATACCACATCTCTGTTTTCCCATTAGCGCCATGCAGGCGGTTGGCCATCGCATCATCGGGATGCACTTGTATTGAAAGGTAATCAGCAGTATCGATGAGTTTAATAAGCAATGGGAATTCTAGCCCAAATTGCCGATAAACCCTATCGCCAACCAGATCCCCCATATACACTTCAATAAGTTCCTGCAAGGAATTTCCGGCTAAAAAACCATTCATCACAGTAGAAACATTGTCCTGAACGGCTGATAGCTCCCAACTTTCGCCATATGGTTTTTCCATGGATCCCGAAGGTTTTTTACCATACTCTTCTATTAATCTTCTCCCGCCCCAAATACGCTCTTTCAGAATGGGATTAAATTTCAACGGATAAAGCATAACTTGCTAATATATAGTGTTATAAAACCATAATGGCATAGGACTAAAAACCAACACTGGCAAATCATTGGGCCTAAACAAAAAAGTTGTATTTTAGCACCAATATAAGACAGGTGCAAAGTTAACCATTTTTCAATTCTTAGAATAATGTTAATAATTGGCATAGCCGGAGGTACGGGATCGGGGAAAACTACCGTAGTCAACCGCATTGTGGAATGCATACCTCCAGGCGAAGTAGTGGTTATTCCGCAGGATTCATACTATCGCGACAGCTCGCATATTCCCATGGAGCAAAGGCAGAATATTAATTTCGACCACCCTTCGTCAATCGAATTTGAGCTGCTGGTAGATCATGTTTCACGCCTAAAATCAGGCCTTGATATTAATCAGCCCATTTATTCGTACCTCACCTGTACGCGATCGACAGAAACCATTCCCATTGCCCCGCGAAATGTTGTGATAATCGAAGGCATTCTGATTTTTACCGACCCAAACCTAAGGGACTTGATGGACATCAAGGTATTTGTTGACGCCGATGCCGACGACAGGCTTTCGAGAGTGATATGCCGCGACATAGTGGAACGAGGGCGCTCAGTGAACATGGTGCTGGAACGGTACGAGAAAACGGTGAAACCCATGCACCTGCAATTCATTGAACCTACAAAGCGATATGCAGATATCATCGTTCCCCAAGGGGGGAATAACTCTGTGGCCATCAATATACTCACATCGATCATTGAAAAAAACCTAAAGGGCACATAAGCCATTTATTATCAATAGAATATATTAACCAATTCCCTTATGCTGAGCAATATTAAAATAGAAGACATCCTTTTTCTTGACATTGAAACCGTTCCCCAATACGCTGAGTACGGTCAGATGCCCGAACCCTTCCGATTGCTTTGGGATAGAAAGGCGCAGAGGATAGGCTCTGAGGATGAGACTCCCGAAGAGGTGTACCGCAAAGCGGGCATTTATGCAGAATTTGGGAAGGTTATCTGCATATCTGCTGGGGTGGTCGTGCCAAAGCCCAATGGTTTGTTCTTCCGCATCAAGTCCTTTTCCGGCGACGACGAATCGTTTGTTCTTAAATCCTTTGCCGAAATGCTTGCTAAATTTTCGGCCAAACCGGGGGCACTTCTTTGCGCCCACAACGGGAAAGAATTTGACTTTCCATACCTCTCGCGCCGTATGCTGATAAACGGGATTAAATTGCCCGGATTGCTTGATACCGCCGGGAAAAAACCTTGGGAGGTGAATCACCTTGACACCATGGAACTATGGAAGTTTGGCGATTATAAGCATTACACATCACTTAACCTTTTGGCATATACTTTCGGTATTCCCACACCTAAGGATGATATAGACGGAAGTCAGGTTGCCGACGTGTACTACAATGAAAAAGATTTAAACAGGATTGTTGCCTACTGCGAAAAGGATGTATTAACGGTGGCGCAGCTATTCCTCAAGTACAGGAACGAGCCAACCATTGATATGGCAAATATCGAGAGGGCTTAAAAAGTCCTTGACAAATCAAGGAATTACTGAATACTCCGAATAAAGTTTTTTAATAAGGCGATAAGCGCCACAGGCGCTTCGGCATGCACCCAATGACCTGCATTGGGGATAACCTGTAATGTGCAGTTGCTAAATCTTTTCCTTATCCACTCCTCGTCATCGGGTCTTATATAGTTTGACAACTCTCCTTTTACAAACAGGGTTGGTGTTGTTACCATAATGTTCTGCTCATCGCTGAAAATGGGCCCCATGAGGGCATCCATGCTGTTTGCAATGGTATTGATATTCAATGCCCAATAAAAAGTCCCATCGTCGTTTCGTTTAACATTCTTAAGCAGGAACAGCCTTACGCGCTGATCAGGAATGCTTTTGGCCAACAGTTCATCCAGCTGCTCGCGCGAAGTGGCCACCTGAGGGTCTAACTGGGACAAAGCAGCTATTATTCTGCTGTGCAAATCGCGTTGTCCACTCCCAACGGTTGTCTTTGCCGAATCGTAGCCCGTAGGCGCAATATCAATCACCGCAAGGCTTTTAGTCCTATGGGGATATCGGTGGGCAAATAGCATGGCCGTTTTACCTCCCATGGAATGCCCCACAAGGTTAATTCGCTCAAATCCAATGGAATCTACCAACTCAACCAGATCGTCAACCATGCTTGGATAGGTATGCTGTGTGCTGTGAGGGCTTTGGCCATGATTACGCTGATCGACAAGGATCACCCTGAATTCTTTGGCCAATTCACGACCTATGGTCACCCAGTTATCCGACGAACCGTAAAGCCCATGGAGAATAACGAGAGGGCTCCCCTCTCCCATTTCGCGGTAGAATAACTTCATGCTTAATAGCCTTTTAGCTGCTTTAAATACATCTGGATGGTGTTCTCCAGTCCGTAGTACAGGGCATCGGCAATGAGGGCATGGCCTATGGACACTTCCAGCAGATTGGGTATAGTTTGGGCAAAATACTGTAGATTATCAAGATTAAGATCATGACCTGCATTAAGACCCAGCCCAACAGCCTTTGCTGCATTGGCAGCAGCAACGAACGGCTCAATGGCCTTTTCCCTGTTCCCGCTGTAATCCTTGGCGTATGGTTCGGTGTACAGCTCCACCCTGTCGGTTCCCGTGTCGGCAGCGTGCAGTACCATCTCGGGATCTGCATTAACAAAGATCGAAGTCCTTATCCCCTCCCTTTTAAACGCAGCAATCACCTTTTGCAAGAACTGCTTATTCTTAACCGTATCCCAACCGGTGTTGGAAGTAATGGCATCGGGGGGATCAGGCACCAACGTTACCTGGTGCGGTAGCACTTCCAGCACAATTTTTGCAAATGCCTCCGAAGGGTAACCTTCAATGTTAAATTCGGTGGTGATGATTGGTCTAATATCCCTAACGTCCTGATATCGAATATGCCTTTCATCGGGTCGGGGATGGACAGTGATGCCTTCGGCACCAAAATGCTCGCAATCGATGGCCGCTTTAAGAACATTTGGAATATCGCCACCCCGCGCATTACGAAGCGTAGCAATTTTATTGATATTTACGCTTAAACGGGTCATCATATAGTTATTTCGGGTTAACTTTGCAAAGTTATGCTAATTATTTAAAGGTTTACACGCAATGGTGGCAAAAGAGCTGATCTCCGACGTAGTTCCATCGCTCAGAACGTCGAATACGGGTATTAATGCCCTAAACTGGATGGATATCTTCAAGGTATCGCACCTGCCCATTGTCAACGACAAGGAGTTTCTCGGGCTGATTTCCGAAACCGATATTTACGATCTGAATATGCCCGAGGAGCCATTGGGGAACCATCAACTTTCTCTATTTAGGCCATACGTATCTGAATATCAGCATGTATTCGAGATATTTGAGTTGGCCTCGCGGCTCAAACTATCGCTGGTTCCCGTATTGGACAACCGAAAGAATTACTTAGGGTCGATAATCATTACCGATTTACTGCACATGTTTGCAGAAACCACGGCTTTAAAAAATCCCGGTGGCATTATAGTATTGGAGATCAACAACAACGACTACTCACTGGCTCAGATAGCCCAGATTGTCGAGGGGAACGATGCCAAGATTTTAAGTACGTTTATAACCTCGCATCCCAACTCAACAAAGCTTGAACTTACACTTAAACTTAATGTAACCGACTTAACCTCAATTCATCAAACCTTTAACCGGTACAACTATACCATTTTGGGATCGTATATGAAACACGATGAGGAGGAAGATCTGCTGGAAGATCGTTACAATCTTCTAATTAAATACCTTAACATGTAGTAAATCAGGATTTACCTGTTATTTTTTGGCATTATCAGTAAACAATGTAAATTAAAAAATTTGCATTTTTGTAGTCACCAAATAGTCATCAAGTCTCTCTTTTTATGATTATTGCTTTATATGGACGTACGGTTGGAGCAGAACATGCCGAGAATATCAGGCTGATGTTCAAACTCTTTGCCATGCACAATGTGAAGCTGATGGTGTATGCCCCTTTTGCCGATTATCTGCAAAGCAACCTTGGGGTAGCATCATCGGGAATTGAGCGTTTCAACACACCTCCCGAAGTAAAGGGCAAAGCTTCGCTCATGCTCAGCCTGGGTGGCGACGGTACCTTTTTGGAATCGGTATCCTACGTCGAAGATTCGGAGATACCGGTTGCAGGGATCAACTTTGGGCGATTGGGATTTCTGGCCCATATCACTTCGGAAAATATGGCTACGGCCATTGAACAGCTTGTGAATGGCGATTATTTGGTTGAAAAGCGATCGGCCCTGCATCTGAGCATAGACGAAAACTCTCCGTTAGGGTTTCCCTACGCCCTAAACGATATCACCATTCAGAAAAAGGGAGTTGCCATGATTACCATCAACGCATACATTGATGGTGAGTTTTTATGTACGTACTGGGCCGACGGGCTAATAGTTTCGACCCCAACCGGATCGACAGCCTATTCGCTCAGCGTGGGGGGACCCATTGTTAGTCCGAAATCGAATGCCTTTGCCATTTCGCCCATTTCGCCCCACAACCTAACCTTACGACCACTAATAATTCCTGACTGCTCTGTACTCACCTTTGAGGTAGATACCCGCGAACAGGAAATACTAATTTCGCTCGACTCCCGTTCAATCAATATCCCCGGAAATTGCCAGGTTAAGATGGTCAAGGCACCCTTCCGTGTGGGAATTGTCAACTTAAAGGATACCGGTTACTTTAAAACTTTAAGGAATAAGCTGATGTGGGGCATTGACAGCAGGAACCCCAGATGAAATATTTGATACAAAGCTATGGGCTGTAAAACGAGGAATGATTTTTTATATAAATAGGCAGGATGAATTTTTTCTTTGCTTCTCTTTTTATATATTTGTATTGCTCAAAAAGATAATGATGAAAAAGATTACCGTAATAATACTTGCATTAACCGCTTTCAGTTTAACCACATACCCTCAGGCCTGGAGATTGGCCAGATATGAAGTTTTTGGGGGAGTAACTGCATTGCAATTTTTTGGCGATATCGGGGGATACTCCAATGGGACGAATTTTATTGGGTTTAAAGATATAAATTTTTTAAAAACACGCCCGGGGTTAACAGGAGGGGTTCGACTGCAGGTAATGAAAGAAGTTTACGTTAAGGCATCATTGATTTCAGGTGTTATTACCCAGTCCGATGCCACATCTTCCAACATCAATCGTAATTTCGCATTCACAACCTTTATCAATGAGTTGTCAGTAATGGGCGAATATTACATTATTCCTGAAAGCGACCAGAACTACTACTACTCCATAATGCAGGTAAGGGGAGGGTTACGCCATTTTAAACAACCATGGAGTCTTTACGTTTTTCTTGGAGCCGGAGGACTTTACTACCATGTCACTCCCCGTGAGAATTTAGCCACCAGCCCTCATTTCTCCAACAAACCGTCGTTTGCAATGGTTGTTCCGGGGGGCGTCGGAGCAAAATTTGCCATTTTTCCTAAGATGTCACTTGGGGCCGAATTATGCCTAAGATATACCACCTCAAACAATATAGATGGGTACAATTCCGTTTATGGGAAGTACAACGATCTGTACAATTCATTTCACATTAAACTAAACTACAAACTGGCACAAAACAGAAGAGCGGGAGTTAAACCGCCGTCGCGCAGAAGATTTATTTTCTAAACACCAACCAAACTTAATGAGACCTGTTTTTGTCTTTGTAACACTTTTCATCGCGGTGCCATTCATATTGCTTTCCCAGGAAAGGAATGATATAGGGATAATTGCAGGTACAACATACTATATGGGGGATTACAATCCCGGCTCACAATTTTATAAACCCTCCCCCGCCGTAGGAGCAATATTTCGCAGGAATCTAAATGATCTTTACTCATTAAGAGTAACAACCATGATGGGGTGGGTTAAAGGGGAGCATGATCCGAATAGAAATTTCCTACCCGGCGATACCCCGCCATTTAGCCAAAGGGTAATCGAACTTGATGGCGTAGCAGAAATTGGATTCATCCATTTTAACACATTACACGACAAACGGAGATCATTCACTCCATACGCTGTTTTTGGGGCCGGAATAGCATATATAAATCAAAAAATCATCATGACCTTGCCGGTGGGGCTTGGAATGAAATACTCACCTATCAACCGGTGGGCCCTAGGATTGGAATGGCGCTTTTATAAAACATCTTACGACGGAATAGATGGATACATCAATACAACCAGTCCTCCCCGATCGCTTATTCATAATAACGATTGGTTTTCAATGGCTGGTTTCTTTGCAACCTATCGGATTTTCAAGCAGAGCGCCCTTTGCCCTGCATACAGGTAAATTTTGTTTTTATGTCACTGATTGACAAAATTGATAGAAATAGGCTACCTGCCCACGTTGCCATAATCATGGACGGCAACGGTCGCTGGGCTCAACAACAAGGAAAGCCACGTGTTTTTGGACATCAAAATGCCGTTGCAGCAGTTAGAGCTGCCACCGAAGCCGCAGCAGAACTGGGTATTCAATACCTTACGCTTTACGCCTTCAGCACCGAGAACTGGCACCGTCCAAGGGTTGAAATTGAAGCGCTGATGAAATTGCTATCGGCCACCATTGATGCGGAGATTGATACGCTGTTAAAAAACAATATTCAGTTTCAAACCATTGGCGACATCGGGCTACTTCCCGCTCCTTTGCAAGTAAAAATAAACGCTGCCAAGCAGCGTACTGAGCATTGCACCGGTTTAAAACTCGTTGTAGCTCTCAGCTATAGTTCTCGTTGGGAAATAGTTAAGGCTGCCAAAGAATTTGCATCACAGTGTGCCGACGGGTCGAAGGATCCTGCCAGCCTGACTGCCGATGGGTTTGCAAGCTATCTTAATACATCAAGCATGCCTGACCCGGAGCTGCTCATTAGGACCAGTGGAGAATATCGCATCAGCAATTTCCTGTTATGGCAAATTGCCTATACCGAACTCCATTTTACGAAAGTGCTTTGGCCCGATTTTTCGAAAGAAGACTTTTTTAGAGCCATTGTTGACTTCCAGTCCCGAGAAAGGCGATTTGGCATGACCAGCGAACAGCTATAGCTATTTTTTACATAATTTAACTTGCCACACCCAATGCACTTCACTAAATTTGCCTCGCATTAAAAAAATGTTGTTCTCAATTATTTTTATCTAATATTAAAATGCAGGATTCGGTTATTGCCAAGCAAAATTGCGCCCCGAAATGTCTCACAATGACAAAGCGAGTTGTCATTGGTTTACTGACGATGCTTGCAGCTTTTACCCCATCGGGTTTTTCGCAAACCATACCATTCAGCTATGGGAATCCCGAAGAGTTTTGTATAAAAGAGGTTACGGTTTCCGGCATCAAATTCCTCGATCCCAATGTTATTATTAACCTGAGCGGGCTATTCGTTGGCGATACCATTAGCATTCCGGGAGAAATTACCACCAAGGCCGTTAACAAATTATGGGGACAAAAACTATTCTCCGATGTAAAAATAAGCGCCACAAGAATTGATGGAAAAGATGTCTATTTGGACATATTCCTGCAAGAACAGCCCCGGATAAGCGGCCTTGAGTACAAGGGATTAAAGAAGAATGAAGAAAAGGATATACAGGATTTACTCAAATTAAGGGTTGGTGGGCAGGCAACTGATAATATTCTTGATAACGCCAAAAGGCTGATTAAAAATCATTTTCGTAGTAAGGCATTCCTCAACTCCAGAATTGACATTTACAAGGAGAATGATACCCTTATTGCCAATGGCGTAAGGCTAATCTTCGACATTGACAAAGGGCCAAAGGTGAGGATCAGCGATATTACCTTCGAAGGGAATAAAAACATTTCGGATAAACGGTTGCGCAAAGCCCTGAAGAAGACAAAACGGAGAGATATCAACTTTTTCAAAACGTCGAAATTCATTGAAAGCGATTACGAAGAGGACAAGGTGAATCTGATTGATTTTTACAACGAGAAGGGTTACAGGGATGCTAAAATCATCAGCGATTCCATATATGTAGTCAACGAGAAACGCATAGGGATTGTGATACGAGTTGAGGAAGGATCAAAGTATTACTACCGGAACATCACTTGGATAGGCAATTCGAAACTTCCCGATGAGGCACTGAATTCCCTCCTTGGCATCTCTTCCGGTGACGTGTACGATAAGGCTCTGCTTGAAAAGCGGTTATTTATGGATGACAACTCCATTTCAACCACATACATGGATGACGGGTATCTCTTTTTCAATATCGATCCGGTTGAAGTATGGGCCGAGAATGATTCCATCGATATCGAAATGCGAATATTTGAAGGCGAACAGGCTACCATCAATCGCGTTGTTATTCACGGGAATACCAAAACACATGAGAACGTAATCCGGCGAGAGCTTTACACCAAGCCCGGCGATCTTTTCAGCAAAACCAACATAACCCGATCCTACAGAGAAATTGCAAATCTCGGACATTTTGATCCGGAGAAGATCAATGTTACACCTACGCCAAATATTGCAGAGGGGACTGTTGACCTTACCTACACCGTTGAAGAGAAACCCAATGACCAATTCGAGATTTCGGGGGGATGGGGAGCTAAGATGTTTGTTGGGACAGTGGGAATCCGTTTCTCCAATTTTTCGGCCGGCCGTATCTTTAAAAAGGAGGCCTGGTCTCCCATTCCATCGGGGGATAGTCAATCGCTTAGCTTAAGGGCTCAAACCAATGGTAGCTTTTACAAGGCTTTTAGCCTTACCTTTGTTGAACCCTGGTTGGGAGGGAAAAAACCCACCAATTTTAGCATTTCCATATACCACTCCATCCGAAACCAATACGGAGTATCAATTTTCGAGAAAAGTGATAAGTCGATGAAAGTTACCGGAGGCGCGATTGGTATCGGAACCCGGCTTAAGTGGCCCGATGATTTCTTCACTTTCTATAACGAGATTAGCTACCAAAGATACGGGCTGCAAGACTGGTTTGATTTCATATTTTCCAACGGAATATCCAATAACCTCAGCTACAAGGTCTCTTTCTCCCGAAACTCTATCGACCAACCATTTTACCCAAGACGTGGGTCGAATTTCAATTTATCGCTGCAGCTAACCCCACCCTACTCATTCATTTCGGGTAAAGATTTTTCGACAGTGCATGATGATAAGGTTAAGTATAAATGGATTGAATACCACAAGTGGACAGGAAAAATTCAATGGTACCACCAGCTGGCGAAAGATCTTGTACTTTACACCGGAGCACAGTTCGGCTATTTGGGTTACTATAATCCCGATATTGGCTACTCCCCTTTAGAGGGATTCGATGTGGGCGGTAGCGGTATGTCGGGTTTTAACCTGTACGGCATCGAAACCATTGGTCTAAGGGGGTATGCAGATAATTCGCTTACCCCAAGGGTGCAAGCACAAGGTCACACTGTACAATTTGCCACCGTGTACGACAAGTTCACCGTTGAACTTAGATATCCCATTACCCTTCAGCCACAAGCCTCAGTTTACGTATTATCCTTCCTCGAAGGAGGAAATGCATGGTATCATTTTTATAAGGTGAATCCGTTCAATATTCACCGTTCAGCCGGTGCCGGTGTAAGGCTTTTCCTGCCCATGATCGGTATGTTGGGCGTTGATTGGGGGTACGGATTTGATGAGGTTCCCGGGAACCCAAAGGCCAATAAAGGTCAGTTCCACTTCATTATTGGAATGCCTTTTTAAAACCCCCATAGATATTTTGTAATAATAAGGACTACAAATAAAGCAAAACATAAATGACATGAAAAGAGCACTGTTAGTAATAGTTTTGGTAGTCACGGCCATCGGAGCGAATGCTCAGAAATTTGCCTATGTTGACACCGAATACATATTGAGCAGAATTCCTACCTATAAAGCAGCTCAGGATCAATTGGACAAGATTGCCAGGCAGTTTCAAACCGAGATTGAGGAAAAATACCAGGAGGTTGAACAATTGGTTAAAGATTACGAATCGGAAAAGATTCTCCTTACCGAGGAGATGAAAAAAAAGCGCGAGGAAAACATAATTGCAAAGGAAAAAATTGCCAAAGACTTACAGATGAAATACTTTGGCAGGGACGGGATGCTTTTTAAGAAAAGAGAAGAGTTGGTAAAACCCATACAGGACCAAATTTTTAACGTTATTAAAGAGTTGGCAACCGAAGGGGGTTACGCCGTAATTTTCGATTCGGCCGGATCGGCCAACATGCTTTACACGAACCCTCGTTATGATAAGAGCGATGAGGTGTTACAGAAACTTGGATATAACTAATTAATTAATACATTTGTACTTTAAACTAAACCATATCATGATGATGAAAAAAATTAAATTGGCCATTCCGATTGTTGCCCTGTTCCTGTTCTCGGGAAATGCTTTCGCACAATCCAATCTTAAGTTTGGACATATTAACAGCCAGGAACTATTATTGCTTATGCCCGAACGCGACAGCGCCGAAGCAAAACTTAAGGCATATGGAACTGACCTGAGCGAGCAGATAGAGGAGCTTCATGTTGAGTATAACAACAAAGTTCAAAACTACATGCAGCGTAGGGCTACCTTTACCGATGCCATTCGCGAACAGCGTGAGAAAGAGCTAACTGATATGCAGCAGCGTATTCAGGATTTCGAAGCCACAGCTCAACAGGATTTCCAGAGGATGCAGGGTGAAATCATGAGGCCGCTCATTGAAAAAGCCGATGCTGCCATTAAAAAGGTGGCCAAGCAACAGGGATTTATCTACGTATTCGATGTTAGTGTTGGTAGCGTAGTTTACTATTCCGATGCAAGCATCGACATTTTACCCCTAGTAAAAAAAGAGTTGGGCATTAATAAGTAGATGCTTTCATTACCCATAGAAAAGGCTCAATCGTCAGTAACGGTTGGGCCTTTTTCATTAAAAATTGAAATGCATAGGAAAACAGTGTTGATCTTTTAGTATTTTTATCATACGGGTTAGATAATTCCTTTTGCATTTATATTTTACTGTTTTTCAATTTTTTAGCAGTTTGAACTCACAACATATCATCGGCGTTTTCGATTCGGGGGCAGGAGGACTGACCGTGCTCAAGGAGCTGATTGGCCATTTTCCCTCCCTCCCTTTTATCTACTTTGCCGATAATGCCAACTGTCCTTATGGGCCAAAAGACACAGACGAAATCATCAACATCTCAACCCGTATTATCAATTTTTTGCTTTCCAAGGGTAGCTCAATGATTGTTGTAGCATGCAATACGGCAACAGCATCAGCCATTGATTATTTAAGAGGGCACTTCCATATTCCATTTATCGGCATGGAACCGGCTGTTAAACCTGCCGCCTTGGGATCAAAAACGAACTCCATAGGTATTTTGGCCACAGAAGGCACTTTTAACGGAAGGCTTTACCAGGAAACAACGGCAAAGTACGCTGCGAATACTAACGTTGTCTATCAGATTGGGGATGGGTTGGTTGAACTTGTGGAGCAAGGTAAATATTATTCCGAGGAGGCAAAGGAGCTACTTAAAAAATATGTTCAGCCAATGTTAGATAAAAACATTGACCATCTGGTACTTGGGTGTACTCACTATCCCTTCTTCATTCCCATCCTGAAAGAAATACTGCCCGAACATATAACCATTGTAAACCCTGCTCCGGCAGTGGCACGGCAAACCGAAAAAGTGTTTTTAGAATCGTTCCCGCTTGCCAGCAAACAGGGAGACCCTTTCGTGCATTTCTATTCAAGCGGCAATGGTGGGATTTTAAAATCGTTGGTGGAAGTTATTGAACGCAACGAGGGCATTACATTTCCCAATAAAAAGTTTTTTGAAATCAAACTTTAACGAGGCCAATAACATGCAGCGCACTTTGCTGATCAACGTGTTACTCCTCGTACCATTTTTTATACATTAGATAGTTACTGGCAATCCTTTTATTATAGTCAACGGCCATCTTCTCATCAACCTTTTTAACAAATTTGGCAGGTACTCCCGCATAAATACTGCCCGGCTCTACTTCTGTTCCGTTAAGCACTACCGAATTGGCAGCAATTATAGCCCCCTCACCGATAACAGCGTGATCGAGTACTATGGCACCTATGCCAATAAGGCAGCCGGTTTTTAGAGTTGCCCCATGAACAACAGCGTTGTGAGCAATGGACACATCATCCTCAACAATGGTGGTGGATTTTTGATAGGTTGTGTGGATAACGGCGTTGTCCTGGATATTTACCCTGTTTCCTATCCTAATTGAATTCACATCACCCCGAAGGACAGCACCGTACCAAATACTGCAATTATCGCCTATTTCTACATCGCCGATAATGGTTGCCGTTTCGGCAATAAAAGTATCCTCGCCTATTTTAGGAGCAATTCCGTTTAAAGGTCTAATCAATGCCATGTCCCACAATTTTTTGTTCAACAAGAATTTTTATGCGGTTTATTTATTTAACATCCATAGGGTTAAATGACCTTAGGGCAAGCCACACATCCCGCTCAACAAAAATATTGAAATCCACTTTTAAAAAGATAGGGATATTGATGATTCATGTTATTAAACAAGGTTTTTAAAAAATAGTTTGAGCTTTTCATTATGGAAAAAAGCTAATTTTGTGTGAAATTGTTTGGGAAAAGTAACAGCATTTATTGTTTGCCTTTTACCACAATGCATATAAAATCGGGTATTTTATATGCATTTACATTTTAACTCTTTTGATGCAGTACAACTAAAACAAACCATTATGGATAAAGAGAAACAATCCGTTAAACTGGATGAGTTATCTATTCGATTCTCAGGCGACTCGGGTGACGGGATGCAGCTTTCGGGAACCCTTTTCTCCGAGGCTTCTGCCCTTTTCGGGAATAGTGTCAGCACTTTCCCCGATTATCCCTCTGAAATACGGGCTCCCCAGGGGACCATTGGTGGAGTATCGGGATTTCAACTCCAGATTGGGAGTAAAAAGGTTAATACTCCCGGCGATTATTGCGATGTACTGGTTGCCATGAATCCGGCTGCGCTCAAAACCAACGCCAAATGGCTCAAAGTGGGTGCAACGATTATTGTTGACAGCGATTCGTTCAATGAAAAAGGGTATCAGCGCGCAAACTACAGTACCGATGACCCTATTAAGGAGTTGAAATTGGAGGATTACAAGGTTATTTTTGCCCCCATATCCACCCTGACCAAAGAGAGTTTGAAAGAAACCGATCTCGATAACAAAAGTATTGCCCGAAGCAAGAATATGTTTGCCCTCGGGATGGTGTACTACATGTTCGAACGGCCATTGAATTTCACCGAACATTTCTTCGAAGAAAAATTCAAAACCAAACCACGCGTTATCGATGCCAACAAAAAGGTACTCCGCGATGGCTATAACTACGCTTCGAACATACAGGCCATAGCCAATACGTACCACATACCCCCCGCCAAGAATATGAAAAAGGGGCTGTACCGAACAATTAGCGGTAACGTTGCCACTGCCTGGGGATTAATTGCAGCCTCAGAGAAGTCTAAGTTACCACTATTCTGTGGTTCATACCCCATCACACCCGCTACCGATATTCTGATTGAACTGGCCAATCGCAAGGATTTAGGCGTTAAAACCCTTCAGGTTGAAGATGAAATTGCGGGCATTTGCACCGCCATCGGCGCATCCTATGCGGGAAATCTGGCCGTTACCACAACATCGGGCCCCGGCCTTTCGCTGAAAACAGAAGCCATAGGCCTCGCCGTGATGACTGAATTGCCCCTTGTGATTGTTGATGTACAACGAGGAGGCCCATCAACGGGACTGCCCACGAAAACAGAGCAAAGTGACCTGATGCAAGCCCTCTTCGGAAGGAATGGTGAAGCTCCTGTTGCTGTAGTTGCAGCAAGCACATCGAGCAACTGTTTCGACTGGGCTTTCAATGCCGCAAAAATTGCCCTCGAGCATATGACTCCGGTCATCCTTCTCACCGACGGATACCTTGCCAACGGAAGTGAACCCTGGCTTATCCCAAGCATGAAAGATTATCCTGAGATTAAACCGCCATACGTTCCCGAAGGGACTAACCCCTATTACCCATATGAACGCGACCCCGAAAGGCTTGCCCGACGCTGGGCGATACCCGGACAAAAGGGTTTTGAACACCGCGTGGGCGGGTTGGAAAAAGATTTTATAAAAGGCTCCGTTTCACACGATCCCATGAACCACCAAAAAATGGTTGATATAAGGGAGGCCAAGATTGAAAGGATTAAGGAATTTATCCCGCTCCAAGAAGTTTATGGCGATCAGGAGGGCGAACTGCTTGTTGTGGGCTGGGGCGGCACATACGGACATCTGCTGACCGCTGTCCAAGAACTGAGGGAGCAAAACAAAAGTATCTCTCTTTGCCATTTCAACTACATCAAGCCTCTTCCCAAAAACACGCATGATATTTTCAAACGTTTCAAGAAGATTCTGGTGTGTGAGCTTAACTTAGGGCAACTTGCCAATTACCTGCGCATGAGGCTTCAGGAATTTAACTACCTGCAATACAATAAGGTACAAGGGTTGCCATTCACTGTTGTTGAACTTAAAGAGAAATTTAATCAAATTCTGGAGGGCAAGTAATCATGGGAAAACACAACTATACTCCGCAGGATTTTAAAAGCAATCAAGAGGTACGTTGGTGCCCCGGATGCGGTGATCACGCCATACTAAATGCTGTTTGCCGGGCGCTGCCCGATGTATCGGAAGCGCTGGATTACAGCAAGGAGAGATATGTTTTCGTCTCCGGCATAGGCTGTTCAAGCCGATTTCCTTACTACGTTGATACCTACGGTTTTCATGGCATTCACGGAAGGGCTGCCGCCATCTCAACCGGTATTAAGGTGGCCAACCCAAAGCTCAGCGTTTGGATGCTAACCGGCGACGGCGATTCGCTGGCCATTGGGGGAAATCACTTTATCCATGCCATCAGGCGTAATATCGATATCAACATCATTCTGTTCAACAACGAGATATACGGGTTGACCAAAGGGCAGTACAGCCCCACTTCGAAGTTGGGGGCTATTACCCGAACGTCGCCCTATGGCACTGTAGAACACCCATTTAGGCCTGGAGAGTTGGTCATTGGAGCCCAGGGAAAATTTTTCGCCCGTACCATTGACGTTGACGTTAAGCTAACCGCTGAAGTTCTTGTGGAAGCAGCCAAACACGACGGGACATCGGTGGTGGTGGTTCAGCAGAACTGCGTTATTTTCAACGACCGTACTCACGAAGAGATAACCGACAAGGAGAATCGGGCCAATACTACCATTGTGCTTAGGCATGGCGAAAAGATGCTCTTTGGCAAGAATAATGAGAAGGGACTTGTTTTCGAAGACAACCAGCTTAAAGTTGTAACCATAGGCGAAAATGGTTACACTCTGGATGATATTTTGGTTCACGATGCCCACAATCCAAATCCGGGATTGCACGTAATGCTTACCAATATGAACCTGCCTGATTTCCCTGTAGCATTGGGAGTGATTCGTGCGGTTAAACATTCAACCTACGACGATAATGTCCGCGATCAGCTGTTGGATGTCCAAAAAAATGCTAAGATTAAGTGTATGGACGATCTTCTCCATAGCGGCGATACGTACGAAATGAAATAGCCATTAATAATTACACAAACAAAAAGGCGCTCGGAGCGCCTTTTTGTTTTTTATTAACAGCCAAACAGATTAATGGGTTGCGCTAACCAATTGGCTTAACAATTCGGGACTCTGCTCAATGACATTACCAACCACAATGGTATTGGCCCCCGCCTCAACTGCAGCAGCTACTTGTTCGGGCGAACGTAATCCCCCGCCTACAATCAACGGCAGGTCGATGTTCTTTCTAACCTCTTTAATCACTTCGGTTGGGATGGGGTTTGCAGCCCCGCTGCCGGCTTCGAGATAGATTGCCTTAAGCCCCAACTGTTGCCCTGCAAGGGCAGTTGCTACCACGAGGTCAACTTTGTGTGACGGAATAGCCATCGTATTGCTCATGTACTGTACAGCGGTTGTAATACCGGACTCAATAAGAATATATCCTGTTGGGATAATCTCCATCCCACTTTCTTTCAGTGCGTGCGATACTATTACATGGTTCCCTATGAGGTATTCGGGATTCCTCCCCGATATAAGAGAAAGCAACAGGATGGCATCGGCAGTGCCGGTGAATTGAATTGCGTTTCCGGGGAACAGCACAACCGGAATAGTGGTATTTCGTTTCAACTCCAACAGCAGCTGTTCAATTCGGCTTTTAACAAAACTGCCGCCGAAGAATAATATATCAACCCCTGCTTTTTCTGCTTTACAGGCTATATCTTTAATGCTGTACTCCGTATGCTTATCGGGGTCAACCAAGAGTGCAAAAGCTGCTTTTTTACTGCCACTGGAAATTAACTTGCTGTATATCATATAGCTACCAAATTAAAGTCCTTGGATTGCAGCAAACCCAAACCACGTTAAAACTACCCACATAGCTATACCTGATGTAGTTAAAACGTTGAACGGTTCCCCCAATGCGAATAATGGCATCCAGATTACCGTTATTGGCAATGGTTTCGATGGGCTTAACATCCATATCGGTTCCGCTAATCCCTCCCATTCCCGGTAATTTGTAAAGTGCTTCCTTCGTGCTCCATATTAATGCCAGCATCTTGTTGTCGTTTTGGTCAATCCACCTTTTCTCCCTTTCAGATAAATACTTATGGGTAACTGACTTAAATGACCTGTTGTAATACTCAATATCGATGCCCACCAGAAAATTGCTGCTTAATATTACGGTAACAAAGGGAAAGGAATGGCTGATGGAAATATGTGCCCTCGAATTGGCCAGGAATGGGCGGCGGGAAGGGTGATATTTCACAAATCCCTGATAGCCAAACTCTTTTAACAAAGATCTGGCGGCCAACCACTCGAGCCTGCGGCGATGATGGGTAATTTTATTTAAACCCGGAAAGTGCGTACCACCAACGTTCACCTTTAGCTCTTCCTCAGTCTCCTCCACACGCCATATCCCCAGGGTGTAGTCATCGTTTTTTACTAAATCAATTAATCCCATTATGCCTATTTACCATTTTTCCATTTTACTGTTTCCATAAGATGAATTAAGTCATCGCCAAAAAAGTTGATGGCCGGAGCCAAAGAATCCTTATTAGTCTTTACAGAAAAATACAAAGCCCCCCTTAAATAGTGCTCTGTCGAGTCGGTTACATAAAACTGCCATGCATTCGCTGCGTTTCCTTTGATCTGATACAAAATGCCATATACTTTTTCGTCGGGGTTGGTATAAAATTTTTCGTTAATGGCATCGGCTTTAGCCGCATGTTTATATGCAAGTATCCTCGAGTCTTCGGTTAGTGAATCCAGTCTGCCCCGGGCATCCTTATAGCTTATGTGAATACGGGCTTTATAAGCAGGGAAATCCACATTGACCCAAAACGGCTCAGTGATTGCGGAGTTATCCTTAACAACCTTTCCGTAAACCGGAAACTGGAATGTATAAGGGAAGGGCAGAGAATCGAAGGTTGTGTACTCTTTTGCCGGAAAATCGATCCGGAAATATCCTCTCGGTTTGGGAGTTGAGCTGTTTCGACATGCCCCAAACCAAAGGGTTGTTAGCGTTAAACCGATGACTATGAAATGCATTCGCATACTACTCCGATCTCCTTTTTATGGTCACCTTAACTCGCTTAATTCTCTTATTGTCAACCGACTCGATTAGGAATCGAAACTGCTTGTGCTTTATAATGTCATTTTTTCTGGGAAGCATTCCGGTTATTTCGAGAATTACCCCGGCCAGGGTTTCTGCTTCTCCCCTGATACTATCAAAAATGTCGTCGTCCACATTCACCACTTTGCAAAAATCATTCAGAGGTATTTTCCCTTCAAAAAAGTAGTTGTCGTCGTCAATCTTTGAATACAAGGACACCTCTTCATCCGATTCATCAGAGATTTCGCCAACTATCTCTTCAAGAATATCTTCCAATGTCACAATGCCACAGGTCCCTCCGTACTCATCAACCACAATGGCAAGGTGAATGCGCCTGGTTTGGAACTCCGAAAGCAGGGCATTAATCCTCTTGTTCTCCGGAACAAAGTATGGCTCCCTCACAAGGCCTTGCCAATGAAAATCATCCGATTCGTTGATGTGTGGCAGCAGGTCTTTTACGTAAAGCACGCCCCGTACCTCATCGAAAGACTGGTCGTAAACAGGGATTCTGCTAAAACCCGACTCTACAACCACCGATTTCAGCTTATTGAATCCCGCCGAAAGGCTAATGGCTATTATATCGAGCCTTGGCTTCATAATTTCTCTAACCTCAGTATTCCCAAACGTTACAATGCCTTTGAGAATCTTCTTTTCCTCAGGTAATTGTCCGGAGGTAATCTCCAGGGCGTCGCTCAACTCATCAATGGAAATTTGGCTTTTAGCAGAAAGCCTACGGCTAACCCCCACCGAAGAGCTAACCAGAAGATGGTTAAATGGTTTCAACACCTTTATTAAATAGTGCAAGGGGAAAGCAATAAACTTTGAAAAGGGAAGCGCCCGATTGGCAGCCAATATTTTTGGAGTAATCTCGCCGAAAAGAAGAATAATGAATGTAATAACCACCACCTGAATAACAAAGCCTAACAATGGAGCATTGGAAAAATCGAAAGCTGTGGACATCAGGTAAGCCGAAAGAATAACGATACCCACATTGACGAAATTGTTAGTAAAAAGAACCGATGCCAGTAGCTGTTCCGGTTTTTTCAACAGGTGCAGTACCATCTGATCCCTTTTAGTATGCGTTTCTTCAAGATGCTTAATATCAGAAGGGGTTAGCGAGAAATATGCCGATTCTGAACCTGATATGAGCCCTGAGATAAAGAGCAGGACGAGCAACACGAGTAACCCTACAAAAAAACCCAAGGTCAGTGGTTGGATAATGCTGCAGAGTGCAGCTAATGGCATAAAAAGGAAGAGGGTAATCAAATTCAATAAATTAAAGTATTAACTAACAAAAGCATGGCTCTACGGCATGCCTGTATAATGCATTTTTAATGCTTAATCCCCTAAAACTATGGGGAAACATTAAAAGGGTAAATCATCCTCCGGTTCAGGTATGGAGAAATCGGCACTGTCAATCGGGTCGGAGGTTGTTCCTTTGGGTGCCTCTTTGGGCTGCGACGTTCCTCCTTCTGCTGCTGGCCCGAGGAAACGGAAATTGGTACAATAAACCTCCGTGAAATACTTTTTAGCTCCGGTATTCTTGTCCTCGTACGAATTGGTTCTCAACTTGCCCTCTATGTAAAGCAGTTTTCCGGATTTAACATATTTCTCCACGGTATCCGCCAATCCTCGCCATACCACAATATTGTGCCACTCGGTTTGGGTAACCCTCTGTCCATTCTTATCCACATATGTTTCATTGGTTGCAAGAGGGAAACGGGCCACAGAAATGCCCCCTTCGAGATGCCTTACTTCAGGGTCTTTGCCAACATTCCCGATGAGGATGACTTTGTTAACGCTCATAGTTCAATTTTTTAAGTAATGAGTAAAATTACAACTATTCGCTTAATTGTCCAAAGCATTTTGGCCATTTATTGCCACAACACGAAAACAGCCTGAGACCAACAGGCTAAACAAGTCAACTGCAAAATGCTATCGAGAATCCGCTTGGGAAGGATTTAAAAAATATTTTTCGGCAGGTTCTGAGGCCAAAAAATTATCAATCAACCTTGGTACTGAGTACTCGAAAACACTCTCTGTTTCTATTGGGCGGTAAGAGTTTTTTAAGGTCTTTGTTATTCCTTTCAACTCCACCACTACAAAACGTGAGTGCAAAGTTTGATGGCTCAACAGGTGCTTCACAACAGGGGAAATGTAAACTATCTTTGGCTCCTTTCTCCCAAACATTTTTTTCCATTTCGGGTGCGTAACGATCTGATCTTCACCCAAAAGAGCATCGGTTTCAATCAAAGGGAACTGGTACAAAGCATGCCAAATATCCCCCTCTCCACGTTTTTCGATAAAGGTAACCCCGCCATACCTTATTAATAGGTAGGTGAAAAAACGATCTTTTGGCACCAGCTTTTTCCCTCGTTGCGGAAGACAATGGGTAAGGTTGTTTCGGTAAGCGTAACAAAAGTTTGAAAATGGACAATCGGAGCATTTCGGATTGCGAGGGAGGCATTGCAATGCCCCAAAATCTAAAAGTGCCTGATTGAAATGATGAGGCGAATCCCTGTCAATTAACTCCATGACAATGGTATAGAACTCCTTCTTTCCGCTTGCCGTGTGTGGCGAAGAGAAAACTCCGTAAATCCGCGACAGCACCCTATAAACATTCCCATCCATAGCCGGTACCGCCTCTTTAAAAGCGAATGAAGCTATGGCACCGGCCGTATAATGCCCAATCCCCGGCAGTTTTATCAGCTCATCAAAGGTATCAGGCAATTGTCCGTTATATTCTTCCACAATTATCTTGGCTGCTTTCTGCAAATTTCGGGCTCGTGAATAGTAGCCCAGGCCTTGCCACACCTTTAAAATTTTATCCTCATCAGCTTGGGCAAGATCGTACACTGTAGGAAAAGTTTGTAAAAACCGATTATAAAAACCAATGCCTTGGGCAACCCGTGTTTGCTGCAGAATAACTTCTGAAATCCATATACTGTAAGGGTTTTCGCTCTCTCTCCAGGGCAAATCTCTCCTGTTATGCAGATACCATTTGTTTAGAATATTTTTAAATTCCATTAAATCAACAAATAATGAAGTTTTTTTTGACAAAAATAGTTGTAAAGAATTTTATTTATCAATTTAAAACACTTATATTTGTCGTCCTATTTGGAACAATTAACCTTAATTTATTGATAAATAAAGTTTTTCAAACATGACAAAAGCAGACATTGTAAACGAGATTTCCAAGAGTACTGGAATTGAAAAGGTTGCTGTTCAGAAAACAGTTGAGGCCTTTATGAACACTGTGAAAGAATCCCTTGTAAAGGATAACAATGTATATCTGAGAGGATTCGGAAGTTTTATCGTAAAAAAACGCGCTAAGAAAACTGCTCGTAACATTTCCAAAAACACTACTATTATTATTCCCGAGCATTTTATTCCGGCCTTTAAACCTGCGAAATCTTTTGTTAATAAGGTTAAAGCTCACGTAAAGTAATATTTTTTAATTAACTGATTTTATGCCAAGCGGAAAGAAGAGAAAGAGGCACAAGATGGCAACTCACAAGCGGAAAAAACGCTTGCGCAAAAACCGTCACAAGAAGAAGAAATAATACTGCAACCAGCGCGTTAGCAGTGTTAAATCACCTCATAGCCAACCTAAGGAGTTTTGCTGCTCTTTAGGTTGGTGTTGTTTGTAACAACTACCACAATAAGAACCAATCAAAACGATGCACAGAAAGTGAACACCGAACTGGTAATTGATCTCCGCGCATCTGAAGTAGCCATTGCTTTGCTTGAGGATAAACAGCTTGTCGAACTCAACAAGGAGAAAAGCAATATTCAGTTTTCGGTTGGCGATATTTATCTCGGAAAGATAAAGAAAATTATGCCCGGCCTTAATGCCGCATTCGTTGACGTCGGGTTTGAGAAAGATGCATTTTTGCACTACCTTGACCTTGGTCCACAATTTCTCACTTTAAACAAGTTCCTGCAATTTGCTTTATCAAAGAAAAACAAATTCCTTTCCCAATCCAAATTCAAACTTGAACCGGAGATTGACAAGGATGGCAAAATTTCCTCGGTTTTAACCAACGGACAAATTGTACTTGTTCAAATTGCCAAGGAGCCTATTTCAACTAAAGGCCCTAGGTTAAGCGCCGAAATATCTATTGCAGGCCGTAACCTTGTCCTTATTCCCTTCTCCGATAAGGTGTCCATTTCCCAAAAGATTTCCTCTCCGGAAGAGAAGAAAAGATTGAAACGGCTGGTGGAGAGTATTGTACCTAAAAATTTTGGAGTTATAGTGCGTACGGCTGCCGAGGGGAAAAAAGTAGCCACGTTGGACGCCGAGTTACGCAACCTGATTAAAAAATGGGAATCGTCTTTCGATAAAATAAAAACCAGCTCTCCGCCCAGCCTTATCCTTGGTGAACTTAAGCGGACCTCGGCGATCCTTCGCGACATGCTCAACGTATCATTTAACAGCATTTACGTTAACGATGATGTGGTGTACAACGAGGTTAAGGACTACATTGGCACCATTGCACCCGAGAAGGAAAAAATTGTAAAACTCTATTCGGGCAAAGTTCCAATCTTTGAGAATTTTGGCATTGAGAAGCAGATTAAAGGGCTATTCGGAAAAACGGTATCGTTTAAGAGCGGAGCATACCTCATTATCGAACACACCGAAGCGCTACATGTTATCGATGTTAATAGTGGCAATCGTTCCAAAGCGAGTACCGATCAGGAAACTACTGCCTTAGAGGTAAATCTGGCTGCCACCGAAGAGATTACCCGGCAATTACGCCTCAGGGATATGGGAGGGATTATAGTTGTTGACTTCATCGATATGCACCTCAACGAGAACCGCCAAATGGTGTACGAAAAGATGAAGGAACTTATGAGCAAGGATAGGGCAAAGCACAATATCCTGCCCCTCAGCAAATTTGGGCTTATGCAGATTACCCGGCAACGGGTAAGGCCTGAGTTAACCATCCAAACCCTTGAAAAATGCCCCACATGTAAAGGGACAGGCGAAATTACACCCCCTATTCTGCTGGACGAACAGATTGAGAATCGTTTGGCATTTTTAGTGAATGAGAAGAGGGCAAAAAGGTTAACCCTTAAAGCTCATCCCTTTGTGGTGGCATTTATTAACCAGGGATTCTGTTCGAAACGTCGCAAATGGCAGCGCAAGTACAAATGCAGGTTAAGGGTAAGCCCCATTTCATCGTATAATTTTTTGGAATACCGTTTTTTTGATAAAAACGAAAACGAGATAGTATAACAAACCAATATAGCAGCCATCGGCCGTCAGATTGAGTTAAATAATGAGATTAACAAGCCTGGGGACTATGGTATGTTCAGAAAACAATACTTCAGAAACGTTGTTATTTTTAAAAAATTCGCACACTATGAAGAGTAAAATTGTAAACTTTTTATTAGGAGTATTTGCTGTTTCCATTATTTCTACTCCGGTTGCAGGTCAGGTTAACGATCCGGTTAGCTGGAGCTTCAGCTCGAAAAGCGTTGATGGAAACCGATATGAGGTCTCCTTTAAAGCCACCATTGACAAGGGATGGCATTTATATTCCACCGATATTCCGGCAGGAGGACCTATTCCAACTACGTTTAATTTCAACGAATCGAATGCATTCAAACTTATTGACGGCATAGTCCAGGATGGCAATAAAAAAACCGAGTTCGACCCGATTTTCAACATGGATGTTGGCTACTTCGATTTGAAAGCCCTATTTACCCAAACCATCGAACTGCCGACAGGTAGTGGAGGCGCATCCGTATCAGGGGTAATTGAATATCAGGTTTGCTATGAGGATAAATGCATCTTTTTCGAAAAGGATTTTAATATTACTGTTGGCGACCCAGGCGCTATTACTCAAACAGCCGAAACAGTGACCACAACCGTTGACTCCCATAAAGAGTCGGGCCCTGCTGACGATTCGTCCTTACTGCTCTTCTTCCTGATTTCATTTGCAGCAGGATTGGCCGGATTGCTCACCCCCTGTGTTTTCCCCATGATTCCCATGACCGTTTCGTTTTTTATGGGAAAAACCAAGAACCGTTTCAATGCCATTCTCAACGCGTTTGTATTTGGCATCAGCATTATCGTACTCTACTCATCATTGGGGCTTTTGGTTTCCCTCACGGGCATGGGAGCAGGATTTGCCAACCAGCTGGTTTCGCACTGGGTACCCAATCTAATATTCTTCCTGCTGTTCATGGCCTTTGCTGCATCGTTCTTTGGACTTTTCGAAATCACACTACCCAGTAGCCTATCCACCAAGACCGACAGCCAAGCCGACAGGGGTGGATTCATCGGTTCGTTTTTCATGGCACTTACCCTTGTTATTGTGAGCCTATCGTGCGTTGGCCCCATCGTTGGAGCCATACTGGTGGAAGCTGCATCGGGGCTGGGCTTAAAGCCCCTCATCGGGATGTTTGGATTTTCATTGGCATTTGCCATACCCTTCACCCTGTTTGCCATATTCCCCTCGTGGATGCAAAAACTGCCAAAGTCGGGCGGTTGGCTGAACTCTGTGAAGATTGTTCTGGGTTTCATTATGCTTGCCTTTGGACTGAAATTTTTATCCACCGTGGATCAGGCATACCACATAGGATTTTTAGGTCGGGAGCTATACCTTGCCCTTTGGATAGCAATATTCATCCTGCTGGGAATGTACCTATTGGGGAAAATTCGCTTTAAACTCGATTCTCCCATGGAGAGCATAGGTTTTTTCCGGCTGATTCTGGTAATATTCGTATTCGCTTTTGTAGTTTACCTCATTCCCGGGATGTTTGGCGCACCGCTCAAAGGACTTTCGGGGCTGATTCCTCCAAAAACCACCCAGAGCTTCGACCTTGAAAGGATCATGGGGCAATCAACCGTTGCAGCATCGCCTTCAGCGTCCACATCGCTCTGCGAGAAGCCCAAGTACGACGATATTCTCCACTTGCCTCACGGCTTACAGGGCTATTTCGATTATCAACAGGCTTTGGCCTGTGCCCGCGAGCAGAACAAACCGCTGTTCGTTGATTTTGTGGGCCATGCCTGCGCCAATTGCAAGGTAATGGAGCAGAAAGTGTGGAGCGACCCGCGTGTTTTGGAGCGCCTGCGTAACGACTACGTCATTGTGGCTCTGTACGTTGATGAGCGGACCAAACTTCCCGAGTCGGAATGGGTCACCTCAACCATCGATGGCAAGGTGAAAAATACTCTGGGTAAGAAGAATGCTGATTTTCAAATCAGCCGATTCAATGTGAACAGCCAGCCTTTCTATGTTTTGCTTGATGGCAACGAAGAGTTGCTGATACCCGCCTATAGCTTCAATACCAACGTTGATGATTTCATTGAGTTTCTGGACAAAGGTATTGAGCAGTTCAAATCACAAGGGCAAGCACTGACACCAAGCATCACACCCATCGACCTAACATCAGGCATGTAATCAGAAAGATTATCCTGACCAATCAACAAAAATGGCAACTTATTCTTTTCGGGCAATCCGCAATGTATGCTTATAAACTACAGCCGACCTGATGGCCATGGATGCCACCAGAGGGAATACTGCAAACGGGAGGGTTTGGGGCAACAGGAACCAGCAAATCATCAAAAGCAGAAGCAAAGCCATGTTTATCAAAAAGTAGTACTTTAAAAATCCTGCTAAGTTTTTGAAAAGGAGTACTATGGCGACTATCAGGTGCAACGGGTGAGCCCACAGCAGATTATAGTTATTGGACATTACCACATGATCGGAGCCAAACCACTGAAAAGCAAGAACTACCCCAAGCAAGCCAACCAATCCGAATAGAAGTGCATCAAACCAACGGGAATACTTCCTTTTTCGCACACCCCAAATGGTAATTCCGGCAGCAATCAAAAACACAGCCATAAAAACGAATAAGGGTGAATTTCGGAATGCATTCCTTGGCAAATTTTTGCCAACCAACAGGGTTACCTTTTCCCTGGCAACGGGATAAAGCGTTGTGTCTGCTTGGAAACTTGCGTATTGGAATGCTTCCATCATATAGTCGGGTAGAAACATGTACTCCCACGGAGTGGCTATCCTGTCGGCCTTTACACCCAGCAGGAGGTTAATGCCCAGCTTTGCCCAGGGTTTCTCAACAACAAACGGCATTAGCAATTGCCTGAAGTTCATACTCTCGGAATATATACTATCGTTAAAAACGATAGTACGCGGAATGGCTTCCACAAAAATATTGCGGATACGGGTTGCACAGTTATCGAAAAGAAAATCGTAGAGGTAGTATCGGTTCTGTGGGAGATAGTTGATGCTCAGGGAATCTAAAAGGATTTGCTTCTCCTGTTGAGTTAAATTAATCGGCTGTTCATAGATATAGCGATTCTCAATAATATAAGTGTATTCAAAATTGTTGTAGGTAGAAACCGATAGAATGTAGTTTAGCTTACCCTTTACAAAATTTGGATAAAAATTAGGGTCGGAGAAGTCGAAAGTGCCATAGTTAAAAACCCAGTCAACGCCAATGGACGAATCTTTTACCCTGATGGCGCTATGGCCAAAAATGGAGTAGAGCTCATCCCCCTGCGAGCAGGTTAACAGGCTTACTTTGGCGCTATCGGTAAGGGTTACCACAGGGAGTTGTGCAGTTGACAGGAAACTGCATAGGCTAAAACTCATGTATAGGATGACTAAGGCTGATAATCTAATCCTCATAGCAGAAAAAATTTAAAAAAACAAAGTAAAGTTAGCTTTATTTAGCCTGATTTACGACAGGGGTTGAGCAAAGATTTTATATTTTAGCATGCTAACACTATCGTCATGAAAACATACCCTGCATGTATTGGAGGAACTTTTAAAACCCTTCCCGAAACCATTGAAGTATGTAGTCCATACGATGGACAACCCATAGCCCTTTGCTCATTGGCAGGTACAAATGAACTGGAGGAGGCCATTGCAGCCGCCCAATCGGTTGAAAAGGAGCTGGCAAATATGCCCTCCTACGTCAGGAGCGAAATACTCAACGGCATTGCCGAGGGGATGACAAAAGAGCGTACCCATTTGGCAAGCCTGCTTGCGCAGGAGGCATGCAAACCCATTAAGTATGCTCTGGGTGAAGTGGATAGAGCAATTCAAACCTTTAGGGTTGCCGCCGAGGAGTGCAAACGCCTACCCACAGAGTACATTTCGTTAGACTGGACTCCGGCGGGCGAAGGCAAAGAGGGTTTGGTTAAATATTTCCCCATTGGCCTGGTGGCTGGGATATCGCCTTTCAATTTCCCGTTGAACCTTGCGGGTCATAAAATAGCCCCGGCCATTGCGGCAGGCTGCCCTATAATTCTCAAACCGGCACGAAGCACTCCCCTCTCGGCCCTCGAATTGGCACGCATTGCCTACAGCACACCTCTCCCCCATGGTGCCTTGAGCATTCTGCCCATGGATAGGGTGTCGGGCAACCAACTGGTTACCGACCCCCGCTTCAAGCTGCTTTCCTTTACCGGTTCACCTGCCGTTGGATGGAAAATGAAGGAGATGGCCGGCCGAAAGAGGGTGGTTTTGGAGCTGGGAGGCAATGCAGGGGTAATTGTAACCCCAAGCGCAGACATTGAATGGGCTCTGCCCAAGTGCATCAGCGGTGCATTTGCCTACTCGGGACAGGTGTGTATTCACACCCAAAGGATTTACATTCACCAATCAATATTCAATCCCTTTATTGAAAGGATGGCCGAACTGACCCAAAGGCTCAAAGTGGGCGATCCTATGGACCCACAAACCGATATCTCGGCGATGATTGATCAGGAGAATGCCCTAAGGGTGGAAGAATGGGTGAATGAATCGCTTAAAGGGGGGGCCAAAATAGTTACAGGTGGCCATCGTAAGGGCAATATATACGAGCCCACAATTTTAACCGGCACAAATGCCGGTATGAAGGTGTGCTCTCACGAGGTTTTTGGCCCCATTGTTATAGTAGAGCCCTACTCCCATTTCGAAGAGGCCATCAACGCCGTTAACGATTCGCCCTTTGGTTTACAGGCAGGAATTTTCACCAATCAGCTCGATGAGGAGTGGTTTGCATTCAACAATTTGGATGTTGGAGGCGTTATTATCAATGACGTGCCGACATTCCGCGTTGACCACATGCCCTATGGAGGCATTAAAGAGTCGGGATTTGGCAGAGAGGGAGTGAAGTATGCCATTCACGATATGATGGAGCCAAAGCTCTTAGTTAGGGCAATGCGTTAACAAGGATATACTATTTTTGTTATTTTACCTGTATTCTTTTACTTTGTAAACATTAAAAGTATAATTTTTGAGGGGTTTTGCAGCGATTTCTTAACTTTGACAACTTTTTTACCGATTTTCAATGGAACTGGCTATTTTAATAATAAAAGGCATTATCATCGGCCTACTGGCCTCAATTCCATTGGGTCCCATAGGAGTTATTTGCATACAACGAACCCTGAACAAAGGTAAAATCAGTGGATTTGTAAGCGGCCTCGGCGCTGCAACTGCAGATACCATTTTTTCTGCCATAGCAGGTTTTAGCTTGACTTTCATTATAGCTTTCATTCAAAAACAACAAATCATTTTTCAGGCCATTGGCGGTGTGGTTGTTTTCATACTGGGGATTAAAATTTTTTATACCAACCCAATTAAGCAGTTCCGCAGGCATAAAAGGAAGAAAAACAACCTGATGGAAGATTTTCTGTCGGTATTCATAGTAACCTTTACCAATCCTCTGGCAGTATTCTTTTTCATTGCCCTGTATGCTGCATTCGGAATCGTTACGGACGGGTCGAGGTGGTTTCATGCACTACTCACCACCAGTGGCGTTTTTGTGGGCGCAGGATTATGGTGGTACACATTAACTTCAACGATTTTTCGTTTCAGGGATAAAGTAAGACTCAAGCAGCTGTGGTGGATTAATAAAATTGCGGGAGCTGTCATTGCTACGCTCGGAGCTTTGGCTATCATTGGGCTTGTAAGATTATTTATTACTTAAAGAGTTAGACTTTGTGTGTCCACTCCTCTTTTCTTAAAAAAATAGCACCCACAAAGAACAAGATGAATATTTGTATCTTTGGTGCAAGAATTTTTGTAAATTGCGGTAATTGAGGATTTATCAAATTCTCAATATTTTAGTTGCAACACATTGTTTTTTTGTATTTTAAGAGAAAAACTGAGTGCAGAATTTTAAACAAAATGCTTAGTGCATGAATTTATCCGATAAGTTATTACACATTCTTTCGTTCAGGATTGAAAAAAAGTGTGGGAAAGATCATGTTCCACGAATGTTGACCTTGACCGTAGCCAGCACAATAATTGCAATCTACTTTTTCATCCTGGGCATTCTATCATTGTTCCCACACAATTTCCTTCAATTAGTGCTCTCTTTCTCTGCCTGTTTTTTAATTTTGGTCAATCAATGGCTGGTAATTAAAAAGGTACAATTTTGCAATTTCCTGTACTTCCCCATCATTCTATTGCTTATCATTTTTCAATATTTTTTGTGGTCGGGGAGCATCTCTTTCGTAGGAACTCTTGTTACATCGCTATTCCCGCTTATTGCCATTGGTTTGCTTGGATACTTCAGAGGTTCCTTGGCATCGCTGGCTTTTGCCATTTTGGCTGCAATCGGCTTTTTTATCCCCCTGAGTATCAATGTCGGTTACGAGTTAGAACTTGCAGTTAAAATCAATTTCTTTTTGTCCTTTTTCATTGTAACAGCTATGGCATACCTGTTTGAAAAAATCAGGCAAATTTCCATTAACGAATTGGAAAAACAGGTACTTGATCAGCAAAGCGCCAACAAGCTAAACGAGCAATTCATTGCCAACCTGTCGCATCAAATACGTACCCCGCTGAATAACATCATGGTTATTTCCAGCATACTGGAAACCTCGGGTACGCTGGACGAGAAGCAGAAAGACTTGATTGATACCATTCATGCTTCCACCAATAATTTGGCAAATGTGGTGAATAGCATGGTTGAGATTTCCAACGTTAATCTTAAAGAGCGTGGTGATATTTACGTTCCCTTTAATCTACATGGTACAATTAATAGCACACTACGACTTTTTTCAACACAGTACGACTCCGACACCAGTTTCAATTTAAAAATTGACGATTCCATTCCCGATACTCTCAGTGGAGATCCGGTTAAACTAAAGCAAATTTTCCTTACCCTCATTGAAATTTTAAAGCATAAGAGTAGCGGAAAAACCATCATATTCATTAAAGTAACCAAGCAGGGCGAAACTCCTGAGGAGATCATTATTAATTTCAGGATTGATAGCAACAGGCCCATTCTGCTACCCATGAATGAAGGTCGCAGTTTGTTTGTAACCAACGAAACCATATATTCATCTGCAAGCACTCAAGCTTACATCGAATTGTTGGACCTGACGATAACACAAAAGATTATCGAAAGTAATGGCGGTGAGCTAATAATTAACCTTAGCCCTCAGGATGCCGTATTTAATTTCACATATGCATTGAGGAAAGAGGTTCTCACGCCTACCGTTACCGCGTCTGAAATAAGTACTGAACCTGAGCAAGATACAGGGAAACCTCTATTGCCAAAAGTAGGTATGGAGCTTGAGCAAGCCAGCGTACTGCTGGTTGAGGATAACCTGATAAACCAGAAAATAGTTGTTCTCAGCCTAAAAAAACTGGTAAAGAATATTGAAATCGCCAACAATGGAAAAGAGGCGCTGGATAAAATAGCCTCCAGCCGTTTCGATATTATCCTTATGGATATTCAAATGCCCATAATGAATGGGTTTGTTACCACCAAAAAAATCAGAGATATAGAAGCCAGTTCCAATACGCACACTCCCATTATTGCCATCACAGCCAATGCTTTGCTTGGCGACAAGGAGGAGTGCCTTGCATCAGGCATGGACGATTACATCAGCAAGCCCTTTCAGATTGAGGTGCTAATACAGAAAATGAAAAATTTGCTGAAAGCGTAACAGAATCCTTTACCCTATTGACCTAAC
This sequence comes from Bacteroidetes bacterium ADurb.Bin008, assembly GCA_002071445.1. GTDB lineage: Bacteria > Bacteroidota > Bacteroidia > Bacteroidales > Tenuifilaceae > MWFE01. Next base: position 38,976 of record MWFE01000033.1, on the reverse strand, counting down.
CCTCTTTTTTCCGAAAGCTGGTTTTAGAAGAAACAGCTCAAATCAGTTTTTATACCAATTATCAGTATATCATCAACTTGCTCATGTGCTCCTCGCCAATCGTTAATGGCTTCGTGTAGCTGCTTTTTCTGCTCTTCCAAAGGCAATTTATGGATATTGAGCAAAAGGTATCTGAATCGTCGGAATTTGAATTTCTTACCTTCACTACCTCCAAATTGGTCAATGTAGCCATCGGTAAAGAGATAAATCATATCATCGGGCTTAAGGTCCATGGAATGGCTAGTGAACAACGGATTTTCTTGCTCTCCACCCACTCCTACTGTATACCTGTCACCTTTAATCTCGGTGAGCTTGCTATCCCTGATCAGGTAGAGACTGTTAAAAGCACCTGCAAACTGCATGGTATTCAACTCCTTATCGATTACGCAAAACGATACATCCATCCCATCCTTAACCTTAGTCATGTAATCGTCAACATCATTTGAGAATATTTCGTTAATACCCCTGTCAAGTCGGTTCAAAATCTCTGCAGAATTATTAATTCCAAGGTTATTTGTTAAGTTCCTCAGCAATTCTATTCCAATTATCGACATAAACGCACCGGGAACACCATGGCCTGTACAATCGATTACTGCAACGAAAATCTTGTTCTTCGTTTCGTTTATCCAATAGAAATCCCCGCTCACGATATCCTTTGGCATATTGAGTATAAAAGAGTCGGGAAGTATTGACTTGAAAAATGCCTCGGTTGGTATTAACGCCTCCTGTATGCGTTTTGCGTAGTGTATGCTATCGGTAATACTTTTATTTTTTAAGAAAAGTTCCTCTTTTTGCAATTCAATCTCCTTCATGGTACTTTCCCTCTCTTTGAGAAGCCGATTGGTTTTCCTTAACATCTTGTTTCGGGTTCTCAGGAATATTACCAGTGATACTACCAGAAGGAAGGTGTAAATAACAAAGGCTACCTTCGATTTCCAAAACTTAACTTTTACTACAATCCGAAGCGAGACACCCTCCTCGTTCCATACGCCATCGCTATTGGAGCCAATAACCCTAAACACATAAGTCCCTTCCCTTAAGTTTGAGAAAGAAGCCGAGCGCTTAGTTCCCAAATCCACCCACTCATTTTCAAGGCCCTCCATTTCATATTTATAGCAATTCTTCTCGGGATGTGTAAAGTCAAGGGCAGCAAATTCAATGTTGATAAGCGAAAAGTTATCGCTAATAACTATCTCCTTTTTCCCCTGTATGGGTATAGCCTTCCTGCCCGTAAAGCTAATTATCTCAAATGAAGAAATGACGACGGGAGGAATAGTTGTATTGTGTTTCAATGAATCGGGGTAAAAAGCGTTAAAGCCCGCAATACCGCCAAAAAACAGCTCCCCAGATTTCGACTTGTGGCTTGCTCCGGTATTGAATTCATAGCTTTGAAGCCCATCGTTAACTCCGTACGGTGTAATGGTATTATCTTCCGGGTTAATTGCTGCCAGGCCCCAATTGGTGCTCACCCAAATTTTCCCCGATCTATCTTCCTGCATGGAATTAATCAGGTTATTGGGCAGCCCATCGGATACGGTATAAAGAGCAAAAGCATCCTGCCCGGGAATATAATACTGCAAACCCGATGATGTACCCACCCACAACACCCCATTGGAACTAAGTATCAAGCTTACAATATCGTTAGCTATCAAGTCTCCCGGGCTATAGCGAGGCGATTCCTTATACCGTTTTATTTCAAAATTATCAAGGTTAATTCTATTCAACCCATTAAATGTGCCCACCCATAAGGTATTCCCGTCAAGCGCAAGGGCATGTATTTCGTTGGATGACAAAGATGTTGAATCAGCCGGCGAATGGTAATAGCTTGTAATACCTTTGCCATTATAGCAATGCAATCCTACATGCGTTGCTATCCAAAGGTTTCCTTTGGAATCCTCAAGCATATCGTACACCCTGTTGTCGTTGAATAAAATGCGGAAATGCTGATCGAGAGAACCGAAAAGGTCAACAAACGAATGATTTTCAAGAACATACCTTTGAACTCCGTTTCGTGTACCAATCAGCAGTTGATTGCCAACCGTTCGATAGATTACGTGGACATAATCGTTGCAGATGTTGTAGTCTCTTGACGATTCAGAAAATTTTTGGGTTCGTAACGTTTTCCTATCGAAATGGAATAATCCGGTTCCCCACGTACCAACCCAAACAGCTCCCTTTTCATCCTCAAACAGTGATGCCACATAGTTGCTCGAAAAGATATTGGTCCCATCGGGATATTTATCGTACAGATTAAATTTTTGGGATTTCTTATCCCACTTAATAAGTCCCATTAATGATCCAACCCAAAGGATATCAGTATTATCCTCAACGAATGAGGTGATCGAAGTGGCATAGAGTTCGTTACCCCTGTGATAAAATACCTGAGGGCTAAAAATTCTCTTTTGTGGGTCAAAACTGCATACTCCCTGTTCCGATCCAATCCAAATGGTTCCCTGTTTATCCTGAAAAATCGTATTCAATGCATCATCCGGGAGGCTATTTGGGTCGCCGGGAACATGTAAAAACCTAGTAAAACTTCCATTTTTGAAGTCAAGGAGATTTAAACCTCTGTTGGTAGCCACCCAAATATTACCCTCAGCATCTTCAAAGATATCCTTAACCCTATTGCTGCTCAGAGAGTTTTTCTTTGATGGGTCATGCTGATACCGTTTGAATAGGCCCATCTGCCTATCGAAAAGCATTAGACCCTCTTTGGTACCAACCCAAAGCCTGTTTTGGCTATCTTCAAAAATATCAAAATCGTTATTTTCTGATGAGAAGGTGAAAATATCGCTATAGTGAGGGTATCTTACAAACGAATCCGTCTCCGGGTCGTACCTATCTAAAGAAGCGATGGTTTTAACCCATATTACCCCCTGTCTATCGCAAAACACATAGTAAATTCTGTTGTGGCTTAATGAATTTTCACTCTCGGTGTTGTGAAAGTAATTGATAAAGATGTCCTGATTGCGGTCGTATCGACTTAGGCCATTCCACGTTCCCACCCAAAGGTTCCCATTGTGATCTTCGCATAGGGAATTGATATAATTATTGGGCAACGAGGTTTTGTCCAGCGGGTGGTTCCTGAATACGGTAAAACCGTAACCGTCAAATCGGTTAAGTCCGTCTTGGGTGCCAATCCAAATGAAACCGTATGAATCGTGAAGCAGGCATAATACCGCCGTTTGCGACAAGCCATTCTCAATATTGAAAAGGTCAACCCTGCTCGCTGGGGGGCTGGCAATGGCAGCTATAAGCGAATGAAAAATAAAAAGGAGACTAAGTGATAAATGGGCCGGCAACCTTTTCATGACGAGGGCAAAATAACAAAAAAAAAATCACAAAAGCACCCTATTTCATCACAACTTCGCTTCCGGAGCCCAACTGAAATATGCTTCTTGACGGCGATTGGATAAATTTACCAATATTAAAACTTTCCCATTTTGCATCAATGGCCCTTATGGTATCCTCGTCCGATACAACGATATTTGGCCAGGGACGGTTGAATGAGTCCATGGGGAACGACTTTCGTGTTCCGTCTATCATCAAACAGGGTAGGCGGATGTTATCTGCATCAACGTAAAAGCAATCGCGTGCGGGATCGATATTGGCAGTGGCATACCAGCAAACGCGGGGTATATCCTCCGGATTCAACTCGTGGTCAACGTACAGGATGATTTTCGGCAGCAGCTCTTTGCTCACTGCGGCCAATTGCGAAGCGAATTGCTTCGCAGAAATTCCTCGGGATTTATCAACTGCAACGATAAGCGCTGATATACCCCGCAATAAAAGGCTAGTATTCAACGAATATTCGGCTTCAGGGAACTCATTAAACGCTTTTGCCAGTAGTGCCGCATCGGGCAAAGGAACAGGCGTTATGGTTTCTGCCTCCTCGGGCATTTTTTCAGTAGCATCGATCAGCATTTTACCCCCTACACCTGCCTTAACCGATGCATGGTCCAACACGTCGAGTGGCCCCCGACCAATGTACATATCGCTTTCGGGATTGAAATGGATGGTTATCTCTTCAGCAACTGCCTGGGGATTGCGGATATCAATATTACTGCTCACAATCACCATTATCTTGTTAAACATCATCTGCCCGGCTCCCCAGAAAGCATTGGCCACTTTATAAGCCTGTCCGGGATACGATTTGTTAATTTTCACAATGGCAATATTATGGGCAACCCCCTCAACGGGCAGAAACATATCCACCACCTCGGGTACAATGGCCAATTTAATGGGGCTTAAGAACAAGCGCTCTGTTATTTTGGCCAAATAGCTGTCCTCCATGGGTGGAATACCAACAATAGTGGCAGGATAAATGGCATCCCGTTTACTTGTAATACAGGTAACATGAAATTTCGGATACCAATCGGCCAGAGAGTAAAATCCGGTATGATCGCCAAAGGGGCCTTCCCATGCCATGTTTTCTACCGGATCAACATACCCCTCAATGATAATATCAGCATCGGCAGGAATTTCAATATCAACAGTAATGCCCTTTACCAACTTCACTCTCTTCTTTCTAATAAATCCCGCCAACAGGTATTCATTTACATTATCGGGTAGCGGTGCTGTGGAAGCATAGGTATAAACCGGGTCGCCACCCAACGCAACGGCAATGGGCATTCTTTCGCCCCTTTTGGCGTACTCGGCATAATGCCTTGCCCCCGTTTTATGCCGATGCCAGTGCATGCCCGTAAGGTTCTCAGCAAATACCTGCATACGGTACATGCCCACATTCCTGATTCCTGTATTGGGGTCCCTGGTATTCACCATGGGCAGTGTGATAAATCTACCACCATCGAAAGGCCAGCATTTTAGTATGGGCAGTTTGCTCAAGTCCGGCTCCATGTGCACTACTTGTTGGCATTCGCCTCGACCCGAAAGGATTTTGGGCATCCAACGGGCCACCATTCGTAGTTTTGGCAGCATTCTTACTTTCTCAATCCAGGTGCGTTTGGGCGAAGTTAGAGCAGAGAACAGGTCGTCAAGCCGTCCGGCCATCTCATCGGGATGCCCATAGCCCAAAGCCAGCGCCATCCGCTCATCCGAGCCAAAAGCGTTGGTCAGAACAGGGTATTCCGTACCCGTATTCTCGAAAAGGAGAGCTTTCCCTCCACCGGGCTCCTTGGAGAACCTATCGGTAATCTCGCTGATTTCCAAAACGGGATCAACGAATTCTTTGATACGAATCAACATGCCCTTGTTCTCGAGCAATGTAACAAATTCGGCTAGTCCGTGGAAAGGCATTTTTTTCTTGTGAAGATATAAAAAAAGGGCTTACCAAGCGTTGGCAAGCCCTTATGGAAAGTGGGGTTTTACTTTATGAATTTGAAGTTTTTACCCAAATAGGTTGCAGAACTACCAAGCATCTCCTCAATCCTAATCAGCTGATTGTACTTGGCTATCCTGTCGGAACGCGATGCAGATCCTGTTTTAATCAAGCCGGTGTTCAGCGCAACGGCAAGGTCGGCAATGGTTGAATCCTCAGTTTCGCCCGATCTGTGGCTCATGACTGACGTCATGGAGTTAATATCGGCCAGACGAACTGCCTGAATTGTCTCAGTGAGAGTGCCTATCTGGTTCACCTTAATCAAAATGCTGTTGGCTGCCTTCTCCTGAATACCCCTCTGCAAGCGTTTTACGTTAGTAACGAATAAATCATCGCCCACTATTTGTACCCTATCACCTATGGTCTTGTTCAGCAACACCCATCCAGCCCAGTCGTCCTCAGCCATGCCATCTTCAATGGAAATGATTGGATACTTGTCAACCCACTCCTTCCAATAGTTAACCATCTGCTGCGATGTTAGCTTATCGCCAGAGGATTTGTGAAGATGGTAAACGCCCTCCTGGGGAATATAGTACTCTGACGAAGCCGGATCAAGCGCAAGGAAAACATCTTCTCCCGGTCGATAGCCAGCCTTTTCAATGGCTTGCAGGATAACCGTAATGGCCTCCTCGTTGGATTTAAGATTGGGTGCAAAGCCTCCCTCATCGCCAACGTTGGTCGAATAGCCCTTGTTCTTCAAAACGGTTTTCAGGTTATGGAATACCTCAGCGCCCATTCTGATGGCTTCGGTAAAATTTGCAGCTCCAACCGGCATAATCATAAACTCCTGAAAGTCGATGCTGTTATCGGCGTGCGAGCCGCCGTTCAGGATATTCATCAAGGGGATTGGCAGCATTCGGGCATTGACACCGCCTATATACCTATATAGCGGTTGTCCCGTTGCCTGGGCGGCAGCATGAGCTACGGCCAGCGATACTCCCAAAATGGCATTGGCCCCCAGTTTGGCCTTGTTCTCCGTGCCATCGAGTTTAATCATGGCGTTATCTATGTACTGCTGTTCCAGCACGTGCATACCAACTATTTCCTTTGCAATAATCGAATTTACGTTGTCAACAGCCTTTAGTACGCCTTTACCCAGGTAGCGCGTTTTATCGCCATCGCGCAATTCAACGGCTTCGTGTGTTCCTGTTGATGCACCGCTTGGAATGGCGGCGCGTCCAAAATAACCGCTTTCGGTTACTACATCTACCTCAACGGTAGGGTTCCCTCTCGAGTCGAGTATTTGGCGAGCGTGGATACCTGTAATTTGTCCCATATATTATGTTTTTAAAAGTTATTAGCCGGCTGTAAAGTTACAAAAAAAGGACAATACTTTCAGCACAGCCGAAAGTATTGTCCTTAATCAATTCTATATGCTACGCACCGGCCTCGTTCTCTTTATCTTCGGCCTGCTCAGCGTCTGTTTCGTCGTTTTTAGTTTCTTCCTGTGGTGCTTCTTCCTCTACTGTACCCTCCTCTGCCTGAGCAGCGGGTGTCTCAATAATCTCTTCCTTCACTTCTTCTGCAGGGATTTCCTTCTCTTTCACCTCTTTGGGTTGTTTTTCAACAGCCTCTTCCCCAGTTTTCCCTTTACCCCTACGGGTACGTTTAGCTTTTTGCTTAACCTCTTCCTTTTGTGTGGTGTAGGTTGTGTTGTAGTCAACCAGTTCAATTAAGCACATCTCGGCGTTGTCGCCAAACCGGTTTCCGGTTTTCAGAATTCGGGTGTATCCACCCGGTCTATCGGCCACCTTAACGGCAACCTCTCTGAAGAGTTCGGTTACGGCGTGCTTGTTTTTTAAATAGGCAAAAACTGTTCTCCTTGAGTGAGTTGTATCGTTTTTACTCTTTGTAATCAGTGGTTCTACATACACCCTAAGGGCCTTGGCTTTAGCAACGGTTGTCTTGATTCGCTTATGCATAATGAGCGATGTAGCCATATTTGCCATCATAGCCTTACGGTGAGAGGCGGTACGTCCGAGGTGATTTCCTTTCTTATTGTGTCTCATCGTAGTTATTCCTTGTCAAGTTTATATTTTGATGTATCCATCCTGAAAGATAAGTTTTTACTTGCCAAAAGGTCTTCCAGCTCTGTAAGCGATTTCTTTCCGAAATTCCTGAATTTCAGCAGGTCATTCTTGTTAAACTTAACCAAATCGCCCAACGTTTCAACATCGGCTGCCTTGAGGCAATTAAGTGCCCTAACGGAGAGGTCAAGGTCAACCAATTTTGTTTTGAGAAGCTGTCGCATGTGAAGAACCTCCTCATCAAACTCCTCATTGGAAAAACTATCGTCAACATCCAAGGTTATCTTCTCGTCGGAGAACAGCATGAAGTGGTAAATAAGAATTTTTGCTGCTTCTTTCAAAGCCTCCTTGGGATGAATACTTCCGTCGGTAATAATCTCAATTATTAACTTTTCATAGTCGGTTTTTTGCTCCACCCTGTAGTTCTCTATTTCATACTTCACGTTTCGTATGGGAGTATGAATTGAATCTATGGGTATTACACCAAATTCGGCATCTTCAACCTTGTTTTCCTCAGCCGGGATATATCCCCTGCCTTTCCTGATGGTCACCTGAATCTCCAATTTGACGTCAGGCTCCATTGTGCAGATGACAAAATCGGGGTTGAGCACTTTAAATCCTGTTAGGAAATTGGATAGGAAACCGGCCTTGAACTCGTTCTGTCCGGAAATGACTACGGTTACCTTTTCTTCCTCAACTTCCTCAGCTATACGTTTAAACCGAATTTGTTTAAGATTAAGTATAATTTCGGTTACGTCTTGAATTACTCCGGGTATAACGGAGAACTCGTGATCTACCCCTGAAATTTTTATGCTTGTGATAGCATATCCTTCCAAGGAGTTGATCAGGATCCTTCGGAGGGCGTTGCCCACCGTTATTCCGTACCCTGGCTCTAGCGGACGAAACTCGAACTTGCTGTAAGTTTCGGTAGCATCGAGCATAATAACCTTATCGGGTTTTTGAAATGCCAGAATTGCCATTGGGATAATTATTTACTTGGAGTAAAGTTCAACAATCAGCTGTTCCTTAATGTTCTCGGGGATATCGGAGCGCTCAGGGTTGTTCAAGTATTTTCCAACCAGTTGATCCTTATCCCACTCGAGCCACGAGTACTTTGAGTATCGATTTGTGGACAGGGAATCGGTAATTACTTCAAGCGATTTGGATTTCTCCCTTACAGCCACAACATCACCCGGTTTCAGTGAGAAAGAGGGGATGTTCACAATTTTCCCATTCACGGAGATGTGCCTGTGGCTGACCAACTGCCTGGCAGCTGCCCTGGTTGGGGCAATTCCCAAGCGGTAAACCACGTTATCGAGACGGGATTCGAGAAGTTGTAAAAGCGTTACACCGGTTACACCCTGCATGCGGGATGCTTTTTCGAAAAGGTTTGAGAACTGCCTTTCAAGCATTCCGTAGATGAATTTGGCTTTCTGCTTTTCCTGTAGCTGGACCCCATATTCCGAAACCTTTCTGCGTTTTTTAGTACTACCGTGCATTCCGGGAGGGTAGTTCTTTTTTTCGAGCACTTTATCGGGTCCAAAAATGGGTTCTCCAAACTTCCTAGCAATCTTAGTTCTTGGTCCAGTATATCTTGCCATTCCTTTCTATTTTAATTTATGTAAATATCAAGCCATTATTATACTCTTCGCCTTTTGGGAGGGCGGCATCCGTTGTGCGGAAGCGGGGTAACATCAACGATTTCGGTTACCTCAAGCCCGGCCGAGTGCAATGTGCGGATTGCCGACTCACGGCCCGATCCCGGCCCTTTAACAAAAACCTTAATCTTTCTCAATCCCATGTCAAAGGCAACCTTCGCACAATCGGCAGCTGCTGTTTGTGCAGCATACGGGGTATTCTTTTTCGAACCCCTGAAGCCCATTTTACCAGCAGAGGACCAAGAGATAACCTGGCCTGTTGCATTGGTAATGGAGACGATAATATTGTTAAACGAAGAGTGGACGTGTGCCTGTCCCACGGGCTCAACCTTTACAACCTTTTTTCTTGCTGTTCCTGTTTTCTTTGCCATAATCTTATGTACTATTTAGTTGCTTTCTTTTTATTGGCAACCGTTTTCTTTCTTCCTTTCCGGGTTCTTGCATTGTTCTTAGTGCTTTGTCCTCTTACAGGTAAGCCTAAACGATGGCGAATACCCCGGTAACATCCAATATCCATCAAGCGTTTGATGCTAAGCTGAACGCTTGAGCGCAGTTCACCCTCTACCTTATACCCCTCGTTTAAGATGCTCCGGATTTGGTTGATATTCTCATCTGTCCAATCTTTCACCTTCACATCGAAATCCACTCCCGCGCCTGTTAGAATTTTACGGGCGCTGCTACGACCTATACCGTAAATATAGGTAAGGGCTACCTCGCCTCGTTTGTTTTTTGGTAAGTCAACACCTACAATTCGTGCCATATTTTCTCACTTAAAAAAATTAGGGTACAAAGTTAATAAATTATCCTTGGCGTTGTTTGAACTTGGGATTTTTTTTGTTTATCACGTACAAACGGCCTTTGCGCCTCACGATTTGACAATCGTCACTCCGCTTTTTAACTGATGTTCTTACTTTCATTGCAGTTATCCTTTTATCATTGTAAACTATTTATAGCGAAACGAAATCCGTCCTTTTGTAAGGTCATAGGGCGACATTTCTACCTTAACCTTATCTCCGGGAAGTATCTTAATGTAATGCATTCGCATTTTGCCCGATATATGGGCAGTAATCACATGGCCATTATCCAACTCTACCCTAAACATTGCATTGGATAGCGCTTCAATAATGGTTCCGTCTTTCTCTATGGCGGGTTGCTTTGCCATACTTGCCTAGTTATTTTTTTTTTGCAATACTTCTTCAACATATTTGAATGTTGATAGCAGCTCTGGTTTATCTTTGCGAACAACCACGGTGAGTTCGAAATGGGCCGATGGCTTGCCATCAAAAGTTCTGATTGTCCATCCGTCTTCACACTGGTAAACCTGCCTTTTCCCCATGTTAATCATGGGTTCAATGCAAATCACCATGCCTTCATAGAGCCTGGGACCCGAACCTCTTTTCCCATAGTTTGGCACTTCGGGTTTCTCGTGCATTTTCGACCCTAATCCGTGTCCAACCAACTCACGAACTACAGAAAAGCCACTCCTCTCGGCATGATCCTGCACCGATTGGGATATATTGCCCACCCGTGCTCCGTCAACGGCCTCCAGAATACCCAAACTCAAGCACTCTTTGGTAATATTCAGGAGTTTTTGCACTTCCTTCGACACCTCTCCCACTGTAAAGGTATAGGCTGAATCGCCGTAGTAGCCGTGCATTTTGGTCCCGCAGTCGATGGATACAATGTCTCCGTTCCTGAGTTCCCTCTTGGAGGGAATTCCGTGCACAACCGCATCGTTAACCGAAACGCACAAGGTGTTAGGATACCCATTGTAGCCCAGGAATCCGGGTTCAGCCCCGTGATCCCTGATGAAAGTTTCGGCAATCCGATCAAGATGGATTGTTGAAACTCCGGGCCGGATATGCCTGCCCACCTCGGCCAGAGTGCGTGAAACGATATCGCCATTCTGCCTGAGCAGTTCTATCTCCTCGACCGTTTTTACCAGCTGCATCACAAAAAGAACGTTGCTCCGGAAAAACTACATTCCGGATTTTCCCTTAATTCTACCGGTTTTCATGAGTCCATCATAATGACGCATCAGCAGATGGCTCTCAATTTGCTGCAGAGTATCCAGCACCACCCCTACAAGGATTAGCAGAGAGGTACCCCCAAAGAATCGTGCAAACTGATTGTTTACACCCAATAGCATAGCAAATGCCGGAAGTATGGCAATTATGGCAAGGAAAATTGATCCCGGAAGGGTAATCCTTGACATAATGGTATCGAGGAATTCAACGGTTTTACGACCGGGCTTCACTCCGGGTATAAATCCCCCGTTCTTCTTCATATCCTCGGCCATCTGATTGGGGTTGATGGTTACTGCGGTGTAGAAATAGGTAAATGCAATGATCAGCAGGGCAAATGTGAAATTGTACCAAAATCCGGTAAAGTTTGCAAAAGCAGCTGCTATAGCTGAGGTGGTGTCCGTATTAAATCTTGCAAACATCATGGGTACAAACATCAGCGCCTGTGCAAAGATGATTGGCATTACCCCTGCTGCATTCACTTTCAAAGGGATAAACTGCCTCACCCCGCCATACTGCTTATTACCAACGATACGCTTTGCGTATTGTACGGGAATCCTACGGGTTCCCTGAACAAGCAGAATGGATAGGACGAAAACGATGAACAGGATAACCATTTCCACCAGAAACATCACCAATCCTCCCGCCATTTCTTCGGCACGTTGGAAAAACTCGGCCGTAAGGGCGAAGGGTAGCCTTGCAATAATCCCCACCATGATAATCAACGAAATACCATTACCAATTCCCTTGTCGGTAATTTTTTCGCCAAGCCACATGACGAACATGGTTCCGGCAATGAGAATTATGGTGGAGGATATTTGGAAGTAAATTCCCTTAAGGGCAAATGCTGAAGCAGGCAGTTGGGCATGCAGGTTTGCCAGATAAGTGGGTGCCTGAAGAATTAGTATTACTACCGTTAAATACCGGGTAATCTGATTCATTTTCCTACGTCCGCTCTCCCCTTCCTTCTGCAAACGCTGAAAGTAGGGTATGGCTATACCAAGGAGTTGGATTACAATGGACGCCGAAATGTAAGGCATGATCCCAAGGGCAAATATTGATGCCTGGCTGAACGCTCCTCCAGAGAACATATCGAGCAACCCCATGATTCCATCGGCCGTTTGCTTTTTTAAGGCACCCAGCTGAGCGGGGTCGATTCCCGGGAGCGTTACAAAACTACCCAAGCGGTAAATAAGCAGAATACCCAGAGTGTAGAGGATCCGATTCCGCAAATCCTCTATCTTAAAGATATTCTTAATGGTTTCGATCAACTTTTTCATTTACTAAATTTTTACGGCTGTTCCTTGCACTGCTTCAATGGCCTCGATGGCTTTCTTTGAGAAAGCATGAGCTCTAACCTCAAGTTTAGCGGTAAGCGTCCCGTTGCCAAGAATTTTTATCCGATCATTCTTGGATGCCAATCCGGCATCGCGTAGAGTTTGGATATCAACTGTGGTTATGCTGTGCTTATCGGCCAGATTTTGTAAAACATCTATATTGATGGCTTTGTATTCAACGCGAAACTTGTTCTTGAATCCAAATTTGGGGAGTCGGCGCTGAAGTGGCATTTGTCCTCCTTCAAATCCAATCTTTTTGGAATACCCCGAGCGCGACTGAGCTCCCTTGTGCCCTCTGGTTGATGTACCGCCGTACCCTGAGCCTTGTCCACGTCCAATGCGTTTTCTCTGCTTTACAGAGCCTTTAGCGGGTTTCAGATTATTTAGTTCCATGACATTAATGACTGTTAAAAGTTACCATTCGCTATCGCTCAATTCGAACAAGGTGTTTCACCTTTTCTACCATTCCCAGCACTTCGGGTGTATCCTCACGTTCAACGGAATGGTTGATTCTCCTAAGGCCCAACGTTTCAAGGGTTGCTTTCTGCCTTTTGGTCGATCCAATCTTGCTCTTTACCTGTGTGATTTTAAGTGTTGCCATAGTGTTGCGTTCTATCCGTTAAATACTTTATTCATATCAACACCGCGAACTGCTGCCACGGTATGTGGATCACGAAGTTCGAGCAGGGCAGCCACCGTAGCCTTAACCAGGTTGTGGGGGTTGGACGACCCTTTAGATTTGGCAAGAACGTCAGTAACTCCAACGCTTTCCAGAACAGCCCTCATAGCACCTCCGGCTTTCACTCCGGTTCCCTGCGAAGCAGGTTTGATGAATACTTTGGCACCGCCATACTTGGCTGTCTGTTCGTGTGGAATTGTCCCTTTGTAAATGGGGACTTTCACCAAATTCTTCTTGGCATCCTCAATGCCTTTCGATATGGCTGAGGTAACCTCACCGGCCTTACCCAGACCATAACCTACTATTCCATTCTCGTTCCCAACTACAACAATAGCCGAGAAGCTGAAAGTTCTACCACCCTTGGTTACCTTGGTAACCCGCTGGATGGATACAAGCCTGTCCTTCAATTCAAGGTCGGCTGTTTTTACTCTACGTATATTGGTAAGTGTTGACATCGCATCTAGAATTTAAGTCCACCCTCTCGGGCTGCATCAGCCAATGCTTTAACGCGTCCGTGGTAAAGATAACCGCTGCGGTCGAAAACCACTTGGGTAATACCCTTTTCAAGTGCTTTTTGAGCGGCCAATTTTCCCACGAGGCGGGCTTGTTCGGTTTTAGTAATTTTTGCCTGCTCGGCAATTTCTTTAGTTCTCGATGTTGCGGCAGCTAGGGTTATTCCCTTATCATCGTCAATAACCTGAACGCTTATCTGCTTATTACTCCTGAATACCGATAAGCGAGGCCTTTCGGCTGTGCCATGTATTTTTTTACGGATTCGCATCCGTATTCTCTGCCTTCTCTCTTGTTTACTTAGAGCCATTTCCTTACTGTTTTACAGGTTATACACTAGCTGATCTAACAGACTTTCTCCTAACATTTTCGCCCACAAATCGAATTCCTTTTCCTTTGTAAGGTTCAGGTTTCCTTAAAGAACGAATCTTAGCAGCAACTACGCCAAGCAGCTGTTTATCGTAGCTCTTAAGCGTGATGATGGGGTTACTCCTTCGCTCAGTCACGGTTTCAACGGTCACCTCTTTGGGCAGTTGAAAATGAATGTCGTGCGAAAAGCCAAGGCTTAATTCGAGCATTTGCCCCTTGGCCTCGGCCTTAAATCCCACGCCTACAAGTTCCTGCTGTATTGTCCATCCTTTCGATACACCAATAACCATGTTATTGATCAGGGCGCGGTATAGCCCATGCAGGGAACGGTGACGTTTCTGTTCTGTTGGCCTGGTGATGACAACAGCATTTCCCTCTACCTTAACGGTGATGTCGGGGTCTACCGCCTGCGACAGCTCACCCAGAGGGCCTTTAACGCTTACCACATTATTTGCGTCAACTTTGACGCTTACACCCTGTGGTAAGTTTACAGGTTTTTTTCCAATTCTTGACATGTCTGGTTGTCGTTTGTAAATTTAGTAAACATAGCAAAGCACTTCGCCCCCAATGTTTTGAGTCCGTGCTTCTTTATCACTCATCACTCCGTTGGAGGTTGATAACACCGCAATGCCTAAACCATTTAGCACCCTTGGTAAGTCTTCAACACCAACGTAACGACGTAAGCCGGGCCGGCTTACCCGTTCGATATGCTTTATAGCGTTTGTTTTGGTCACAGGGTGGTATTTCAATGCAATCTTAATTATGCCCTGCTTTCCGTCCTCTTCAAACTTGTAGTTTAGGATATAGCCTTTATCGAAAAGGATTTTGGTAATATCCTTTTTAATATTCGAGGCGGGTATCTCTACAACCCGATGTTTGGCCATGATGGCATTTCTGATTCGGGTTAAATAATCTGCAATAGGGTCAGTAACCATTTCTGTAAATTTGTTAAAGAGTTTACCAACTAGCTTTTTTTACGCCAGGGATTAAGCCTTTGGAAGCCATTTCTCTGAAGGTTATGCGGCTGATACCAAACTGGCGCATGTATCCACGTGGTCTGCCGGTTACTGCACAGCGATTTCTCAACCTTATGGGGTTTGAGTTTTTGGGTAATTTCTGTAATCCTACCCAATCGCCGTCAGCTTTCAGCTTGGCACGCTTCTCGGCATATTTTGCTGCAAGTTTTGCACGCTTTACCTCACGGGCTTTCATTGATTCTTTTGCCATACCCTAGTTCTTTTTTGCGTTTTTAAAAGGAATTCCAAATTCACGAAGCAGCGCATAGGCCTCTTCGTCCTTATCGGTAGAGGTTACAAAGGTAATCTCCACACCGAATATCTTGCTAATCTTATCGATATCAATCTCCGGGAAGATGATATGCTCGTTAATGCCAAGCGTATAGTTTCCTCTTCCGTCCAGCTTATCGCCCACGCCTTTGAAGTCGCGAATTCGTGGAAGGGAAATGCAAATTAACCTTTCCAGAAACTCGTACATGCGGTTGCCTCTCAGCGTTACTTTAACGCCAATGGGCATATTGCGGCGTAATTTGAAATTCGATATATCCTTGCGGGAGACGGTTTGAACAGCTTTTTGGCCCGCTATCATCGAGAGTTCTTCCTGTGCTACTTCGATCAGCTTGCGATCGGCTACAGCCTGACCAACCCCCTGATTGATAACAATCTTATCCAATCTTGGAACCCGCATAACACTCTTATAACCAAACTCTTTGGTTAGCGCGGGGATAATCTCCTCCAAGTATTTCTTCTTAAGATTTGGTACGTATTTCATCACTTAATCTCCTCCCCAGATTTTTTTGAGTAACGAACTAACTTCCCTTTCTCGTTAAGCCGACGACCAATGCGTGTGGGTTTTCCACTTGTGGGGTCAATCAGCATGAGGTTTGAGATATGTATGGGAGCCTCCATTTTAATGATTCCTCCTTGGGGGTGCTTGGCGTTGGGCTTGGAATGCTTCGATACCATGTTCACTCCCTCAACTATTGCACGGTCTTTCTTAATCAGCACCTCGAGCACTTTGCCCTGCTGTCCCTTGTATTCACCCGTATTGACGTATACAAGGTCCCCTTTCTTAATGTGTAACTTCTTATTCATGGGAATAATAATTTTTCAAATTACAGTACCTCGGGAGCCAGGGACACAATCTTCATGTACTTATCGCGAAGTTCTCTCGCAACCGGTCCAAAGATACGTGTTCCACGTATTTCGCCCTGATTGTTCAGCAAAACGCAAGCATTATCATCAAAGCGGATGTAGCTGCCATCGGGACGACGTAGTTCTTTTTTCGTTCTCACTACCACAGCTTTGGTAACAGTTCCTTTCTTTACCTCACCGCTTGGCATGGCGCTTTTCACCGTCACTACAATTTTATCACCTATGCGTGCATAGCGCCTACCGGTTCCTCCAAGGACCCGGATGCAAAGAACCTCTTTGGCTCCGCTATTATCTGCGACTAACAGTCTGCTCTCTTGTTGTATCATGACTACTTGGCTCTTTCAATGATTTCAACTAATCTCCAGCGCTTGGTTTTACTCAAGGGCCTGGTTTCCATAATCCGAACGGTATCGCCTACATTGCAAGTATTGTCCTCATCGTGTGCGTAGAACTTAGTGGTTCGGTTCACAAACTTGCCATAGATAGGATGCATCACTTTGCGTTTCACGGCCACAACAATAGATTTCTGCATCTTGTTGCTAACCACCATGCCTATCTTTTCTTTTCGTAAATTCCGTGTATTTTCCATTGTAACTATTGGCTTTACTGTTTCGTTATTTTGTACGCTCGCTCAGAATTGTTTTCATCCTGGCGATGGTTTTACGCATCTCCTTTAACTTCATAGGATTATCCAGAGGGGATACGGCATGGTTCATCCTTAACTTTTGGAGCTGAGCCTCGGTTGTTTCGATACGCTCTTCAAGCTCTTTTACGGACAATTCTCGTATTTCTTTTGGTTTCATGTCTCACCCTTAATTATTAGTTTCTGTATAATCGCGACGTACAATGAACTTGGTGGTTACGGGTAGCTTCTGGGCTGCAAGCCGCAAAGCTTCCTTGGCCACTTCGTAGGGAACTCCCTCAGCTTCGATGATTATTCTGCCGGGAGTTACCGGTGCCACAAATCCCTCGGGAGCGCCCTTACCTTTTCCCATACGAACCTCGGCCGGTTTTTTAGTAATGGGCTTATCGGGGAATATGCGTATCCATATCTGACCTTCACGTTTCATATAACGTGTCACGGCCTGACGAGCAGCCTCAATTTGGCGACCGGTGATCCACATGGACTCCATGGATTTAATACCAAAAGAGCCAAACGCAAGCTGGTTGCCTCGCTGGGCATTCCCTTTCATGCGTCCTTTCTGCTGCCTTCTGAATTTCGTTTTCTTTGGCTGTAACATCTCCAAACAACTTTTAATTGCATTTTAACTACTTTCTCTTCTTACGGAAACCTCCACGGGGTTTTCCGGAGCCGGCATGCTGCCCGGGAGCTGGAGCTGCGCTTTTCCCAATATTGGGCGATAAATCGCGCTTTCCGTAAACTTCCCCGTTGCATATCCAAACTTTAATCCCCATCAGCCCAACCTTGGTGAGGGCTTCGCCCAGCGCGTAATCTATATCGGCACGGAACGTGTGAAGGGGTATTCGGCCATCCTTAAAGGTTTCGGAACGGGCCATCTCAGCACCTCCCAATCGGCCGGAGATTTGCACTTTTATCCCTTCGGCTCCCATTCGCATGGTAGAAGCAATGGCCATTTTAATGGCACGCCGGTACGAGATTCGGCCCTCAACCTGGCGGGCTATGTTCGATGCCACGATGGTAGCATCAAGCTCGGGGCGTTTTGCCTCGAAGATGTTGATTTGAACCTCTTTCCCGGTAATATTCTTAAGCTCTTCTTTCAGCTTATCCACTTCCTGACCGCCTTTCCCGATGATGATTCCGGGACGAGCTGTGTGAACGGTAACGGTGATGAGTTTAAGTGTACGCTCAATGACGATTTTCGAAACGCTTGCCTTGGATAACCTGGCGTTAAGGTATTCGCGAATCTGCCTATCCTCAACAAGTTTCTGAGCGTAATCGTTGCCACCGTACCAGTTGGAATCCCATCCTTTGATGATTCCAAGCCTATTTCCTATTGGATTAACTTTTTGTCCCATCTAGCTCTGCGTGTTTTGAGTTTCATTATTAACTGCGCTGTCAACCACTACGGTAACATGGTTGGAATGCTTTCTAATCCTGTTGGCGCGGCCCTGAGGAGCTGTTCTAATGCGCTTTAGCATTCTACCCTGATCAACATAGATCTCCTTCACGAACAGGTTGGCATCCTCAAGCCTAACCCCCTCATTCTTGGCCTGCCAGTTGGCAACTGCCGAAAGCAGAAGTTTTTCTACTCTCAATGCAGACTCCTTAGGGGTAAAGCGAAGGATGTCCAAAGCGTTATTAACCTGTTTACCGCGTACTAAGTCAACAACCAATCGCATTTTGCGGGGAGAGGTTGGGCAATTTCGCAGGATAGCGAATGCCTTTTTACTCTTCTCCTCCTTTATCTTATTAGCTTTTATGCGTTTTCTTGCACCCATTATTTCAAGGTTTAATCGGTTCAGTTATTACTTCTTACTGCCTGCGTGACCACGGAATATACGTGTGGGGGCAAACTCACCCAGCTTGTGCCCAACCATATTCTCGGTGATGTAAACGGGGATGAACTTATTCCCGTTGTGCACGGCTATTGTATGACCAACGAAGTCCGGTGAAATCATAGAGGCCCTCGACCAGGTTTTGATGACCTGTTTTTTGTTGGTCGAATTCATTTCCAGAACTCGTTTCTCCAGCTTATACTCTATGAATGGACCTTTTTTTAACGAACGGCTCATAGTACAATTTTTTTCAAATTACTTTTTCCTGCGTTCAACAATAAACTTATTCGACTGATTCTTCTTCGATCGAGTTTTGTAACCCTTGGCAGGGATGCCTTTACGTGAACGGGGAATTCCTCCGCTGGCACGTCCTTCGCCTCCTCCCATTGGGTGATCAACCGGGTTCATAGCTACACCACGAGTTCTTGGCCTCCGTCCTAACCATCTCGAACGTCCTGCTTTACCCGAGCGAACGAGTGCGTGATCGGAATTGGATACCGTTCCAATGGTTGCTTTGCAACTGGTGAGTACCATACGAATCTCGCCACTGGGCAGCTTAAGAATGGCATGCTTGCCTTCACGGGCTAAAAGCTGTGCGTACGATCCGGCACTACGTGCCATGATTCCTCCCTGCCCCGGTTTCAACTCGATGTTGTGAACTACGGTTCCAAGGGGAATATCCGATAAATATAGGGCGTTGCCAACCTCAGGGGCAACTCCTGTACCCGACATAATGGTCTGACCTACCTGGAGGCCAGCGGGTGCAATAATATAGCGTTTCTCGCCATCGGTATATACAACCAACGCAATGCGTGCCGAACGGTTGGGATCGTACTCTATTGTTTTCACAACAGCAGCCACACCGTCGCGTTCGCGGGCAAAGTCGATGAGCCTATATCTTCGCTTATGTCCTCCCCCAATGTAGCGCATGGTCATTCTTCCGGCATTATTCCTTCCGCCGGATTTTTTCAGGGGGCGCAGTAGCGATTTCTCAGGTGTCGAGGTTGTAATGTCGTCGAATGCACCTATAATTTTATGCCTTTGTCCTGGGGTAACAGGCTTAAGTTTTCTTACAGCCATTTTATTTAAATGTTGCTAAAAAAGTCAATCTGTTGTCCTTCCTTAAGCGTTACGATAGCTTTCTTGAAGCTGTTGGTTTTTCCGGCAATCAAGCCTGCCTTTGTGTAACGCGATTTACGTTTACCACCGTATCGCATGGTATTAACAGACACTACGTTTACTCCGTAGGCCTCTTCCACAGCTTTCTTTACCTGCAACCGGTTGGCAGTTTTCTCAACGATGAAACCGTAGCGGTTCAACTTTTCGCTGAGATGCTCCATCTTCTCGGTTACAACTGGCCTTAGTATAATATTCATAGTTACAGGTTTTAAGCTATATGAAACATCTTATTTAAAACATCGATAGAGCTCTCGACCAGCACCAGTGCGTTAGCATTCATGATTTCATATGTATTTATCGATGAAGCAGTTAACACCTTCTGCTTTTGTAAATTTCTGGACGACAAATATATATTTTTATTTGGCTCACCCAGTACAAAAACAGACTTTTTGTCGATTAGGTTGAGATTCTGGCAAATGTTTACTATCTCTTTGGTTTTTGGAGTTTCTATGTTAAAATCTTCCAGTACCAAAATTGAGTTATTCTTAGCCTTGTAAGTAAGGGCGCTTTTACGTGCCAGCTGTTTCAACTTCTTGTTGAGTTTGAAGCTGTAATCGCGCGGTTGAGGGCCAAACACCCTTCCGCCTCCGCGGAACAGGGGCGATTTGATGGACCCTGACCTTGCTGTACCCGTACCTTTCTGGCGCTTAAGCTTACGTGTACTACCCGAAACCTCATTGCGCTCTTTAGACTTATGGGTTCCCTGGCGTTGATTGGCCAGGTACTGTTTTACGTCGAGGTATATGGCATGATCGTTAGGTTGAATGCCAAAGATTTCCTCCTTAAGTTCAACCTTCCGTCCGGTTTCTTTTCCTTCTATGTTAAGTACATTGATTTCCATTACTTCTCAATGATTAAGTATGAACCTTTGGGCCCAGGGATGGAACCTTTAACAATCAGAATGTTGTTCTCGGTAATTACCTTTATCAGGCGTAGGTTTATCACCTTCACCTTTTCGCCGCCCATTCTTCCGGCCATCCTGGTTCCCTTAAAAACTCTCGCGGGGGTAGAACAAGCTCCCAACGATCCAATAGCACGTACTCTGTTGTGCTGTCCGTGGCTCTGTTCTCCAACGCCACTGTAACCATGTCGTTTAACAACTCCCTGAAATCCTTTTCCTTTGGTAATGCCGGTTACGTCAATCCAACGGTCCTCCAGAAAGATCTCAGACGTAATCACGTCGCCCAAATTGTACTCCTTGTCCCAATTTTTAAACTCAGCCACTTTCCTCTTGGGGCCGGTTTTTGCCTTCTGGAAGTGCCCTATCAAGGGCTTGGTGGAATGTTTCTCCTTCATGTCATCAAAGGATAGCTGCAAAGCCGAGTACCCGTCCTTTTCCACTGTTTTCACCTGTGTAACTACACAGGGACCAGCTTCGATAACGGTACATGGGATGTTCTTCCCATCGGCGTTGAAAACGGAAGTCATTCCGATTTTGCGTCCTATTATTCCTGCCATTGCATTAAATAATTAGTTAATTTACTCATACTTTGATTTCTACTTCGACTCCACTGGGCAGCTCGAGTTTCATGAGCGCGTCAATCGTTTTGGGAGTGGAGCTGTAGATGTCGAGCAATCGTTTAAAGGAGCTTAACTGAAACTGCTCCCTTGATTTTTTGTTCACAAAGGTGGATCGGTTCACCGTAAAGATTCGCTTGTGGGTAGGTAAAGGGATAGGCCCGTTTACTACTGCACCGGTTGACTTTACAGTTTTTACAATCTTTTCAGCCGACTTGTCCACCAGGTTGTGATCGTACGACTTTAGTTTAATTCTGATTTTTTGGCTCATTTTACAACTAATGGTAAATGATTAATCGAATACTTTTGCAATTTTACCACGAAACTTTTCCACAATCTCCATCGCAATGTTAGCAGGAACCTCAGCATAGTGAGAGAACTCCATTGTTGAGGTAGCTCTACCGGAGGTGAGTGTTCGTAGTACGGTAACGTATCCAAACTGTTCGGATAGCGGAACCTTAGCTTTAATTACACGGGCACTGCCCTTGGATTCCATTCCTGTGATTTGCCCTCTGCGTTTGTTGAAATCGCTTATCACGTCGCCCATATACTCCTCGGGTGTAACCACCTCAACCGACATTATCGGTTCGAGCAGAATGGGTGAAGCCTTTGGGCAAGCGTGGCGGAAAGCTTGGCGTGCCGCAATATCGAATGATAGAGCATCTGAATCTACCGTATGGTAGGAGCCATCCTTGAGGGTAACCTTCAGGCTGGGGAGGGCATAGCCGGCTAAAACGCCATTCTTCATGGCTAAGCTGAAACCCTTCTCAACTGACGGAATGAACTCCCTTGGGACATTGCCCCCCTTAACCTCATCGATGAATTGAAGACCGGTAACTCCCTCGTCGGCCGGTCCTATTTCTACGACGATGTCGGCAAATTTTCCTCTACCACCTGTTTGCTTCTTGAACACCTCTCGGTGTTCAACGGTTTTGGTAATAGCCTCTTTGTAGGCTACCTGAGGAGCGCCTTGGTTGATGTCAACGTTGAACTCTCTCCTCAGCCGATCGACAATAATATCCAGGTGAAGTTCTCCCATACCCGAAATAACGGTTTGGGCACTTTCCTCATCAACGTGAACCTGAAAAGTAGGATCTTCTTCGGCAAGCTTACTGAGCGCAACCCCAAGCTTATCCAAATCCTGCTGTGTTTTAGGTTCAACTGCCAAACCTATTACAGGTTCGGGGAAGGTTATAGATTCAAGGACAATCTGATGCTTCTCATCGCAGAGGGTATCGCCAGTGCGCAGATCTTTAAATCCAACCACTGCACAGATGTCGCCAGCCTCGCAATGCTCAACAGCGTTCTGCTTGTTGGCATGCATCTGGTAAAGACGGCTTATACGTTCCTTCTTCTTGCTCCGGGGATTATATACATAGCTCCCGCTGAGCAATTTGCCGGAGTAAACCCTAACAAAAGCCAACTTGCCAACAAACGGGTCGGTGGCTATTTTAAAAGCCAGCCCACAGAATGGTTCGTCAGGATCAGGGTTTCGGACAATCTCTTTACCTGTGAACGGATGCGTGCCCTTAACAGCTCCAATGTCAATTGGACTGGGCAAAAAATTAGTCACCGCGTCCAGTAAGCGCTGGATCCCTTTGTTTTTAAAAGCAGCTCCGCAAAGAACCGGGACAATAGATAGGTCGATTGTTGCCCTGCGGATTGTCTCAAGAATCTCATCTTTTGTAATGGCATCGGGGTTGTTAAAAAAGCGCTCGAGCAATTCGTCATTATATTCAGCCACAACTTCAAAAAGCTTTTCGCGCCACTCATTCACCTCCTCCACCATTCCAACGGGTACTTCTTCAATACGGTACTGTGTTAAATTCGACTTATCGTCTTCGTACCACACCACCGATTTATTTTCAATAAGATCGACAAGACCTATGAAGTTGTCTTCCGATCCTATGGGTATTTGTATAGGAATGGGCCTTGCTCCCAATTTGTTCTTTATCTGCGAAACAACAGAAAAGAAATCGGCTCCGGGCCTATCCATTTTATTAACAAACGCTAACTTGGGTACTCGATACTTATCTGCCTGCCTCCAAACGGTTTCGCTTTGGGGCTGAACTCCTCCCACAGCACAAAAAATGGCCACCGCCCCATCGAGAACCCTTAGAGAACGCTCTACCTCAACGGTAAAATCAACGTGACCGGGAGTATCGATTATGTTGATTTGATATTGCTGATCGTTATATTTCCAAAAAGTGGTTGTGGCAGCAGAGGTAATGGTTATCCCCCTTTCCTGCTCCTGAACCATCCAGTCCATCGTAGCAGCTCCGTCATGCACCTCTCCCATCCTATGAGTTTTACCCGTATAGAAAAGCATCCGCTCGGTAGTGGTAGTCTTACCGGCGTCAATATGTGCCATGATGCCTATATTCCGGGTAAATATCAAATTGCTGCTCATCTATATCGCTCCTTATATATAAGGTATCTTTAGAACCTGAAATGGGCGAATGCTTTATTGGCCTCAGCCATTTTGTGCATATCCTCTTTCCTCTTGAATGCTGCTCCTTCCTCGTTGTATGCAGCCATTATTTCGGCGGCCAGCTTGTCGCTCATCCCCTTGCCTGAACGCTTGCGCGAGAACAGGATCATGTTTTTCATGGACAGGGAGATCTTGCGATCGGGGCGCACCTCCATGGGTACTTGGAATGTAGCTCCACCCACCCGACGGCTTTTCACTTCAACCTGAGGGGTAATGTTATCCAGGGCTTTCTTCCAAATTTCGAGGGGGCTCTTTTCCGAATCCTTCATCTTGTTTCCAACAATGTCGAGGGCATCATAAAAGATGTTGAAAGCAACACTCTTCTTGCCTTTCAGCATTAAGTTGTTCACAAAACGGGTAACCAACACGTCGTGAAACTTGGGATCGGGAAGCAGAATCCTTTTCTTTGGTCTAGCTTTTCTCATTTCTTATTGCTCATTAGAAGTTAATTAACTTTTTTTCTTGGGTCGCTTGGTTCCATACTTGGATCTACGCTGATTACGACCTTCGACTCCGGAAGCATCGAGGGTGCCACGTATAAGATGATAACGTACTCCCGGCAAGTCCTTTACCCTACCCCCCCGGATAAGCACAATGGAGTGCTCCTGAAGGTTGTGACCTTCGCCAGGGATGTAAGCGTTTACCTCCTTACCATTGGTGAGCCTAACCCTGGCAACTTTCCGCATGGCAGAGTTCGGCTTCTTAGGAGTAGTGGTGTAAACACGCACGCATACACCTCTTCGCTGGGGACAAG
This sequence comes from Bacteroidetes bacterium ADurb.Bin008, assembly GCA_002071445.1. Taxonomy (GTDB): domain Bacteria; phylum Bacteroidota; class Bacteroidia; order Bacteroidales; family Tenuifilaceae; genus MWFE01. The sequence continues at coordinate 14,404 of MWFE01000033.1, read as the reverse complement.
CATCGAGAGCAGGCGCCTTGCTTTTATCGACAAACTTTGTCCTCCCTTTTCTTACTAACTGCTGAATAGTAGGCATATATAAACTTAATTTTGATTATAAAATTCTCTCAAAAAGGCTTGCAAAGGTATTTTTTATTTATTGAAAACCAAAATATTTTTTTTCAAATTCTCGGTTTTTATCAATAATTCTTTAAAAGAGCGGGCGCAAAGGTAGGCGTTTTTCACATAAAACATGGTTTATCCCGATGGGAAAAAACGGATATATAATGGGGAAGTTTGCGCCCGTGGGCGAAAATATTGTTAGAGTATGGTTTTCTCTACTTCCGACAATGCACTCAAAACCGGTTATCCATTGTTTTAATTTTTTTTATGAATGGCATTGTTCTTGATTGGCAATTAGCTAATTTTGTTCACATAAAAAAATTTAACCATGAAAAGAGCAGCAGTTATCCTCTTAGCACTATGCTTACTTACACCGTCAACCCTTTTTTCACAGGATAAACGGTCATTAAAGGCAGCCGAACTGAGCTACAATGCCGCAGAGAAAGACCTAAAAAAGGGCAACTACCAGGATGCAGCTAACAAATTTGAAATTGTGGTCAGCAGCATTCCCGAAGGGATTAATACCCGCAAGTATCTTATTATGCGCTTGGAATCACTGATTAAACTTGTGGACATTTACTTCTACAAATCGGTGAACTTTGAGAAGGCATGCCAAAATCTAAACCTTTACTTCAGCAACATTGCCAAGGTTAGGAATGCTGGAGTTCTCAGCACCAAGGAATTATTTAGCTACCTGGAGCAGGAAAAAGAATTTTCGAAAGAAAAATCGCAATGCGAGAGTTACCAAAGAGTTGGCTCCGACATGGAGAAATTCCGCAAGGACTTTGACAAGAAATTAGAGTAGCAGATTATTTTTTCCTCCAATTAAAAAATAGCCGCAGCATCCAAAGTGCTGCGGCTATTTTTTTGCTATCGTTTCAGAATTGGCAATTTCCGCTTTATGAACGAGAGAATATGCCTCTCCACTTTATTCTGGTAAATATCGGATATGGTTATCATTATCCCGGTCTCCTCCACATCACCGAAGTAGGGATTCACTACCGTGCCGAACATTTTCATGGATGGGCTAATGTTCATGTATGAGTTAATCAACGGCGGGATGCTCTCGCCCAATGCCCTGATCTCCTTCGATAAAATCTTATAGTCCTCCTTGTAGTCCTTACCAGAAAAGATGGCAGCCATTTCATCGCGATTAATCTCTACGGGTACCGGAATCTTCGGGGTTACCAACTTGTCGTGATCTAAAAAATATTTTTCCATGAAGTAAAGCAGCATATCCCTCCCCTTACGATTGGCATTGCGGTACATGGTAACTTTACCAAAGAAGTATTTAACTCCCGGATTGCTCACAACCAATGCACCAAGTCCATCCCACAGGTTATCCAAAGCGTAGAGCCCTTTTTCCCTTCTTTTGGAAGATTGGTATCGTGGCTGAACAAAGGATCGCCCTAGTTCGATTAAATGGGGAACGTACTCGGCTGTGAACTTTTCGGAAAAGTTGAAAAGGGCCGTGGTGGAAAGGTTCATCTCGTTGCCATTGCTGGAATCGACAGTATGGTAACGATATCCGCCAAGGATTTCTCTATCCTTCGGATCCCATACTATCAACTGTTTATAGGGATTTTCCGAGGTGTCGTACTTGTCAATATCCATACCCTTCCCTGTTCCGCCACCCGCCGTACGAAACGACAGTTCGCGCAAACGGGCAATCTCGCGCATAAGGTTGGGCGAATCGTGTGCGGTAAACGTGTATAGTACATTACCGCCGTTGTTTGTTTCCCTTAGGAATTTATCGTCGGTAAGTTCATTTTCGAGAAGCACTTTGTCAACCGGTTCAATAATCTGTTCCATCTTCTAATCGTTTTTTGACAAGCCGTTTTTCGTTTGTAAACTTCCTATGCCATTGACGCTCCAAGGGCATATACCTGAGTTTTAACCCAATTAGCCCACCATTGGTTGGTTTGCGAGGCATCGAATACAGTATAGTGAATAGGTGTTCCCACCCTTATAACAAAATTATTGCCCTTCTGTTTAAACATCTCGTCCACAAGGTAAAGCATTTCGATATTGGCCTTTATTCCCAGTGATGTTCTAAAACGGGCCAAGTTGTAAAAGAAATTGGAATTTTTTCCTTCAAAAAAAATGGGAACAACCAGCCTCTTGTGCTGAATGGCTTTTTTTACAAAATTTTTTTTCCATTCCAAATCCTTTACTACGCCTCTTTTTTTCCTGGAACACAGGCCTGCGGGGAAACTAAGCATTTGAATGTCCGACGCATATGTTGTTTCGGTCATCAAGGCATTCTCTTTCAGCTGGCTACCGTGCTTATTGACCGGAATGAAAAAACTCTCCAACTGCTTAATATTCATCAAAAGGTCATTGGCAGGAACCTTCAGCGAATGAAATTGCTTATTGAGCGCAAGCATCAGTATCATGCCATCCAATCCTCCCAGGGGATGGTTTGAAACAAACAGGTAACGTTGATTTGAATCGAGTTTCTCCAAGCCCTCAATGGTAAACGTTACGCCTAACATTTTCAGCACCTCTTCAATGAATTCATCGTTCTGTTTATGGCCAAACTCATTGAGAGCCCTGTTGATATCATCCTCATGGATAATCCGCTTCAGGTATCGCAACAGAAATCGGGGTAATATTTTTAGCAATTTTGGATTTTTACTTGCGATAACCTTCTCCAAATCAATATATTTATTGATTTCAGCCATTTTTAATCATTACCTTAATTATATGCCGAACTTTTTAGTAAAGTTCGCAAAAGTAAAAATCAATTTTAACAATACTGCTCCAAAAAAAGGTTTTTTTCATTTATACTCATTGATTATTTTCAAGTAAACCACTGAATATCTATTTATTAAATCATGTCATAAAATATTTATATAAATAGATTTTCCCATTCTTCGGGATTATTTTCGCCTTTCATTCTACCTTTGCATTTTCAAATCAACACACCTGAAGTAAAAAATGGCGGGTTATCCTCTGCTATCAGATATTATTGCGATATACAAAAACGATGATTCCGTTCAAGCGCTAACCCATCTACTCTTGTCAACGGAAAAAAGCAGGGTAAGGATAAAGGGGCTTGCAGGATCGGCGCATGCCGTAATAATTGCTACCGTCCTATCCAATGCTTCGCATACGTACCTTGTTATTGCCAACGATAAAGAGGAGGCCGCATTCCTATATACCGACCTTATGGCACTGCTGCCATCGGTATCAATATTTTTCTTCCCTTCGGCCTACAGGAAGTCGGCACAGTATGGCCAAACACTGCCCGATGCCATTGTTCAGCGTACCGATACGCTGGCTGCCCTTCCCGCGTTGGGGCACGAAGGTAGCGGCAAGGCTATAGTTGTTACATATCCCGATGCGCTATGCGAAAAGGTTGTATCGCAAACAAGTTTTGAAAAGAATACTGTAACCATTAGCCTTTCCGAAAAGATATCGCAGGAATTCCTTGTGGATTTTTTGGACGATATGGGATTCCAACGCGTCGAATTCGTTTACGAACCCGGCCATTACTCGCTTCGGGGGAGCATTGTCGATATTTTTTCATACTCATCATATCTGCCCTACAGGATCGATTTTTTTGGCGATTCCGTAGAATCAATCCGCTCTTTCGATGTTGATACCCAACTCTCTAAAGAATCGCTGGAGAGCGTTATCATCGTTCCCAATCTGCAGGTGGAGCCCAAGGATGAAACGCTGTCGCACTTCATTGAGCAGCTGCCCGGAGATACCATTCTTTGGATACGCGATTGGGAAGTGGTAAAGGGTAGGATGAATGAAGTACACGAACTGGCCGGAAAATCAGATCGTGTGTCGTCGGGGGAAGAGTTTTTAGCCCTGGCTCTCGAGCATAGCGTCGTAGAGTTTGGCATAAGGCCGCTTTTAAGCGGAAGCCAAACCGTGGACTTTAACATGACCCCTCAACCCTCTTTCAAAAAGAATTTCGAACTGCTGGGGAAAAACATTAGCGAATATGCCGATCAGGGGTATCAAACCTATATTCTTGCAGAAAATCCCGCTCAGCTGGAGCGCCTAAAGAATATTTTTGAAAACATCAATCAGAAAGTTACATTTTCCGGCATTGTCAGCACCCTGCACGAAGGTTTCACCGATCATTCGCAAAAAATCAGCCTTTTCACCGACCATCAGCTATTTGAAAGGTACCAAAAGTATCGGTTTAAAAACGAACTGAGCAAAAGGGATGGTTTAACCATAAAGGAGTTGATTAGCCTAAAACCGGGCGATTATGTTGTGCACATTGACCATGGGATTGGCGTATTCGGTGGGCTTGTTAAGACCAATTCCAACGGCAAAGTTCAGGAAGCGGTAAGGATTACCTACAAGGATGGCGACACCCTACTTGTGAACATCCACGCCCTTCACAGAATATCGAAGTATAGGGAGCAAGATTCGGAAAAGCCGAAGATATACAAGCTGGGGTCGGGTGCATGGCAGAGGCTCAAGCAGAACGCCAAGCGTAAGGTAAAGGACATTGCCAAAGAGCTGATAGTGCTTTACGCCAAACGGAATGCCGAGAAGGGTTTTGCATTTTCACCCGACACCTACCTGCAGGAAGAGTTGGAAGCCTCGTTTATCTACGAGGATACTCCCGATCAGGTGAAGGCAACGCAAGCGCTGAAAGAGGATATGGAAAAACCTGTTCCAATGGACAGGCTGGTTTGTGGCGATGTGGGCTTTGGGAAAACCGAGGTGGCCATACGCGCCGCTTTCAAAGCGGTAACCGATAGCAAGCAGGTTGCTGTTCTGGTACCCACCACCATACTGGCACTCCAACACTACCAAACTTTTAGCCAACGCCTTACCAACTTTCCCTGCACCGTTGACTTTATCAGCCGCATGAAATCGGCCAAAAAGCAAAAGGAAACCCTCGCCAAACTGGCCGAGGGGAAAATAGATATACTCATTGGGACCCATGCCCTGCTGGGCAACAACGTTGTGTTTAAGGACATGGGGCTGGTAATTGTTGACGAAGAGCAGAAGTTTGGAGTGGCAGCCAAGGAGAAGTTGAAAAAGCTGAAGCTGAACGTGGATACCCTTACCCTTACAGCCACACCTATCCCGCGAACACTTCAATTCTCGCTGATGGGAGCACGCGATTTGTCCATTATCAACACCCCGCCGCCAAACCGATACCCCATTGTTACCGAACTTCACCCGTTCAACATGGAGATCATTAAGGAGGCCATTGAATATGAGGTCAATCGAGGAGGGCAGGTATTCTTTGTCCACAATAGGGTGGACAGGATAAGCCACGTGCAAACGATGATTGAGCAGCATTGCCCAAATATTGCAACGGTTGTTGCCCACGGGCAAATGGAGCCTTCGTTGCTGGAAAAAACCATGCTCGATTTCATTTGTGGTGATTTCGATGTGCTGATTTCCACCTCCATTATCGAATCGGGGCTCGACATTCCCAACGCCAATACCATTATTATCAACAATGCGCATATGTTTGGTCTGAGTGACCTGCATCAGCTACGGGGCAGGGTTGGGCGCTCCAACAAGAAGGCCTTCTGCTACCTCATTACCCCACCCATAGATGAACTGACTTCGGAAGCGCGGCGCAGGCTCAAAGCCATTGAGGAATTTTCGGAACTGGGTAGCGGATTCAACATAGCCATGCAGGACCTGGATATCAGGGGGGCTGGCAACATTTTAGGGAGCGAGCAAAGCGGCTTCATAGCCGAAATAGGGTTTGAAACCTACCACAAGATTTTGGATGAGGCCTTGCAAGAGCTTAGGGAGGAAACAATGGCCGACCATTCACAAGGTGAATTGGCTGTTGTTCAAACCCGTTGGAATCCGCAGGGTACCGATTGCCACATTGAAACCGATATGGAGTTGCTGATCCCCGAAGATTACGTTAGCAGCACCACTGAGCGCATGCGCCTCTACCGCGAAATCGACACGCTGCAGAGCAGCGAAGAAATTAAGGGATTCGAAGATAAGCTGAAGGATAGGTTTGGTGCCATCCCGGAGCCATTAGCCGAACTGCTTAACATTGTTTCCCTGCGCCAATTGGCGGTTAACCTGGGGTTTGAAAGGATTATGTTGAAAAACGATCTTCTAATCGGCCATTTTGTTTCAAACCAGCTATCGCCTTTTTACCGCTCCGATACCTTTGCCGGTATAATTGCAGCAATTCAGCAGCATGGCTCAACATTTCAACTAAAAGAGGGGCAAAACAAACTCTCCATAATTGTCAAAAACGTAAAAAAAGTTGATCAGGCCATCAGTTCTTTACAACTTTTAGGGGGTTTATCCCGTTAGCGATTTGGTTTGGAGGTAATATTGCCCATAATGCAGATGATTAATAACTTTGTAAAGCTATAGCATAACCAACCAAAAAAAGGATTGAAACAACTAATCCACAACCTATGGATAAACGGATAGAAACATATCTGGTGATAGAAATAGGGAATACGCTTTCGAAGATCGCCATTTTCGCAGGCAATAAGCTATTGGCTGTCGAAAAGCACGAAACCCTTACGGATAGCATTTTGGAAGAGTTTACCCAAGGGTATGGGATTGACCGGGCCATTGTATCGAACGTAACAAATGCCCCCGATGGGTTTTCACTTTTTAAAGAACAGGGGATTCCCCTTTTACATTTCACATCAAAAACGCCAATTCCCATTGAGAATTGCTATCAAACCCCCGATACGCTGGGGGCAGACAGGCTGGCATTGGCCGTTGCGGCCAATGGTCTTTACCCCAACCAAAATGTACTGGCCATTGATTGCGGAACAGCGCTTACTTTCGACTTTGTGAATTGCAAAAACCAATACCTTGGCGGGGCCATTTCGCCCGGCATAAGCACACGTTTTAAAGCGCTGAACCACTTCACAGCCAAACTACCTTTAGTACAATTTAACAATGACTATCCGCTCATCGGAACCGATACCACAAACTGCATACTATCAGGGGTTTTAAACGGAATAATAAACGAGGTTGATGGCTATATCGACTCAATCAGGAGGGCATACAGCGATGTTAAAGTTGTTTTTACCGGCGGCGAATCATTTTTTTTTGATAAAAAATTAAAAAATACCATCTTTGTAGATTCAAATCTTTTGCTTTTTGGATTAAATCGAATTCTAACGCATAATGTATCGCAGTAAATTAGTTGCAATTGCAGTTTTACTACTTGTCTCATTCATCTCAGCCAATTCGCAAAGTTTCGTAACCTATTCGCCCTATTCAAAATTTGGCATTGGCGAGATGAGAGTACGTGGATATGCCAACACCAAGGCAATGGGTGGACTATCGCAGGGAATTCGCAACGAACAGTGGATTAACTACCTGAACCCCGCCTCGTACACTGCTCAGGATACCATGTCGTTTGTTTTCGATTTTGGCGTTGAAGGTGATGGTTTAGGAAGTAAATCGGGTCAGCAGAGCAACTATAACACCACCGCTAACATACACCATTTGGCAATACAATTTCCGGTAACCCGCTGGTTAGGCGCAAGCGCAGGCATTCAGCCATTCAGCAAAGTGGGGTACCGCATCAGGCATGTTGAAACAAATCCCGAAATTCTTAGCCAACTGGGCGCAATAAAATACTACCATATCGGGAACGGAGGGATTACGCAGTTTTATCTTGGAACGGCCATAGAGCCCCTTAAAAATCTATCGTTTGGGATAAATATGTCCTACCTTTTCGGAGGCCTTGAGCATAACTCGGAAGTTGTTTTCCCTGAGAATAGCAATTGTATTAATATTCGTAAAATCAATAGCGTTGTAGCCCGAGACATTGCTTTCAGCTTTGGTGTGCAACATGCAAGTTTTTTCGGGGCGGAGAAACAGTTCAAACTGGTTGTTGGTGCCACTCTTGACAATGAAACGGCCATAGGAGCAAGGAGAATTGAGTTGATTCAGTATTCCAGCGGCAATTCAAACGACACCATTTTCTACAAGGAATACCCCAAGGGGTCGTTAACATTTCCCAGAAATCTTACCGCTGGTTTTACATTTTCGTACATGAGCAACTTTATGCTTGGATTTGAATATGGTTACCAGGATTGGACGAACGCAAGGTTTCTCAATGCTGCGGATTCCTTAACCAAAAGCCAATCCTTCAGTGGAGGCATACAGATTACCCCCAACCCCAACGATTTAAAATACTACTATAAGCGTATCAGCTACCGGGCTGGTTATCACTATACCAATACCAACATAAAACTCAAAGGGAATCAGATCAATGATTATGGCATAAGTTTTGGATTAGGATTACCGTTCCGTAGAACCAACACATCCTTTAACTGCTCGGTTGAAGTTGGAAGGAAAGGAACTTTAAAGGATAATTTAGTTAGGGAAACGTACGGGATTCTAAACATCGGTTTTACTTTTTACGATTTTTGGTTTATTAAGAGAAAATTCAATTAGTAATATTCATAAAACACACTGTTTACCATGAAAAAGTTTTTGACATACAGGATTTTACCCGCAATAGCAATTCTGTTGTTCGCATTGAACAGCAGGGGTCAGGCATACCTACAGGACCCAAAATTTGGTGATTCTCAGGAAGCGAGGCAAGAATGTGCGGCCAATCTATCGTTATACCAGGAGTTTTACAATCAGCGGGATTTCAACAGGGCTAAACCCCTTTGGATGAAAGTACTGAAAAACTGCCCCGCTGCAAGGCAGAATACCTACGTTCATGGTGTTAGAATGCTCAAAACATGGATTGATGAGGAGCCCAATCCCATAAGGAAAAACGTTCTCATCGATTCGCTAATGATGGTTTACGACATGCGCATCCAATACTTTGGCAACAAGGGTGTAATATTAGGGCAAAAGGGTGTCGATCTGGCAGCACTGGATCAGGACAAATATGAGGAGGCATACAACTACATTGCCGAATCGGTTGCAACGGAAAAAGAGGGATCATCGGGAGTGGTAATGTTTACATACATGAACCTCACAAAAACCATGTATGACAACAACAAGATTGATGCTGAGAAAGTGATCAATACCTATTCCATGCTTGCCGATTATCTGGATGCACAGATAAAGGATAAGCCCGACGACCAACGTACAGTACAGGTAAAAGAGAGTGTTGATGCCATATTTGCCAATTCCGGAGTTGCCAACTGCGAGAACCTTGTAGCTCTCTTTGAACCAAGAGTTAAAGCCAATCCATCGGATATAGATTTGGCTGCAAAAACCTACAACCTGCTCAGCGCCAACCGATGTGAAGATGCTCCGTTGTATAGGCAAGTGGGCGAAATACTATTCAACAATGAACCCACAGCAGCACGTGCATACGAATTGGCCAAAATCTATACAGGGCTACGGGAGTTCAAGAAGAGCGAGAAATTCTATCAGGAGGCCATTAAGTTCGAAAGCGATTCGGTTAAAAAATCGGTGTACCTGTGCGAATATTCCAACATCATGTGTAACGAGTTTAAAAATCCGCAGCAGGCCAGAGCACTTGCTCTCCAAGCCATTGCTGAAAACCCCAATCTGGGCCATGCCTACATCATAATTGGAAACCTATACGCCGCTGAAAAGAATTGCGGAAACGATGATTTCGAAAAGCGTACCGTTTACTGGGCCGCGGTGGATAAGTTTATGAAGGCAAAACAGGTTGACCCCAGCCTGACCGAAGACTGCAATAAGCTGATCAACATTTATTCGCAGTACTTCCCTGCTCAACAGGATATTTTCTTTCAGGATCTGGAACCGGGTAGTCGTTATACTATAAATTGCTGGATAAACGAAGTTACTACCGTTAGAGCAAGACCTTAAAACGAATGCATTGAAACGTTTTAGCACACTCCAAAGCATAAGCTCTATGATAGTCCCTGCCTTTGCAGGGACTATTTTGCTTTTTTCGTGTAAAACCGATCTGCAGATGGTTGATGCCCTAACCGATAAAGAAAGGCTACCCAGCGTGATAGCCAAAAACATAGAAATCTGCTACACAGAGCTTGGGGTTGCCAAACTCCGAATAATTGCCCCTGAAACCCGACACTACAAGTATGCCGAAGAACCCTACACTGAATTCCCCCTTGGGATTACCGTTTATACTTTCGACGACTCTCTTCAGGTTGAGTCGCAGTTAACAGCCAACTATGCGATTTATTACGAAGAGAAAAAACTGTGGAATGCCAGGCACGACGTAGTGGCAAAGAACAAAAAGGGAGAGGTGTTGAATACCGAACAGCTGTTCTGGGATGAAACGAAAAAAATTATCTATTCAAACGACATGGTGAAGATTACCACTGCCGACGGCGTTGTCTTTGGTGAGGGGTTCGATTCGGATGAGAATTTTGACCATTGGGTAATCAAAAAGACTTCGGGATCGTTCTATGTCGAAGAGTAGCACAATGAGCCCTTTCGATGATGAAAGGAGTAAAAAATCTATTACCTTTATAGCCTGATTGGATGGAATAATCAAAATTCGAATCGTTTTATGCTAATGGAGATTATTTGGATTGTTTTATCGCTGCTATGTCTGGTGTTGGGCATCTTGGCAACGCTGAAATCAGGCTTCAGCCAAAGCTATACCCTTTTTCTCCTTGCCTTGCTCGCTTTGCTTATGTTTTACCTACGGTACCGTACAAGGAAAAAAGATTCGTTTAATCAGGACAACAAGCCGTAGCAATGGATTACAACCCGTTAGTTATAGGATTATCCATACTATTCTCTGCACTGTTTTCGGGAATGGAGATAGCTTTCCTGTCGGCTAATAAGCTCCGCATTGAGCTCGATAGCAAACAGGGAACCTTTACCTCAAATATAATTCAGATATTCTCTCACAACCCGAACCAATACATCACCACAATGCTAATTGGCAATAGCATTGCTCTGGTTATTTATGGCATTGAGATGGCCCGCCTGCTATATTCACTATTCCTAAGGGTATTCGACCAGCACATCTTAGACAGTAATCCTATGCTGGTTTTAGTGGTGCAAACCATCCTATCCACAATGGTTATCCTCATTACGGCCGAATTCCTTCCCAAGTCCATTTTTAGGGTTCAGCCCAACAGATTCCTGAAGTTTTTTGCACTTCCCATCCTTTTTTTCTACATCATTTTTTACCCCATAAGCGTGTTTTCCACATGGTTGTCGCTGGGATTAATACGTGGTGTGCTTAGACAGAAAGTTAAAACCGGCGAGGAAAAAAGAATTATCAACAGGGTCGATCTCGATCATTTTGTCAGCACCATGCAGGGGGCTGATAATGACGATTCCAAAATGGGTAAAGAGATTAAAATATTTCAAAACGCACTGGATTTCAGCGAAATCAGAGTCAGGGATTGCATGATACCCAGAACCGACATTGAGGCCATTGAAGTGAATAAAACCATTGAAGATTTAAAAGAGATTTTCATCAAAACCAACTACTCCCGACTACCTGTATATGCCAAAAACATTGATAATATTATAGGCTACGTCAACAGCAAGGATCTTTTTAAAATGCCACAGAGCATCAAATCGAAACTCCTGAAAATTGAATATGTTCCCGAAACCATGCTGGCAAGCAAACTCATAACCCTTTTTATCAAAGAGCAGAAGAGCATAGCCATTGTTGTCGATGAGTTTGGAGGCACAGCAGGCTTAGTTACCATTGAAGATGTTTTCGAAGAAATTTTTGGTGAGATCGACGATGAGCACGACGAGAGCGAATTTATCGAGAAGCAACTGGGCGATAACGAGTACCTCCTTTCAGGCAGGCTGGAAGTGGATCACCTGAACGAGAAGTTTAACCTTGAAATTCCTGAGAGCGACGAATACGATACGTTGGCGGGATACGTGCTTTACCACTACCAGAGCATACCCAAACCGTCAGAAATTATTGACCTCAACAATTTTCACATTAAAGTGGCCAAAATGGATGGCAGCAGGATCGATCTGCTTTACCTGAAAAAGCATAAAAACAAAACGTAGGTCAAAATCCCTGTTAAACAAGCCCAAGGAATATCGTCCATTGGCGTTTAAGATCGGCTTAGCCTTCGTCGTACAGCGCAGGATGAAATATTATTGCTAAAAAGTTCAATGTTAATTCATGCGAAATGGGAAAATAGCTATCTTCGTACCCTTAAAAAAAGCAAATTTTTCAACCTAATTATTTTTTAATGGCAACACTTGAGAAACTTAGAAATCGTGCCGGGGTACTTGTTGCAATTGTCATTGGTATTGCTCTGCTGGCATTCATACTTGGCGACTTTGTTGGCTCGGGCGGATCGCTGTTCAACCGATCCCATTTCGAAATTGCTGAAATTTCGGGAAAATCCATCCCCTATCAGCATTATCAGGAGCGGATTGACAAAATTTTGGAATTGAATAAAGCCCTATCGGGGCAAAGTGCAATCGATGAGCAAACTGCGGAACGCATCAGGGAAGAGGTGTGGAATGAGATAGTCCGTGAGAATGTCCTTGGTAACAGCTACGAAAACCATGGGATCAACGTTACTCCGGAAGAACTGTTCGATATGGTACAGGGAAACAACCTTCACCCTATTATTAAGGAGCAGTTCGGCAATCGCCAAACGGGCGAGGTAGATCGGGGCATGATTATCCAGTTTTTAAAAAACATGGAGAACGACCCCAGCGGGCTACAGAAAGCTTTCTGGCTGTACATCGAGAACATTATCCAGCAGGATAGGATTTACAACAAGTACATCAACCTGATCAAAAAGGGGATGTTTGTAACCGATCTACAGGCAAGCCACTCTCTGGCCGATAGGAATAAAAAGGTAGATTTCAGCTACGCACTCAAGCGTTACAATACCATTAACGATTCGCTGATTACAGTATCGAACCAAGAGATAAAGGATTACTATAAAAAGCATAAACACGAGTTTGAACAGCAAACTTTGCGGGATGTTGAATACGTGGTATTTCCCATTCTCCCTTCGTCCGAGGATAATACACTGGCACAAGAGTGGATATCAGGCATTAAAGGCGATTTTGCCCATACAGCCGATCCCGTGCAGTTTATCAACCTCAATTCCGATGTGCCATTCAATAGTAAATATTTGAAATTCTCGGAGATTGCCAATCAGGAGGTGAACCAATGGGCAGAAAAGGCCGCTATTGGGGATGTATTTGGCCCAATATATGAAAACGATTCATACCAGTTGGTCCGTATCGTTGATATTGCCCAGCTTCCCGACTCGGTAAAAGCAAGGCATATTCTCATCGGGCTTAAAGACAAATCGAAAGAGACCCATGATTTGGCTAAGGCCAAGGCCGATAGCCTTTACAACGTAGTGAAAAAGGGCGCTAATTTTGCCCGGCTGGCAAGTGACTATTCCGATGATCCCGGCTCGGCCGAAAAAGGCGGAGACCTGGGATGGTTCCCCGAAGGAGTTATGGTACAGCCATTTAACGACGCCTGCTTTAAGGGGAAAAAAGGAGATATGGTTTTGGTGGAAACCCAGTTCGGTTTTCATATCATTAACATACTTGAAGTTGGCAAAACAAGCAAAAAGGTTCAGCTGGCTACCCTAACAAGGGCAGTTGTTCCCAGCACGCGTACCTATCAAAAGGTGTATCAGGAGGCGAGCGAGTTTGCAGGCTTGAACAACACGTACGAAAAATTTAATCAGGCCATTCTGGATAAAAAATTGAACAAACGGTTGGCTTCCAACCTGAGGGAGGCAGATCGCAGGATTGCCGGGCTCGATAATCCCAGGGAGATGATCCGTTGGGCATACCGTGCCAAAGTTCAGGATGTGTCGCCCGTGTTCGAATTCGGCGATAACTTTGTGGTTGCAGCGCTGAAAAGTGCAAAACAGGAAGGCACAGCACCACTGGAACAGGTAGCGGAAGATATTAAATCGAAAGTAATCATTGACAAAAAGGCCGCCTTACTGATGGACGAATTTAAAAAGGTGTTGAGCCAGCGCGATAACATCAACCAGGTGGGAACCGACCTATCCGTACTACTCATGGAAGCCACGCGGGTATCGTTCTCTTCGTTTTCGCTTCCCTCCGTGGGTTTTGAACCAGCTGTAATTGCCACAGCCGTTGCCACTCCCGAGGGTGTGATTGCAGGCCCCATTAAGGGCAATACAGGAGTTTATGCCCTTGCGGTTACAGCGATTAATGTAGATGAAGGCGATAACCTTACAGAGCGCAGGAGATTGCAGAACACGTTAAATTCCCGTGCCGGCTATGAGGCCTATGAGGCAATAAAAAAGAGTGCCGGAATAGTTGACAAACGTTCATCATTCTTTTAGCCATACATTGTAAAAAACATCAAAAAAGGGGCTGTCTCAAAAGTAATTTGAGCAGCCTCTTTTTTTTTACCTAAACCCTTGGATATTTGACAGCAATA
>MWFE01000032.1 GCA_002071445.1 Bacteroidetes bacterium ADurb.Bin008 | reverse complement strand
GATTACGAAAACCCTATATTTGTAATGAATAGATTATTGTTTAACCAAAAGTTGCATTTGTGACTTGAATCCGCCTAACAAATGCGACCCCGAATCGCTTTTTCTTAACAGTCAGATATTCAATATTTTTGCTGGATGTTTCGAGCGAAGCAATCACCTGTTCGAGTTCATAGGTCAAACCATGTATAATAGCCGAAAAATAATTCCGCTAAGAAATGAACTAACCCAAAATCTTGAGAAGTTAAAAACATTGGATAGCATTGAATCCTTCAAAAAGTATGTTACCGGAATTTTCTTGGGGCGCGACCTGCTCATCGATCTTGCAAAGGCAGATCCGCAATGGAAAGATTACTGGAAATTTTACCTTAGAAGACTTATGGTGATTAACCGCGACCTTATTAGCCTGATTGACAATTGCATCTATCACGAACGGATATTATGGGTCATCGGTTATTAAATTGAACCCCAGCGCCCGAATGATTTCCTTCTGATTTTGACTCAAATCAGTATCAAAAGAATAGCCGCTATTATCGTGTCGAAGCCGATAATTGCTTCTTATACTTTCAAAATGGTCGGGATTATTGCGCAACTGCATATCATCATCACTTATTGAGTACACTTTTCTAAAAAGTGATCTATAGTTAATCGCGCCATTCTCGATAAAATCGTTCATATCCAACCGGAAGGGGTTTTGAATGGGGTAAGGTTCCGGTTTCCATAGTCGTAAATTCAGGTTAAAAAAACTGGCTATTGCTTTCACTGCCATAATGGTTGCATTAACTTTACCCTCAATGGTATATCCGGCAATATGAGGCGTTGCAAACAAAGCCTTGCTCAACACCTGCCTATCAATATGGGGTTCGTTGTCCCATACATCAAGAGCATATCTCACATTTTTAGTTAGATAGCCTTTCATCATGGCTTGTTCGTCCACCACTCCTCCCCGTGCACTGTTGATAATCCAAGCTCCTGGTTTAATCAGTTTGAAAAAATCATTGCCTGCCATTTGATAGGTTGCATCAACACCTTTGAAAGACAATGGAACATGGAATGAAAAAAGATCGCACTCTTTCAGCAGCACTTTCAAAGGGAAAAAGTGCTTGTCACCTTCAATCCTTGCACGTGGCGGGTCGCACTGCAAAACGGTCAACCCCAATGCCTCTGCAGCCTTCACAAGCAATCCTCCAATTCTCCCGACGCCAATAACTCCCAACACCTTACCTTGCAACCCTGTGCCCTGGGACAGTTCGAATAATACTGCAATCATCCATTGCAGCACGCCTCCGGCATTACTGCCGGGGGCACTGAATACTTCTATCCCTTGCGTATTACAGTAATCAATATCAATGTGATCGGTTCCAACTGTGGCCGTAGCAATGGCCCTAATGCCCGACCCTTTAAGCAATGCCTCATTACATATTGTTCTGGTTCTTACAATAAGCGCTACAGCATCCTTAATGTCATTATGAACTATTTCAATACCCTTTTTGTAAATCACCTTACCAAAATACGGTTCAAATACACCTTTAATATAGGGTATGTCGGTGTCAATTACAATTTTCATCTTGTGACATTACAGAGTATGGAATGGGAAGTTAAGACTTTTTGTTTATACACAACTAATTAACTACCATTTAATTATTGATGTTCACTTGCCTTTTCTCCAACGCTTAAATGGGTTTAGCTTATGTATGGACGACTGAGCAGGGAATATGCCAGAACTCACCTTACGTACATCCTCTATGGAGTAAAATGCCTTGGGATTAAAGTCGTTAATAATCTCTATCACCTTTGAAAGGTTCTCCCTTTTTACTATGGTGTATATAAGCTCTACCTTGCCAAGGCTTCCTTCTCCTTCTAACAAAGTAGCGCCATATCCGTTATCGCTGAGGTTCTTAATGAGCACATTACCATCCTTCTGTGAGATGATTCTTATCAGAAGGTTACCCATTGCCAAATGCTCCTCCAACCGTAAGCCAACGTAATTACCCAAAGCAAATCCGGTTGCATAGCCAAAGTAGCAGGCAAAATTATTGAGATTGCTCATGATCTGCCCCATGGCAATAATCCAAATGAAGACCTCAAAAAAACCAAGAATTGGCGCAATAACCCTGTTTCCTTTGGAAACAAAAATAATGCGCATGGTCCCAAGGGATACATCTATTACTCGTGCCATGAGAATTAACAATGGCAATATTAAATAAAGGTATAGACCCGACTCAAAAAAAGTACTGTCCATGGTTATTTACTTTTGCGCAACAAATTTAGTAAATAACCGACTGATTTACCTTGTGCGTACAAAAATAAGATGCTCTGAGATCTGTTTTGTACGGTGATTCCGAGGCATATTCTCTCCTCCTTTTTGAATATTTCATCTACTGATTTATTTGAATGTCAAAAAGATTCCTGATTGATAAATATCATTTATTCAGCGCTGCCTGCAATGAAAAAGTTCTTTAACTTTAACAACGTGGAAAAGCAATATAATGCTTTGTATTCTTTTGATTTATAATTATTTATATTTATCTCGAATTCAAATTGCTTCAGTTGCATTTATCATTAATTGAGCCCTTTTGTAAATGGCATCGCAATGGTTACACAGGTTGAAATAAAATTACCCCCTTTTTCAAAGGGCTTTCATCTTATAACCGACGTCATTGTCAGGCAGTTGCCCCAACTCCCTGCCATGGGAATTCTACACCTTTTTATTAAGCATACATCGGCAGGGTTGACCATTAATGAGAATGCCGATCCCAGTGTTCGCACCGATATCAACGAGTTTTTCAACAGGCTTGTACCCGAAGATTTGGCCTATTTCACGCATACCATTGAAGGGCCCGATGATATGCCGGCGCACATAAAATCCTTATTAGTTGGATATTCTGTATCCATTCCCATTTCTGAAGGCAGACTGAATCTGGGCACATGGCAGGGGATTTACCTATGTGAATTCCGTAATCGAGGCGGTGCCCGAAGAATGGTTGCAACGATTATCTCATAGTTTCATTTATTAACTTTTTAACCCATTTAAATTGCGAATAATGTATAAATATCATATTTTTGCTTTCAAACAATTTGTGTTTTATTGCCATTTCGAAAAATTATTAATTTGATATTAAACCAACATTATGAATAATTTACTTCTCTTAGGTGACGAAGCCATTGCACAGGGAGCCATTGACGGAGGTATTTCGGGGATCTATGCTTATCCGGGCACTCCATCAACAGAGATTATGGAATATGTGCAGGCATCCAAACAGGCTGCAGAGCTGAAAATCCATTGCAAGTGGTCGGCCAACGAGAAAACCGCAATGGAAGCTGCGCTGGGTATGTCGTACGCAGGTAAGCGTGCCATAGTTTGCTTTAAGCATGTGGGGCTCAACGTTGCCGCCGATGCGTTTGTCAACGCTGCCATCACTGGTGTAAACGGCGGATTGGTGGTGCTAAGTGCCGATGACCCGTCGATGCACTCCTCGCAGAACGAGCAGGACTCGAGATTTTATGCAAAATTTGCCATGATTCCCACCCTCGAGCCATCCAACCAGCAGGAGGCATACGATATGGCCTACACTGCTTTCGAACTGTCGGAAAAACTCAATGTTCCGGTAATGATAAGAATTACTACCAGAATGGCTCACTCGCGGGCTGGTGTACAGCGTAAAGCTGTAAAACAACAAAATAAACTCAGCCTTCCAAGCAATCCTCGTCAATTTGTCCTTCTTCCGGCCATAGCCAAAGTAAATTACAAAAAACTTCTTGATACTCAGGCAATAATGAACACCCTTGCCGAAGAATCAGAATATAACCGGTTGATTAAGGGGAGTGATACCAAATTGGGAATCATTGCCTGTGGGATTGCATATAACTATTTAATGGAAAATATCTCTTCCAACGTTAACCACTATAACGTGCTAAAAATCTCGCAATACCCCATTCCCCACAAGCAGATTAAGGAGTTATATTCACTTTGCGACGAACTTTTAGTCCTCGAAGATGGATATCCCATTGTGGAAGAAATGATTAGAGGCTTCTTAAACAACGGAAAAACCATTCACGGAAGGTTGGATGGTAGCATTCCAAGAGATGGTGAACTAAATCCGGCCATAGTTGCCAAGGCTCTCGGCATGGCCGTTAGCGAAGGATTCCCCATTCCGGAAGTGGTTCGCAAGCGACCACCTTCACTTTGCGTGGGCTGTGGGCATCGTGATGTATTTACCGATCTAAACGTTGCCTTGCAGGAGTACGGAACCGGAAGGGTATTCTCCGATATTGGCTGTTATACGCTGGGCGCTTTGCCCCCATTCAGCGCTGTCAATTCTTGCGTTGACATGGGTGCCTCAATCACCATGGCCAAGGGAGCTGCCGATGCAGGGCTGGTTCCGGCCGTCGCATTAATCGGCGACTCAACATTCACACATAGCGGGATGACCGGCTTGCTGGATGCCGTAATCGAGAATTCATCCATCACCGTGATTATCTCCGATAACTCGACTGCAGGCATGACGGGCGGTCAGGCATCATCTGCATTGGGCAGAATTGTGGATATTTGCAAGGGTATAGGAGTTGACCCCAACCATTTAAAAGTGCTAAGCCCCATTAAGAAAAATCACGAGGAGAATGTACGAATCCTTAAGGAAGAGTTGGCATACAATGGGTTATCCGTAATAATCCCTCAGCGTGAATGTATCCAAACATTCGCCCGTAGGAAAAAGGCCGAAAGAAGGGCTGCCGGTAAGGATACAGACTAATTACAACTGAAAAGAACAAATTCAACTATGAAAGCAGATATAATTTTAGCAGGAGTTGGTGGACAAGGAATCCTTTCCATAGCCGCCGGTATTGGTCTTGCTGCCGTGAAGAGCAATCTCTACATTAAACAATCCGAGGTTCATGGGATGAGCCAGCGAGGTGGCGATGTTCAGTCGCACCTCAGGATATCCGACAAGCCCATATCTTCCGACTTAATTCCTCAGGGACAGGCAGATTTGATACTCTCCGTTGAACCTATGGAAAGCCTGCGCTACCTGCCCTTCCTGAGTAAAAAAGGATGGCTGGTAACCAATACTATTCCTTTTGAAAATATTCCCGACTACCCCGCCATTGACCAAATCTTGGCCGAAGTCAAGAAAGTCCCGAATCATATCGCCCTGGATGCCGATGCCATAGCCAAAGATATTGGGTCAGCTAAATCATCGAATATCGTAATGTTGGGAGCAGCCTCGCCATTCATCGATATTCCCTTCGAAAAACTTCAGGAGGGCATTCGCGAACTTTTCGGACGAAAAGGTGATGAAGTGGTAGAGGCTAATCTTAAAGCATTAAAAGCAGGTAGGGACTATACAGAGAAAAGCAGGTAGCTATTACTCTTTTCATGCCGAAAGGCAATGCGTTAAGCACTTCGATAGTTTCCATCAACGATGGGAATTGGGGAGATAAATAATCTAAGTTAAACCAAAGAATAGCATTATATTTCATGGCTTATAATCTTGAATCTTAGGCTATTTCAGTTACCTAATATTCAGAATAATAGTTTTGCTATCTAATTTTTTAGGCTTATAATAGAGTTTAAAAAAGAACTTCAGTCCAACAAATAGAGATACACGAAACTCCTAACCATCCCATGTATTGTAGAGTTTTTTACTGTAACTAACTGCTCTGCGACCACGATTTAGCCCTTTCTACAGCGTTGGCCCATTTCATCCTTAGTAAGGCCGATTTATCCCTGTCCATGGAAGGGTTAAAACGCCTGTCTGCCTGCCAGTGCTTCTTTATTTCATCCAAATCATGCCAAAAACCTGTGGCCAGGCCTGCCATATAGGCTGCACCTAGCCCTGTGGTTTCAAATACTTTGGGACGTACTACAGGGATGCCCATCACATCGCTTTGTATTTGCATAAGCAAATTGTTGACCGATGCGCCACCATCAACCCTTAGCTCGTTGATAGTTATTCCCGTATCGGACTCCATGGCGTTCATTACATCCATTGATTGGAAGGCAATCCCCTCCAATGCTGCTCTGGCAATATGCGCCCGATTTGTACCTCGGGTAATGCCCACCAGTAAACCCCTTGCATGCTGATCCCAGTAAGGCGCACCCATACCGGTAAAACTTGGCACGAAGAACACATCGCCATTGTCGCGAACCTGCGATGCCAAACCTTCAACTTCATCAGAAGTTTTGATAAATCCCAACCCATCGCGAAGCCACTGTACTACAGCACCCGCATTGAAAATACTGCCTTCGAGGGCATAAATGGTAGAATCATCGATACGCCATGCAACGGTTGAGAGCATGCTGTTTTTCGAAAAGAATGGCTTTGTTCCCGTGTTAAGCAGCAAAAAGCAACCTGTGCCGTAGGTATTCTTCACCATTCCCTCTTCAACGCACATTTGCCCAAACAGTGCTGCCTGCTGATCACCGGCTATGCCAGCAATGGGAACCTTAGATATGAAAAAATTTTCGTGGGTACTATCGTAAATTTGACTCGAGGAAGCCACTTGGGGTAACATAGAACGAGGAATACCAAATATGTGCAAAAGCTCATCATCCCAATCCAAAGTATTGATATTAAACAGCATGGTTCTGCTTGCATTGGAAACATCGGTAACATATGTTTTACCTGAGGTCAATTTCCAAACCAGCCACGTATCGACGGTTCCAAATGCCAAATTGCCCCTCTCCGCTTTCGCCCTTGCACCATTAACATTATCCAGTATCCATTTTATCTTCGAAGCGCTAAAATAAGCATCGATAACAAGACCAGTTTTGGCATGAATCGTTTCGGAGAAACCCTCCTGCTTCAACCAGTCGCAATATTCAGCAGTACGCCTATCCTGCCAAACTATGGCATTGTAAATTGGTTCTCCTGTGCGCCTGTCCCACACAATAGTAGTCTCGCGCTGATTGGCAATACCAATACCCGACAAGTGCTTACTGCCTAAACCAATCTGCGACATGGCCTCCGCTGCTACCGCAACCTGCGACGACCAAATATCGGACGGTCTGTGTTCAACCCATCCGGGTTTAGGGAAAATTTGAGGAAACTCCTTCTGAGCAGAAGTGCAGATATTTCCCTCTCTATCGAATATCAATGCCCTGGAACTGGTTGTCCCCTGGTCGAATGCCAAAATATACTTTTCCATTACTTTGTGTTTGCTATCAATTTCAACTAATAAATCGGAAATATATCCATAATCCAAGTAATAATATCCGTGTAGCAAATGATTTTTTAAATACTCTTTTGTTACAACCAATACCAATTACTCAATTGTACAGATTACAATAGATTTTCAGAGCCATTCTTAGGAGTAAGAAATTTTCTAAAAACATTCTATTTACCCTTATTTCCACATATCCATATGACATTCAGCTGAACATTAATGGATTACAAATATTATTTTCAAAATAAATTGTATTTTAAAAAAGTTAAAATTATCAATAAAAAAACCCCAATGGTTGCACAACGCATTGGGGAACACCGGAATCGCTATGAAAAATTGCCTAACTTGATATTTAGATTAATTCCACCTCAAAATTATTCTATCATCCGGTTTTTTTTGCCACGAAAACACCTAATACAAACTAAACCAACAAAAAGAATTAAAATAATCGACTATGCTCTACCTGTCCTTTAAAATGAATAACAACAAATGAATTACGTATTCCAATGCAAAGTTATTGCCTCAAATTAAATATGTCAATCCGTAAAATCCCCTATTTTTTTAATAAATGCTTTTTGATCACATTATTTTTTGATTCATAGTAAAAAGCAACAGATTAATTTAACATATATACTGATAATGAAGACTTTCATTTGTAAAACTGTTTTAAAATGAGCAGCGATTTTTATTATGTCGATATTTAAAAAAGCAAGCTATCACCTCAGTATAAATGGCATAACTATAATTTATGAGAACAAAATATTCCTGATGATTACCTGAACCTCCTCTTTGGCATCTTCATGGCTAGAGCAATATCAAAGGGGCAGTTCGAATCGTGATTACAATTCAACTAACTTGTGCTTAAAGGCGTATTTCAACAAATCAACGGTATTTTTTAAATCAAGTTTTAATAAAATATTGTTTTTATGGCTTTCAACCGTTCTTGGGCTTATATTTAATCTGATGGCAATCTCTTTAAACGATAATCCGGTGGCAAGGAGTTTTATCACTTCTGCTTCCCTATCGGAAATCTTCGGTTTATTGGCATCATTTCGAAGTTCGTTAACTATTTTCGAATAGCTTTTATGTATAAGTGTTGAAATATTCATTCCAAGGTAAGGCTCTCCATCAAGTACCACCTCCATTGCATAGATAAGTTCTTCTGCCGACGAGTTTTTATCCAGAAATCCATCGGCACCATTCTGCACGGCAGAGCAAACAGTATCCTCGTCTGTATTGGCAGTCAGCATCAACACTTTACTATTGGTACGGCTTTTTACAATGCTTATCAATTCAAGCCCCGAAATATCGGGTAACATTACATCTAATATAACAAGGTCGGGTGCTTGAATATTAAGAACCTGAATTAACTCTTTACCTGAAGAAAGCTCATGTAAAATCTTAAAATTGGGTTTGCCCAGCAGAATGGCCCTCAAACCATCAATAACAATCCTATGATCATCAACAATTATAATTGTTTTTTCATCCATCACCCTTATCAATAATCTATTACAACGACACCCATTATTTAATCGGGACACTTATAGTAAAACGGCTGCCTTTATTCAATTCACTTTCAACTGCAATGGCCCCACCTAACTTGGTAACAAGTTCATAGGATAACATCAATCCCAAGCCAGAGCCCTTCTCTCCGCGAGTACCGGGAGAGGTAATAACACCGGTAAAATTAAAAATTTTATCCATTTGTTCCTTTGACATCCCTACTCCATTGTCAGATACGGTAATATTCAGCATGCCATCCAATTGAGCGGCATCTATCAAGATTTCACCTCCTGGCAAAGTGTATTTTACGGCATTATTAATCAAATTCCGCAGTACAATATACAAAATATCCTCGTCTGTAGAAATCGTGATATTATCTTCAAGCCTGCTTTTAATCTGTATATTCTTTTGTGCCGATGTGTAGGAAACATGGTTAATCGACTGATTGACCAACTGGGTTATATTAACATCCGTTTTCGTAACTACTATGGCATTCTGTTGTGATTTTGCCCATTCCAGCAGGTTCTTTAAAAGATCTTTAACAGTTGATGCTGAATTTGATAAATTTGCTAAATATGATTTCAAATCGCCTGTTGAAATCAAGTCAAAATTTTTGTTGAGCGATTCAGTAATGTTGGAAAAAGCCCACATTGAGTTGCGCAGATCGTGTGCAAGCACCGAGAATATTTTGTTTTTTGTGTTGTTTAGTTCCTGTAGTTTATCGTTTATCACTGTCAGTTGTGCCTGTAAGCGTTTCCGTATTAAATAACGATGATAGAGCGTAGTAAGCAGCATAATTAAAACCAACGATAAACCGATCATGAAATATTTTTGCTGATTGGATCTGTTCAATTCCAACTCCTGCAACAGCTTTTCCTGGTTTAATACAGCCAACTCTTTCTCTTTCTGCTCAGTATGATATTTTGCCTGAAAATCCTTGAGCTGCCTTTGGGCATTCTCTGAATAAATAGAGTCTTTGAGTTGAAAAAAACGCTTATAGTATGTTAATGCATTTGCAAAATCTCCTATATCTTCGAAAAGCATCGATAGTTCTTGACTGTTTTTCAAGATCATATTCGAAAAGCCAATTCTTTTTGCTATTGTCAAACTTTTTTGAAAATAGCCAATGGCATTTCGCACATCCCCTTTATGCATATGATTAACAGCAAGGTGATTTGCAACTATGGATAAGGATGATTGGATTTGGTTCTCTTCAAAAATAGTGAGTGCCTGTTTCAGATATCCTTCAGCAACATCATAGCGTTCCATCAGGGTATATATTTCACCAATCTGATCAAGCCTATAACCCTTCTCTACCACACGTCCAAGTTCAATTTCAAGGGCCAGTGATTCTTTCAACCATTTCAAGGCCTCTTCATACCTTTTCATTGATTTGTAAACCGAAGCGATACTCGCTTTCCTTACCGCTACCTGATGAAGATTGTTCTGTTCCTGAGCAATCTGTAAAGATTGATTAAAAAAATCAAGCGCCTTGTCAAAGTCAGTCCATAGTTCAAAAATCTTACCTATTGAATTCAGGTCCACTGAAATACTAGTCAAGTCATTCAATCCTTTATCAATTTCTAAGGCTTTTGTATATGAATCCAACGCTTCATCATACTTTCCTGAAAAAACATAACAATACCCCAGTTCACGAAAACCTTCGGCCAAAATAGTAGAATCAGATGCCTTTTCAGCATAAGAAATGGATTCGAGTATTTGAGCTATAGATTTTTGAAAATCTCCGGATCTATGGTAACACACCCCTTTAGTCAGGTATGCTTGCGCTAAAACTTCAGCGTTAAGGTGTGGTTGTTTCTGTTGAAATATAATAAAACTGTCTAACAGGGCAATGGCTTCGTTATACTGTTTACTCTCAATCTTGCGATTGGCATGCAACAGAACAGAATCTACATCAAACTGAGGGATATCAGCTTTAGATACAAAACTGTAAAAGCCGAAAATTAAAAAAATAGCTGTACGGATAATCGATCTTGCCATATTTTCAATAAAACTTCGCGAAGATACAACTAATTTAGTTGGAAACATTATATATTGGCAAGCGAATTATAATTACCCCCAAAATTCGGACAACAAGTATCGTTTGAAAAATCACTAAACTTGTAGTCATGAAAAAGAGGAAGCGTTACACATCGGGTTTCAAGACAAAAGTTGTCATAGAAGCCCTTCAGGAGCGGGAGACTGTTCAGGAAATCGGTAAAAAGTATGAGCTCCACCCGAACCAGATTTCGACCTGGAAGAGCCAATTTCTGGCCAATGCCAGCAGCGTTTTTGAGAAAGGGGTTTCAAAATCCGACGATGAAAGGGAAAAGGATGCCCTTTTCAAGAAGGTCGGGCAGCTCCAGCTGGAGAACGATTTCTTAAAAAAAGTCTTGGGGAAATAGACAAAACCCGCCGCATCTCAAAGGTTGACCCTCAGCACGGCCTGAGCGTAAAGCGTCAGTGCGAACTTTTGGATGTCTGCCGGAGCAGCTTCTACTATATTCCCCAAAAGGACAGTTCCTATAACGAGGAGCTCATGAAGCTGATAGATTTGCAGTATACTCAGACCCCGTTCTATGGCGTCCCCCGGATGGTCCAGCACCTACGTGAGAACGGGCACAGGGTGAACCCTAAGCGTATTCGGCGGCTCTACCGGGAAATGGGCCTGCATGCCATTGGCCCCCGCCCCAACACGAGCCGGCCGCATAAGGGGGCCGGGCACACCATCTTCCCGTACCTGCTGCGGGGGGTGAGGGTAGAGCGCCCCAATCAGGTCTGGGGGATGGACATAACCTACGTTCCCGTTGGCGACGGGCATATGTACCTGATGGCCATCATCGACCTTTATAGCCGCTTTGTCGTTGGCTGGTCGCTGTCGAACACCATGACGGCCGAATGGTGCAGGGAGTGCTTTGAAATGGCGGTGTCCAGGCACGGGGCGCCCGAGATACTCAATACCGACCAGGGTAGCCAGTTCACCAGCCCTGCTTTCACAGCGTACGTGGGCAGCCTTGAGAAGACCCGGTTCAGCATGGACGGTAAGGGCAGGGCGATTGACAACATTTTCATTGAACGGTTCTGGCGCAGTATCAAATACGAGAAAATCTACCTGGAACCATCGGAGGATGGCCACGAGCTGTACACCAAAATAAAATGGTATATGAATTTTTATAATACGGAAAGGGGGCATCAGGCATTGAGTTATCAAAGACCTGAAAGGGTGTATCGGGCGGCCGCCTAGATTTTCCCATCCGCCCAATTGGGCGGATGGGAAAATCTAACTTAACTTTGCAATCAAGTTGTCTAAAGAAGGGGAGTATTTAAAATCATCCCCTTGTATTTCTTAATGATAACCTGGTTTTAATGACTTTTCACAATTAATTATTTCTGACAGAATAAACTCCTATATTAAAACCGTTCATTATTCCGTTACAATGAAAAAGAATAAATTATATTTTTGGTTTTGTACTTGAGTTGCTAAACGGATAAACCTTTTATCTATCTTTGCGTAAACCACTCAGGTAACACCAAACGAATTCGGTATGAGGATTGGTTGTTGTAAATTGAACCGGTTGGGTATTTTTCCCACGTTTTTCCTATTGGCAATATTTTTTTGTATTTCCCTATTTATTTCAAATAGTGCTTATTCCCAGGGTTCCTTACAGTCATATGTTAAGGTAAGGGTTAAAAAAGGGAATACCGATGGCTCACAAATAGTGCTATTTAAAGATGGTGTAAATGTGGGTACTTTCCCTACCGGCCGTGGAGGGAAGTTTGAAGTAAGACTCGACTACGACGCAGACTATATATTTTCTTTCGAGAAGACAGATTATGTTACGAAAAAGATAAATATAAATACTCAGGTTCCTTCCACTTATCCCAGAGAAAAAGATAATATTATTGATTTTGAAGTAGAGCTTGAACCGCAGGTTGATATGACAGCCATCAAAGTTTACGATAATCCTGTGGGTAGAATTCGGTTTGACCATCGAAAGAATGATTTCGGTTATGATGTTGACTATTCGGCCAGTTTCCAGAAAAAAGTTCGTGAGGAGGAAAAAAAGTTGGCTGAGGAAAATAAACAAAAGGAAGCCCAGAAAGAGCAAGAGCGTATTGCGGCCGAAGCCGAAAAAAGAAAGCAGGAACAGGAAGCACAGCGATTGGCCCAACAGGAAGCCCTAAGATTAGAACAAGAAAAACAGAAGAAAGAAGCTGAGGCCAGGGCGCTTGCAGAGGCAAAGAGGAAGGAAGAAGAAAAAAGACTTGAAGAGGAACGCAAGCGTCAGGAAGCAGAAAAAATAAGACTGGCCGAAGATGCACGAAAAAAAGCCGAAGAGGAGGCTCGGTTAGCTGAACAGGAAAGGCTTAAGAAGGAGTTAGAAGAGAGAAGGTTGGCTGAAGAGGCTCGTAAAAAGGCAGAAGAGCAAGCCCGGTTGGCCGAACAGGAAAGGATGAAGAAAGAGGCCGAGGCAAGGGCATTGGCTGAGGCAAAACGTAAAGAAGAGGAACGAAGAATTGAAGAGGAACGCCAGCGTCAAGAAGCTGAAAAAATACGACTTGCTGAGGAAGCACGCAAAAAGGCCGAAGAGGAGGCCCGATTGGCCGAACAGGAAAGACTGAGAAAAGAACTTGAAGAGAGAAAATTAGCCGAAGAGATTCGAAAAAAAGCGGAAGAAGACGCCCGGTTGGCCGAACAGGAAAAAATGAAGAAAGAGGCAGAGGCAAGGGCATTGGCCGAGGCAAAGCGTAAAGAGGAGGAAAGAAGGATTGAAGAGGAACGTCAGCGCCAAGAACTTGAAAAAATCAGATTGGCAGAGGAGGCACGTAAAAAAGCCGAAGAGGAGGCCCGATTGGCCGAACAAGAGCGCATAAGAAAGGAGAATGAGGCCAGAGCGCTTGCGGAGGCCAAAGCGCGTGAGGAAATGCTGCAAAAATTAGCTGAGGAGAAAGCAAAAGCCGAAGAGGAAGCCAAACAAAAGGCCGAAGCTGAAGCCAAAAGAAAAGAAGAGGAAAGGCGATTGGAAGAGGAAAGAATTGCAAAAGAAATTGAAGCCATTAGAGTGAATGAGGAACGTTTGAGGAAACAGCTGCTGGAAGATCAGGAAAAGCGTAAGGCGGAACTCAAAAAGGATGCCGAGGACAGGAAAAGAAAAGTACTTGCCGAACTGGTGAGTGCCGATAAAGGAGAGCTATTGGTTCCAACTGAAGACCTTTCTGCCAGATACGGTTCCGAACGAACACAGGAACAGATTAAATTGAATATGATTGTTATAACACGCAATGTCTTTAACCGCGAGGGAATAATTACCTTCTATTCGCGGGTTGAACATGAAAACGGATCGATCTATTACTTTAAGAATGGCGATAACATTTCCGAATGGCAGTATTACAACGAGATACGTAAGTAGCCGGCCCTAATTTTTAAAATATCCACCCATCTATTTATTTTATGATCTCATAATCATTGCATTATCTCATATGCAATGTTTGTCATGTTACAAACCTTTTCCCATCAATTAGCCTTGGTAAAAATTGTATAGCTTGATCTAATCAATATACGATTTCAATTTCGTATGCAATCAAATTATTTACCTTTGCGCTCCGAAATTAGGTTAGTGTATGATACCGGAAATAGAGATAAAACGACGCAGAACATTCGCCATTATAAGCCACCCCGATGCGGGAAAAACAACGCTTACCGAAAAACTACTCCTTTTTGGAGGAGCCATTCATGTTGCCGGTGCTGTAAAAAGTAATAAAATAAGAAAGAGTGCTACATCCGATTTTATGGAAATAGAAAGGCAAAGGGGAATTTCTGTTGCCACATCGGTCATGGGGTTCGATTATAAGGGATTAAAAGTAAACATACTTGATACACCCGGGCACGAAGATTTTGCAGAGGATACATACCGCACCCTATCGGCAGTGGATAGCGTAATTATTGTAATTGACTGTGCCAAAGGAGTTGAATCTCAAACCCGCAAGCTTATGAACGTTTGCCGCATGAGAAAAACTCCTGTTATAGTATTCATAAACAAGCTCGACCGCCCGGGTAGAGATCCCTTTGAACTGCTCGACGAAATTGAAAGAGAGTTGAAAATCAATGTTATCCCCCTGAGTTGGCCCATTGGTATGGGAACCACATTCAAGGGTGTATATAATATGTATGGAGGGAAATTAAACCTATTCTTTCCCGTTAATAAGCAAACAATCACCCAAGATGTAGTTGAAATTAACGACATCAATTCCCCTGAATTGGATAAAAACATTGGCGACTATTCCACAGCACTACGCGATGACCTTCAGCTCATCAACGGCGTATATCCCCATTTTGAAGTGAAAGATTATTTAATGGGAAAAGTTGCTCCTGTCTTTTTTGGTAGCGCTATCAATAATTTTGGTGTCAAAGAGCTATTGGAGTGTTTCCTCGAGATTGCGCCTCATCCACAAAACTCAACAACTGCTACACGGGAGGTATCGCCATTTGAAAATAAGTTGACCGGATTTATTTTTAAGATACACGCCAACATGGACCCCAACCACAGGGATAGAATTGCATTCCTTAAAATATGCTCTGGAGTATTTGAGCGTAATACATCGTACTTTCATGTTACTTCGGGTAAATGGATAAAATTCTCCAATCCAACCGCCTTCATGGCCGAAAAAAAGTCGACTATTGATAGGGCATATCCGGGCGATATAGTTGGATTACATGATACAGGCAATTTTAAAATTTCCGATACACTCACCGAAGGCGAAGACCTTCAGTTTAAAGGCATTCCTTCCTTCTCGCCCGAGCAATTTCGTTACATCGAAAATGCGGATCCCATGAAGTATAAACAGTTGGCAAAAGGGATTGATCAACTAATGGACGAAGGGGTAGCCCAACTTTTCACCTTAAAATCGAATGGCCGAAGGATCATTGGTACGGTAGGTGCTCTTCAGTTCGATGTTATACAGTTT
Organism: Bacteroidetes bacterium ADurb.Bin008; assembly: GCA_002071445.1. Taxonomy (GTDB): domain Bacteria; phylum Bacteroidota; class Bacteroidia; order Bacteroidales; family Tenuifilaceae; genus MWFE01. The sequence goes on along the minus strand of MWFE01000032.1, from coordinate 4,298 downwards.
CGCTTGGAGCATGAATATGGAGCCAAATGCCGTTACGAAGTTATCAATCTTCACAAAGCATGCTGGATTGAAAGCCAGAGCAAAGAGCAATTGGATGACTTTCGGAAGCGAAAATTCAATAGTATGGCTTTAGACAAATGGGGTCGAGAAGTTTTCCTGGCCGAATCGCCTTACGCTTTGCAAATGGCAATTGAAAAATTTGATAAAATTCAGTTCCATTTCACATCTGAGTTCTAAAGTCGACCGTAATCATAAAAAAAGAGGCCTTATGGCCTCTCTTTTTTTATTATTCCGAGTACCAATCTACCTAAAACTAATGCCTATGCCTGCGGAGTATAGCGCATATTCACCCAGGGTATAATCGGCATTGAAAGCCAAAACTCCCAGCCTTACCCTAAAGCCAATGTTGCCGCTGAATCCGTTGTGTGTGTATTGCATCATTATAGGATCTTTCTCCACTGACGTGTATAATGGAGCAATTCCGATAGGATAATTGCCTTTTAGGCCAAAATCGGTTTTGGCAGTACTATAGCCCAACCCAACGTATGCTGAAACAAATGGAAGGCTTTTTCCAACCAATAATCGGGCGGTGAAACCGCTGGCATCCAGAACCAATTTCTGATCGTTAAATTCAGATGCAGTATGTCCTGAAGGAATATCGGCCGGGTCAGGTTTATAACTTATATTGAACGCACTGGCAAATTTCGTATAGCCAAGCATTACCGAGAGGTCAATGGGAACTAATTTCAATCCGGGAATAAACTCTTTAAACTCGTTTTTAACCCCAACTCCCCATAATTTTACGCTTCCAATCTTAGGTACATTTACAGTGGGTAAAAAACGCACGGTTATCTCGGAATGGAAAGGAAGTCCAATTCCGGCCTGCAACATGGGCATAAATGTAAAAGGCAAACGTGCACCTTTTGGTAAATCGAATCCTAATGCCGGCTCATCTCTATATAAAACCCTTGGTCCCACAGTATTTTTCCCAGAAATGGTTTGAGCTATATTATTCTGAGGGTCAGCTAGAACAAGATTTTCTAAGTTAAGTTTCGAAACATCGAACGTTTTTGCGCTAATAGGAACCGTTGCTACAGAAGTAACAAACGACACATTGAATCCCAGTAGTTTGTGCGGTCGTGCTGCTTGATACCAGCCACCGTTAAGAGAGGTACCAAACATTTTTCCAAAGGGTTCCATGTAGGCTGTGGCCAATGTATTGGCATCTTTAACATTGCCTTTTAAAAATTCAGCAACCTGTTGTTGCGATTTTACTGTAGTAGTCAGCGCAAACAACACGCAGATAATCAAAAATAAAGGTTTTAAAGTTCTCATACAGGCTAGATTTTAGTTTATAATTGTTTAGAATTTTTCCATAATCAACAAATATAGTGCAAAATGGTTAATACCAAGGGGTATAATTCATTTGATTTTTTTCACAAAACTTTTAATGTTTTATAGGGTTACTTCCGTATGGAGCTAAACAATGATTAATATTTGATTATAAATCAGCTACAAATAAGGATAATTTCGAAAATTTTTCCGGATAAGACCCGGTTTACCATTTTATGACATGAAATAAAACGTGCTAACTTTGTAAAAAATATTACCATGTCCAATATTCCCCTTGCCGAAAGACTCCGTCCCAAAAAACTCGATGAGTTTATTGGTCAACTCCATTTGGTGGGGGAAGGTAGTGTTTTGAGGGTGATGATTGAGACAGGAAAACTTTCTTCCATCATTCTTTGGGGGCCTCCGGGCGTTGGCAAAACTACACTGGCCCGAATTATTGCCAACCAGCTGAATCGCCCTTTTCACGTATTAAGCGCTATCAATTCAGGAGTAAAAGATGTACGCGATATCATTGAAAAAGCCAAATCGCAACATTTTTTTAGCCATCCCTCTCCCATCCTATTCATTGACGAAATCCATCGATTTAGCAAATCGCAGCAGGATTCATTGCTTGGTGCAGTTGAGCAGGGTATAGTAACGCTGATTGGCGCAACAACCGAAAACCCCTCTTTTGAAGTTATATCGCCCTTGCTTTCGCGATGTCAGGTGTATTTGCTAAAACCCCTTGGCAAGGAAGAACTTGAACTCTTGCTTCAACGGGCTATCAATAACGATACCGACCTAAAAAAATTGAATATTAGGGTTGACGAGGTTGATGCGCTTTTCCGTTTTTCAGGCGGAGATGCTCGCAAACTACTAAATATTATTGAGTTGGTTGTTGGCATTCAGGCAAATGACGAACAAGGAGTAGTAATCAATAATGCCATAGTAACCAAGAGATTACAGGAGAATTTGGCATTATATGATAAAACGGGAGAGCAGCATTACGATATCATCTCAGCCTTTATAAAGTCCATTCGCGGTAGCGATCCACATGCCGCTGTTTACTGGCTTGCACGGATGGTGGAAGGTGGCGAGGATATCAAGTTTATTGCCCGTCGAATGGTAATTCTTGCCGCAGAGGATATTGGGTTAGCCAATCCCAATGCATTACTCCTGGCCACCAGTACCTTTCAGGCGGTTAACCTGGTGGGATGGCCCGAATCGAGGATAATACTCTCTGAAACAGCCATCTATTTAGCCACCAGTCCTAAAAGCAACTCAGCCTGTGCAGCCATTGACAATGCCCAGCAGTTGGTAAAAGACACCGGTGATTTACCGGTACCCCTCAATATTCGTAATGCTCCCACAAAATTGATGAAAGATTTAGGATACGGGAAGGGTTACAAATATGCTCATAGCTATGAGGGTAATTTTGCCGATGAGGAATTTATGCCCAAAGAGCTGATTGGAAGAAAAATTTATATACCCCAAGAAAATCCCAAAGAGCAAGAGATTTTGGCAAGAATACAAAAACTATGGGGAAATAAATACACATAACAATCCGTTTTGGCTCAATTGATTGATGCTTAATGCAAAACTTTTGTCGAAAATGAATTTTTAATCGTAATTAGCTGAATAACATGGAAACTCTATCATCGATTGAATATATAAAGAACCTCGATTCAGGGAATTTCTTTCTTCTTGCAGGCCCCTGCGTTGTCGAAGGCGAAACCATTACACGCGAAATAGCTGAAAGAATAAAGGGTATAACCGACAGGTTAAAGATACCTTTCATCTTTAAGGCCTCTTACCGTAAGGCAAACCGGTCGCGCATGGACTCCTTTCAAGGCATTGGTGATGCCAAGGCGCTGGATATACTTAACAGGGTAAGGGGCGATTTTAAAATCCCAATTGTTACAGATATACATTCGGTGGAAGAAGCCCAATTTGCCTCGCAGGTTGTTGATGTACTGCAAATTCCGGCATTCCTGTGCAGGCAAACCGACCTTTTGATTGCCGCTGCCGAAACAAATCGCGTGGTTAACATAAAAAAAGGGCAATTCCTATCGCCCGAGGCGATGGAGCACGCTGCCAACAAGGTTGTTGAAACCGGAAATCGCAAGGTAATGCTCACCGAAAGGGGAACAACCTTTGGCTATCAAGACCTGGTAGTTGATTTCAGGGGCATTCCCATAATGAAATCCTTTGGACACCCTGTTGTGGTTGATATTACCCACTCGCTGCAGCAACCAAACCAATCCAGCGGAGTAACTGGAGGAAAGCCAAAACTAATTGAGTTGATGGCTAAAACTTCCATTGCCGCCGGTGCCGATGGACTATTCATCGAAACACATCCCAATCCTTCGAAAGCACTTTCGGATGGTGCCAATATGTTACCATTGGCTGAACTTGAGCTCTTGCTGGAAAGAATAGTGAAACTTAGAAAAACCGTTAACGAACTTTAGCACTTAAGTGCGAATCTATTTTTTGTAGTAAAAGTGTTGAATTGATTGGTTTGGATATATAATCATCACATCCGGCTTCAAAGCATCTGACATTATCATTGGGCATGGCATAGGCCGTTTGGGCGATCACGATGATACCCGGGAACTTGTTTTTAATAATAGCAGTGGCATCGTAGCCATTGATTTTTGGCATTTGGATATCCATTAACACAATATCTACCTTTCGGTTTTGCTCGCAAATACTGATAACTTCCTCCCCATCGCGTGCCCAGAAAATCTGGGCATGAGTATCGGCCAGGATTGATTTTAGCAGCAAATAATTGGTATCGACATCTTCAGCTATTACTATCACCTTTCCTTGCCAGTTGTACTGCGGTTTTGAGGTAAAAAATTTTCTTTCGCCAACAAGCGTTTGCTGCATGGTTTCATCCGTAAATAATTATTAAGTTAAACAATATCAGCATATTGAAAAACAGATAAGGAGTTAAAATTTCATCC
>MWFE01000031.1 GCA_002071445.1 Bacteroidetes bacterium ADurb.Bin008 | reverse complement strand
GGACATTTTTGTCCCTTCGCTTGAAAAAAATTAATTCATGCCCTCAAAAAGTTGCATTTATTAGTTGAATCTAAAATTTCTTTAAAGAAACTGTTCCCAAAAACCGAAGATTTTGTCATTTACTCGGGTGAAGAGATTCAAAACTTTCAGGAGGTTAAATTCATTAATTGGCGTAAGATCGGTAAAATATTTTCCGAACATTAACCTGATGAAATTCTGAAATTTCGATTTTCGGAATGAAGATATCCATTACCTGCCTTACTTTACAAAGCCATATCCTTTATGTTATCGGCCACCTCTTCCATCAACCAACGGGGGGTTGATGTTGCACCGCATATTCCCACACTCTCCACCCCGTTGAACCATGCAGGGTCAATCTCAGCAGTGCTGCTGATAAAGTGCGAATGGGGATTAACCGATTGGCAGGCCTCAAAAAGCATTCTGCCGTTGGAACTGTTTTTCCCGCTAACAAAAAGAATCAGGCTGTGCCGGGCGGCAAATTTGATTATCTCGGTTTTCCTATTGGAAACCTGATTACATATTGATTTATGGCTCTTTAAATGTGGAGATTTCCCGTCGCTGTTCTGCTTCAACCGATTCTGTATGGCATCTATGATTATTTGGTAATCATCGGCGTTCATGGTGGTTTGTGCAAAGATTTCGATGGGTTTGGTAAAATCAATTTTTTCGATTTCTCCAAGCGATTCGATGACAATGGTATTACCGCCAATCTGGCCTACCAGGCCAATAACCTCAGCGTGGCCTCTCTTACCGTAAATCACAATCTGTCCACCCACGGCCTGCATTCTCTCCCAGCCCTCCTTAATCTTTTTCTGCAACCTGAGTACCACCGGACATGATGCATCGATAATGGTAATTCCTTGCCTTACAGCCTCCTCGTAGGTCTCCGGGGGTTCGCCATGCGCCCGAAGCAATACTTTTTTGCCCTTCAACCTTTTCAAATCCTCGTGCGAAATAGTAACCAATCCTCTCTCACTCAGCCTCCTAACCTCTTCGCTATTGTGCACTATATCGCCCAGGCAGTAAAGGGTCCGGTTTTTCGCAAGCTCCGACTCGGCTTGCGAAATGGCATTCACCACCCCGAAACAAAATCCCGAACGGCTGTCAATTTCAATAACCATTGTATAATCGCAAATAATGTTACTGTTAGCGAGCCATCTTCTCTTCAACAATACGTTTCACCCATTCCATCTGCTGAGGAACCGTCATGTACGAATTGTCGAGAATAATGGCATCGTCGGCTTGCCGGAGTGGTGCCACTTCACGCGATTGATCGATGCGGTCGCGCTCCCGCACATTGGCAAGCACCTCTTCAAATGTGGCATGCTGCCCCTTTTCATGCATTTCCTTCAGCCTTCGCTGTGCCCTAATCTCGGGGCTGGCGGTCATAAAAATTTTTAGTTCGGCCTGCGGGAAAACAACGGTACCAATATCCCTGCCATCCATAACTATCCCTTTGTTCCTGCCCATCTCCTGCTGTTGTCGTGTCATAATGCTCCTCACCATCGGTATTGCCGATACGGGGCTAACCAAGTTCGAAACCTCAAGTGTTCGAATCTCATCCTCAACCGCTTGCCCATTCAGGGTGGTGAGCCAGCCCTCGCCCTTGGGATTCGGAGTAAATCCCACCTCAATATTATCCAAAAGTTTAGGCAGCCTATCCAAATCGATTCCTGCTTCATTGGCTATACCCTCGCGGATACAGGCAAGCGTGACAGCCCTGTACATGGCCCCGCTATCGATATACAAATAGCCTAACTCTTTTGCTATGAGCTTGGCAAATGTACTCTTTCCACAGGAAGAGTGCCCATCAATGGCTATAACAATCCGTTTGCTTTGCATTGGCCAACGTCTTTAAGTGTAGGAAAGGCGATCCGCTTCTTTTAAGAAAAACCAACTACATTGAATTTGGTTCAGCTAAGTTACTGAAAAATGCGGAGAGGTTTAAAGATTGCTTTTATGGAAAAAATCATCGAGGTTGGTGCTCACCGAAAAATGGTTGGAGGCACCCGCAAGGTGGTAAGTTGCACGGCCGTAGCTAATGTGGTACTTGTTAATTTTCACACCTATCCCCCAGCTGAACCCAACCATGGAGGTGCGTTCTTCAATCTTTAGCTCATTGCGACGCTGATAGTTATACCCTCCTCTGAGGTAAAAATTCCGAACAGGTACAAACTCAACTCCCAGAATCACATGGCTGATAAACTCATTGCCAATTCGCTCGAAGGTGCTCTGCTTCTCCTGCTCATTATCGGCAAAAAAGGTGAAATATTCGCGCTGACGACGGTAGTACATATCCAGATTTTGCAGCTGTTGAAAGCTAACCACAAATCGGAAGGGTGCATGCCTTAACTTCTGACTAAATCCGGCCACAAGTTCGAATGACAATGGCTCCCTGGTCCCCGGGGTGTATGTCTTCAACATGGCGCCAATATTGCGGACAACAATTCCTGCAGCAAACAGGTGCTCCCTATTGGCGTATTCCAATCCTATATCCGCAGCAATCCCAAAGGATCGGTAGCTTTCCAAATGTGAAAAAACCGGTTTCACATTGACACCAACAGTAAAAAGGCTATCGAAAGAACGTGAATACATCAGATGGAAAGCCATATCGTATCCGGTGAAACTTCCGGTTATCTGTCCCGTAGGATCTGCCTCGGTAAATTGCCCGTAACCAACATGCTGCAAACCTACGCCAAATGTTCCAACGCCGCTGAAGTGCCTTGCGTATGAAACATAGCCATAGCTGATATCGGCAAAGTACCGCACGTAGGATAACGAAAGATGATTGTGGAGTGCAGAATTTAAATGGGCCGGATTGTTCAATGCCACCCCCGCATCGCTCTCGTCCAGAGCAACAACCTTACTGCCCAGGGATGCACTCCGCGGCGTGATGGTGAGGTTGAGAAAACTGTATGCCCCCACCCCTCCCTGCTGTGCAAAAACGGCTGTAAAGCTAAGCAGACAAAAAAGGGATAGGACAGAAAAGCGAGTACCCATGGGTAATATGTTTGACGATCTATTGATGTTAATCTCGAAATTACTTTAACAAAACAGAATTAGTAAAAGTTTATTGCCATTTAACGATAAATTACTTTTAAAAAGCTGATAAACCTCCTGTAAGCATTTAATAAATTTTAGCTTAAGGCTGAAGAAAGCTTACCAATCATGGAAATGATTATTCCACAAAAAGCTATATTTTTGCAATCCGATTAACAGAAACATAAAAGTGACACAAAAGGGGGAAACAATACTTTTTATAATCAATCCCGCTGCCGGTGAGAACAGCAAAGGCAAAATCCCTTCGATAATTAAGAAAAACATTGATACCGGGCGGTTTGATCCTGCCATTGTTTACAGCCAAGGCCCGGGCGATGCAACGAGAATAGCCGCAGAGAATCTTGCCAAAGGCATTCACAAGATTGTTGCCGTAGGAGGTGATGGAACGGTGAATGAAGTGGCAAAAGCACTGATCAACACTCAGGCCACGTTTGGCATTATTCCCCTTGGGTCGGGCAACGGTTTGGGAAGGCATTTAAGATTACCCCTCAATACCGGCCGGGCAGTTAGGGTTATCAATCGCGACCGTGTGGCCATGATGGACTACGGGACCATTAACCAAATCCCCTTCTTCTGCACCGCGGGCGTGGGGTTCGATGCATATATCGGGCATATGTATTCGCTGCTCACAAAGCGTGGTTTTACCAACTATGCAAAAGTCACCCTAAAAGAATTTTTTCGGTACCGCCCCGAGATATACACCGTTCGCAGCAATGGTCATAGCCTAACCAAGGAAGCATTCCTTATCACAGTGGCCAATGCGTCACAGTTTGGGAACAATGCCTATATTGCCCCCAACGCCGATGTATCCGATGGATTACTTGATGTTACCATTCTCTCACCATTTCCCAAATACCTGTCACCCTGGTTTGGGATTAAACTTTTCAGCCGAAAACTTACCAATAGCAGATATATTGAGATGTTTCGTGTTAAGGATTTTACCATTATCAGGCAGGAGCCCGGTTTTGTGCATTACGACGGCGAACCCGCATTAATGGAGGAACATCTCAACTTTTCCGTCAAACCCATGGGACTCAATGTATTCATACCGTAAAAGGCATTGTTGAGGAAATTAAACTCATTGCTATTAGTTTCCATATGGGCTTCCATCAATTTTTGAATACCCGCTCATTGACCTTTGGATTTTACCCGTCGCTTTGATTGTTGCCATTCCCAATATTTTACCCCACAAGCGTAATACCGCATGGCTTAATGACAAATCAACCTGCCTTAGTTGGAAGAACTTGAACGTAATTCTGCTTTTATTCTTTCAACCACGCCGTAAACAACAGGGCAAATCTCAACGTTTTTCAACGTAATGCCCAGAATACCGTGCATTCTTTTCCTGTCGGTGTGTGGGTACTCACGGCATGCTTTGGGTCTGCTCCCATATATCATACATCTGTTGTCGGGCTGCAAAAATGGGCATGGTGCCACCCGAAAAACGAAATCCCCATCGGAATCCAACTCAAGGTACTCATCCACAATGACCGATGGCTTTTGCCTCAGTGCCTTGGCCATCCTTTCCACATCGTGGAAAGTAATAATGGGGCTAATTGTTTTACAGCAGTTTGCACATGTCAAGCAGCTGAATTTTTCAAACTCCTTCCCATGTGCTTCATGAAAAAGTTTGTCAAGGGTATCGGGCTTTAACCTCTTCAACTTTTTGAACAGCTGCTTATTCTCGGCACGCTGAGAGTTGGCCAGTTCGTTCAATCGCCTTGGTGATAAAGCGCTCTCCATGGTCAACGTCCTTTTGGTGCGGGTGAGCCTTTTCGAACCTGCGAAAGCGATAATCCGGCAACGACAATGGCAATACCCACAATCTTCATGGGTGTAATTGCCTCATTTAGCAGGTAGTATGCGAAAATAGCCGTGAATACAGGAATGGTATTGGTAAAAATATTGGCACGGGTAACCCCAAGATTCTTAATGGCATGGGTAAACAGCACAAACGCAAAGGTTGACGCAAAAACACCCAGCTTCAGCAGGCTGAGAATAACTCCTCTTGAGGGTACAATCCCCGCAAACTCTTTAAAATCGAAGAAGAGGAAAAGTGGTAAAAAGTAAATTATTCCCAGCGTATTCTGATAGGTTACAATGGAAAAAACGTTGTATTCCGAGCTAAGCTTCTTTATTATCAGGGCGTAAACAACTGCTGCAAAAACCGCAACGAAGAGGCATAGAATTCCCACGGGATTCACATTGTTCAGATGAAAGCCCCGATGGAAAATTACCAGGCTAACCCCAATGAAAGAGATGGCCAGCCCCAGGAAGTTCATGGGTGTTATCCTCTCTTTCAGAACCAGATAAGCCCCCACAGGGCTTAAAAGGGGGATGGTTGAAATAATTACCGAGGCCAATGTGGACGACACCAGGCTGACTCCATAGCTCTCGCACAGGAAATACAAAAAGGGCTGAAAAAAGGCGAGAGCCACAAAATATTTAAGGTCTTTTAAGTGCAATCGGTTCAGCTTGCCCGTTGCCACAGTGAAAGCGTATAGCAGTACCACGGAAATAATAAGCCGCATGAGGACAAGGGAAATGGGTGGGTATTGTACTAGGACCTCTTTATACCAGATAAACGATAACGCCCAGAATATCATGGCCAGCATCGCACTGAAATATACACCTAATTGCCTGAGGTTCATATACTATTTGCTAATAATTGGAGAACTTGTGGAGTTTTTCGAATCGGGGCGAAGTTACCGGTTTTTGTATTAAAAACGGATAAAAAAATCTGCATATTCCTGCAAGCCCGACCCAAGTATGTAAATCTTTTTCTAATTTTACGGTGTATATCACAACCCATGGACGAACTTATCCGATTCAGGCAGGAGTTGCACCGCTACCCCGAACTTTCGGGGCACGAAAGGGGTACTGGTAAGCGCATCCGGTTCTTTCTCAACAAGTATCGTCCCCATACCCTTCATACCGATATTGAAGGCGAAGGCATGGCTGCCGTTTTTAACGGTACAGAAGCGGGACCCACCCTTGTTTTCCGGTGCGATTTGGATGCCCTCCCCATTCACGAAACGGAAAACAAGCCACACAGGTCAACTGTGCCCGGGGTTTCGCATGCCAGTGGACACGACGGGCATATTGCCATGGTTACAGGTTTATCCAAGATTATTATTGAAAACCCCATAAAACGGGGCAGGGCGATTCTTCTTTACCAACCCGAAGAGGAGAATGGCGAGGGCGCCCTAAAGACGTTCAGGTGGTTGAGAGAGCACGATTTGCTTCCCGATTACGCCTTTGCCATTCACAATATACCCAGATTCCCATTGGGGAGTGTTATCGTGAGCCGCAATGTATTCGCTGCGGCCTCCAAAGGGCTCATTGTAAAACTATACGGCGTTAGCTCACATGCTGCCTACCCCGAACACGGAGTAAACCCCTCGCCGGCCATGTCCGAAATCATTCAGGGCTTAACCGGCATATGCAGTGGCGGAGGATTTAGCGATTTCACGCTGATAACCGTTATCCACCTAAAATTAGGCGAGGTGGTTTTTGGTGCTTCGCCAGGCTATGGCGAAATTGGGGCTACCCTCAGGGCGTTTAAGGATGCCGACATGAAAAAGCTTACCGAGGATGCACTGCAGCTCATTGGCAGCATAGGCGACAAGTACAATCTGCAAATTGAAACTACGTTTGGCGACGAATTTCCGGTAACCATTAACGATGCCAACCTCACCGATCTTATTGAGAAGTTGGCCGCTGAAAATGGCAAACAGGTGGTTGAAATAAACAAGCCCAACCGTTGGTCGGACGGCTTTGCCCAGTTTACCGTTCGCGGGCCCGCCATACTCATCGGGCTTGGTCTGGGGGAGGAAACCCCCCACCTCAGTACCTCCGAATTCGATTTTCCCGACGAGGCATTGCAACATGGCGTGGATATCTACAATGCAATTATCAGCCATTACCTAAGATAGTTACAGCCATCTCAAAACATTGTTGGCGCGGTGGCTTGCAACTGCAAAACCCGACATGGGCATTAAATCAAACTGCGCTTTATTTACACCCCCTTCCTCCAATTCTTTGTATAACAAACACATGCGTTACCATATACGGTTGTCATGGTAAAAAACTATCAAAGTCAACGCTAAAAAAATTACAGAATCTTTCTATAAATTAAAGCACTTTGAGAGTGTTGTAAACCATACGGACATTCGGTTGTAGCAGTTTTTAATGCCATAAATATGCCTTTACTCATAGCAAAAGTTTGCCAGCAAAGGAATATACTCATTTTTTCCAGTCTAAAACGTAAAAAAAACGGAACTTTCTTTACAGCCATTTTAAATCAGCCTAACTTGCATAAAAAAGCACGCACAGTGGCATGCCCAAAACAAGTGTGATTGACATTGAAAGCATGCATTTTGTGTGTAATTATTCACGATGTTCAACTAAAAATTGAAATCATGAAAACGTTAAGAAAGCTATGCACGACCAACGGAAAGATTGCCCTTTGCCTATACGCCATGCTGCTTTCAGGGTGCTTTGCATATGGTCAACAGGATTTCTTTAGACCTAAAGCAATCCCTACACCATTCCACGATCAGTCAAAACAGCTGATAGGCACCCTTGGCTATGATGGTGGTTTTGATTTGAATTGTTCATACTCCTTCAAAGATCATATGTCGCTATTTGCAACTGCCACTTTGGATGTTCTCCCCCAAAAAGTACGCACAATCCTTGGCAATGAGTATAAAATTTTAAGGAATGATTTTGCGGCAAGCCTTGGGGGAAGCTACTATTGGAATGGAGATCGAATGATATTCGATGCCAATCTGGGCGTGGGGTTAAATAAAATTGACAATCAATGGCGTTTAATCGGCAATCCCGAAAGAAAAGATTTTACCTATGCAGATTACTGGAATGTATTCTCCCATGTGAGCATCGGCAGAAAAGTCGAGGGTCTGATCTTTGGGTTGGCATCACGGGTATCATACGCCACGTACAGTACGTTTGAGTTTTATAGTACAGATTATCAAACAGAGCCTAACACTTACAAAAACCTGCCACTTTTATCCTTTGAACCGGCCCTATTCCTCGATTTAAAAATTATTGACAATCTTTCGTTCAATACTCAGCTGCGCATGGCAATTCCATATTACGGGGAAGAATTTATCAAAGCCATAGGACCCAGGAACGGTACTTACACCTATGAAGGTTACTCAATTACAGTTAAAGAGAGAGGAGATTTATATTTACGATGTTGCGTTAGGTATAAATTAAATCTATAAATACCGGCAAGCACCTGAATTCAACCCATGGCCCCATTGCATGAGCGCAATGCTATCACAGGAAATCTTTTCAAAGCAGTTTCTGTAAACCTGTATTAAAGCAATGTACCCTACTAAAACTATGCATTATGAAACAGGCATGTTAATTCGAAAACATACGTTTTTCGTTTACACTTATGAAATTTTAACCCAATTTTGCAATGTATTGATATTTTTGCTTTAATTATTATCTGCAGAAAAACTACATAACCTTCAATACAACTTAGATAATAAGTTTTTTTTAAAAATCAATCAGGAACATTTGGTTTGTTTATGTTCCCATTGTTTAACTAAAATGAAAAAAATGAGACGAACTGCTAAAACACTTGGTTTGACGATGAGCTTTATCCTGGTAATGGCTTTGAATTATTCAAAGGCTCAGGATTCCGACATTCCCTTTTGCCAAAATGTTAAGCTTATTGACGCCAATTTGGGCACTAAGTTGACCTATTTTAAACCTTACAAAGATTTGCAGCAGGCAACCCTTTCAAAAACCGATGAGGGCTACCTGATTACCATTATCTACAAAGCCAATGGCATCTTTCAGGTTGACAAGAAAGAAATCACCGAAGACGATTTGACGGCAATATGCAGTGAAGCAGAGGCTTTGATTGCACGGCAAACCCTTGTGGAAGAGGACACCAATCAGGAAGCCAAACGCAGGTTCATTGCAGCTACCACCGCAATGTCATTGGGTTACTATGGATGGGCCATACCCGCGGCTCTTGACCTGGAAGACTATAAATCATACATGTCTTCCTATCTTTTCATTGGTAGTGCCGGATTTTTTGCACCTTTCATTGCAACACGCCGATACGGGATAACCGATGGCATGGCCAATGCCTATTTTCTTGGAGCCCGGTTGGGGATTGCACATGGATTTTCGATGGCACTACTTATGCATGGGAATGATGCCAGCACCCAGTCCATCTTTGCATTGTCCAGCTTTGTCAGCGTGGCAGAAAGTTTTACCAACCTTGGATTGGCAACAAAGTATGGCCACACCTGGGGCCAAACAAGCAGTCGGGGCAGTGGCGGAGCTTGGGGATTTGCCTACGGTTTTGCCATTCCTGAAATAATTGCAGAAACTCCCAACACCCGTCTTACCGCACTTTCCATGCTTGCCTTCTCGGGGGCGGGTATTGCGGCCGGTGATTATCTTTACAAAAAACAAGGGGTTACCTATGGCGACGTAACGGTTATAAATTGTATCGGCATCCTTGGTGCGTACTACCCAATGGTAATTATGAATTCTTTGGATGTTGATAAGAAACAGGCATACCTGGCAGGCTCACTGCTTGGGTCGGCATCAGCCATTGCCTATGGGATCTATCATACCCGCGATTACAACTACACAAGGCAGCAATCGTATCTGATTGGCCTGGGTGAAGGGGCCGGGGGGTTGGTTGGTGCAGGGCTTTCTGTTATTGCCGAAGCCAATGATAAGGGTACTCTTTGGCTGATCGCTTTGGGAGCAACCAGTGGTCTTGTATTAACCGATTATCTGGTGAAGGATACTGACCAATCAACAAAAATGCACGCCTCCAATTTCCGTTTTCAATTCAACCCCAACGGACTGCTATTTGCCCTGAAGCCCCAAACGAATCCGTTCAAACCGTGGGATTACCGTTATAGCAATAGTTTGGTTAATATTAGCTATTCTTTTTAGTTAGCGTGAATGCCATATAAGAAACCAGGGGATTAATTTGGAAAAACATAGGGGATTAGTTATTATTATATTGCTGACATACAGCAATGTAGTTGTAATTAATCCCCTATGATAGCCAAAGATAAAAATTTTTAAAATTTTCTGGCAAATAGTAAACCTCTCAGGGTAGCCTTTTTGCATAACAAAAAGCTGTGCAACTCTGCGGCCTCCTATGTTTGCAAACCGCCTGTTATGCACTGGCAGTTCTTGTCTGCACATGAGTTTGAGTCTAATTGCACTTTCATATTTAACTTGTCATATTACAACTTCATTTTTTCTGTCTGGGTTGCCTGTGTGTTGACGTGTTTTAATTCTTCTCTTGAACTGGCTTTGTAAGTTCTTTGACAAAGTATTGGACTGTTCGTTGGCTTGTGCGGTTTTGGCAATGTGCTTGCAATTTTGTGTCATTTTTCATCCGTAAATAATTATTAAGTTAAACAATATCAGCATATTGAAAAACAGATAAGGAGTTAAAATTTCAT
>MWFE01000030.1 GCA_002071445.1 Bacteroidetes bacterium ADurb.Bin008 | reverse complement strand
ACTGACATCAACAGATAAGCACAAACACATGAACCTCGAGTTCGCGGATGAAATTTTAACTCCTTATCTGTTTTTCAATATGCTGATATTGTTTAACTTAATAATTATTTACGGATGAAAAAATAGAAAATTTAAAACAAGAATTTCAAGATATATCACTTAATTTTAGCAAAGACATTATGAAAATCATGTCATCAAAAACAAGTGATGGAAAAATATTTCCCCCATATATTCCCTTTGTAGGCATTGATTATGAAAGATATAGAATATTAGTTTACTCAACCGCTCAAAATATTGGATTTGATAAGGCTTTAGCCTCATTAATAAAAAAACTCACACCTGACAGGTTTTGGAAACCTATCAGGTATATCACGTTTTACCCAATTTTTTGGAGGCATAACCCGCAAATAGAAAAAAGATTATTACATTTATATTATAGCCACCAATTTTCATTTTTATACCAACTAAGGCTTATGGCACACAGCACAATCAAACGGCTTTATGATTGTTCTATGGCGAGAGATTGTTACTTTTGCATCTCTTTTTTGATTTTTACTAAAAGTTGATTTCATGTTTGACGCCGCAACAACAAAGCACATTGAGATAGTGGCAAGGGAGCTTAGCCTTGCCTTCAAGCAGGTGGCCAATACCGCCAAACTAATCGCCGAGGGGGCCACCGTGCCATTTATTAGTCGCTACAGGAAGGAGCTAACGGGCAGCCTCGACGAGGTGGTGATTTCGGCCATCCGCGAACGCCTTGCCAAACTCGAAGAGCTAGCCAAGCGCAAGGAAACCGTTCTCTCAACCATCGAGGAGCAGGGAAAGCTCACCGATGAGCTGCGCCACCGCATCGAGGAGTGTTTCGACCCCGTGGAACTGGAGGATATCTACCTACCCTACAAGCCCAAACGCCGCACCAGGGCCACCATAGCCAAGGAAAGAGGGCTGGAGCCCCTGGCCGAAATACTGATGAAACAGAAGGAGAGCAACGTGGCCGCCGTGGCACAGAAATTCATTACCGATGAGGTTCCCACGGTGGAAGCTGCGCTGGAGGGAGCCCGCGATATCATTGCCGAGCGGATCAGTGAAAACGAAAGGGCGCGCAACATTGTGCGCAACCATTTTCATCGGTATGCCATTATCCGTTCGAAAGTGGTGAAGGGCAAAGAGGAAGAGGGTGCCAAGTTTTCCGACTACTTCGCATGGGAAGAGCCCGTTAAGAAGTGCGCTTCGCACCGTTTCATGGCCATGCGGCGCGGGCAAGCCGAAGGCTTCCTAAGGGTATCCATCACCCCACCCGACGACCCTGTGCTGGACGACCTTTCGCAGGCATTCGTCACGGGCGATTGCGAGGCAGCCGACCAGGTGGACTACGCCATTGAGGACAGCTACAAGCGGCTGATTGAACCGAGCATCGAGAACGAGTTTACCTCGGAGCTAAAGGAGAAGGCCGATGAGGAGGCCATCATGGTTTTCTCCGAAAACCTGCGTCAACTGTTGCTCTCACCACCCCTGGGGCAAAAGTCGGTGCTGGGCATTGACCCGGGCTATAAAACGGGCTGCAAGGTGGTGTGCCTGGATGCGCTGGGTAACCTTCTGCACAACGAGACCATCTACCCTCACCCACCCCAAAGCGAGACGGGCAAGGCCATGAGCAAAATCTCGTCGCTGGTGGATTCGTACAAGATTGAGGCCATTGCCATAGGCAACGGCACCGCTAGCCGCGAAACCGAGGCGCTGGTGAAGCGTATCCGCTTCAATCGCGATGTCCGCGTTTTTGTAGTTAGCGAGGATGGGGCCTCCATCTACTCCGCATCGCCCACGGCCAGGGAGGAGTTTCCCCAATACGACGTCACCGTGCGTGGCGCCATTTCCATCGGCCGCAGGCTGATGGACCCGCTGGCCGAACTGGTGAAGATTGACCCCAAATCCATTGGAGTGGGTCAGTATCAACACGATGTGGATCAGGGTAGGCTCAAGCAGGGGTTGGACAGCGTGGTGGAGAGCTGCGTGAACCACGTGGGGGTTAATCTCAACACGGCCAGCAAGCACCTGCTGATGTACGTGTCGGGCCTTGGCCCGCAACTGGCAAAGAATATTGTGGATTTCCGCACAGAGAATGGCGAGTTCAGCAGCAGGGCACAGCTGAAGAAAGTACCCCGACTTGGTGAAAAGGCCTTTGAGCAGTGCGCTGGGTTCCTTAGAATAGCCGATGCCACTAATCCTTTGGACAACAGCGCAGTACACCCCGAGAGCTACCATGTGGTGGAGAGCATGGCCAAAGACCTAAACTGCACCGTGGCAGAGCTGCTGAAGGACGAGGAGCTGCAATCGAAGATTGAAATCAAGCGTTATATCACCGAAACTGTCGGACTACCCACCCTCAAGGATATAGTGGCCGAGTTGGCAAAACCGGGCCGCGACCCGCGGCAGGGTATCAGGGTGTTCGAGTTTGCCGAGGGTATTTTCTCCATGGAAGACCTGGTGCCCGGGATGGTTGTCCCCGGTATTGTTACCAACATCACCAACTTTGGGGCATTTGTCGATATCGGGGTAAAGCAGGACGGGCTGGTGCATATCTCACAAATGGCCGATAGGTTCGTATCGAACCCGGCGGATGTGGTGAAGTTGCACCAACACGTTACGGTGAAGGTGCTGGAGGTGGATATCCCTAGGAAAAGGATTCAGCTGTCCATGAAAGGCATTTAGAGTGCTGAAATAGGCTTAATTGCCATATTTCACTAGTCCAAGACCTCAACTATTTAACCATTCTACCCAAATCCTTGGTATGGCTTAGCCATAGTTGCCTTTGCAACTCCTGGGCTTTCCGCACAGGCGAGAAAATTGTTGTCTTTACCCTACGGATACCGCAGAAATGCAACAAACTCCTCTTTACTGAGGAAATTCCCGGCCCACGATATATCAAATGGTAATACCAAACCGGCGTATCCATTGTGGTGATAATACGCGCTGTTTTCCCGTTCATCAAGGTGATTGGAAACGGAGAGTTGGGCTGATACTTAAAAGCAAAACCGGGCAGAAATACCCTGTCGATGAACCCTTTGAATAGTGCCGGATATGTTCCCCACCACGTGGGGAAAATGAAAGCCAAATGGTTGGCCCCGGTGATTAAATCCTGCAAAGCCTTGACATCCGGCTCGGGATTAGACAGTTCGGAGAACCCATGCTCCAGATTGGGGTTAAAAACCAAGTCGGATAGATGCACCACATGGCAACTATGCCCTGCTGATTGTGCCCCGACACCATAACTTTTGGCCAAGGCATGACAAAAACTGTCCGTGGCAGGATGACCGTTGACCACTACTACATTCATAACTTTCAAAATTTGAACAGATAACCTATGGCAATATGCAATGGAGTGACCCGAAAATCTGACATGGTAAATATATCCAAAACATCCGAAGAGAATTGCTGCTTATAGCGCGCCCTCCCGCAACGATATGAAATTTGAACCAAACCTCCGTGCTTGGGAAAGCGTTTGAGCGTGTGAGAGTAACGTACTCCGATATCTGACATGGGCATAGCAATAACGTTTTGCTCATTTTTGAAAAAATATACACCCAAGCCGCCATTTACGAAAATCTGATTCTGAGATTCGCTATATGCCGCATAAGCCGCACCAATTCTAAACGTATAGTCCCTAAACACCCCGGGCAAATTCTGATTGGCAATACCTGCAAACAAATGCCCAACAACCCTTTTCCCCACAAGATTATGTTCCAATCCCACTTCAATATGGTCCACTGCCATCTGCAACGATGCTGCACTCCGGGTTTGTGCGATGCTGTTCTGCGTAAAAATCGCTATGCAAAGAACAACGGCAAATTTTACCATTCTTATCACCAAATAGTTATCTTAATATTTTGTACAATATCCCCGGCAGTGGTGAGTTTATCCAAATTCTCGTATATATTGCCATCCGTGCCATCGGGACTGCTATGGCCGATGAGTTGCAGAGATGCCTCTCTTGTATCGGGATAAATGGTTGCTGCATAGACCACTGCAGGCTGTCCGCTACCCATTTCGCCACCGGAATAGTTCTCGGCACCCTCCACTGCATCCACGGGAAAGTTACTGTTGAAATCGATGGAATGGTTGAATTCGGCTTTTAACACAAAGGGCATATCAATGCTCTTCAAGGCTACCTGTATGGTTTTGCTACCCTGTGGGGTTGCACCCGTAATGCCATCGGCAAGGGGCTGTTTCTTTGTGGGCAGCAGCAGGCCATCCTCATACACCACTCCCCGCTGATGGCACCAATGGGGTAATTACTCTTTCCGCCTGTTCCCCTTATTAAAAATCCATCCTTCCGTTGCAATCTTCCGCGTAACAAATATGGTTGCGAGGTAATTCCCCGATATATCCTCAATCCAAATGGCAAATTGCGGAGTATTCTTTTGTTTAAATCCAAGGAACAGGGGAAAGTCGTGCAACCATTGTTCGCCCGGATTAACAGTAATCTCCATATCGCCCTCCTTGAAATGGAGCTCTTCCTTTTGACATGATGTCATGCAAAATAGGAATGCCAACATGATAAGCCTTGTCACTATCATTTCTCTTTAAGTATTTATGATGATTTGAGAACACGAAGAAATGAAGGCTCGGTTTAAAAACCTTTGATAAATATCAAAAAAATCAGAGCTGCGATTTTCTGATACGGCTCAAGGTTTCCTGCGTTATTCCCAGGTAAGAGGCGATATACTGCAATGGTATCGTATTGATGTACAGGGGGTACTTCTCCAACAATTTCCTGTATCGTACTCCGGCAGGCTGATTCAACAGCATGAAAAGATGCTCCTCGGAGTGTATGGCCACCGATTCGGCTATAAGGCGACCCACCCTTTCAAATTTGGGGTGTCTCTCATAGAGCTCGTTCAAATCGTTTTTTGATAGCTCAAGGGCTTCCATATTACACATGGCCTGAACATTCACATGCGAAGGCAACCCGGTGAGAAAACTTGTGTAAGTAGTCACAAAAGTAGGGGCAAAATAGAAGTCGCTGGTGATTTCAGTACCATTATCATCGAAATGAAAAAAACGGACATACCCCTTATTCACAAAGAGCAGCCTGTTGCACACCTTGCCGTTCTCGGCAATAAGTTCGTTTTTCTTAATCTTTGTGTAAACGAATTTTTCATTAATCATTTGAATATCAGCGTCTGTGAGCTGAACAAAATTTCCCAGATAGCTATGTAAAGATTCTAACATATTGAACTCCAAAACAGGTGTAAAGGTAAATCTTTTTACTCTTCTGCGGATAGAGGATAATCTCAGTATTAATCCAACTGTATTCTTTTGCTCGTTTCATTAGCCAATGCAAAGTACATTTTCTACTTTTGTGGTTGGGTTTACCACTGTTAGCCTAACTGACAACTGACGCATGATTTTGGGGACTCTGATCAATATGGCCGCCGTAATTGCCGGGAGCACCGTGGGGCTAATCTTTCGTTCGCGCCTCCCCGACCGTATCACCAAAGCCTTTTTTCAGGCCACCGGCCTGTTCACCCTCTTCCTGGGATTTAGCATGGGGCTCAAAACCAAAAATCCGCTTCTGATGATTTTCAGCCTGATTATCGGCACAGTTATAGGCACGCTGCTCAAGCTGCAGGAGAGGATGGAAAAAAGCGGGACCGCCATACAGGTAAAGCTGAATCTAAAAGAGGGGGCATTTAGCGAGGGACTGGTAACGTCATTCCTCCTGTTCTGCATGGGTTCCATGACCATTCTGGGGGCCATTGAGGAGGGGCTTGGCAACCACCCCAATCTGCTGCTTATCAAGAGTATGATGGATGGGTTCGCATCCATAGCGCTGGCCGCAGCCATGGGAATCGGCGTGATGCTTTCGGCCGTACCCATGCTGATTTATCAAGGAGGGCTCACGCTGCTAGCTGCATGGTTCGGGAAATCGGTAAGCGAAACCATGATTGACGAAATAACCGCCATTGGCGGCATCCTGCTCATCGGACTTGGCATTACCATGTTAAATATCAAGAAGATAGACGTACTAAATCTATTGCCTGCGCTTATCATCATAATCCCTGTGGTTTACTTTTTTGGATAAACAACGCAAACCATGATTACCGAGAGAACGGAACAATTGAAAAGGCTTTTTAAAACCCGGTTTGGCACCGAGGTATCAAAGGTCACACCATTGCCCCAGGGCGGTTCGGACAGGCTCTACTACAGGCTGACTGATGGCACGCAGAGTGCCATTGGCGCATACAACCCCGATGTGGACGAGAACAGGGCATACTTCTACCTTACCGAACATTTCTTCGGCAAGGGCTTTCCCGTGGCCCAACTGCTTGGCATTGCACCCGATGAGAAGCATTACCTTGTGAGCGACCTGGGCGACTGCACGCTGATGCTCAGATTTGGCTGCACACTGTGGGAAAAGGGGAAAGATTCCGCAACGAAAAGAACCCTCAAGCAGTCGCTGGCCCTATTGGCACAGTTTCAGATTGAGGGTGCAAAGGGTTTGGATTTCAGCCGGTGCTACCCCAAGAGCACGTTCGACATGCAAAGCGTGATGTGGGATTTTAACTACTTCAAGTACAGCTTCCTCAAACCCTCGGGCATACGTTTCAATGAGGCCAAACTCGATGACGATTTCATGGCCTTCGCCGATGTGCTCCTCGCCCACCCCTGCTCCTACTTCCACTACCGCGATTTCCAATCGCGCAACATCATGCTCGTGAATGAATCTCCCTACCTGATTGATTACCAAGGAGGACGGAAAGGGCCACTGCTCTACGATATTGCCTCGTTCCTCTATCAGGCCAAGGCCAACTTCCCGCAATGGCTTCGTGACGAAATGCTGGATTTTTACCTTGAAAAGGTAAAAGAGCTGGAACCCGTGAACATTCACGAGCTGAAAAAGCAATTCCCCAACTTTGCCCTATTCAGGGTCATACAAACCCTTGGGGCGTACGGGTACAGGGGCTTTTTCGAAAGGCGGGCGCATTTCCTCGAGAGCATCCCGCTTGCTGCCGGAAACCTTCCGTACCTGTTGGAAGCGGCCACCGTTTCTATTCCCTCCCTGTTGCCAATACTTATGGAGATAAACGAAAAGTATGGAACAAAGTCGCAACAAGACGACTCCTTTGGGGGGTTAACGCTGGATATTACCAGCTTCTCGTTCAAAAAGGGCTACCCCATGGAGCATGCCGAGCATGGAGGCGGCTATATTTTCGACTGTCGCGCCTTGCCAAACCCCGGCCGCCTGTTTGAATTTAAGGACATGAACGGATTCGACACACCGGTGATCGACTACTTTGCCAAACATCCTGAGGTTGAACAGTACTTAGATACGATAAAAATTACCATCAACCAATCCGTTGAGGCGTACCTCAAAAGAGGTTTTTGCTATCTTTCCATAGCCTTTGGCTGCACCGGCGGGCAGCATCGCTCGGTGTATATGGCCAACAGGTTGGCGCAGTGGGCTGAGCAGCTGGATGGGGTGCGGGTCAAACTATTTCATAGAGAATTGAATATCAGGATATAGTAAACCGAATACTGATTAACAAATCGGAAAGACTATGAAGGCAATGATATTAGCAGCGGGTTTAGGAACAAGGCTTGGCCACCATACGCTTCATCGGCCCAAGGCGTTGGTCGAGGTAAACGGGAAACCCCTGTTGGCACACGTTGTCGAAAAGTTGGTAGCGGCAGGGGTGAGCGAAATTGTGGTGAATGTTCACCATTTTGCCCGTAAAATTGTTGACTATCTTGCCTCCCATGATTTCGGGGTGAGAATATTCACCTCGGATGAAACTGACCTGCTGCTGGATACCGGAGGCGGTATCGTCAGGGCACGTCACCTGCTTGATGGCAACGAACCCTTCCTGGTACACAACGTGGACATTCTCTCGGATATCGATATTAAAGGGCTTGCAGAACATCACCGTACGCATAACGCCCTGGCCACACTGGCCGTAGGCCAAAGAAAATCCAGCAGATACTTCCTGTTCGACCGATATATGAAGCTGGCGGGGTGGCGCAACACCCTTTCGGGTGAAGAGATAGTTGCCGTGAAAGGCTATGCACCGCTCCATGAGTATGCCTTTGCGGGTATCCATGTAATCAGTCCGGCCATTTTTAACCTTTTGCCCGGTACGGGGGCTTTCTCCATTGTCCAATCCTACCTCGAATTGTGCTCCAAACACACCATAGCGGGGTTCGACACTACCGCCAATTGCGTTATTGATGTGGGGAAACCGGAAAGCCTGGCTAAGGCCGAAGAATTTGTGAGGAAAAAATAGGGCGTACCCCCATCACGCAGCAATGGTTATTTAACTAATCAATCACCCCCGACCCAATCAGCTTGTCATCCCAATATCAAGCGGAAAATTGACCTGCCGTCCTGACTTGTCCCCTTTCAAATTAGTGCGGCTGTGAATGACTAATAATCAACGCAAACATTGAAAAAAGGGAGAAATTTACCGCACTAAGGCGTTTTTTCAACAAAAGACAATAATCAACGGCCAACTCCGCATCTCCTAATCACTGTAAAACCAATACTATTCCCTTTCCGCACACGCAAAAGTGCGTGAGCCTGGTAAACCGGCGGGCCGGCGGTGGCGTGAATGGCCAAACCTGTAGGATTCTGCCCAAGAGGTTTACCAGCTTGGGCTAGAATCCGAGGGTTTGGACAGGGCGGGTTGAAGCATCGGTTTACCTTGATTTTTTTTGTTTACTTTTTTGTATCAAGACAAAAAAGTGAATGGGGTTTGGGGCAAAGCCCCAATGAACATCAGGCAATGAGCAATTATTGAGATAAAGATAAGAACCAAAATCTCCACCGAGTACTCAAAAAATATTGAAAGGTTGTATCTGTCGCACTAAAGGAGGCAAGTCATGAAAAACAGGACACACTCCCTGTGCCATGTACCATCACAAACTAATGGTTATTATGCTAATCAATCACCCCCGACCCTATCAGCTCTTCGCCCTTATACCAGGCGGCAAACTGTCCGGCCGTGATGCCCCGCTGGGGATTTTCGAAGATGATGTACATCCCATCCTCATTCCGATGGAGGGTTGCCCTCTGCAGGGGTTGGCGGTAGCGGATGCGAACGAGGAAATCCTCTTTTTGACCTATGGTCATTTCCAAATCGGGGCGCACCCAGTGGATGTGGTTGCGGGCAATGAATAGCCCCCGACGGTATAAACCGGCATGGTCCTGCCCCTGCCCCACGTACACAATATTTTTCTCAACATCAATGGCTATGACGAAAAGAGGTTCTGCTGTTCCTCCCACGTTGAGCCCTTTGCGCTGACCAATGGTATAAAAGTAGGCACCCTTGTGCTGCCCCACCAACTTCCCGTCCATGGGTTTATACACCACAGGGGCAGCAAGTTGAGCAAGAGAACTACTCTCCTGCTGAAGGCTGTATCCAGGGAAATTTTGGGGGATTTCTATGATGCTTCCCTGTTTTGCTTTAAGCTTTTGCTGAAGGAACACGGGCAAGTCAACCTTTCCCACAAAGCAGATACCCTGCGAATCCTTGCGTTGGGCTGTGGCCAGCCCCAACTCCCCTGCAATGCGTCGCACCTCCGATTTCACCACATCGCCAATGGGAAAGAGGGCTTTGCTAAGCTGTTGCTGGCTGAGCTGGCACAGGAAATAGCTCTGATCCTTGTTGGCATCCCTGCCCGCAAGCAGGCGGTACATGGGCTTTCCGTCAACAGCAATCTCTTCCTTACGGCAGTAGTGCCCCGTGGCAACAAAATCGGGGTTAAACACCTGCGATGCCTTAATAAACTCATCGAACTTAATCTCGCGGTTGCAAAGCACATCGGGGTTGGGAGTACGCCCCTGCGAGTACTCGCTGAACATGTAATCCACCACACGCCTACGGTACTCTTCGCTAAGGTCAACCATCTCAAAGGGGATTTGTAACTTTCGGGCCACCATCCGCGCAAAATCGAAATCCTCGTCAAAGGGGCAATCGCCCTTAAGAAGCCCGGTGGTATCGTGCCAATTCTTCATAAACAAGCCTATCACATCGTATCCTTGCTGTTTGAGCGCATAGGCCGCCACGCTGGAATCGACACCTCCCGATAGTCCCACTACCACCCTTTTCATCCCGATTTGTATTTATACCACATTAAATCGTGGCAAAAGTACTAAAAAATGGCAGTCGGCAATGTCACAGTCATCTGTTAAAACAATCCAAAGGATGCAAATCGATAAAATGGATTTTAACCCTACCTTTGCACAAAAAACCAAATGTTCGATTTTTCACAAACTTCCATTCAGGGCATTGCCATTCACCGGGTAGGCAGTAAAGCCCGTGGTAATGAGCTGAGCCTGTCGCAAAGGCTCACACAAATTTCCGACGAGGAAATATTGGGCATTCTGAAAACATACTTTCTTCAACCGTTCAGGCAGCCCGAGTTTTACAGCTTCTCCCACGAAACTGACCTCTCCTTCAACGAGGTATATAAATTTGCCGAAAAGCTGTTTGAAAACCCCGATAATCTTTTCGAAACATCTGTCAGCATTGCCAAACATCTGTTCCAGAGCAGTAATCATCCCAACATAAAGGATGGCGAACTATACGTCGTACTCTTCACCCACTGCGTTGTGGAGGATGAACTGGTTGATGCCATAGGGATTTTCAAGTCGGAAACCAAGGATACATTTATCAAGATTTACGAAAAACAGGACGGATTTGAATTGGAACAACATCAGGGAATTAGCATTAGGAAACTGGACAAGGGATGCCTGATATTCAATACCGAAAAGGATTTTGGTTTCAAGGTGGTGGCTGTTGATAATACCAATGCCAACGACGAGGCGCGGTTTTGGAAAGAAATATTTCTTAACATCAAACGCAGGGAGGATGACTTTTACCAGACCAGTGGCTATATCAATCTTTGCAAAGATTTTGTAAAGGATGTGCTTTACCACGACGGCTCCATGGACAGGGCCGAGCAGGTTACCCTGCTCAATAAAACCCGCGATTACTTTGCTCAAACCGATATCTTTAATCGCGACGAATTTGAGGAAAGGGTAATACGCAAACCGGAAATTGTGGATGCTTTTCGTGAGTATAAAAATGAATATCAGCAGGAACTGGGCTGCGACCTCAAGGATTCGTTCACCATTTCCATTGATGCTGCCAAACAGGCCAAAAAACTGTTTAAAAGCGTGATAAAATTAGACAAGAATTTTCATCTTTACATTCACGGTGGCCGCGATAGGGTTGAAAAGGGTTTCGACCGCGACAAGGGATTGAATTACTACAAACTTTATTTCGATGCCGAGGGGTAGAATTGTTAAAGAAAAACCGAAAGGATAAAGCATAAGCGCATGGAAGAGGATATTAACAAACTGGTGTTCAGCAGGCCTGTGGTTGAGTTTGCAACGGTTGCCAAGGAGTATTGCGCATACCTGGAGGGCATTGGAGGGTACAGTCGCAAAGAATTTGCAAGGGTAATGGTAAGCCTTCTCCCGCTGCTCTACTATAAGGCATCGCTGGTGCCACAAACCGAGCCGGTTTACGAAGAGGGCAATCCAAAACACGTAACGGAAGAATACTATATGGCACTGAGCCTTAGGATAAAAGGGTTACTGGGCGAACACGATGCTTTCCCCGAGGTATTTGATGCCCGAATTTCCGAAACAGACGATCAGTTCTCGGCCAGCCTTGCGGAGTATCTGTCCGATATTTATCAGGACCTGAAAGACTTTACGATGATTTACCAAAAGGGACATATCGAGGAGATGAACGATGCGCTATGGGAATGTATGCTGAATTTTCAGGAGTATTGGGGAATCAGGCTGGCCAATGCCATCAGGGCATTCCATATACTACAATACTCTGGTATAGATATTGAGAGCGATAGCAGCGAAAACGATGAACCTGAATCGGAAAAGGAGATTGATACCAGCCAATGGATAATTACAAAACGACAAAAAGACCTGAGGGATAATGAGTAGTGCCTTTTTAAATACCATTAGCAACGAAGAGGTTGCAGCGCTGCCCAAGTTGGAATTTACGGGTGAAATCGTGGTTATCTCCTCGGAGGAGGAGTTAATCCGATGGCTCCCTCGGCTGGTCACGGTTAGCGTATTGGGATTCGATACCGAAACCAAGCCCACTTTCCGCAAGGGTGAGCTGAACAGCATTGCACTGCTGCAATTGGCCAATTCGCATCTGGCTCTACTCATCAGGCTGAAGCATACCGGAATTCCCAAGCCCCTAATTAGCCTGCTGCAAAATGCAAGCATCCTCAAAATCGGGGCAGCCATTCGCGATGACCTGAAAGCACTTCAAAAGGTTAAAGCATTTACCCCACAAGGCTTTATCGACCTTCAGAACATTGTTGCCGATTACGGTATTGGAGAATTGGGGGTAAGGAAAATGGCAGCCATAGTGTTAGGGAAGAAAGTTTCCAAATCGCAGCAGCTTTCCAACTGGAACGCTCCCATCCTATCGGATGCGCAGCAGCAGTATGCCGCCATCGATGCCTGGGCTTGCCGTGAAATTTATATGAAGCTGACCAACGGGCAGAAAGGGCGTTAAACACACATTGCGCTACCGCACAAAGACCCACTGGTTTCTTAGCGACTCGTCGGGACTATAGTAATAGCCCTCGTAATCGAATAGCTTGATGTGCTCCACATCGCTTAGCCTGTTTTTGATGATAAAACGGGTCATCAGCCCTCTGGCACGTTTGGCATGCACAGTGATAATTTTCAGAGCATTGCCTTTCCACTCCTTAAAAACGGGAGTAATCACCTCTCCGTTAATCGCATCAAAATCAACAGCATTGGAATACTCAACGGAAGCCAAATTCACCAACACTTCGCCGCCCTCACTATTCACTTCACCATTCAGGTAGTCCGTCAGTAGCGGTCTCCAGTATTGGTAAAGATTTTTACTCCGACCGATGCCAAACTTCGTTCCCATCTCCAGCCTGTAGGGTTGCATAAGGTCTAAGGGACGAAGCGCGCCGTAAAGACCCGAGAGAATTCTGAGGTGCTGCTGCGCAAAGGCAAAATCCTCCGTATTGAAGTCCTTGGGGTTCAATGCATCGAACACTATTCCCCTGAACGAGAGAAGTGAAGGGTAACTATTGCCTGAATTGAATGGCAGCTGCCATTGCAGGAAACGTTCAATGTTCAGCCTTGCCAGCTGTGGGCTTACGGCCATCAACTTTTCCATCTCCCTCTGCGACAACTTTCGAATGGCCTCAACAAGAGGTGCAGAGTAATTCAAAAAGAGGGGTTGTGTGGGTGTATAATCGGTTTTGGTGGCAATCCTTGCCATTGTTTTGGCCGGTGCCAAAATAATAATCATGGTAAAGTATTTAAAATGAACGATTAAAATAAATTAAAAGGGCAATCGTGCCATTGGCACCGCATCCATTCCTGCAAAATCGCCCTCCAGAAATTTGTAGTAGCCAACAATAGCAATCATAGCAGCATTATCTGTGGTAAAACGGGGCTCAGGGAGGAATACTGTCCATCCGCGGGTTTTGCCAACCGCCACAACTGCCTCCCTTAAGGCCGAATTGGCGGCCACGCCACCCGCAAGGGCAATATTTTTAATACCCATTAGCTTGGATGCCCTGATCAGCTTTTGAACAAGGATATCAACGATGGTGCGCTGAAGCGAAGCGCAAAGGTCAGTCTTTCGGTTCTCAACAAAATTTTCATCCTGCCTGAGATTATCACGGAGAAAGTATAGGAACGAGGTTTTCAATCCGCTGAAGCTGAAATCGAGACCCTTAGGCAATGGCTTGGCAAACTGAAACGCATTTGGATCGCCATCTCTTGCCAGCTTATCCACAATGGGCCCACCGGGGTAATCCAACCCCATGAGCTTGGCACACTTATCGAAAGCCTCCCCGGCGGCATCGTCAATGGTTTTGCCTATGATTTCCATGTCCAGATAATTGCGCACTACCACCAGCTGTGTATGCCCGCCTGAAACCAACAGGCACAAAAAGGGAAACTCGGGATAAAGATCAGTTTTATCGGTTTTTATAAAATGAGATAGGATGTGACCCTGTAAATGATTCACCTCAATGAGTGGAATTTTTTGCGCAAGCGCAAATCCCTTGGCAAAGGATGCCCCCACCAAAAGCGATCCCAGCAATCCGGGCCCCTTGGTAAAGGCCACAGCCTGTATATCGCCCGGAGTCTTTGATGCCTCACGCAGTGCCTTATCCACCACAGGGATGATATTGGCCTGATGCGCCCGCGAGGCCAACTCGGGAACGACACCGCCATACTCTCTGTGTACCTGCTGATTACCGATAACATTGGACAACAAACGTCCATCCTCAATGACGGCTGCGGAAGTATCGTCGCACGAAGATTCTATACCCAATATCAGTACGCTCATCTACAGAAAAATAGCCTTTCGACAAAAAAATAGAAATAAACCAAAAAAATTACAAAATAGATCTCCTCAATTTTCCTAATTTCGGGCGTTTTTAACGTATGGCATAGTTTATGCCATATCCGTTGAAAACAATACAATCAGGAGGCAAAGTTATCAAAAAAGCGATTAAAATAGCACTCATCTGTATAGTGGTACTGCTGGCAATACCAACGGTTACCTGGTTTGTGGTACAAAACAGCAAGGTGCAGACATGGCTTGTGGCGAAAGTTACCCAAATCATTGAGGACAAAATAAACACCACAATTTCCATTGAAAAAGTTGACTATCGCCCTTTCAACCGTTTGATGCTTCGCAATGTATTCATAGGCGACTTAAAACACGATACCCTGTTTGCTGCCAAATCGGTTTCGGTAAACCTGATGCGTTTCAGCACTAAGAAGAAAATAATCAACCTCTATCGGGTTACCACCGATTGTGCCCAAATAAACCTAAACACCGACAGCC
The DNA here is from genome assembly GCA_002071445.1 of Bacteroidetes bacterium ADurb.Bin008. GTDB lineage: Bacteria > Bacteroidota > Bacteroidia > Bacteroidales > Tenuifilaceae > MWFE01. Next base: position 115,642 of record MWFE01000030.1, on the reverse strand, counting down.
TTGGGGTGATGAACCTTACGGCGCTTATTCAATCGCTCAGGAGCGACACAGTCCATAAATCAAAAGATCCCTTTACCATCAATGTCAGCAGGGCAAGGCTGATTTCTACCACATTTGCCATGCGGCACGAACTTGCCGACACCACCAGGCCGGGGATTAACTTTCAGGATCTTGTCATTTCCGATGCCAATATTGACATCAACCACATCAACATTTCGGGCGATACCATTGGCTTCATCATTTCCAACATGGATTTCGTAGAGAAGAGTGGCTTCCTGCTCGAAAGTTTTAGGGCTGACGTTAGTTTCAGCAGTCAACACATGGATTTTGACAAGCTTAGGATAAGGGCAATGGGGAGTAACCTAAACGTCCCCCACCTAAAAATGAGCTACGACGGTTGGGAGGACATGAGAGACTTTGTGGAAACGGTAAAGCTCAATGTTGAGGTTGACAAATCGCTACTCAATACCAATTTCCTCGCGTCGTTCGCCCCTACTTTGGGCGAGTTCGACATATCGCTTACCCTTTCCGGGAATTTTAAAGGACCGGTATGCGATATCAGGGGAAAAGCGGTGGATTTGACAATAGGTAAAAATACCGAACTGAAAGCCAACATAAGTATTTCAGGCCTTCCTGACATTCACAACTCTCTCCTGGTGTTCGATATAAAGAACCTTACCATCGCTCCCAACGACCTTGCCGAGCTAAAGAAAACTGATACCGGGACACCCTTATTTGTATTTCCTGAGAATTTAAAGGTACTGGAAAATATTTCGTACACAGGGAATTTCACGGGTTTTATCTCCGACTTTGTGGCCTATGGAACTTTGGAATCAGCCATTGGCAGTATATCCATGGATCTGGCCATTAAACCTACCCAGCAGAAATCAACCAGATTCAACGGAGTGGTTTCAACCAAAAGGCTCGACCTTGGGAAACTTACCAACAATCCCCTGCTTGGCACAACAAGCCTTTGGGCTTCAATAAAGGGAAGCACCGATTACAAAAGGAATATCGAAGCCCAAACCGAGGCAACCATATACTCCATTGTAGCAAATGATTACGATTACAACAACATCAAAATATCGGGTAATCTTTCCAATAAAACCTATGTTGGGTCTGTATTCTTGGATGATCCAAACATTAAGCTGAATTTCATGGGGAAAGTTGACCTATCCGATTCCATCCCCGTTTTCAACTTTTCCGCATTTGTACCAAAGATTGACCTGGTGAAGCTGAACTTCAACAAGGTTGACAGCATCTCGCAAGCCTCATTCCTTCTCACTTCAAAATTCTCGGGAAGCAATCTCGACAACAGCATGGGCGAGGTGAAAGTGCTTAACTGCATATACAAAAATCAGAATGGCGAGATTAAGACCTCCGACATTACCATTGTAGCCAACAACACTGCCGATAGTAAGTTGATTTCATTGAAATCGGAATTTATTGAGGGAGAGCTGAGGGGAAAATATAACTATGCCAATATTTTTTCATCGTTTAGCCAGCTAATCTACCGCTATATTCCCGCCCTTAATCCCGAAAACAAGAAACCCGAACTCGTTCTGTCGGGTGTTGAGAATCCCGAATTCAACGATTATATCATTAAACTTCGCCTAAGGAAAACTCAGAAATTGTTAAATGTTATTTCGCCCGGATTCAAGATTGCTGAAAACACCAGCCTGTTTGGCATATATAACCCCGATTTTCAATCGGTTACCTTAAAAGTAATGATACCTGAACTGATGCTGGGAGGCAATTTGATAAAAAACATTTCCATAGATGGGCAAACCAACGACAGCTCATTTGTTGCCAGCATCAGCACGCCTTTCATTGATGTTGGCGGGGGGCAGATTCGGAATATAGTTATCGCCACCACAACCAGTGACAACAACATCGATACCCGCCTTTCGTGGGACAACAAAACCCAAATAAAGAATCAGGGAATTATCAATGCCGTAGCGCATTTTGAACATGCCTCGCAAAACCCCAATCGGCGTATTAAGTTGGATGTTAACCCTTCCCAGTTACTGCTCAACGATACCCTTTGGAATATATCTCCCTCAGAGGTCAGCATCGACTCATCGAAAATTGCCATCAGCGGTTTTAAACTTTTCAACAAAGGGCAGTATTTGATGGTAAGCGGAAATATCTCGTCAAACCCCAAAGATTCGGTTGTGGTTGAGGTAAACAACCTGGATATTTCCAATATCAATCTTTATACAAAGGACAAAGGTTACTTGTTAGAGGGATTTATTAATGGGTATGCCATGGTTACCAACATAAAGGAAAACCCATTGTTTTTTTCTAACCTGAACCTGCAAGGGCTCAGCGTGAACAGTCAGGAGGTTGGTAATTTAGTATTTTCAAGCCGATGGTTTGCCGATGCCAAACGATTGAACATCAAAGCAACCAACCATCTTCACGATGAGGTAATGCTCAAGGCTTCGGGCGATCTTTTCCCCGAATCGAAGAGTATGAAATTCTCGGTTGAGATCAACAAAATTCCCCTTAAGCACTTAGAACCAATGCTGAGCGATAACATCAGCAACATAGAAGGGTATGTTGCCGGCGATATCACCATTGGCGGCAAATTGGATAAGCCCGAGCTGAACGGGATGCTCACCACCAATAATGTGGGCATGACCATTGGCTTTTCTAAAACAAGGTATTCCTTTTCCGATCCCATTTACTTTGACAACAGCAATATCTATTTCAGAAATTTTAAAATTCAGGATACCAACAAGCGTATAGCCTCCCTGAACGGAACCATACAAACAGATCATTTTAAAAACATCTCTCTCGATTTAAACCTTTCGCCAAGCAATTTCCAACTGCTAAACACCACCGAAAAGGACAATGAACTTTTCTATGGCCTTGTATATGCATCGGGGCTTGCAAAGGTAACCGGACCAATCAACGCATTGGTCATCGACGCTTCATTGCTCACAGAGCCCAAAACCGCCATATTCCTACCATTGTCTTCGGCAAAAGATGTTTCGGAGCGCGATTTTGTTTCGTTCGTTAACAAGAGTTCTGATATCATTATCATTGAGGACATTATCGGTGTAGAGGAAAAGCCAAAAGCCAATTTTGCCGTAAACCTCGACCTGGAGGTAACTCCCGAGGCCGAAGCGCAGATTATCATCGACAAGCAGGTTGGGGATATCATTAAGGCCAACGGATTGGGAAATCTTAAGTTGGAAGTTAATCCCGGCAAGGGATTGTTCAACATGTTTGGCCAGTACGAAATCACTAAGGGAGATTATCTGTTTACGCTACAAGGAGTTATCAACAAGCGATTGAAGATTGGCGACGGCAGCACCATCAACTGGAATGGCGATGTGGTGGATGCCGCGATGGATATCAAAGCCATTTATTCGCTGAAAACTCCCCTGAAACCCCTCTTCCCCAACCAGCAGGATGACAGATTCAGCAAGCGGATACCCGTTGAGTGTCAGATTTCCCTTATGGGCAAACTCATGGAACCCAGCATCGAATTTAACATCGAATTGCCGGGCGCCGATAACGAAACCAAGGCTCAGGTACAAAGCGTACTCAACACCGAGGAGAATATGAGTATGCAGTTCCTTTCGCTTTTGGTTATCAACAGCTTTGTCGATCCATCGGGTGGCGATAGCCAAGGTGGCCAATTTGGTCAAGGGTTGTACTCAACGGTTAGCGAGGCTCTATCGAACCAACTGAGCAATTGGCTTTCGCAGTGGAGCAACGCTTTCGACATAGGGCTTAACTACCGTCCCGGCGATCCCGCCGCCGAGATCAGCTCCAACGAGGTGGAACTGGCTGTTTCAACCCAGCTGTTCAACGACAGGGTTTCCATCAACGGGAACGTTGACATGGGTACGCAAACTTCGAGCAGCCCCATTGCCGGCGACTTTAACATTGATGTAAAAATCGTGCCATCGGGTAAGGTAAGGCTTAAAGCCTTTGCCCGATCGAACAACGATGTTCTCTACGGAACCTCGCAATCGCCCTATACCACCGGCGCAGGTGTGATGTATCGCGAAGATTTCAACTCCCTGAGGGAGCTATGGCAACGTTACAAAAACTTTTTCAGGCCCAAATCATCGCAACAGCAAGACGAAGAAAATCAAAGCCCTGAATACAATTCTTTCTTTCTACCCCCTGACACGTTGAAGAAAAAAGAAAATGCTTCCCTCGGCATGAAATAGTTGCACCACTTTGCCGTTTTTTTTATTAACTTCGCCCAGTTTTCACATTTTAAAAACTTTATCAATATGCTTCTTTTACAGGTAGATATTGCATCCCAAGCGTTGAGCAATCAACCTACAGAGATTACCATGAATTTTTGGGAACTATCGCTGAAAGGCGGATGGATTATGATTCCCATTGTATTTCTTTGGTTCGTAGCCGTATATCTGTTTATCGAAAGGTATTGGGCTATAAAAAAATCATCTCGCGAAGACATTAACTTCATGAACCGCATTAAGGAGTACATCCATGAAGACAAGATTGAATCGGCCATCGCCATGTGTCAATCACAGAATACCCCCGTGGCAAGGATGATTGAAAAGGGCATCCATCGCATAGGGCGACCCCTTTCCGATGTGAATGCTGCCATTGAGAACGTGGGGAATTTAGAGGTTTCGAAGTTAGAGGAGGGTCTTCCAACCCTTGCCAGCGTTGCAGGGGGCGCTCCCATGCTGGGATTTTTGGGTACAGTTATCGGTATGATCAGGGCATTCTACGATATGTCCATGGCAGGCAACAACATCGATGTCGGGCTTCTTTCAAATGGTATCTATACTGCCATGGTTACTACGGTTGCAGGGCTTATTGTAGGTATTTTCGCCTACTTCGCCTATAATATTCTGGTGGCAAAAATTGAAAAGGTTGTGTTCACCATGGAGGCCAATACCACCGAATTTATGGATCTTCTCAACGAACCGGTTTAACTCTTTCATTGTTAAAAAAACAAAAAAATGGCACTTAAGCGAGGACCAAAGGTTAACCCCAACTTCAGCATGTCGTCCATGACCGACCTGGTTTTCCTATTGCTGGTATTTTTCATGGTCACCTCAACGCTTGTTGCTCCCAACGCCCTGAAGCTTCTGCTCCCCCGTAGCGATAGCCAAACGCCGGCCAAGGCAATAACCACTGTGAGCATAACCGAAGATTTACATTTTTACATTGAGCAAACGCCAATACCATTTCAGGATTTGGAAGCAATGTTGGCACAACGATTGCAAGGACAGATAGAGCCCACCATTTCACTTCATGTTCACCGTACGGTACCCATGGAAGAGGTGGTTAAGGTAATGAACATTGCTAAGGATAATCACTATAAGTTGATATTAGCTACACAGCCTTTAAAGTAAAAAACAAGCGGTATGTCGGGAAGAGTCCGTGGAATAGTATGGTCGATGATAATACACATATTAATCATCGTGTTGCTGTTGCTGTTCAATTTCTCCACCCCCTTACCCTTGCCCGGCGAAGAGGGTATTCTGATTAACTTTGGCACCGATAACGAGGGTATGGGACTAACAGAACCCCGTCCTGCACCCCGCAGGGAAACACGACCTGTATCGCAACCTACCAGCCAAAAGGACAAGGAAACACCCCTGACACAGGATTTTGAAGATGCCCCTGCAATTCCGCCTACCAAACCCGAACCCAAACCTAAGCCCAAACCCGACAAGCCCAAAGAAACCCAACCGGCTGAAACCACACCGAAAGAGACTCAACCACAGCAGGAGGTGGAGAAGCCACGCGAAATCGATAGGAGAACCCTATTCCCCGGCCAAAAGCCCGATGGTGATGACACCGGCGAAGGCGATGGTAATGTAAAAGGGAACCAGGGCGACCCGGGTGGTTCGGTAGATTCAGGAGATCGTACCGGAGGAACCGGCGGTAGGGGTGGCGGTATAAGTTTTAGCCTTGGTAATCGTAAGTCAGTTTCGCTACCCCCGCCAGTTTACCCTAAACAGAAAAGCGGAAAGGTTGTGGTTTCAATCACCGTTGACAGGAACGGTAAAGTAACAGCAGCAGAGGCTGGTTTTAAGGGCTCAACAACGCTCGATGAAGAACTATTGAAAGTGGCAAAGGAAGCTGCGCTTAGCGCAACATTCGATGTCAATCCCAACGCACCTGCTTTCCAGACAGGAACCATTACCTACATATTCAAACTTGAGCAGTAAACCGGTTTACAAAAACAGGAGCTTTACTGCAAAGCCAAAAATTGTTACCAGCAACACCCACCGGATGAATTTTGCCCCCTTCCGAACGGCAAGCCGTGTTGCTATCCAGGCGCCAATCATACTCCCGGCGCCAAGAGAGAGTCCTACCCCATAATCCACCTGGCCATTGACAATAAACACCACGATGGCTGCTACTGTCAGGGCAAGGGTTATCAACACTTTAATAGCATTGCCCTTAAGCAGGTCAAACCCGGCTCCCAACACAAGCCCTGCCAACAGGAAGTAACCAACACCGGCCTGGATAAACCCTCCGTAAAAACCAATGCCAAGGAATATGATGATCTGCCATAGGCCGGGCTTTGATTTTACCTGCCCTGCCTGCTCCTTAACCCAGCGGTCGGGTTTGAAAAGGATGATGAAAAACATGAATACCAGCAGTCCGCCGATAATCCTGTTCATCAGCTGCTCATCGAGGTTAACCGCCATGGCTGCTCCCAAAAGCGATCCGATGATGGCCGGAATGGTGAGCCAAATCCCTTCCTTCCACTCGAAAACCTTTTTCTGCTTGAAACCGCTCACCGCAACAATGCTCTGAAGCAACACCCCCAACCTGTTGGTGCCATTGGCAATGTTGGCCGGCAGGCCAAAGAAAATGAGTAGGGGCAGCGTGATCAGCGATCCACTTCCAGCCAGTGTATTGATAAAGCCGGCTAAAGCACCGGCAACCACTATCAAACCATACATCCAAAGTTCCATACGCGTAAAGCTAAAAAATCAGGCTTCAAATATAGTGGGTAGAAAATAATCATTACAACAGATTTGCCTTTTATTACTTAAATCCATTCTAAAAATTACCATATTTACATATCACCCATTGACAAAATGCAAAAGATAATTAGTTTTGAATGTTTAAAAAAAAATTTAAAAAATGGAAAAAAGCATTAAAGGAACCGAAACCGAAAAGAATCTGCTAAAATCTTTTGCGGGTGAATCGCAGGCAAAAAACCGCTATACTTTTTTTGCAAAGCAAGCCATTAAGGATGGTTATCAGCAGATAGCCGAGCTATTCATGCAAACCGCCATGCAGGAGGAGCAGCATGCCAAAACATTCTTCAAATTTTTGGAAGGCGGCATGGTCGAGATTACGGCTTCATACCCTGCAGGAGTTATAGGCACCACGGCCGAAAACCTTAAGGCTGCCGCCATGGGCGAACACGAAGAGTGGACAGAACTATACCCCCACTTTGCCGATGTGGCAGAAAAAGAGGGTTTTAAACAGATTGCCATTGCCTTCAGGATGATTGCGAAAGTGGAAAAGGATCACGAGGAGAGGTACCTCAAACTACTAAAGAACGTTGAGGAAGGAAGAGTCTTCGAAAAGGATGAGGAGGTTGTGTGGATGTGCCGTAAATGCGGATACCATCATAAGGGCAAAAACGCTTTAAAAGTATGCCCGGTTTGCCAACATCCCATCGACTACTTCGAGGTACTGGCAGAGAACTATTAAGAAAAAAGCGGGTTTGAAACCCGCTTTTTTTCATTTTACTTTTATAGTACATCCTATTGCCTTTGTTTCACTCACCGGCGGCTTGTTTCCTGCCAGTAGCGCTTCAATGGCATTTTTCAAAAAAGGTTCCTTAACTGCCGAAGCATCCTTGTAGTTATCGTCAATGGCGCCGATATACTCCACAATCAAATCGTCATTCTGCTTATTCAACAGAAAAACGTGCGGGGTGCGCATAGCCCCGTATATGGGGTAAATCTTTTGACCCTCGTCGAAAAGATAGGCAAACGGGAATTTTTTATCCCTTGCCCTTTCGATCATATTCTCATAGCTATCCTGAGGCTGCGCGGACGGATCGTTGGAATTGATGGCAATCACAGGAAATCCCTTTGAGGCATACAGGTTGTGGATTTCAATCATCCTGTCCTCATACGCCATGACGTATGGGCAGTGATTACAGGAAAAAATAACTACAAAACCTTTGGCATCGGAATAATCGGCCATGGAAACCATTTTGCCATCAACATTTTTCAGGGAAAAATCGATGGCCTTATCGCCTATTCTATATCCTTGCCCAAAAACTGCTGCAACGGCAGCAGCTACTAACATCAGGGTAAAAAGAAATCTTTTCATACAATTTATATTTATCTGATTATTAATATTTCTCGCTCTCTTTCGGCCATAAAGCAAGTACAATTATCCCAAACTTATCCATAGGTTAAAATGCTATTTCGACAGCAGGGACAAGATGTTGCTTTTAAGCTCCTCCGTTGTCATAACCTTTTCAAAAAAACGACGATTATTCCCTTTGTATATCAATGTTGCGGGAATGGCTCCCGACCATGAAGCATCAACCTCATTTATCCAGAAATTGGAATTTGGGTCATCGAGCATTACCACTGATGATTGAATATTTTTACCGGAAATAAAGGGGATTAATCGCGTATCATAGTGATTGGGAAAATCGAGGCTAACCAGTAAAACTTTTACCTTTCCGGATCCAAACTCTTTGTTAATATTCTCAAAATAAGGGATCTCAACTACGCATGGAGCACACCAGGTAGCCCAAAAATTGACAACGTAAACAGTGTCATTATCTTTTGAAAGGAAGGGCTTTAGACCCTGGAAATCCACCACCGGAACAGGCTTGGCTATCTCTTTGGTCTTGGGCTGCGCAAAGCCAAACTGCAGCAGAGTAAGCAGCGATAATAGAAGGAATAATCTCTTAACGGGCATGGTAGTCTTCAATAATTTATGGAGCCCAATAACACCTTGCATAACGCTTCAAACTACACGCTATAGCAAGGAACGGCTGGATTAAACATTGATTTTTTTAAGACAAACAAAAAGAAAACTTTTTTGTTTTGGGAGTTAATTTTAATTAAAATATCTTTGAATCATATTTTTGTCTGCTGCAAATAAACTCAACTATCAAAACATTGATTATGAATAATAAACATTTAATTATCCTTTGGATTATCGCCTTTCTCTTTCTATTCGGATGCAGCACAACCCCGGTGCCGCCCATTGCAGAGAAAAAACCCCACGAACTGGTTATGTTTGGCGATACACGCATTGACCCTTATTACTGGATGAATGAGCGGGATGCGGACGAAGTTTTGGCATACCTGAACGCCGAAAACGCCTATGCCAAAAAGATTTTAAAAAGTACAGAAGGCTTACAGGAAAAGCTTTTTAACGAGATTAAAGCGCGTATTAAGGAGCAGGACGAATCGGTGCCATACTTTGAGAATGGGTATTTCTACTATACCCGCTATGAAGAGGGGAAGGAATATCCCATATACTGCCGCAAAAAGGAAACTCTTGATGCAGCAGAAGAAATAATGCTCGATGTCAACGAGTTGGCCGAAGGGTATAGCTACTATTCGGCTGTAGGGCTAAATGTTTCTCCCAATAACAACATCCTTGCTTACGGAGTTGATACCCTAAGTCGCAGGCAATACACTGTATATTTCAAAGATTTGACAACCGGGCAGCTGTTGGATACCAAAATTCCCCTGACCACCGGGTCGGTAGCCTGGGCCAACGATAATAAAACGGTTTTCTACACAGTAATAGATAACTCGCTGCGGCCATACCGCATTTACAGGCACTCCCTGAACGATGCCTCCGAAAAGAATGATGAGCTGGTTTACGAGGAGAAGGACGATACCTTTCGGGCGTTTACTTACAGGTCGAAATCCAAAGCGTTCATATACTTCGGCTCCAGCAGCACACTTTCAACTGAGTTCAGCTACCTCGATGCCAACGATCCCTATGGGAAAATCAGGATTATTCAACCACGGGAGAGGAATCTGGAGTACTTTGTAACGCACTATGGCGACAAGTTTTACATTACCACCAACCTCAACGCCACTAATTTTCAATTAATGGTAGCCCCTGTATCAAAACCCGGCAAGGCTAACTGGAAAACCGTTATTCCGCATAGGGAGGATGTTCTGCTATCGGGTGTCGAAATATTCAAAAACCATATGGTGGTTGACGAACGCTCCGGTGGATTAAAGCAGCTACGCATAATCAACATGAATACTAAGGAGGAGCACTATTTAGACTTTGGCGAGGAAGTGTACACGGCCAGTATCTCCGTTAATCCTGAATACGACACACCCCTTTTGCGTTATTCTTACACCTCCTTAACTACACCAATGTCCACCTACGATTACAACATGGACACACGGGAAAAAATCCTTAAAAAGCAAAGCGAAGTGCTGGGCGATTTCTCGGCTGACAACTACGAAACAAAACGTTTGTGGGCAAAAGCAGATGACGGAGTGCTCGTTCCCATTTCCATGGTTTACAGAAAGGGACTGGAAATGAATGGCAATAACCCTACCCTGCTTTACGCATACGGCTCCTACGGAGCCTCCATGGATCCCTATTTCAGCTCCGCAAGGCTAAGCCTGCTCGATCGGGGATTTGTGTATGCCATTGCCCATATCCGTGGGGGTGAAGAGTTGGGAAGACAGTGGTATGAGGATGGAAAGCTGCTGAAAAAAATGAATACTTTTACCGATTACATAGCCTGCTCGCAATACCTCATCGATCAGAAATACACCTCCCCTGATAAACTATTTGCCATGGGCGGCAGTGCCGGCGGATTGCTCATGGGCGTTGTGGCCAACCTGAGATCCGATTTGTACAAAGGCATTATTGCCCAAGTGCCATTCGTTGACGTGGTGACTACCATGCTCGATACATCCATACCGCTCACAACAGGGGAATATGACGAATGGGGTAACCCCAACGATTCCATCTACTACTTCTACATGAACTCCTACTCACCATACGATCAGGTTAAACCGCAGTACTACACCAACATGCTGATTACATCGGGGTATCACGATTCTCAAGTGCAATACTTCGAACCGGCCAAATGGGTCGCCAAACTCAGAGACCTAAAGACCGACAATAATCTGGTGATTTTCAAGATCGATATGGATGCCGGGCACGGTGGAGCATCGGGGCGGTTCAAATCGCTCAGAGAGGTGGCCTTGGAATATGCCTTTATGCTTAACCTATTGGGAGTAAAGGAATAGAGATTATTTAAAAACGTTTTTAACCCAATGGCGTGTTTTGCTCATTCGAAACATACCATTGGGTTAACTATTTCAGTCAATCGGAATTATCTGCAAAGGATATCTGCTTTAAAAATTCAGGCAAACAATTCGAAACCCTTGGGCTAATCAAACCCATTCTCTCCAAACCTATTGTTTTTCCCATGTGGCCTTGGGGCAAAACCGCCAACTAGGAATTTGATTGTTCCCGTAGGACTTGAAAACTGGCCCGGTTCGAATAAGCGTACTGATTGACCCTGATCATTGGTATATTCGGTATTATCTACTCCAAATACCTGGCGATATCCCAAACCCAAACCAATTCGAAACCAACGCGTAAAGTTGAATTCGATATTCACTTCGGGTTGGATAACGCTTATCCAATCCTTATGATGTTCATTGAAAACCGACATCTCAAGATCCCTATCGTAAAGGGCAATAATGCCCATTCCCACCTTAAGATCGGCACCCCAGTGCAGCAACTTATTGGGTTTATGTATATACCCCAACCACAAACCTCCATGGTGAAAACTAATGCTATTGTAAACATATTGAGGGTCAAGAGGGTTAGTAACAGGGTGATGACCATTGGGGTATATATTATCACGCATAATGTCCGATTGGACATCGAGATTATACATGCCAATGAAATACTGGTAGTTAAATAGAAATGCTCCACTACTCCCGATGGAATACGCATTAGCTCCATCGACAAATGAAAATTCATCGCTAGTATTGCCAAAAACGGTTAGTTTTACCTTTTTCGTATCGAACAGATATTCCGGCTCGTAGTCACGCTGTGCAAGGGCAATATGCCCAGCGCCTAACAAAGTGATTATAGATTGGACTAAAAGTATTGTTCTTTTCATACAGATAATTTTTAAGATAATGGGTTAATAAGAAACTAATTTATACTGTTACAATCAATTAGAATGATGATTTTAAAAACTTCCAAATTTTAACGAGATGGACCCCACAACGCTATTGAAGGCATTGGAAGGGATATCGGCTAAATCGACACCCGGAGTGTAGCGGTAACCCACACCCAGCGATAATCGCATAAACCGTATGACATTGAGCTCCACCTCTATATTGGGTTCAATAACAAAAAAACTTCTATGACATATTATCCTATCCTCCAGATCGGAATCGTAAGCATAGGGTCTGTCTGCAACCAGCATGAGGTCTCCTGCACCAATAAGCACAGGAAAAGAGATATGCAGCACTTTCATTGGTTTTAAGAAAAACTCCAACTGCATTCCTCCAAAGCCTCCCTGAAGGGTAACATCGCTGAAGGTTGAATCCTTATAGGTTATGCTTGAGTAGAATGGAGAATTGACAATGCCATATCCCGCACCGCCAATGGAAAAAACGTGATTAAAAATGACTCCTCCCCTTCCGCCAACCATCCAAACATCCCTTCCATCAAATTTTGAATAGGTTACTCTTGGGCCACCGTAGCCACCATAAGCAACAGGCCCATTACCAAACAGGGTTTGCATATGCTCATCTTTATCATTTTGGGCATTAAGGGTGAGCGCAGAAATAAGGAACAGGGCTACCAATAGGTTCAATTTAGTTCTCACAGTCTTAGGTTTTAGAGTGGATAATTAAAATTTAAAAACATTAGCAGATATTCAATTCTTATGCCAATTGCTCATTTATACTCTTTTCAATCCATGGATGAATTCACAACCACAAACATAACAAGCACGATATTAGAACATTACAAGCTTAATCATTGTGTTTAAAATATTTTAAGCGTCCATATCCCTTACAAGAATCCTATTCCATTATTTTTCATATTTTTGTAGGCTGGAAAAATTGCTTTAAGAAAGAAATGTAAATAAATAACAATCAACTAAAAAAGAAACAAGATGTCTAAAGTAAAACGTGTTTACACCTTTGGGAATAAGACAGCCGAAGGGAAAGCAGACATGAAAAATCTGCTGGGTGGCAAAGGGGCAAACCTTGCCGAGATGAGCTTATTGGGATTACCGGTTCCTGCCGGTTTCACCATCACCACCGATACTTGTAACGAGTATTATCAAAATAATCATCAGCTACCTGCTGAGCTCCTTCCTGACATTTGGAAGGCCATGGAATTTGTTGAAAAGACTATGGGCATGAAGTATGGCGATGCCACCAACCCTCTTCTTCTCAGCTGCCGCTCAGGAGCTCGTAGCTCTATGCCGGGTATGATGGATACCGTTCTTAACATTGGTCTGTGCTCGGCCACAATCCCCGGAATCATTAAAAAAACCAATAACCCACGTTTCGTTTGGGATTCGTATCGTCGCCTTATCATGATGTATGCCGACGTGGTAATGGAAAAAGCCGAAGGGCTTGAACCTGCCGAAGGCCAGGGAATCAGGAAACAGTTGGACGACATGTTAGACGACTACAAGCATAAAAAAGGCTATGCCTCCGACACTGATCTTAATGCCGATGATCTTAAAGTACTTGCAGAAGAGTTCAAAAAAAGGGTTAAGCAATCGCTGGGTAAAGAGTTTCCCGATGATCCCAAAGAGCAATTGCTGGGCGGCATCATGGCAGTGTTCAAGAGTTGGAACGGGAAAAAAGCCGTTTCGTACCGTCGCATTGAGGGAATTCCCGATGACTGGGGAACAGCAGTAAACGTACAGGCCATGGTATTTGGCAACATGGGCGATACCTCTGCCACCGGAGTGGCATTTACCCGTAACCCTGCCACCGGTGATAATATTTTCTACGGTGAGTGGCTTATCAACGCTCAGGGAGAGGATGTGGTTGCAGGGATTCGCACTCCAAGCCCACTGAATAACGATACCAAAAATGATCAGAACAGACACCTTCCCAGCATGGAAGAGTTGATGCCCGGTACCTATAAAGAGCTTGATACCATTCGTACCAACCTTGAGAAAGCGTTTACCGATATGTTAGACATCGAGTTCACCATTCAGGAAGGGAAACTCTACATGCTGCAATGCCGCGCCGGAAAACGTACGGGGACAGCCGCTCTGAATATGGCCATGGATATGCTTCGCGAAGGCCTGATAGATGAGAAAACTGCCGTTATGCGTGTTAACCCCTCGCAATTGGACGAGTTACTTCACCCAATTGTTGATCCCAAGGAGGAAGCCAAAGTAAATCCCATTGTGAAAGGCCTTCCCGCCGGACCGGGTGCCGCCGTGGGTAAAGTGGTTTTCACCGCCGAGGATGCCGTTGAATGGCATCGCAGGGGCGAAAAAGTTATTCTGCTCCGCGAGGAGACCAACCCCGAGGATGTTGAGGGCATGCGCGCCGCCGAGGGTATTCTTACCGCCCGTGGCGGTATGACATCGCACGCAGCGCTTGTTGCCCGCGGATGGGGCAAATGCTGCATCGTTGGTGCCGGAGGAATAAATATCAATGCGGCTGCAAAAACTGCCAAGATAAACTCCACCGGATTTACCATTAAAGAAGGAGATACTCTCACCCTGAACGGCACGAAAGGGCATGTTTACACGGGCAAACTTGGACTGATGGATTCCTCCGAAAATCCCAGATTCAGAGAATTTATGGCATTGGTTGATAAGTTCCGTACCATGGGTGTCAGAACCAATGCCGACACCCCCGAACTAGCCCAAACAGCCATTGATTACGGTGCCGAAGGTATTGGCCTGTTCCGCACCGAGCATATGTTCTACGGCGAGGGTTCGGAAAAACCACTCTTCCTGCTTCGCAAGATGATCCTCAGCGCCAATGCCGAGGAGCGCCTTGCCGCATTGGACGAACTTTACCTCTTTGTTAAAAGGGACTATAAGAATACCATGGCTGTGATGGACGGAAAACCCGTTACGGTTCGTCTGCTCGATCCTCCGCTACACGAATTCGTTCCTCAAAGCGCCGAAAGCCAGAAAGAGCTTGCCAAAGCGCTTAATATAAACGTTGATGAAGTGATTAAGCGTGGTGCTGCCCTGCACGAATCGAACCCTATGATGGGACACCGTGGTGTACGTATTGGCATCACATTCCCCGAAATTACCAAAATGCAGGCTCGTGCCCTATTCGAAGCAGCAGCCGAACTGCTTAAGGAAGGTAAAAAGCCCATGCCCGAGATCATGGTTCCTGTTACTTGTGATGTGAAAGAGCTGGATCTGGTTAAGGTAGATGTTGATGAAGTGCATGCTGAGGTATGCGCCAAATACGGTTTGAAGGAAATACCATACCTGTACGGCACCATGATTGAAATACCTCGCGCTGCTCTGCTCAGCAACGAGATGGCCAAATCATCGCAATTCTTCTCGTTTGGAACAAACGACCTGAGCCAAATGACCTTTGGTTTCAGCCGCGATGATATGGGAGGATTTATGAATGAGTATATCGACAAAAAGGTTCTGGCTGCCGACCCGTTCCAAACCATCGATCAGGAGGGAGTGGGTCAGTTGATCCAATACTCGGTTGAGCGCGGCCGTTCGACCCGCAAGGATCTGAAAATTGGCATTTGCGGCGAACAGGGAGGTGATCCCGCTTCGGTTGAGTTCTGCTATAAGGTTGGACTCACCTATGTAAGCTGCTCACCATACAGGGTACCCATTGCACGGCTTGCTGCTGCTCAGGCTGCCATTAAAGCAGGAAAATAGTTTAAACCCAAGTCTCATAATTTGATTTTAAAAAGGGCTGTCAAAAAGGGCAGCCCTTTTCAATTTCACACAATTTTCAGGGCATGTTATTTGTTTATTTATTACCTTGCAGGTACCAAGTCGATAATCATCATGAGATTGCCGATTACACTTCTATTATTTTGGTTTCTTCCGTTTATTGGAACTTTTGGCAGCCACCCTCAAAAGGTAGAAGTAACCATAACGGGAATTAAATCAACCCAGGGAAGGTTATGTATTGCCATTTTCGTGGATAACGAGGGTTTCAAAAAAGAATCGCCCTGTAAAGACATGAAGATCAGCAAAGAGAGAATATCAGGCAACACAACTACCGTAGAATTTGAATTGCTTCCGGGCGTTTACGGAATCTCCGTTCTTGATGATGAGAATTGCAATGGCAAGATGGATTACAATATGGTTGGTATTCCCAAAGAGGGATTTGGCTTTTCCAACTACTACCACAGGGGCATCACCAAGCCCCACTTCGACCAGTTTAAATTTGAAGTGTCTAATAGTGATGTAAAGGTATTGGTTGAGTTAAAATACATGTAATCAAATTTCTATCCATTGGCGGAGCTGAATAGTAGGCAACAAGCATTAACGACACGACACAGCATACATTGACCGAGTGAAAACAGAAAAAGAGAAACAAATTTTGGCAAGTGAACAACGACACATAGGCCATATTGAAAACGGACAGCGAGTTAACAAACATTTTTTGCCCACACTTAACAATAATTTGCGATATTCACGAACAAAAATTCCTGACTTTTAAATGATATTAGACAATAAGACAAAAACAGAGGACAACGAATACTACAAGGTGTTTGACTTCATAAAAGGGAACACCGAAAACGGTGCTCTTGACCTTGTGACGGGTTACTTTTCAGTGAACGCTTTGGCGTCAATGAAAGACAACATCAACACGGCTGAGAAATTCCGACTGATTTTAGGAAACTTAATGCAGGAAGAACCACAACTCAACGAAGTGATTAACTTGCTAAATGGCAACCCCGGTATCAACTCGACCCTTTCTTTAAAAACATCAGCTCAAAAAGCCGTGGAGTTTCTGCAACAGGAAAAAGTAGCCGTAAAGAATATTCAAAAGAACTTTTGCCATGCAAAAGCATACTTATATACCGACAAGGCCAAAACCAAAAACTATTTCATTGTTGGTAGCTCTAACCTGACTGAAGCGGGACTGGGTATTAAGGACAGTTCTAACATAGAATTGAACATTGCCAAACACGATTATGAGGACGAATTCAAAAACCTAAAAAAATGGTTCCAGGAGCAATGGGAAAAATTCAAGTATGAAAATTTCGATTTGATAAATTGATTTGTAATCTCAAATAAGTAAGCAACTCATGGCAAAGAACACAAAAATTGAGGTAAAAGGTACTGAAATTGCTATCCTGAAAAATAATACGGATGATTATATCTCTTTAACCGATATAGCAAGATATAAAGACCCTGAGCATACAGATACGATTATTCAGAACTGGATGCGCAACCGAAATACCATTGAACTTCTCGGATTTTGGGAAAGTATTTATAACAGCAATTTTAAAGCCCTCGAATTCGAGGGGTTTAGAAAACAAGCCGGCCTGAACAGCTTCGTAATGACACCTAAACGATGGATTGAATCTACCAACGCCATTGGTATAATTTCAAAATCCGGGCGATATGGAGGAACATTTGCACACAAAGATATTGCTTTTGAATTTGCCTCATGGATTTCCATAGAATTCAAACTCTATGTTATCAAAGAATTTCAACGCTTGAAAGCTGATGAAAACGACAGATTAAAGCTGGAATGGAACTTACAACGAACTTTGGCAAAAGTTAATTATCGGATTCATACCGATGCCATTAAAGAAAACCTAATTCCCAAACAACTATCCAAAACACAAATACAATTTATATATGCTGACGAAGCAGATATGTTAAACGTTGCATTATTCGGAATGACAGCAAATCAATGGCGTGAGAACAACTCCGATAAAAAAGGCAATATACGCGACTATGCAACTATTGAGCAGTTAGTAGTTTTGTCTAACCTTGAGAGCATTAACGCTGTGCTCATACATCAAGGTCTGAAACAATCTGAAAGATTAGAACAACTCAATAAAACGGCTATTCAGCAAATGAAATCTCTGCTAAGCAATCTCAGTATTAAAAAATTAAAATAAGCTGCCATGAATCTGAGTATATTCAATACAACCAATCTTTTTGATGCAGCCACCAACCTGTTTCAGCAGTTTAACATAAAACTCAACTCCAACACGGCTTAACCACTGCCTACAAAAGATATTTTAAAGCATCATTACAAAGACAACGACACCTTTAAAGCCATTGATAAAACCTTTTTCATTGGCCTTATTGACGATTCGGTTTTAAGGCAACAGGAATGTTTGGCATCAACTATTCCTACAAAGAAGCCATTGAACAGGACGATAAAAACTACAACGGCTTAATGCTGTTTGCCTTGGAACTTAAAAAGTAGTCAACGACAGTTAAAGCCCAATAATACAACGACTTTCAGACAAGATGGACAATAACGCCAGCTGCCAACAGCACCAAAGAAGTGAGGTAAAAATGGCGGGTTAGCATACGTCGTAAGATTACTTAATCATTTCAATTAGCTTTTTCCTATCGGCAATGATAATCTCTCTGCGGTTGACAACCAAAACCCCCTCATCGCGCAGCTCGGAAAAAATGCGGGCCAAGGCAGGACGGGTAACGCCAAAATACTCTGCCAACTCTTGATGGGATTTGGGAAGAACAATGGTGGTCCTGGTCTCGCTCTTGGCCAGCGTCAGAAGGTAGTGCGCAACCTTCTCCTTGATGGTCTTGAACGACAGGAACCACAGTTTCTGGGTAAGAAAAAGTGCCCGATTCGACACGGCTTGTAGGAAGTTGGTGAGCACAATCTCGCTCTGCTGCATCAGCCTTAGCATATCGGTGCGGGGAATGAACAGGATTTTGCAATCGGTTAGCGCAATCACATCAACGGGGAAGCGGTTGGTATCGCTGAACATCACGGCATGTGCAAGGGGTTGCGACGCCTTTATCTCCTCAATCTTGAGGATTTTCCCCGAGTAGTCAACCATCTCACCCTTTACCACACCCTCGATAACCAGGTAAAGGCTTTTCATCTCCTCGCCACGCTGGGCGATGGTTTGCCCCCTAACATACGACTTTACGGAGTATGAAATGCGACCGAACATCTTCTCCAGTTCTTCGGTGCCAATGCCATGAAAAAGTAAGGATTGCGAGAGAATTTCGAACATCATCTATATTTTTACAATTACAAACTTACCATTCGTACAGGGTTTAAAAGCCCGACATGTACTAATTGTCAATTTATCTATATCTGAAATATATCTCCATCCATTTTCCAAATAGTACTTGCACATCAGATAATAAAACCCCAATCATACTATCTTTACACACAAAATTAGTGTTAATTATCCATGAAAACACGTGAATACTACCTTGAACTGCTTAAAAAGCATGTAAAGAATCCGAAAATGATAGCCCACAGCCTGGCTTCCGAAGCTGTGATGAGGGCACTGGCCGCAAGGTTTGGCGAGGATGCTGATGTATGGGGCATAGCCGGCCTAATGCACGACGTTGATGTGGAAGAGACCAATGCCGACCCCAAAAGGCATGCCCTGGAAGGGGCCGAACTGCTCAAAGCAGAGGGGCTACCCGACGATGCCGTTGATGCCGTACGAATGCACAACGAGATGGCCACCGGTTTAGATAGAAACACACGCTTTCAGCATGCACTGGCTGCGGGCGAAACCATCACCGGGCTCATTTTTGCCACTGCCCTTATTCTGCCCGAGAAGAAAATCTCATGCGTTAAAACCAAGTCGGTGGTGAAGCGCATGAAGGAAAAGGCATTCGCTGCATCGGTAAACCGCGATACCATTATGGAATGCGAAAAAATAGGCATACCCATTGCCGAGTTTGCACAGCTGGCCATTGAGGCTTTAGTGCCCATTGAAGAAGAGTTGGGGTTTTGAAAAAAGCTTAAGTTTTCAATACAATAACGTTGGAGATTATTACGTTAATAATCTCAGATTGAGAGGATAGGTTGAGTTTTTTGGCTATTTCAAAAGGTATGTCTTTTCAATATCATAAGTATCCAAACTATCAGTCACTAACCCAAATGCCTAAACCCATGCGTATTAAAAAACAGTTCTGGATTATCCTGGCCATAGTGTTCATTGTTTTCTGGATACTGGGCGTGCTACGTTTCGACTATGGAATTGCAGCCATTCTGTTTAAAGTTCTTCTGTTTCCCTTTGGTTTCCTTCTCGCAATCATTGAAAACTATTGCGTAAGCCATTACTCCATGTCGCATTTCCTGAATGATGAGTTTTTCGGCATGTTCATGTTTGGCATTGCCGTACTGTGCCAAGCCATACTGATTAATTTCATTGTGAATTGGATACGAAAAAGATAGGTCCCTAAAAAAGGCCATTCTCTACCTCTGCGAGCTAACCGTTTGGTAACCGATAATCCTGTCGTACCGCGAGCCCATGGGCCTGTAGTAAACAAGAACCATGTAACTGTTTTCCGTATCGAAATGGCTGCCCTCAAAGTAGGTGGCATCAACCGCACCGGTTGTGTTGTCGGCCACCACAAAGCGGTAGCTATAGGCCCCCTGCTTCAACAGCAGGCTGATTTCGTATGCCTGCCTTTGGTAGCTGTATTCCATGCGGTTATCGGGGCTTAGCTGCCATCCGGTGAGCTCACCGAAAAGGTAAACGCTCTTCCCTGTTTCGCCTCCCAGAGGGGTTTTCAGCGTGAAATATGTCCAGAGATAATCGGCCTCATTCCAACTTTTATCGCTTCTCTCGAGCCCCACCACAAAATTTCCGTTAAGGTCGGCGTAGTACGAATACTTCTGGTTTAACTTTGATTCTTCGGGTTTAAGCAAAACATGATATGCACCACTTTGGTAATCAACCGATAGAATACCTACGCCGGGTTGCCGAATACTCCTCGTGTCGAAAAGGCGAAACTCATTAATGCCCTCAAAGATAATGGCATCGGGATGCGAGTAGTCAATCTCGCCATCCTGCACATGGATGGGTTTAACATTCTGCAAACAGCCCTGAAAAAGATAGTTCTGGCAAACAACGGTTTTCAGTTCGGTGTAAGGATCATAAATTCTTACACCTTCCATGTTTACCTTTAAATCCAACTGTTGTCCGCTGTACCTGTGCTCACCCGCCGAGGGTTGACGGACCTGCACGCTAATTTTTGTCAACGGTTCGTACACCACAAAACGTCTTTGAATGAGAATCACGTCGGGTTTGTAGGTATCGAATACTCTTAAAAGGTAGTTGCCGGATATTTTCAAACGCACATCCCCATTGGGCAATTCCAACTGGAAATGGGTGTAATCCATAGTAGTTCCCGATGAATAGCTGAAGTCTTTAATTTCGTTCACCTCAAATCCATCCATGTAGTCGGATAGAAAAATGGAAGAAAAATTCCAATCCCAATCGCAATGGGTTACTGTATATGAATATGTAGAGGGATTCCCCGAAATATCATCGAAGCTAAACAGGAGTTTGCCCTTACCATTCAACTCAATGGCCTGCTCAGACAGTTCCCATCCAAGCCTGTGCAACTTAACGGATTTTATTACAGATGAGTTGACAAACTCAATTGATTGGTTTTCCTGATTTGATCCGATGGCATGCGCCACATTCGTTTTAATCAAAGCAAAACAAATGGCCGCCAATAGAAGACCTCGGTGAAAATGAACTCTATAGTTAATGAAACGCATCACCCTGAACATATTTGCACGTGAAGTAAAACGAATCGATTCACTGAGAATTGCATTGAATTTTACATTTCAATGCTTTCTAATTGTTACAAATATAAGTCCAATATTATTTTTGCACAATTTGTCCTATTTTAACAGTATTATATATGTGGATTACTATTTTTGTTAAATATATTTTCAAAAACTCGAACATTATATTTTTTACCTTTGTTGTTTGTAAAACTAAATCTTGATCATGCCAAAGGTTTATAAAATTCGCAAAGGCTTAAACATACCCCTGAAAGGTGAAGCCGAAAAGGTGTTTACCCGAACCGAGCAAGCAGAAGCATACGCCATTAAACCCATCGATTTCCCGGGAATTACTCCCAAACTCAGCGTTCGCGAGGGCGACAAGGTTTTAACCGGTTCGTCGCTTTTTTACGACAAACACCATCCCGAAGTCCTTTTTACATCGCCTGTGAGCGGTACAGTTGAACTTATCCGAAGGGGCGAACAGAGGAGAATCCTTGAGGTAGTTGTCACACCCGATAAGAATCAGGAGTATATTGCTTTCGGCGCTGCCGACCCCAAAACCCTGACGCGAGAGCAGGTAATTGAAAAAATGCTGAAAAGCGGAGTTTGGCCAACCATCAGGCAGCGTCCTTACGGCATTGTTGCCAACATAAAGGATGTACCGAAAGCAATTCACATCTCTGCATTCGATACTGCTCCCCTGGCCCCTGACATGGATTTTTCCGTTAAGGACGAGGTGGAAGCGTTTCAACTGGGTATAGACGCCCTTTCGAGGTTAACTCACGGTGTGATACATCTGAATGTCAATGCAGAATATCTGCCGAACAACGTTTTTAGCAAAGCCAAAGGGGTTCAGGTTAACCAATTTACAGGACCGCATCCTGCCGGCAATGTTGGAATTCAGATTCACCACATCGAACCCATAAACAAGGGGGATATAGTATGGACCGTTAACCCTCTGGATGTCATTATCATTGGAAGGCTCTTCAAAAAAGGGCAGTACGATGCCACAAAGGTGATTGCCCTGGCAGGCTCAGAGGTGCTCAAACCCCGTTACTACATCATCAAAACCGGTGCTTCCATTCAAAACATCGTCAAAGGCAATTTAACCCAACCGGCTGAAAATTTACGATTTATCAGCGGGAACGTGTTAACAGGTAAAAAAATCAATGAAAACGGTTTTTTCGGTTTTTATGATAATATGGTTACCGTTATCCCCGAGGGCAATCATTACGAATTCCTTGGATGGGTTTCGCCGGGATTCAGCAAGTATAGCGCTTCGAGAACGTTCATGTCCAAACTGTTCCCCAGAAAAGCATATAAACTCCATACTAACCTCAATGGTGGCGAACGTGCCTACGTGATGTCAGGACAATATGAGAAAGTGCTACCCATGGATATATACCCTGTACATCTAATCAAAGCCATCATAACCAATGATATCGACAAGATGGAACAGCTAGGCATTTACGAGGTGGTGGAAGAGGATTTTGCACTATGCGAATACGTTTGTACCTCGAAGATTGAAGTACAGGAAATCCTACGCAAGGGCATAGAAACGGTAATAAAAGAATTAGGTTAGCAAATTAACACTTTCCATAATGAAAGCATTACGAAATTATATTGATAAAATTAAACCCAACTTTCAGAAAGGGGCTAAGTTTGGAATGTTCCATTCCACCTTCGATGCGTTTGAAACCTTTCTGTTTGTCCCCAACAAGGTAACAACCAAGGGTAGCCATATTCGCGACTTTGTGGATATGAAACGAACTATGACCGTGGTAATCACGGCGCTAATTCCCACTCTGCTATTCGGAATGTGGAATGTTGGCTATCAGCATTCGCTGATGATAGGCGAGAATTGGACGCTTTGGCAAAATTTCTGGTTTGGCTTTTTAAAGGTGCTACCCCTGCTCATTGTCAGCTACGGGGTAGGTTTGGGCATTGAGTTTGCCTTTGCCCAGTCGCGGGGACACGAGGTTAACGAAGGGTTTCTGGTTACCGGCATTCTTATCCCTTTAGTCCTGCCGGTTGGCGTACCACTATGGATGGTTGCCATAGCCACTGCCTTCTCTGTTATCATTGGGAAAGAAGTCTTCGGAGGTACCGGAATGAATGTATTTAACCCGGCACTTTTGGCTAGGGCATTCCTGTTTTTTGCCTATCCATCGCATATGTCGGGCGACAATGTTTGGGTTGCAGGGCTTGCTCATGGGGCAAAGGCGGTTGACGGTTTTTCGGGTGCAACACCCCTTTCCAATGCAGCATCCTATCATATTGACAGCATTCCGTCCACCTACGACATGTTCATGGGATACATACCGGGGTCCATTGGTGAAACATCGAAATTGGCCATACTCATTGGTGCTGCAATTCTGCTGATAACGGGCATTGGTAGCTGGCGGATTATGCTTTCGGTAGTTATTGGCGGGCTATCGGCAGGTTTTCTTTTCAACATTCTCTCCGTCAATCCCTACATGGATGTGCCCGCATGGCAACATTTGATTATGGGAGGATTTGCATTTGGTGCGGTTTTCATGGCCACCGACCCCGTTACCGCAGCCCAAACCAATAAGGGAAAATGGATATTCGGCTTCCTGGTAGGTTTCATGGCGCTGTTAGTGAGAGTATTGAATCCTGCCTATCCTGAAGGGATGATGCTATCCATCCTGCTCATGAATGCCTTTGCACCGTTAATCGATCATTACGTGGTACAGGCCAATATCAAAAAGAGGTTAAAGCGCGCCCAAAAGGTTGCACAATAATAAAGTTACTGACTATGGGAGTACTAGATAAATTTAAAAAGATGGACACCAACAGCAACCTGTACACATTCCTGTACGCATCGGGGATGGTGATTCTTGTTGCCGTTCTGCTAGCCATTGCTGCCACGTCGCTTAAGCCGGCACAGCAAAAAAACAAAGAAACTGAAAAAAAGGTTGACATCCTGAAATCATTTGGCAAAACGGAAGGGATTGACAAGGCTGCCAACAAGCATCGTTTTGTCGATGATGTTTTTAAGAAGTTTATCACAGAGCAGCTGGTAGTAAATATCCATGGCGATAGTATTCAAGGTGTTGATGCCTTCGGCATTGATTTAAAAGCAGAACTCTCGAAACCTGAGGAAGAGCGCAACCTGCCGGTTTTCAAGGCAATACTCGAAGATGGGAGTGTTAAATATATCTTCCCCGTACGCGGAAGAGGTTTATGGGGACCAATTTGGGGCTACATCGCGCTAAACGACGATATGAATACCATCTACGGTGCAACCTTCGATCATCAGGGAGAAACTCCCGGTTTGGGGGCAGAAATTAATACCCTACAGTTTCAAAAGCAGTTTGCCGGGAAAACAATTTTTGATAATAGCCACAAGTTTGTCTCGGTGCAGGTAGTGAAGGGTGGTGCCGGTAAAGACAATCCCCATGCCGTTGATGCCATATCGGGAGGAACCATTACCAGTACCGGTCTTCAGGAAATGATACACAATTGCTTTGAGAACTACCAGGCATTTTTTAATCAACAAACAAAGTAAGCCATGAGTGAAAATAACCAAAGAGAACCCTGGTTCTCCGCCAAGAATTTAAAGCTGATAACCGAGCCAATTGGCATCAAAAATCCCATCACCGTACTGGTTTTAGGGATATGCTCTGCACTGGCTGTAACCGTTAAGCTTAAACCGGCTTTTGTGATGGCCATTTCGGTTACCGTAGTAACCGCTTTCTCCAATCTACTCATCTCGTGGATGCGAAATTCTATACCCAACAGGATAAGGATTATCGTACAGCTGGTCGTTGTTGCCGCCCTGGTTATTCTGGTTGATGAAATACTAAAAGCGTTTGTTTACGATGTGAGCAAACAGCTCTCGGTATTCGTTGGGCTAATCATTACAAACTGTATCATCATGGGTCGTCTTGAGGCTTTCGCCCTGGGCAACAAGCCATGGCCATCGTTTCTCGATGGAATCGGCAATGGAGTGGGCTATGGAGTAATCCTGGTGGTTGTAGGCTTCTTCAGAGAACTGCTGGGGTCGGGTACCATTTGGGGCTATCGGGTGATTCCCGAATCCATATACGTTAAAAACGGCGGATTCTATGAGAATAACGGGATGATGATTGTCCCGCCCATGGCACTCATACTCATCGGCATTATCATATGGATACAGCGTACAAGGAACAAATCGCTTATCGAGGAATAATTCATAAAAACCACAGACATGGAAAATTTGATTAACATTTTCGTCCGTTCGGTATTCATCGACAACATGGTCTTTGCTTACTTCCTGGGTATGTGTTCATACCTGGCGGTATCAAAAACAGTAAAGACTTCTGCCGGATTGGGTGTGGCCGTAGTTTTCGTGATGGCTATCACGGTTCCCGTTAACTACCTCATGAATAAATTCCTGCTGCTCCCCGGAGCGCTTAGTTGGCTTCATCCAAGCTTAGCTTCGCTCGATTTGAGCTTCCTGTCATTCATCATGTTCATCGCTGTCATCGCATCGATAGTGCAACTGGTTGAGATGGTTGTGGAAAAGTACTCCCCTTCGCTCTACAATGCACTGGGGATTTTCCTCCCCCTGATTGCTGTCAACTGTGCCATCTTAGGCGGATCGCTGTTCATGCAGGAACGCGAATACGAAACGCTGGCCGAGGCTACGGTATTCGGATTGGGGTCGGGTCTGGGATGGTTTCTGGCCATTATCAGCATTGCTGCCATACGCGAAAAAATTAAATATTCCAATATTCCCAAACCCCTTCGAGGCCTGGGCATAGCTTTCATTTTAACCGGATTAATGGGCATAGCCTTTATGACCTTTATGGGAATAAAATTGTAAACTGTTAAACCTGATAATCATGATATTACTTTCCAGTAGCGGTTCGGTTTTGTTTAGCGCCATCGTTGTGTTCCTCATCGTTATGCTTTTTCTGGTTGGCATTCTGCTCTATGCCAAGAAGAAATTGACCCCTTCGGGAAGTGTGAAACTCGACATTAACGATGGGAAAAGGGTTTTAGAGGTAGAACCCGGAGGAACCGTTTTAAATACGCTGAGTAACAACAAAATATTCCTGCCATCGGCATGTGGGGGCGGCGGTACTTGCGGTATGTGTAAATGCCGGGTGCTGGAGGGTGGAGGTTCAATCCTAACCACTGAGGTTAACTTTTTTACCCGCAAGCAGCAGAACGAGAATTGGCGCCTGGGATGTCAGGTAAAAGTGAGAGAGGATTTGAAAATCGAAATTCCCGAAGAGGTAATGGGTATTAAGAAGTGGGAATGCGAGGTGATTTCCAACAGGAATGTGGCCACTTTCATTAAGGAATTTGTTGTGAAACTACCCGAAGGCGAAAAGTTGGACTTCAAATCGGGAGGATATATCCAAATCGATGTACCAAAACTTGAGGTTGATTTCGGTAAGGATATCTTTGTGGAAGAGGAATTTCGCGATGAGTGGGATAAATTTAAAATGTGGGATTTGAAGATGAAAAATCCCGAAGAGACCTACCGCGCATACTCCATGGCCAATCATCCTGCCGAGAACAATATCATCATGCTCAACATCAGGATTGCCACACCACCATGGGACAGAACCAAAAATGCCTTCTTAAACGTCAATCCCGGGGTTTGCTCCAGTTTCATCTTCTCACGCAAACCTGGTGATAAAGTTTACATCAGCGGTCCTTACGGAGAATTTTTCATTAAGGATACCCAAAACGAGATGCTATTCATCGGCGGAGGAGCCGGTATGGCCCCCATGCGTTCGCATATTTTCCATCTTTTCAACACCGTAAAAACAGGGCGTAAGGTTAGCTTCTGGTACGGAGCCCGTTCGCGCCGCGAAATTTTTTACGAGGACCATTTCCGTGCCATTGAGAAGAAATTTCCCAACTTCAACTTCCACATAGCCCTATCCGAGCCTAAAAGCGAGGATAACTGGGACGGCTATAAAGGATTTATTCACCAGGTAATATTAGACAACTACCTCTCAAAGCACGATGCCCCCGAGGATATTGAATACTACCTCTGCGGCCCGCCCATGATGAATGAGGCTGTATTCAAAATGCTTTACGATTTGGGAGTGCCCAACGAGATGGTGGCCTACGATGACTTTGGTTGATTTTTCTGGGTAACAATAACTTAACATTCTCCAATTCGGGTCAATTTGTTCACAAAGTTGACCCGTTTTTTAACTCAGTCCCTTATGCCCTTAATCGCTTGGCATTGAACAAAAAAAATGTCTTTAAAATTCAACAATTCCGAATCATAATAAACTTTCATTTGATTAGAAAAAAACGGAATAGGTAAGTACAATACAGGAAATAGCCGTTATTGCAATAGAAAGGGCAGACTGGTAATGGAATAGGGAAAAGTAAAATATGAAAGAAAAAAGGCTTTTATTCAAAATTTAATTATCTTTATTTTTGAAAATATTCTTCATCATGCTAAGGAAGCTATACTATACCATTCTTTTTCTCATTTCCCTCGCTGTGGCAACCAATGCACAAGTAAGGAGCAAAGACTTTTCAGCCATTGATGAAGACTCCATACTTTACAATACCGTCCTGATTAAAATCAAACTATCTGAAGAGACTAAGGATTCGAATATTAAACAATCCATGCAGTACGCCAAGGAGGCTTTGGCCACTGCCAATAAGATTGGCAATGAGCGATTGATTGGCGAAAGCAAATTGCAACTCGGGAAATGTTATGATTTCCTGGGTGGCAATATGGAAGCCCTAAACCATTTGCTTGAAGCATTGGAAATATTTACCCGCCTGAACGATAGAACAAAAGTAGCACAAACAAATAAACTGATTGGATATGTTTACTATCTGTCCGATGAATACCTGTCAGCCTATAACTACTTCGAGAATGTTTACCGGTTCGGAATTGAGCTCAGGGATACCCTTTTAACCATTGACGGACTTTTAGGAAAAGGGTCGGTATATGGCAACATCCAGAAAATGGATTCGGCTTTAATCATTTTCCAAGAGGCTTTCTTATTAGCACAAAGTATTGGCAATAAAGCGAATGAAGTACAAAGTCTTTTCTACATAGGCGATGTCAACCTATATTCGGGACATCCCAAGAAGGCCATCGAGATTTTCCACCAGATTGAAAATGACTATAACCTGGCAAAGGTTAATCCAAGGATGGCATCAGGGATATACAATTCGATGACAAAGGCTTATATTGAAACGAAAAATTTCGATGCCGCTAAGAAGTACAACGATAAAGCTAAAGAGGCTTTGAAAAAAATTCCCAGACTTGACAGGCTCGCATATTACCATTTTCTTAAATTCCAAATCGACACTTGCGAACAGAATTACCGGAAAGCCATAAAATCATATTTGGGTTATAAGATACTGAATGACAGCTTACGAAACAGCTACTTCAAGGAAAAAATTGAGAATGCCGAAACGCTGTACGAGCTTGTGAGAGCTGAAAGAGAAGTTGATAACCTAACTTCGGAAAACATTATTAAAGATATTTCACTGAAGCAGAGAAGAATACTAAACTATAGTTCCATTCTGATCATTACCCTGCTTGTAGTCATCGTCTTTCAAATCACTCGATATGCTTCTAAAACAAGGTTAAAAAATCAACGATTACAAGAACAACAGGAAGAGTTAGCAGCGATTAACGAAGAACTTCTCTCTACCAATGAAGAGTTACATCATCAAAGGGAAGAACTTGAGATCTTACTTACAAATTTAAAAAACACACAGCAACAGCTGATTCAATCGGAAAAAATGGCATCGCTTGGGGTGCTTTCGGCCGGAGTGGCGCACGAAATAAACAACCCCTTAAACTTCATCAAAGGTGGAGCGGTTGGCATAGAGGAATATTTAAAAACCCAATGCCATGAACATATCGTGGAATTGGCACCATTCATTGAGAGTATAAACATAGGAATTGAAAGGGCTGTTGCAATCATTCAAAGCTTAAACCATTACAGCCGTCAGGACGATTCGAAAAAAACCAACTGCCATATTCATTCAATTATCGATAATTGTCTGATAATGCTGCACAACAAAATCAAAAACAGAATTATTGTAGAAAAGAATTACTCCGCAAATCATCCATATATAACTGGCAATGAGGGCAAATTACATCAGGCTGTATTGAACATACTCATAAATGCCATTCAGGCCATAGAGGACACGGGGAAAATCATCATTTCGACCAGAATTGTCGGGAAACACCTCAATCTCTCCTTTCAAGATACCGGGAATGGCATCAGCAAGGATAATCTTACTAAAATAATGGATCCCTTTTTCACCACAAAAGAAGCCGGACAGGGCGTGGGGCTTGGTTTGTCAATAGTGCAATCTATTATAAACGATCATAAAGGAACCATCGAATTTGAATCGGAAGAGGGAACTGGGACAACAGTTCTCATAACGTTGCCTCTGAGCAAGGGGAACGCAAACAATGGATAGCAAATATCTTAATTGACTTTTGTGGATCGACCATTGGCCGGCCTAATATCATCCTTGCTTTTGTAAGGTGAAAGTCCCAAATCGCTACCCAATCTTAGCATTAATTCGTACGCTTCCTCAAAATCATTGCTAATCTTCCCGTCGAGAATGGCTTCTTTAATGGTATCCTTAATAATGCCAACCGATCTGCCAGGAGCAATATTAAACACGGACATAATCATTTCGCCCGTAATGGGCGGCTGAAAATTTCGTATGGCATCCTTCTCCTCAATCTCCACCATCTTTTGTCTTACCAGTTCAAAATTGGCCAGGTAGCGCTTCACCTTGTGATCGTTTTTCGAAGTGATATCCGCTTCGCAAAGGGTCATCAGATCGTCCACATCGTTGCCGGCCTCAAATAGCAAACGGCGCACTGCCGAGTCGGTTACATCGTCGCTGGAGAGGATAATGGGTCGAAGATGCAGCTGCACCAGCTTCTGTACGTATTTCATCTTATCGTTCAAAGGCAATTTCAGCTGTTTAAAGAGTTTTGGAACCATCTTAAATCCCATAAACTCATGTCCATGGAAAGTCCACCCCTGCCCCTTTATATACTTCTTTGTTGCCGGTTTGGCAATATCATGAAGCAATGCAGCCCATCGCAACCACAGGTTGTCCGATTTTTCGGCCACATTGTCAACTACCTGAAGTGTATGGTAAAAAACATCCTTATGGTGCTGTCCGTCAATCTTCTCAACCCCTTTTAAGTTGGCAAATTCCGGAAAAAACTGTTGAAGCAATCCGGTTTGTTCGAGCAGCATAAAACCGGTGGATGGCCGCCTGGCAAGCAGTATTTTATTCAACTCATCGGTAATACGCTCCTGCGACACAATTTTTAACCTCTCCCTGTTACGGCTTATGGCCTCGAAAGTATTCCGTTCGATATCAAAATTCAGCTGGGTGGCAAATCGTACGGCACGCATCATCCTAAGCGGATCGTCGGAAAAGGTTTGGTCGGGGTCGAGTGGTGTTCTTATTATCCTATCCTTGATATCATTAACCCCACCAAACGGATCAACCAGTTCCCCCCACGATTGTGGATGCAAGCTGATGGCCAATGCATTCATGGTAAAATCGCGCCTTCGCTGATCGTCCTCTATGGTACCCTCCTCTACCACGGGTTTCCTCGAATCGCTACCATACGACTCCTTGCGGGCACCCACAAACTCAATGTCCCATCCTCCACTTTTCAACTGTGCCGTACCGAATCGCTTAAATACAGTTACTTTCCTGTTGCCCAACTTCTTAGCCACCAGTTGCGCAAGTTCAATGCCCGATCCCTGGACCACTATATCGATATCCATTGACGAACGTTTCAGGAAAATATCGCGGACATATCCTCCCACTACGAAAGTCGGTTTATCAATCTCCTGAACCGCCTCCGATATCTTTTTAAATATTGAGTTGTCTATAAATTCAACCATGCCCACACTGACATATTACATACAATACCTGACAAAATTACTACATTAAGGGTAAGATAAACCCAAATTATGCCAACAACTGCCGTCCAAACAATCTGGATTTTCATATTCTTCTAATTATCTGATACATACAAAATCCTTAAAAATTCTTTATTTCCTATTTATGGATTAATTAATCAAAAGGGAATACTATTTGTTAACAATATATTTAGATAATTAAATATTAACAAAATTAAAAAACACTACTTATGGTTGAGCATCTTACACTGGAGTCTTTTAAGACTAAAATCTTTGATTTTGATAAAAACACTGAATGGAAATTTGAAGGTGATAAGCCCGCCGTTATCGATTTTTATGCCGATTGGTGTGGTCCTTGCAAAATGGTTGCTCCCATTCTGGACGAGTTGTCAAAAGAGTATGAGGGGAAAATCGATATTTACAAGGTAGATACGGAAAAAGAGCGCGAGTTGGCAGGTATTTTTGGCATCAGGAGCATCCCTTCCATTCTGTTTATCCCCCTGAACGACAAACCCCAGATGGCTGCCGGAGCATTACCAAAGGATACTTTTAAGCAGGCTTTCAGCGATGTGCTGAAGGTGAGCTAAAAAAACTGATAAGCGCTGTAGGTTATAGCAAGGGATTCTGCAGAACTACTGTTGTGTCGGAATAAATATCAGGCATTCGCTCTTTAAGTGAATGCCTTTTTTATGTAATAAAAAATCGTTTTTAACAGCGTCAAGGGCTAATATTTATCCTTCATACATTTTTGGCATGTGCCATAGATGTAAAGTGAATGGTACGAAACCCTGAAGTTCATATTTTTGGCAGCCGTTGTTTTCACCTCCTGAATTCGTGGATCGCAAAATTCGGTAACTGACCCACAACTGGTGCAAACCAGGTGATCGTGCTGCTTGCAGTCGAATGCCTTCTCGAACTGGGCAATGTTCTTACCAAACTGGTGTTTTACCACCAGATTACAATCAAGCAAAAGTTCGATGGTATTGTATAGGGTTGCCCTGCTCACCCGATAATTCTTATTCTTCATGAAGATATATAGGGTCTCGATATCGAAATGCCCTTCGCGCGAATAGATCTCCTCGAGAATGGCAAAACGTTCAGGCGTTTTTCGATGCCCTTTCCTTGCCAGGTAGTCAATAAAAATTTTCTTAACTGTCTCTATTTGTGGTGCAACGCTCATTGGAAAACAATTTTAATTTAGAATGGATAAAAATAAGAATTATTTCATTGCAAAACAAACCTGATTGAAAAAAAAAGATGATTTGAATCAATTGGTTTTCAAGCTCAGATAACAGGTAAAAGAGAAATCCCGACAGTAAAATGGGATCAGCTGTCGAACTTTTCAACCCGTTGAACAGAATCCACCCCCTTAATCTTCATGACATTGCCTATCAGGTTGTTGAGATTGGAAGAGTTGTGCACGTAAAGATCAATGGAGCTTTCGAATATACCATCGTGGCTTTCGATATTTAATTTACGGATATTGACCTGCAATTCGTCGGAGATAACCTTGACCAACTCGCTAAGGATGCCAATCCTATCCATTCCTTTAATTTCTATTCGGGCTAAGTACGACAGCACCTTGTGGGTCGTCCATTTGGCCGAAACTATTCTGTGACCGTATCTTGACATTAATCTAACAGCCTCAGCACAAGTGGCTTTATGGATAATCACTATCTCATCATCCGATTGGTAGCCTATCACCTCGTCACCCGGTATGGGATTGCAGCATCGTGCAACCATGTAGGTTAAATCCTCTCCAATTTCAGATTCCCGAAGCAGGTATGGCTCTTTCTTGTCCGTTTTCCCGGGTTGGTCTTTCAAACCCTCGTCGTCCGAGGGTTTTTTACGCTTTCGCGAAGTAGTTTTTTGTAACTGTATTTCCCAATACCTAACCCACTTACTCTTTGTATTCTTTTTTAATACCTTCTTCAGGTCCTCCAGCGAAATGAGCCCCGATCCCACCTTGCTGTAAAACTCATCCTTGGACAGAACATCGTACTCCGGAAGTATCTTTTTGAATACCCGTGAAGAGGGGAGTACTCCCAGTTCGGCCAGCTTATCCTCCACAATTTGCTTACCCCGCTCTATCCGGTTCTTGGTTTCAGCCTTAAAGGCTGACTTTATGGCAGCCTTGGCCTTAGCAGTAACCACAAATTTGAGCGATTCCCAAGATGGTTTCTGGGTGCTGGCGGTGATAATCTCAACCTGATCGCCGCTGCTAAGGGTGTGGCTTAAGGGCACCAGTTTATGGTTAACCTTTGCCCCAATGGCTTTGTTGCCAATCTCAGAATGTATCTCGTATGCCAGGTCTAAGGTAGTAGCCCCCTTGGGAAGGGTTTTAGTTTCACCCTTAGGGGTGAAAACTATGATTTCCGACGAGAAGAGGTTCAGCTTAAACTCATCCAAAAACTCCAGGGCATCTGTTTGCGGGTTTTCGAGCATGCTCCTCACCTGTTTTATCCACTTTTCTATTTCGCCCTCGTGTGCCGATGGATCCTCGCCTTTGTACTTCCAGTGCGACGCCAGTCCGCGCTCGGCAATCTCATCCATTCTTCTGGAGCGGATCTGCACCTCCATCCAATGGCCGTTGGGCCCCATTACGGTACAGTGCAAAGCCTCATATCCATTGGCCTTGGGGGTACTAACCCAGTCGCGAATGCGGTCGGGTTTGGGCTTATAGATGTCGGTTATCAGTGAGTAGATGTGCCAGCATTGAGTTTTCTCAGGTATATGCGGATAGGGTTCAAAAACAATTCGTATGGCCAACAGATCGTATATATCCTCAAAAATTACGTTTTTAGTCTGGATCTTCTTCCATACCGAGTATATGGATTTTGGACGCCCGCTAATGTTAAATTCAATATTATTCTCCTCCAGCTTATGGATGATGGGCAATGAAAAAGTGTTAATGATATGCATTCTACGCTTACTATCCCCCTCAATCCTATTCTTAATCTCCTCATAAACCTGTGGATAGCGATATTTCAGGCTCAAATCCTCCAGTTCGCTTTTTATGGTATATAACCCCAACCGTTGAGCCAGGGGTGCGTAAAGGTAGATGGTCTCACTGGCAATCTTCAACTTCTTGTTAGCCGGCATTGAATCCAACGTCCTCATATTATGCAACCTATCGGCTATTTTGATAAAAATAACCCTGATATCATCGCTAAGGGTAAGTAGTATTTTCCTGAAATTTTCTGCTTGTGCCGAGGCGCTCGCATCGAACACCTCGGGGATTTTGGTCAGACCATCAATAATATTGGCTATTTTCTTTCCGAACAGGCGCTCGATATCCTCAATGGTATAGTCGGTATCCTCTACCACATCGTGAAGCAGGGCGCAGCAAATGGCCTTGGCATCGAGGCCTATTTCAAAGGCAACGATTTTGGCCACCTCAATGGGATGGATTATGTATGGTTCACCCGATTTCCTCCGTACGCCCTGATGGCTCTCGTTGGCAATTTTGAAAGCCTTCTCAATGAGTGCCATATCCTCTGGTGACTGGCAACGAACGCAATTGCTCAAAAGGTCCCTGTACCTCGATTCAATTATCTGCTTCTCCTCATCAGTCTGTTGCAACATACTCGAAAAATCCTTGAAGAAATATGGTTGAAAACTGTTTCCCCTGTTAAACTAACAACACGCGTTAAAAATAAAAAATTAAAAAGCTATACTCAGCCTTTAAGTATATTATAGCCTGCCAACTGCAGGATTATGTTAACGTTTCGGTCCATAGATAACAGTTAACGAACCCGTTTTGGTTATGGTTCTCTTGGTCTCGGAAAAAACTTCGAGCCGATAGATGTACGCACCCTCCTTGGCGTATTCGCCATTGGCCAGTTTCCCATCCCACCCTTCGTTAGTTCCATTGAAAACTATACCGCCCCACCTGTTGTATATGGTTAACCTGTAATTCGCTTTGAAGGTTATGATGGGGGCAAAATTATTTCGGGTGAAATGACCTGCGGAGCTGTAATCGCTCAACGGATCGATTGCGTTGGGCATGACAACATCTGGTATGACCTCGGTGCAAACCATTCGTGAAAGGCTGGTTACCAAGGGTCGATCGTTGACATATTCATTGGCCTGCACATAATAGCAGATCCTGGGGGAGAGCCCCTGCCCTTCCAAACTCGACAGGTCGTCAACAAACGAAAGTTCATTGTCAGAGGAAAAAATCAATTCCGGAGGATACTGAACATCTGCATAGGTAACCCGGTAAAGATTATAACGGACGGGATTCATATTTTTTGAGTATAGCGTATCCCAGGTAATTGAATTCGTCATCCCTCTGGTGGCCGCCCTGACAGTGATTGAGTTTGTTAAGTTTGACACCACGTTCAAGCGGTTACAGCCATCCTTCCCGTCCACTTTGAAGAAAAAAGGTTTTGAACGTGCAGTCCACGCATCGGACTCGTCGATAAAAGAGCGGGTACGTGGATCTTCAAACTCAAAAAGCGTTTTGGCAGTGAAAATGGCCAATGCAGTATCACTTGTCTCCCACCGTACCAGGGAAAAATTCCGATACTCGGTGTTTCGGTCTATTTTGAAACGTATCTCGGTATGTAAATCGCGGGCAATGATACTGTCAACAATCATGTAGCTTGGTTTACGTGCTACTTTGGTGTTTATCCGTGCCAAATTGGAAAGCGAAACCATGGCACTATCCTTTTCATTTCTGGCTTTGACGTAGAGGTAAAAAATCCTGTTGGGAGGGATTTGCATTACATTGGCAATGTTTTGGTTTCCCGGAACAGTGGTGACAGAATCCAAATCTTGCCAATAAGGCGTTGTTCCCGAGTACACTATATAGTCCTTAATTCTATTCCCCCAGCCAACATAGTGCGACCAGTGCAAATCGAGCTTATTGTTGCACGAATCGTAGTTTACGGTTAGGAATATGGATCCATGCGGCGAGGTCAATTGGCTGGGTTCCGTTGTCCCTTTTGAAGCCAATTGGTATCGGATTGAACCCTGACTCCCGGAACTATTCCAATCCGTGTATGTGTGAATTGTACTCTCCACAGTATCAATGGGAACCCATCCTCCTCCCTCCATGGGCTTGTAAATGATATACCCAGTGGGGTTCGGGTACAAAGGGTTATAAGCTGGTGGTGTCCACATCAGAGTGGGCACTCCGTTATTAGGGTTAAGGGTTAAAACATCGAACTTGGGGGGCAAAGGCTTTGGCGAGCCTCCCTGCGAAAAGGCCGATATCCAGCAAAAAAACAGGTAAACTAATGGGACTAATTTTTTCATTTGCTATCCAAAATCGGTTTAACTATGTTTCTCTCGAACCTGCCACACATTCCAACATTTCCTCCTCAATTAGCCATTTATTGGCCATTTCCATCAGCCGGTCAGATGTAATCGTTCTTATGGTTTTAAAAAGATTATCATAAAAACTATAATCCAGCTCATTATAGTATAAAAGTTTTATAATACTATTGGCCATTGGAAAAGCCCCGTTAAAGTTACGTAGAATTTCTCCCATTAGATAACTTTTAACCAATAAAAGTTCATCGTCTGCAATGGGCTCATTTCTAAGCCTCTTCATTTCGCTGTAGATCTCTTTCAGGGTTGGCTCCGTATAGGCAGCTCCCACCTCAGTGGCAATTGCAAAAACACCGCTATGGCGGAATGGGGCTAAGAATGAGTTTATGCCATAGGTAAAACCCTTGTCCTCCCTAATATTACGCATTAGCCTCGATCCAAAGTAACCTCCCAGAATGGTATTAAGTATCAGAAAGGCAGGATAATCGGGGTGTGTACGGGGGAATAGAATGCGACCTACCCTGATGGCCGATTGAACTGCATTGGGCTTTTCGACGAAAACTTTACCCCTGCCGGAGGCATCAACTGCGATGCCATTGGGTATTGGCGACATATCATTACCTTTGGTCAGATTGCCAAAACACTTCTCGACTAAGGCTATCTCATGCTCGCCAATCTTCCCCGAGAGAATGATGATTAGGAAATTCGAACCAATTCGAGAAGAATGGAATGACCGAAGCTGCGGTTGGGCAATGATATCATAATCATCAGGCGAAGCCATGGCTCCATAGGGATGTGTCTTTCCGAAAAGGGTGCCGAAAAAGGCACGTCCGGCCAGGGTTGATGTTTTTTCCAACTCCACCAGAAGTTTATGCTTTCCCCGCTGACTCCACAGAATCAACTCTTTATCGGGATATACGGGGGTTCTGACAATCTCGCCAAGCATTTCAATACAGTTGGGGAAATGTTTTATCAACGATGAAAGCGAAAGGGTAGCATAATCCTTATCTACATCGATATTGAGGAACGAACCGTAAAAATCAAAATGCTCGGATATTTGCTTCGAGGTATTATTGGTAGTCCCTTCGGGCATTAACATCAGTGCAGCATTGGCCTGTAGATTGACCTGCTGGTACCGCGAACCGGCATGGAAAACCAGATCGATGCGGCAAACCTCTTCATCTCCTTTGTTGATAACCAAAAGTTTAATCCCATTGGAAAGAGTATGCACGTCGGCTTTGGTGAAATGCAACTCCTGTGGCATAGATACCGGGGAAGGAATGGTTCGATTAATCATGCGTTATGGGTTATCTTTTGGGCAAAATGCTGTTTACTTATTATTTTTTTATCGTTTTTCGGCCCGGTAAATAAGGGTCGAACTATTGCTTACGTTAAAGAGCCGGGAAGAAACCCTTTGTACATCCGCTATGGTTACCTTCCGATAACGCTCCACCTCTGTGTTAATCATATTGGCATCGCCAAGGAGTTCGAAGTAGCACAGGTTCATAGCCTTATCGAGGCTATTGGTAAGCCCGAAGGTAAAGGTTGATTCCAGGCGGTTTTTAACCTTTTCCAACTCCTGCTCGTTCAGCGACTTAGGTAAATCCTGAAGTTCTTCAAAGATTGCCCCCTGAGCATCGTAGGGGTCAACGTCCTTATTGAGAATCCCGGCCACCACCAGTAAACCTTCGTCAATTTCGCCGGTAATGTACGCATCTATACTGCTGAACAGCTCCTTTCCCTTAACCAGATTCTGGTATAATCGCGACGACTTGCCATTGGAAAGGATATCGCTGATCAGGTCAACAACATGATAATCGGGATGGAGGCGATGGCACATATGGAATGCCGTGTAGATGGAATGGAAAGGAACGCTCCGCGTAACTTCCATCACCCTTTGCTCGATTTGAGTAGGTTCCTTTGGCAAATTTTTAGGTTTTACCTCACGTGATGGGATTGGTGCAAACCACTTGTTTGCCAAATGCTTAACCTCGTCAATGGTAACATTTCCCGAGAGGCACAGGATGGCGTTGTTTGGGGCATAGTAGCTGAAGAAAAAATCTTTAACCTCCTGCAGATTACTATCCATAATATGCTTCGGGTCTTTCCCAATGGTAGGCCATCGGTACGGATGTACTTTGTATGCCAAAGGGCGGAGCAGTAACCAGGCATCGCCATAGGGCTGATTCAGGTATCGCTGGTTAAACTCCTCAATCACAACGCTCTTTTGTATATCAAGGCTACGCTGCGAAAAATCCAGCGAAAGCATTCTATCGCTTTCAAGCCAAAAGGCTGTTTCCAGATTCTCGCGAGGAACTGTGATGTAATAGTTGGTAATATCGGTTGAGGTAAAAGCGTTATTCTCGCCTCCTGCCCTTTCCAGCGGCTCGTCGTAAACAGGGATATTCACCGACCCGCCAAACATCAAGTGTTCAAACAGGTGGGCAAAACCGGTTCTTTCGGGGTCTTCATCCCTGGAACCCACATTGTAGAGCAGGTTAAATGTAACGATTGGCGTGGTTTCATCCTGATGAACAATGACTTTAAGGCCATTTTCGAGCGAAAACCTGTGGAATTCTACCATCTGAATTTATAATGTTGGGTAAACGAGTAGCAAATATAGCATTCCATTTCAAAAAATCCACTAAGCCAATTGAGATTGATATAAATCTTAAGATGATAAGGGATGGAGTACAGAATCTTGCCGCTGCCTGGGAACAACGGAATGTAGCACATCACACCAAGATACTACAACTTGGCTGTTACCGCTGAATAAACCGCATTACCCAATGTTCCCATAATCGGTGGAGCGCTGCAACAGCCTTTCCAACTGCTCGCGTAGAATCACATTCTTAGGTTGAGTCAGCAACTTATCTCCATCTATGATATCCTTGGCTATGCTGTATGCGTGCTGTAGTAACGGAGTGTCATGAACAAGACTGGCGATCTTCAGTTCATAGGGCAACCCGCTTTGCTGTGTTCCTTCCACATCACCGGGCCCACGTATTTTCATATCCGCTTCAGCAATCGCGAATCCATCGTTGGTAGAAACCATGGTAAGCAGCCTTTCGCGCGATTCGTTGGACATTTTCACTCCCGAAATCAGCACGCAGTAGCTCTCGTCGGCACCACGCCCCACCCTGCCTCTCAGCTGGTGCAGCTGTGAAAGCCCAAAGCGCTCTGCGCTTTCGATAACCATTACCGAGGCATTGGGTACGTTTACCCCCACCTCTATTACCGTGGTTGCCATCAGTATATGCGCCTTTCCGGCGGCAAACAGCTGCATGGATTTATCCTTTTCCTCAGGCTTCATCTGTCCATGTACCACCAAAGTGGCATACTCCGGTGGCGGGAAATGCCGCACAACGGTATCGTACCCATCCATAAGATCTTGATAATCCATCTTTTCCGATTCCTTAATGAGGGGATAAACGATGTAAACCTGCCTGCCCTGCCTGATCTGCTCTCGCATAAGCCCGTAAACCAGGATACGCTTATTCTCGGGGTAATGAATGGTTTTTACAGGTTTACGCCCCGGCGGCATCTGGTCGATAATGCTTTTATCCAAATCGCCATAGAAGGTCATGGCCAGAGTGCGTGGAATGGGAGTTGCTGTCATCACCAGCATATGGGGCGGGTCCTCGTTCTTATCCCACAATTTGGCACGCTGTACCACCCCAAAACGCTGCTGTTCATCGATTATCACCAACCCCAGATTGTTGAACTTCACCACATCCTCCAGCAACGCATGGGTGCCAATGATGATATGCAACGATCCGTCCTCAAGCATGGTATGCAGACCTGTGCGTTCCTTTTTCTTCGTGCTCCCTGTGAGCAGTCCCACGTTCACAGGCATACCATCGAGCATCTCAGTGATGGTTTCGTAATGCTGGTTTGCCAGTATCTCGGTGGGTGCCATAATACACGCCTGATAGCCATTGTCAATGGCAATAAGCATGGACATAAGGGCAACCAACGTTTTCCCGCTACCCACATCGCCCTGCAACAGGCGATTCATCTGCTTACCCGATCCCATGTCCTTACGAATCTCACGGATTACACGCTTCTGCGCTTCGGTGAGTTCGAAGGGCAACTTTTGGCTATAGAATTGGTTGAAAATATCGCCAACCACCTTGAAAACATGGCCATTGTTTTTTTCCAACCTCTCGCTCCGCCTAAATAACAAGTTTAGCTGTATGTAAAAAAGCTCCTCAAACTTGAGCCTCGTCTGTGCTTTCTTCAGCACCGTGGCTGAAGTGGGAAAATGGATATTCTTCAACGCCTCGGGCAGCGTCATCAGCCTAAGCCTATCGACAATGTACATGGGCAGGGTTTCGGGGATATTCCCATTCAGCATCTCTGCCAGCGTTTGCTGCAACTTCAGAATAGTTTTTGAGGAGATGTAGCTGTTCTTCAACTTCTCGGTGGTGCTGTATGCTGCCTGCAGGGCAGCGCTCTGCTTCTCCTGCCCGGGAATATACTCCTCCACCTCGGGGTGCGCAATGTTAATCTTGTTTCCGAATAGTGTGGGCTTACCGTAAATCACATACTTCACATTGGGCTTCAGGCTACGCGCAACCCATTTCAAGCCCTTGAACCAAACCAGTTCAATGGATCCGGTGGAGTCGGAAAAGATGCCGGTGAGCCGTTTGGCCCTTCCGGCCCCCACTTCTCGCAGACTCACTACCTGCCCGATAATCTGGATATAGGGCAAATCAGGGTTTAGTTCGGCAATGGTATAGAACTTCGAGCGATCGACATACTTAAAAGGGAAGTAGTAAAGCAGGTCGTTCAGGGTGTGGATATTCAACTCCTTACGCAGAAGTTCAGCCCGCTTCGGCCCAACCCCCGGAAGGTACATGATATCCATTGACAGGTTAACGCCCATAGGGCAAATTTAGTAAAAAACTTAATCTTAATAACGGGATGGTGTACCGCAAGGGCTGGGGCAGAAGCGCAGTTAATAACAGGATTATGTGTAAAGAACAGGTATAATAAAAAGGGCAAATGCCCTTTTCATCTTTTCCCCGTTGGCAAAGGTTCGCTTTTCTTTACTACACATTGACTTAGCCTGTGGTTACGAGGCCAGTATGAAAGCACCATGCCTGATTTAACCGTGAAAAAAGATCTTATTAGTACCGAACTAATTCTCAGGCAATTCAAGCCAGAATAGCATAGACACTAATTAAAATACGTTTTTATTCTATTAGTATCTTGTCAACTTTCAATAACTCGCCGTTATGATTGTAAACATGAATAATGTAAAAGCCTTTTATTAAATCAGAGGTATTAATCCTATTGGTATATGAAACTTTCAACTCCTTCCCGTGAATATCGTGCATCTTCACGATTATCGGAATATCGGCAATTACTTTTATTTCATCCTTCGCCGGATTTGGGCAAACGATAATTTTCTTATCAGCATTTAACTTAACACTTACTTCGTGTTCAAATTGTACTGCTATGGTAGTCAAAGTACTATTCGAGGTAAACAGAGTATCATTAGGATTATCCACATCGTATATGATATACTCCGTGATAACGGCATCACAATTATCATCCAATAAATGTATTGAAGAATAACCTTCATACAACATATTCCCAAATATTTCTGAAAAATCTGTGGTAATGAATATTGGTGGGTTTGAAGAATGAATAAGGATTTCAAAATTCATTCCTATCGTCCCAAATGCACCACTTATCGGCCTAAATTCTATTTTAAAGTCGGCATTGGAATCAAAATATATATTCTCAGGGGGGTCATCAAAATATGACGCTCTTAAACAGTGATGCTCAGCAATATCCCTGTGAATAATTCTGATATCCAACGAATCCCACGGTTGGCCATATATGTCTTGTTCGCCCAGAAGACTATCGACGCCCAGAGTGGCATTATTTTTCAGTCCAAATTGAATTGAATCTTTTCTATTCTCGCTATCAGTTACAAATAAACGTAGGCTGAAATCCTGGCTTTTAAGAAAATTGGTTAAAAGTCCACACAAAAACAATGTAAAAATTAACTTTTTCATGGCTGTCAGTATTAATGGTTAAATCGTTACAAACTCAAGATGTTAAAGACTAAAAAAATCAAGGTTAATATCTGAATATCCTCATATTATGAAATTCACAAGTCCACTATCATTGATGTAACATTCATTGGGATAAGCCATTTCCCCTTTGCAGGGGCTTTCGCATCGTGTCAATCAATATAGAACAAATAGCACCCTGCTGCCTGAAAATATCAATGATTGGATATTTCCGGCTGTTTTATTCCTTCACCATTTTTTGGGTAATCAAAATCTTTCCACTGCCATCAATAAGCACTGCATTGTAAATTCCCGTGCTGATATTCACAGGGACAGAAACTTTATTGCCCTTTATGCTTGAGGTAATTACAGTTTTCCCATTGATATCAATGAGTTTAAAAAATAAATCACTGCAGTTATGCTGATTAACAATCACAATCTCATTTTTAAACGGATTGGGATACAACTGAATAGTTGGTTCATAAGCCGGTGGCTTTACTCCGGACAGTAGATGGCTTGGGAAGCACTCATCGAATGCCGGGTTAAGGTACTTAACGATGCCATTCTCCCTAAAGCAAACATGTTCCCAATAATGAGTACCACAGGTGGGGATGTCCGATATATGTCCCAGTAAACCATTGACAACGCTACCAATCCCCTCAATGATGTAATCAGGATTATGGTAAAACCAATGGTTGTCAATGGAGTATCTTTTCCTATAGCCATCTCCAATCAACACTGAATCAATGTCAAGGATAACGGAAAAGAATAAACCTTCAGGGTCGTGTTTAATGGTATCACCAATCTGCTTTGTGAAATCGTAGAGCAAAAATTCCTCTTCACAATATAAACTGAAAATAGTTTCTCCCAGGTAATAAATTTTTTTATCGTTTTCCCTCAATCCGCCAATTCCTCTAATGATTGGATTCAAGGTATCACCTTCTTCAATGCAAAGTTTCAAATACTGAATATCATTAATTACAGTATCACCATGTATTGCGTACCTAATGAGTATGCTATCGGGTGGTGCTTCTTCACACGTCCCGGCATAAAATACATTCCAGTTGACATTTCCGGTTGGGAACGGGACATAGTCCTGAGCTTTTGCATTAAGAGTAACTAACAAAAGCATTCCGGCAATAATAATTGTTTGTTTCATGGTTATATGAGTTTTAAAATATTAATTCACGTATGAAGACATAGGACGAGCGAGGAGTAAATGAAAAAAAGGTAATACAAAAGGGTTACTTCAATATTTACTTGCCATTAAATGAAGAACATACTACATGCAAAGAACCAAGACAAAGGGAAAAAATACTCCATCGCGCAAATAAAGGTAATGAATTAACTGCATGATGTCAATAAAAATCACAAAAAAATATTCCGTCGTATCACAATTTTTTTTTATGGCAATGCTCCTTCTGATGATGTAACAGCCCTTGCCACTTTGTTCATTTCCATTTTCCATTGCCCTGTTTAAACCGTGGGTTATGGTGGTGCAATAATCTTTCGTCAATGGATTTATCCATTTCTTTCAATAATCTTTAATTCTTGTCCGTTAGGCCGTAATGAACTGGAAAACCAATATCGGAGAATTCCCGATGAGCCATTTGGCAAGGTGGTTTTTGCCCTTTTGTAGCCCTAATAATTTGCAGGTTGTTGTCGGCATGGGATTGTAGCCAACGGATGGGGGTGAGGCTAGTTTGGATGTACGGAGCAGAAACTTCATCGAGTTGCTTT
Organism: Bacteroidetes bacterium ADurb.Bin008; assembly: GCA_002071445.1. GTDB lineage: Bacteria > Bacteroidota > Bacteroidia > Bacteroidales > Tenuifilaceae > MWFE01. Next base: position 70,978 of record MWFE01000030.1, on the reverse strand, counting down.
GACCATTCCTACGGCCTTTGAACATGAGCACAGCTCATTTATCCCAAATTAGTTATGTCCCGTATTGTAACATGTGATTTATTTTGGTTAAACAGTTTTTTCTCCATTTAATATGATTTGAACAAAACTCTTCTTGGTTTTTCTTAATACACTCTCTGATTGACTATTATTTATTTTAACTATTCTGGCACCTGTTTTTAAAACTTGATTAGAAATTCTATTGTATCAACAACTTTGTTACGAAAACTCCATTCGCAGTTTCTATTGTAAATATGTACACTCCGGGATTCCAATTATGGTCAAGGCGGAATTCATTATTATTAAGACATTGGGCTAAAAAAACTTTTCCACCAATATCAGAAATACTGATATTACTAATTATACTGGCAGATTTGATTATAAGATAGTTCTGCGAGGGGTTGGGGAAAACTTTTAACTGAAATTCTTCTGGTTTATTCACATAATTTCCATTATCAAAATGGGCAGTCAGGGTAAGATTGCTATTCGGCATATTGAATTGATAGTCGGCATCAGTACTGACAACTTCATCATCATTTCTTGTCCATTTGACAAAATCAAAACCTTCAAAAGGGGTGGCAGAGATATGTGCTATAGCGTTGGACAGAAAGGAACCTTCGCCAGTAACTGTCCCAGCATTTTCAGAGTTAGCCAGAAGAATAAGTGATAAACCCCACTGCTGCCCTGGTATATTCCAAATATCATCAACATTCATATCTTGCACAACAGTTATTGTGAAATTTGGCTCACCATACCATATTCCACCGCTCCATCCTTCATTGAGAAAATATTTATACTCGTATTCTCCTACTTCGAGATTAAATGTTTGAGTGAATGTAAACGAATCACCGACACGGTGCATGGTTTGCAGTTCTGGTTCTTCGCCTGGTACTGCCCAATTCAGCATGCTTCCCGTAATGTAAACTACGTCAATATCTGGATTGAAGTATTGTGACACTTCATCCATCATAATATTGAAAGTAACCTCAAAAGTTTCTGGATCATCGCCTTGGGCAGCACCACAATTCATCAAAGTCTGATTATTACCTATATTTCCAGCATAAAAATCAAAAGAAATGAGAGTAGTTACTGCGCAAAACAGCAAATAAATAAAGGTTCTTTGATTCATAGTATATAAAATTTTAACAGTCCGCAGCTTGGCTCCCGTCCCGATCCCGCCATCTCAAAGTCGAGGCAAGCCTCTGTTACCCGTAGTTAGATATCATCTAAAAGTTTCGCAATAGCATTAATGAATTCAACGGATAACGGGTAGAGATTAGCAACGGCTTCCTCATCGAAATCGAAAAAATCGTTGTAATCCCCTTTATTTCTTTTCTCAAAGAGGTCAGCATAGTGTTTGGCTAAGTCTTTGTCAAACTTTTCCGTTTTAACGAATAGCTGTCCGAATTTCTGCCTAACTCCTGAATGGCTCGAAACTTCAATATTGTTCTTAAGCAACAGTGCGCTTACAGCATAAAAACAGGCATAATACAACCGATTCACTGCAGTATTCCAGAAGCAATTCTCAATATGCTTTTCTACCTCCACTAAGGTTTCTTTAGCTCGTTCTATGCGATACCTGATGTAATCGTCACGTTGGTAGGCTGTCATAGTAACCGGCTGTCTTTCATTACGTTTTTATAAAAAGGGGTAACGCTATATTTGATATTCCAATCTTTTTCTGTGTATAGCATGGGGCTTATCAATTCACCTATCTCAAATTCGAGGTCATACAGGGAGTAGGCTATTTCCTTTTCAATGTCAGATGAAATTTTCTCCCTGTCCAACAGGATGAGCAAATCCCAATCAGATTCACTATTGGCTGTTCCTCTCGCTCTTGAGCCATAAATATAAATTTTAGCCGAAGGGTCTTTCCCTCGTACTATTTCCTTTATTCTCTTTAGTATGTCTTTCTCACGATTTCCCATACTTCAAAGATAAAAATAAATGAGATGGTTTGTCAACTTTGATATGTTTTTATTGCGGATAACGTACCTACAACTTAACTCTCTACCGCCCGATCCCGCCATCTCAATGTCGGGGAAAGCTGCTGTCCAGGGCAGGGGGGCGATGTTATTCCTTTTTTAATAGCCAATCTACGATATTGATATGTTCAATCCCTTCAATTTCTGAACTTATTATATCGGTTGAAATAATGTATTTTGGGTAATTGTTGTCAATGGCTTTCAAAGGTCTTATTTCTCGTTCTGCCGTTTTCGGATCAGACATTGACCAAGTTACCTGATAGTACTCAAACCTGTTTTGGGCGTTTTTTACAATAAAATCCACTTCGTATTCTCTAATTTTTCCAACCCAAATAGAATAACCTCGTCTGTTTAGCTCCAGGTACACAATGTTTTCAAGAATATGTCCCAAATCCTGATATTGAAATTTGCCGAGTTTTAAATTCCTAAAGCCAATATCCACCAAGTAGTATTTTTCTTGTGTTGCTAGTTGCTGTTTGCCTCTAATGTCAAAACGATTTACTTGATAAAAGACGAAAGAATTCACCAAATATTCAATATATTTTTCAACGGTATTGTGGTGAATATCCTGACGGTCTTGTTTCATTGCCTTTGAGATATTGCTTGGCGATACTGTACTACCGATTGCATTCATCAGAAATTTTGTAAGATTATCAAAACTCCTAATATTTTGAATGTTATATCGTTGCCTAATATCTCTTTCTACAATGGTGTTATAGACATCTTGAATATACTTATTTTGAATATCAGCACCTTGATTTCGCAACAAAACGCCTTGTGGTAACGAAGTTTCATAAAGATAATTATTGAACAACTCGTATTTGCTTAGCCTTGACTCTTTTTGACTTTCAGAAAATTCAGCAAAAGAAAACGGCAAAATATGTATGGTTATATAGCGACCTGAAAGTAAAGTCGCAAGATCTCCCGACAAAAAATAGGCATTTGAACCTGTTACATACAAATCAACAAATCGTTCAACAAAGAGAGCGTCAATAAGTCGTTCAAATTCAGGAATCTGCTGTGGCTCGTCAAGAAAAATATAATTCATATTTTCCTTGTCTGTTTTTGCTAAAATATCTTTGTACACATCACGCCAAGTATATTCTTCGGGAAAAATTGGTTTTTCAAAATTATATTGCTGCACTCTCTTGGCTGATACTCCTGAATAAATAATTTGCCCGGCAAAAATTTCAAATAAAGTGGATTTGCCCGAACGCCTCAATCCTGTAACAACTTTAATAATATGCTCGTCTTTCAACTTTTCTAATTGTTCTATGTAATTACTTCTATTGATTAGAATACTCATATTTATTTGATATTTAATTGAATACATTTAACTTTATCAAAACTTTACATTTTTCAAAGTTTTGATAAAGTTGCGATTTTTTTACAGAACAACAATTATTTTAAGCTTATTATTTTGCCTCCATTGATCATCGGCTATCGGCTTTTCTGTCGAGTTGAATATAGATTTCGGTTTTTGCAGAAGGGTTTAGAAGTGTTATTTATTCGTAGTCATCATTGGTTTTCAAACTTCATTTGTCGTTAGGTTGCCCAGTTACTTGCGCATAACGTTTTCGAGGTTAAGCCCCAACGAAAGAGCAGCGGGGCGGGCGGTGGAGTACCCAGCACACACCCTGCGAGCCAACTACCTACCAAAGATACACAATTCTGTCAAACGTGCAAGTCGCCACCGCCTGTCCTAACGGGTCGGGGAAAGCCGCTGTTATAGCCAGTGATTCTTTTCTTTATACAAGTTTGTCGAGTTTTTCTGTAATTAATTCTATGAGTTCTCCTTCTTTGATTGTCAAGTGAAAACGGTAAGCAATATTTCTGAAACTTACTTTAATTAATTCTTCTTCTTTTCTATAGCTTTCTAGGAATAAGGTCTTAGGATTAATATTGTATCACTTGCAAGATATTCTCTGATTTTTGAAGGCAATTTAAATCTTTTAATACTGTCAATTGGAAAACCAAATGAAACTAATTTGTCAATTATGAGAACAGAAAGACTCGAAGCGACCCCAATTATGTAGTTTTCCCAAAAGCCAGTTGCACCCCATTCATATAGGTATTCAGATTTTATAACTGTTTGTTTATACTCCTTCAAAAAGTCAAAATCACTTTCCGTATATTGCTCTGCTACAGCATCGCCCCCTATAATTAAGTATTCAGGTTCATTGTCAACTGAAAATTGCTTATCAAGAAATAAATTGTTAGTTACGTTTAAGTTTTTGCTACCATAAATCAAGTCTATGTAAAAGTCTCCGTCACGGAAAAAGTCGGTCAAAGAAATTAAAGTATATTCTTCAAACTCGTAAGTCTTAATCTCAATTCCTTCTATAGCCATTTGCCCGCCTGCGTGGTGCAAGAAGTCAAAAACCCAACTTGTTGTATTATTTGTTTCAAACACTATACTTCCGAAATAAATTTGGTCACTTAAATGATTCCCACTTTCGGTCAGAGTATAGATATCTATTTTATATTTTTTCATTGTTGTCTGTCTTGTAGCATTGGCTATAACGTTTTCGGGCTTTGCGTTCGGGCGGGTTGGCGGGACGAAGTCCTGTCAACACGAGACGAACGCTGGTGCGGGCAACAAAACTTCAAAATTGCACGTCACCCCCGCCTGACGCAAAACCCGTGTTAGTGCCAGTAAATTTTATTTCAAGAACGGTGATAAGGCTTTTTCTAGTTTAATCATATTGTCAATCATAGCGTCTGCAAGTTCTTCCCACTTATTTTCGTCTTTGTAACCAATGTCATTGAAATGTTTTGCGATACGAGATGCTCTCTTGTTGTCAAGTCGCTCCCAAGAAAGATTGCTACCAAAACTCGCTTCAATTTTATCCTTGTTTTTCTGCAGCCGATCAAATAATTCTTTATTTTCTTTGCCATCTTCCTTGTCCTTGTCAATGTAAAGTTCCACTTTAGCGTCATGCTGTCCTATAACATAATTGTATCCAACTCCTCCAATACCAGCACTTGTTCCAACCCAACTATAAATGTTTGGAGAAATATTTGCATGTAGTTTGGTTTTACTCTTTGCTCTGTCCAGAAGATAAGTCCAAAATCTTTTTCTGTAATGATGTCTTTCAGCATATTCCTTTTTTGTCACACCAGCTCCTCTAACTTCTTCACTTGGGCCGACAATTAATGTCAATAAAGGTGCAGGGTCAGAATTGCCAATTTTAATTCCTTCGATTTTGAACAGATAAAATTCAGCAGCAGTCGATTCGTTTAGCCAAGAAATTGCCTTTACGTGTTCTTGTCTAGGTTCGGAAACAATCCAGATTGCTTTACCAGCACCAATAGATGCTAAATACGTAATTACTTTACCAAGATGGTCGTGATTACTTTTTTCCAATTGGTTTTCAATGATCACTGGATTGCCGTTCTCATCTTCTGCAACAAGGTCTACATTAAAATTACCTGTCGATTGCTCGCGCTCTACATTTGATATTTGGAAGTCTAAAACTTGAGTTAAAACGTCAATGTTGTTTTGAAGCCAAGTGGTAAAGTCCTTTGCTTCATGTTTCCAAATGTTTCTTAATGGAACTTTTTCAATTTTACCTATCATGATTTATTCTGTTTGTTGGTCTATGTATTGCCACTAACTCGCTTATTTATCAACAAAAGCTATTCTTATCCACCACCCGATTGTCGTATATGTATAACTTTATTATCTAAAGTTATGCAAGTTATTGATTATTTTCAAATAGTAAATGGGCAATTGAAAGTTTTTGAAATATATATGAAGCGAGAGCAAGGCCATAGAACATGTTCAGCAGGTTAACCCAATTCCTATTTCTTTTTAGAATCGATTGAAAAAATCAATACTTTTACCGGGCAAATGAGGGGGTAGGTTACCCTTAATCAAACATAAACGGATCAGTATATAAGTCAAAGTTTTTCTGATTTGTTAGGCTAATAAACCATTGGAGTTTTTACTATGGAAATACCCGAAAAATTACACGAAGTGATTAAACACGAGGGGGTTGTTGCCATTGTTACTCAGGGCAATGAAGGTCCCCATGTGGTGAACACCTGGAACAGCTATATCAGCGTAACGGAACAAGGGCATTTGCTTATCCCCGCCGGCGGGATGAAGGTTACTGAGGCCAATATTGCCCAAAACAGCCGGGTGCTTGTTACAATGGGAAGTCGTGAGGTACAGGGATTCCACTCAAAGGGAACCGGCTTCCTGATTAAGGGAACGGCAAACTTTTCAACATCGGGTGCCGGTTTTACCCTGATGAAAAAGAAATTCCCGTGGTGCCGCGCCGTGCTGCAGGTAAACCCCACGACCATAGAGCAAACATTATAGACGTCAGTACCAAACAGTTAAGAATTATGGATTTAGAAGCGGTAAAGAATGCCATTGTAAAAAACGTTTACCACATCGATGCTAACAAAAAGGTGCCACTGCACAAGCATGGCAAGAACGATGAGGTTTTTTACTGTATTGCAGGAAGCGGATACGGTGTTTTCGAAGACAGGGAAGTGGAGCTAACCCACGGAAAGGCATTCATTGTGCCCGCAGGGGTTATGCACTCGTTGAGAACCGATACCAACCTGTACGTTGCCTCGTTCCTCATACCGGTTGTCGAACAGTAAATTGGATATTGCCATTGACTATTCTCAAACAAAATGTCAATGCCGTGCCGGGAATATCCGGCAAAACAATAGAATAGCCATGATAAAGCCAATCGTAATCGCTGTATGCGCTTTGATTGTGTTGGCCGTTGCGCTTTACGCCATGCATATTGGCAGTATCGACAAAACCAATCCAACCATCGTAACGTTTGCCGAACCAATGCATGTCATTGGGATAGAAATCAATACCAGCGATAGGGAGATATATAAGGATGTTGGCCGCGCAGCTGCCATTTTCAACGAGGCCAAAAGTCAAAACCCCATCCCCAACCTTAAACACCCCTGGGAAAGGGTGTTCATCAGCAAGGATTACGATGAGGGAGCGCAGACGTTTAAGTACATCGTTGGCGATGTGGTAACACAATGCGACATGATACCGGAAGGTTTCAGCTACTACGAAATACCGGCCATTACCTACGCCGTATTCACCATTAAACCCAAAAGCAGGATTGCATGGGGAGTAACCATGGGGCGGATGAAGCGGTATATCTACACCCAATGGCTCCCGCAATCGGGATACCGGGCCTCCGAAATGCTGAATGACTTTGAACTTCACGACGACAGGAGTTTGGGAAAAAAGCCCGAAATCAGCCTATTCGTTGCCTTAAAATAGCATCTTCAAATCGCCCTTTGGGCGACCAAAGATGGTATCGGGCGAAACACCCTGGTCGGGGGAAGAACTACGCCAAAAAGAGAGCGGAAAAGGGGCAAAAAGTGCGGTTGACTCTCAACAATTGGCCGACTTATCTGTTTTACTGCTAAACAAATGCAAAGTAAACTCCATATCACCATGCCTGAAATTGCCATAAAACGGGTATATGAAGAATCCTCACCATACGATGGGTACAGGGTACTGGTTGACAGGTTGTGGCCCAGAGGCATATCGAAAGAAGCGGCACAAATTGACGAGTGGAATAAAGATTTAGCCCCATCCACCGAGCTGCGCAAATGGTTTGGACACGATCCGGCCCGATGGGACGAGTTCTCGGCAAAGTATATGCAGGAGCTCAAAGCCAACGGCTTTGGAAACGAGTTTTTACAACGTTTGGGTAAGGAGGAAAAAATAACGCTGGTTTACGCAGCCAAAGACCCCAAGCATTGCCATCCACTGGTTCTTCACGAATATTTAATATCGCTGTAAGTCTTTGTGGTACGAAAAGAGGTCTTCCACAACATATTAGCCTCTTTAGTCCAACCGTTACTGACTTTGACCTTCGGTTAAGGCTTTGGTATCCCTGAAAATCACAAATGCATAGTATGCACACACCAGCGAAAAGAGGGTCTCTTTAATCTCGTTGGCGCTATTGTTATGCAGCGGAAAATGATGATTGTACTTCCTATGCAGCCAAAGCAGCACAAATGTCATCAGTATGGTAATCGTGGCGGCAACCACCTCCCCCCGTTTTTTTTGCATTGCGGCACGGACAGCGATAATAGCAATCGGGAGATAGAGAATATGGTAAAAATCTAATGAAACCTCATTGTACTGATGATAAAAAGGGATTATGGCAAAGGCGAGTGTCAGGTGAACATCGGGAAGTTTTATGCCAAGCAAATGATCCTTTTTCAAAATGAGCATAACCGTGGAAAACAATACGAATAGAATATTTGCCCTATCAAGAACCCTATCGAAAAACTTCTTATCGATATTGTGAAAATTGAATTCCTGTTGCCTATTAATTTCCATCAACCTTTCGGGAGTGCCAAAACCGAAAATCCTTTGTCCCCAGCTAATCTCCTCGAAAGCCGCAATCACGAACACTATCCCAACGATAAGCAGGAATGAATTCATCCCCTGTGTCCTAACGTTTTTCCTTAATCCAAGGATACTGCTTCGTAGCACGTAGAACCCTGCCACCAAAAGGAAAATGAAACCAAGGTACTCGACAAAGCGATCCTCATACGTAATCGCCTCGTAAAGATTCCGGTTGTAAACAAGGATTAAGCTAAAAACTCCAATGGATATCAATAGCAACAAGAGGAAGTAGAGGGTAGCGTTTTTGTTTAAGTCGGTTTTCATTGCTATCACCGGGTTTATTAAATCGATTGGATGAGAATTTTTCGTATTTTTTCTGCATCGAGACTCCTGTTTTCGCCAATCTTCCACCTCCGCGATGCAAAACGTTGCACAATTGGCAGCAATTGTTCTTCGCCAATTCCGTGTTCCGAAAAACGCGTCTTTATGCCCAATTCACGGAAAAAGTTCTCGGTTAACTCTATGGCTTGCCCTATCCTATTATCCTCGGATCCCCCGGAAATGCCCCATACACGTGTAGCATACTGCAACAGCTTTAATTTTTTCTCACTACGTGTTTCCATCAGCAAGCGGGGAAGGACAATGGCCAGCGTTACCCCATGAGCCAGTCCAAACAGAGCAGTGAGTTCATGGCCAATCAGATGGGTTGCCCAGTCGGTGGGTACCCCAACGGCAATAATGCCGTTTAAGGCCATGGTACAACTCCACATCAAATTTGCCCGGACATCGTAGTTTTCGGGTTCGCTCATTGCCTGCGGACCAATTTCTATCAGGGTTTGTAATATCCCCTCGGCCCATCGGTCTTGCACCAGCGACTGTGTGGGGTATGTCAGGTACTGCTCGGTTACATGTACAAATGCATCCACAATCCCATTGGCTACCTGTTTGGCAGGCAAAGAGTAAGTATAGGTAGGGTCTAAAATGGAGAACCTGGGGAAGAGCAATGGGCTGCCAAAGGCATACTTCTCCTGCGTGGACAAGCGACTAATGACACCTCCCGAGTTCATCTCCGAGCCGGTTGCAGCCAGCGTAAGCACCGCACCCAACGGAATGGCCTTCTCAATCGCTTCAGCCCTTCCACACACCACCATTTGCCAGGGATCGCCCTCGTAGTGAGTAGCAGCAGCAATAAACTTAGCCCCATCAAGCACCGATCCTCCGCCCACTGCCAGCAGAAAATTGACCCTGTGCCTGCGGCACAACTCCACCGCTTTCATCAGCGTTTCGTATTTTGGATTGGGCTCAATGCCGCCAAATTCCAACACATTAAATCCCTTTAAGTTTGCCATCACCTGGTCGTATATGCCATTGCACTTTATACTCCCCCCTCCGTAAGTCATCATTACTGTGGCATCTTTGGGAATCTCATTGCCTAATTCGGCAATTTTCCCCTTTCCGAAAAGGATTCTAACCGGATTGACAAAATCAAAATTTTCCATAGCGTATCAATTCTCTTTTTCCACCGAATTTTGGTATCCATCGACCAACCTGTTATTATACCATGCAAAGAAAGAAAACGACAGGATAAGGCCAACAACGATGAAAAGCCATGTAGGTACGGGTGCAGAATCTCCTCCGGCATAGCTGTGTAACCCCGACAGGTAGTAATTTACGCCGAAATAGGTCATTAGCACTGAACCAATGGCTATTAGCGAAGCAAAATTGAAGCTGAATGGCGTCTTAAATGCCGGAATCAACCGCATGTGAACAACAAACGTGTAAACCAGAATGGTTATCAATGCCCATGTTTCCTTGGGATCCCATCCCCAGTATCTTCCCCACGACTCGTTTGCCCAAACAGCTCCCAAAAACGAACCAATGGTAAGCAGGTATAACCCCAGGGTAAGGTTTATTTCATTGATATCGGTTATTCTATCTATCTGCTTGTCAATTACATTTCGATTCTTCTCGTTTTTCAGCGCAAACAGCACCAGGTTAAACAGGCCCAACATGGCCCCCAAGCCAAAGAATCCATAGCTTGCCGTAACGACGGCAACATGAATGGTCAGCCAGTGCGATTTCAGTACAGGAACAAGGTTGGATATTTCAGGGTCCATCCACGACAGGTGGGCAACGAAGAGCGTAAGCGTACTGATTAAGGCCGTTGCCGGAACAACAACCTTAGTCATCCTTGAGAAAATGAATCCTGCAAGCATCGTTGCCCAGGCAATGTAAATCATGGTTTCGTATGCATTGCTCAGGGGAACTCTTCCCGCTATGTACCAACGCATGCCAATGGCAATGGTGTGGACAGCAAAGCCTACGGCCAAAAGAATGTAGAGAACGGAATAGAGCCAGTTCCCCGAAACCCTGCTACTTACCAGCTGAACGAATACCAAAATCAGAAGCACCAATCCTGCCAAGCCGTAGAATGGGATTAGCCTTTCGAAAATAAGCAGCCTGTTCGCCAGATTTTCTGTTTTTATCCTACCACTTGTTGGCATTACCGATGAGCCATATTGGCGCTGGTAGTCTATAACCGACTCAATGGATTTAAAGGCATTATCCAACGAATCGCTCTGGCTGTGCGCACGCACAGCGTACAGCATTTCAGCAAAGCTATTGGCAATAACCTTTACCTGCGATGAGTCAGCATTACCCATGGCTTCGGCCAAGGTCAACCACGGCTCATGGGGTTTATGGGGAACAGGGAAGAGCCTCACCATCTGCCCCGATGATATCATGTAGAAAATATTAACCTTTTCGTCAACCCTAATGGCATCCTTTTGTAAACTTGTTCGCTGTTGGGGCTTTAGCGCATAGGCATCCTGAACCAGTTGCCCCAACTTGTATGTTGACCCATGCTCATGGTCAAAAAAATCAACAAAACAAGCCATTCGTCCCTGCACACCGAGGAACAATTGCAGTTCCCTGCTTTTTATTTTAATCAGCGGAACGTACTGCCAGCGATCGGGGAATGCGCTTATGCTCAGATACACCTGACCGGGCGATTGCCCATGGAACCTGTTGGTTCCGTTGAGTTTCCTCAACACTTCACCCGTAAGGGTGCTCATGGGCTTCATCCTGCCCCCCTTATCCTGCACCACCAGTTGGCCAAACCTATCGGCCAGCGATGCATCAGGAGATGATGGCATTTGTGCAAAAGCAGAAGGAGCCAAAAACATGGCTAACAACACCATGGCCGTTGCCGCCGATTTAGTCAGCAATTGACGAAACCTTGTATTGGGAGCCACAAGGGACCAAAGTATTCCCACAACCAGCAACAGATACCCGAAATAAGAAACGGCAGTTCCCCAAAAATCCTTATTCACCGACAGGTAGGTTCCCCGTTCATCCGAATCGTACGAACTTTGGTAAAACCTGTACCCTCCGTAGCTCAAAATGTTATTCATGTAAATGCTAAAGGGCAATTCGCTTTTCAACCGTTGGTCAATCACTTCAACGTTCGATACGAAGGATGACGGGCTCTGCGATCCCGGATACCGTTCCAGCACAAATTCGTTTAGCCTTATGCCAAAGGGAATTTCGATAATCTTTGGCGAGTACTTAAAACTGAAATCAATGCCATTAACCTTTTGTTTCACGGCGCCATTCTCAGGTTCTGAGTTGGGTACAAATACCTCTTCTGTCTGATTATCCACGCTGACCATCAGGTGCAACGCATCGGCCGCATGAACGGACGGATCATCGGAGTAAGCCATCATCACCTTTCCTTTGGGCCAAAAGTTCCTAAAGGCAAAAAGCAGGTTGCCTATGCGGTACGAAACCTGTTTGTCTAACTGAAAAGGGGTTCCGGCAGGGATTCCCCTGGCTTCTCCGGCTACCATATCCTCTCTAGTCAACGGATATAACGAAAGGGCAAACAATCCGGAATCGGATAAGGAGAGGGTCACATCGTGATTCCCGGTACCGGCAAAGCCTATGGATAACCTACGGGATTTGTTTGCAAGACCGGGATGTACATTTGCCACAGTAATGCCATCGCCATCTTTCAACTGCAACGATACCACGGGGTAACCTGCAGGGTGTTCAACCACTGTCTCCACGGCATGAGGAATGAAATGGGCAAGTTCAACCCTACACTCCTTGCCATTGATGGCAAAGTTTTTTCGATACCTGTTGCGCGAAACGGAGGTAAAATTCACCTCCCTTTCGTCAACCATCGCACCTGCTGCTTCAACTTTCAGCCAGTTTTGGATTGAGGCAAAGCTACTGGATGTCTCTCCCTCGCGGATGTGCATTGAACCCTCATGACCGGTATAACGTGTGATGGCTGCCCCAAGCATTATGATCACAAAACTGAGGTGAAAGAGGAAAACGGAAAATTTCTCTTTGCGGTAAAGCTTTCGTGCAAATGCCGAAACCAGAAAGTTGATGGCCAGCAGGAGCATTATCGCCTCAAACCAGCGTGCATTGTAAATAAGAGTTCTAGCGGCAGCAGTGCCGAAATCGTTCTCAATGAAAGTGGCCAGGGCACACGATACGCCAAAGGCAATGATAAGTGCAGCCGTCAGCATGGGCGAGGCTAAAAACTTTTTAACCATAAATCTGCATTGATAATGTTCTGAAAAGTGAAAGCGGCTATCCAATTATCTGAATCAACTTACGGATATCGATAAGAATTGCCTCTTCATCGTGTATATACAGCGGTTTTACCGAAATATTAAGGTAGTTCTCGTTGCTTTCAACCAAAAAAACCAGTTCCAACTCGGGGAATGCCGCCACCAAATTCTCAAACAGGTCAAAATCATCCAACTGCTCAAAACCGCCAATTGAATTGTACCTCAACACGGTAACAAGGTCTTCCAAATTAGCATTCAATACGTTACTTGCCAATTTCTCTGCCAGATAATCACGTGCACGGCTTTTTGAAATCTTTAGGATATTCATGGCTACCCGGTATGTAGTTCTTTGAAATGAGATTCAATCAGCAAAGTTATACATTATATTGAGAAAACCGATAAAAAAATATTCACTTTATCGTGACCAGCCTTCAGGCCTTCTCCTTGTCTAATTGCCCTACAAGCTAATAATTAGCGAACATGAGGTGTTTGATCTCAATTAATTAGTACATTTGCTTCTATCGGATAATTCCAACAGATATGAACAGCTTAAAAAAATTGACATTATTAAGGCGCCAGATGGCCGAGAACGGGATTAAGGCATACATCGTACCCAGCAGCGATCCGCACCTAAGCGAATATCTCCCCGAACACTGGAAATCCAGAGCCTGGCTATCGGGGTTCACTGGTTCGGCAGGAACCCTTGTGGTAACCTTAAAAAAATCGGCCCTTTGGACCGATTCCCGCTACTTCCTTCAGGCTGAAAAGGAGCTGGAGGGCAGCGGAATAGACCTTTGTAAAATGGGATTGCCCGATACACCCTCCATGGAATCATGGTTGGCAGACCGCTTATCAAAAAATGATCTGGTGGCTTTCGATGGCCGCCTTTTCTCACATGCTCAGGCAAAGACCTTAAAATCAACGTTGTCTGACTATGGACTTAGGGTGAATAGCGATGTGGATATGATGAAGATCATTTGGGCCAACCGCCCTTCCATCCCTTTGGGCAAAGCCTTTGAGCACAAGCTTGTGTACACAGGTAAATCAGTGAGGGAAAAGATTGCCGATATCCGGGGAAAACTTAAAGATTTAAAGGCCAATACCTGCATTATCTCCACGCTGGATGATGTGGCATGGACTTTCAACATCAGGGGAAGCGATGTGGATTACAACCCCGTGGTACTTTCCTACGGATTTATCACCATGGACGAGGCCATCCTTTTCATTAGCCCCGATAAGGTGAGCAAAACGTTGAAGCAGAAACTTTTCGTTGAGGGCGTTAAGGTAATGAAATACAACAGGATAGAAAAAATTATCCGAAATCTCAACGGCAATGCCATCATTGCCTTAGACGAAAGCAGGATTAACCACAGGTTGGCAACCCTCATACCTAAAAAGGCTACCATTAAAGCAACCATCAGAATTCCAACCATGCTTAAAGCCGTGAAGAATGCCGTTGAGCTGGAAAACATCAGACAGAGCATGGTATCCGATGGTGTAGCCATGTGCCAATTCCTTTTTTGGCTGGACAAAACCATTGGCAAAGAGACCATTACCGAAATAACAATTGCTGAGAAATTGCTGGAATACCGAAAAAAACAGAAAGGTTTTGTGAGCGAAAGCTTTAATACCATAGCCGGCTACGCCGGTAACGGCGCCATTGTGCACTACAGCGCAACCCCCGACAGTGCCGCCGAAATCAAAGCCAAAGGCTTTCTGCTGGTCGATTCGGGTGGACAATACCATCAGGGGACCACGGACATCACCCGAACCATACACCTGGGGAAACCCACCAAGGCCGAAAAGACGGACTACACCCTTGTCCTGAAGGGCATGGTACAGCTTTCCATGGTCAAATTTCCTGCAGGCACCCGTGGAAGTCAACTCGATGTGTTGGCACGTAGTGCCATGTGGCGCAACGGCATCAACTACGGGCATGGAACGGGTCATGGTGTGGGTGCCTTCCTCAATGTGCACGAAGGGCCGCAGTCCATCCGCCCCAACGAGAACCCCGTAACCCTCGAGCCCGGAATGATTCAATCCAACGAGCCGGGCATATACCGGGCCGGGAAGTATGGTATTCGCATTGAGAACCTTATTGCATGCCAACAGGAGATGGATACAGAGTTTGGAAAGTTTTACGGTTTCGAAACGCTCACCCTCTGCCCCATCGATACCAAGCCCATAGCCGTTGAAATGCTTACAGCCGATGAGAAAGATTGGCTAAATGATTACCACAAAATGGTGTACGACAGAATTTCGCCATTTCTTGAGGAGGAGCAAAGGGCGTGGCTTAAGGAGAAAACCAAACCGCTGTAGTCTAAGGTATCTTGCCATCCCCCTTGGTTTTGGGCAGTAGTGACTGCTTTGTATATTACCGCAAGCCAAGGAACCATTGCACCAAGGGTAAAATTCACATCGAATAAGAAGATGATTCGATAGGCTATCTCATATTCGGGATGATTGGTGATATACCTATTCAACTCCCAATCGATAATCAAAATAATTTGAAAAAAAGTTGCATTGGTATAACATAAGCAATATATTTGTCTATTATTTAGACATTATTTTGATTTAATTTTAATCCTATACTTATGTTTGTTCATTCAAACCTCAAATTTTTAAGGGGGAAAATGGGGCTAACCCAGGCTGAATTGGCCGAGCAGGTTAACCTTAATCGTTCCACGGTAAATAACTACGAAAACCGATTGGCCGATCCTCCCCTCGACATCGTGGTCCGGTTTGCCGACTATTTTGGCATTGCTCTCGACTCCATGCTTCGCATCGATTTGTCATCGCTCACTTCCGGCCGGCTGAAAAGCGTAATGGATGGCACCGATGCCTTTGTAAAAGGCCGCAACCTGAGGGTGGTGGCCACCACCGTTGGCGACGACAATATTGATAACATCGAACTGGTGGAAGCCAAAGCACAGGCAGGCTATTTGAGTGGCTTTGCCGACCCTGAGTACATTGAGCAGCTGCCCATATTCCGGCTACCTTTCCTGAATCCCGGCAGAAAGTACAGAACTTTCCAGATTGTGGGCGACTCCATGCTGCCCATTCCCCCCGGATCGTGGATTACCGCCGAGTATCTCGACGACTGGACAACCATAAAAAATGGTACGGCAGCGGTTGTCCTCACCCTCGACGATGGCTTGACCTTTAAGATTGTGGAAAATATGATTGAGCAGATGGGCATGCTAAGGCTTTCATCGCTAAATCCAATTTACAAACCCTACGCCGTGAGGGTAACCAATGTAAGGGAAATTTGGCAATTCTCGCTGTTCATCAGCCCATTCCTGCCCTCGGGTAATATTGAACACGACCAACTGCTCTTCGCCTTGCGCGATTTACAAACCGAGGTAAAAGAGCTGAAAAGGAGGTTGCCGCAATAGCCAAGGGGGTTAACGATGAACCTTCAGGAAAAAATCCGCATACTTGCGGCAGCAGCCAAGTACGACGTGTCGTGCTCATCGAGCGGTAGCGACAGGGCCAATCAACCCGGAGGCATTGGGAGTGCTGCAAAGGCAGGGATATGCCATAGTTTTGCCGACGATGGCAGGTGCATTTCTCTGCTGAAAATCCTATACTCCAACCACTGCATTTACGACTGTGCCTACTGCGTAAATCGCCGCTCCAACGACATTCAGCGTACCACTTTCACGGTGAAAGAGCTGGTTGACCTTACCATTGGTTTTTATCGCCGGAATTACATTGAAGGACTTTTCCTCAGCTCGGGAGTAATCAACAATCCCGATTTTACCATGGAGCGATTGGTACGCGTGGCCCGCGAATTAAGGCAAATACACCGATTCAACGGATACATACACCTGAAAACCATCCCGGGGGCCAGCAGCAGGCTGGTGAAGGAAGCAGCCCTCTATGCCGACAGGCTCAGCGTCAACATTGAGATTCCCAGTGAAGGTAACCTGAAAATGCTGGCTCCCGAGAAGGACTACCCCAGCGTTCTGTCGCCCATGTCGCTTATCAAAGAGGGCATAGTGCAATACAAGGAAGAGCGCAGGATATATAGGCATACGCCCCTTTTTGCCCCTGCAGGGCAAAGCACACAGCTTATCATTGGCGCAACCCCCGATAGCGACAGACAAATACTCTCGCTTGCCGGGAACCTGTATGCCACGCAAAACCTGAAACGCGTTTACTACTCCGGATACAACCCCACAAACCTGTACGACAGCAGGTTGCCAGCCATTACAGCGCCACCGCTGAAACGCGAAAACCGGCTTTACCAGTCCGATTGGCTGATGCGTTTCTACCATTTCAGCGTGGATGAGATTGTGAACGATGCCCATCCCGATTTGGATTTGAGCGTTGACCCCAAACTGTCTTATGCCCTCAGGAACCCTCATATTTTTCCCATTGATGTGAATAGCGCCGATCACCACATGCTGCTGCGCATACCTGGAGTTGGCCCAAAAAGTGCCAAGATGATACTGGCTGCCAGAAGGTTCAGAAAGCTAAATTCGCATCACCTGCGCAAAATCGGCGTGGTGATGAAAAGGGCTCAGTATTTCATCACCTGCCACGAACTACCCACCGCAACCATTCAGGAACTTCAACCCGAAAGGGTACGTTCGATGCTAACCATGGATTTGCGCAAGCAATCACTTCCCAACGCCCATCAGCTGAGCCTATGGTAGGATACAATACAACCAGGTTAAACAGGCAAATGCTTGAGTACCTCTACGATGGCACTTTTGCAGGGTTGCTCACGGCCATATTCCACGCTTTCCGGCGCAAGGAATATCCCGATGTCATCCTCCGTCCTCAGGGGCAACGATTGCTTTTTGCCACCACCCACACCGTTGAAACCGACGATGTGATGGCCCAAAGGGTGCTGAATGGCATTGAGCGCTACGGCGGAAAAACCACCTGCGAGCAGCTCCTCCATGCCTTTCTGTCGCAAAGCGACAATGTTGAAATACTCATCCTGCAATATGCACGCGAACTCTTCTTTCAGAAAAGGCCCATCATGGCCGACCTGGGCAATTCGTTCGTACTACAGATTCACAAGCTCGACCGCAGGGTGCTTCGCGAAGTACAAAGGGTGCTGATGTTCATCCGTTTCGAAAGGTCGGCCGATGGGATATACTTTGCTCCCTTTGCCCCGAAATACGATGTGCTGCCCTTGGCAGTGGGACATTTCAAACATCGCTTTGCCGATCAGCAATGGGCTATTTACGACACCTTGAGGGATTACGGATTTCACTATCACGGCAAAAGGGTTGAGCAAATAACCATCAACGCACCGGCTTTTTCACGGGATAGCGGGAAGCTGAGCGTGGAAATGGAGCATGAAAACGAGGATGATTACCGCGAGATGTGGCGGGAGTATTTCCGCTCCATAGCCATTTCGGAGCGTTTAAACCCCACCTTGCAGCGCAACTTTATGCCCAAAAGGTTTTGGAAATACCTTACAGAAAAAAGAATTTAGCAACCCTCGAATTGAAGTGCACAAAATTTTTTAAGAATATCTGGGAGTTGTATCTTTTATGAAGGGTTTAACTTAAGGGAATAAAAAAATCCTTTGCATGCTTGCACGCAAAGGATTTTTTAGTGCCCAGGACAAGACTCGAACTTGCACACCCTAAACGGGCGCCAGCCCCTCAAGCTGGTGTGTCTACCAATTCCACCACCTGGGCAAGACTCTGGTTTTTAACTGTTTCGGAGCTGTGCCCAGAACAGGACTCGAACCTGCACATCATTGCTGACACTAGTCCCTGAAACTAGCGCGTCTACCAATTCCGCCATCTGGGCCTTGAATATCCGAAACAATCTTCAAATAACAATCTTAACAATCAATCACCCGCTTGCGGTTGTGAATAGCGGGGTATTTTTTTGCCCGACAAAGGTAATAAAATTTTGAATTGGCAAACCAATGGCTATTTTAGAAAAACGAATCTTTTCTTAAAAATTTAGCCGTGCAAAGCCATTCGTTACGATTACAAATTCTCCTTCACATAGTTGGTTAGGAGGTTGTAAAGCTGAATACGGGTGTTGCCTCCGTATATGCTATGGTTTTTGTCGGGGTAAATCATCATGTCGAACTGCTTCCCTGCCTTTATCAGCCTGTCGGCCAAATCGAACGTGTTCTGTACATGCACATTGTCGTCGGCCGAGCCATGAACCAGTAGCAGTTTGCCCTCGAGCCCATCCACATGGCTTGTGGGCGAGTTGTCATCATAACCCGAAGGGTTATCCTGTGGCAAGCCCATGAAACGCTCGGTGTAAATGGTGTCGTAGTAGCGCCAGTTGGTAACCGGTGCAACGGCAATGGCCATGCTGAACACCTCGGGTGCCTTGAAAAGGCATAGCGACGACATGTACCCGCCATAGCTCCATCCCCATATTCCAATCCTTGCCGAATCGACAAACGGAAGCGATTGCAGGTACTTGCCCGTTTCAATCTGGTCAATACTCTCGTAGTAGCCCATATTCCCGTAGGTCATCTTTTTAAACTCCTCGCCCCTGCCGCCTGTACCTCTCCCATCAACGCATACCACAATGTAGCCCTCGGAGGCAAGGTAATCGGACCAGTCCATGCCAAACCTGTCGGAAACCAGCTGCGAGCCCGGCCCGCTGTACTGGTACATCATCACGGGATACTTCCGGTTCTCATCAAAGCCTATGGGCTTTATCATCAATCCGTTGAGTTCAACTCCCTCGGAAGTGGTAAAGGTGAAAAGTTCCTTTTGGGGCAACTCGTACGATGCCAATGTTTCCGCCAAACGGGCATTATCTTCCAAAACCCTGATGGTCTTTCCCTTGGCATTGTGTAGCGTTACTAAGGAGGGCTGATTCAGACTTGAATGAAAATGCATATAGTATTTGAAACCATTACTAAAATTGGCACTGTTCGTACCGGCTTTTTCAGAAAGTTTGCTGCGCTTCCTGCCATCGAGCGATACGGCAAAAACGGCAGTCCGAAGGGGTGAACCGTCATAGCCGTTGTAGTAAACCATTCTGTTCTTCAAATCGTAGCCGTAGATGGTCTTCACCTCATCTTTACCAGAAGTGAGCTGCCTGTTCAATTTGCCATCCATGCCGTAAATGTAGATATGGTTAAACCCGTCCCTTTCGCTGGGGATAATGAAATACTTACCATCGTCGGTAAAAATGGGGTAGCTGTCGGTGGGCTCCTCAATATAGCGTTCGTTCACCTCGGTAAAGAGCACCTTAGATTGGCCTGTTTCGGCATTGGCAATCAGTATGTCCAAATGGTTTTGCAGGCGATTGATTCTGAGCATACTCAACTCACCGGGGTTGGTTGTCCACTTGATACGGGCAATGTACTGGTCGGTTTCGGGGCCAATGTCCATTTGAGTAGTGGTTTTACTCTGCGTATCGTAAACGTTGATGGTTACCAACGCATTCTCTTCGCCCGCTTTGGGGTATTTAAATGAGTAGTCCTCGGGGTAGAGGTTGCCAACGTAGAACGGCATATGGTACAACTTCACGTGCCCCTCATCGAAACGGTAATAGGCAATCCTACGGCTATCGGGGCTCCACTGAAATCCGGTCTTCAGGGCAAACTCTTCCTCATAAACCCAATCGGGTGCGCCATTGATAATATGGTTAAACTCGCCATCGGAAGTAATCTGCACCTCTTCTCCAGTGGTCAAATCCTTGATAAAAAGGTTGTTGCCACGCACAAAGGACACCCTGCTGCCATCGGGTGAAAATGCCGGCATCATCTGCTGCCCATTCTCGGAAAGTGGAGTAATGCTTTTCGAATCAACGTCGTACACATAGTAAGAGGCCAAAAAGGAATAGCGGTAGATGGGGTTCACATCCGTGGCTACCATCAACTTTTTCTCGTTTTCACTGAAGGTATAGCCCCGGAAACTCTGCAATTCGGGAATATCAAAATCATCCGCACTGAAAACAACGCGCACCTCATCTCCTGTCAGGTATTCATACTCCACTATCTTTCCGTTCCTACCCTGAATAGTGTACGTTTCTCCATTCTTCATGGAGTTAATCCCCCAGATGGAACGTGCCATAAAAGTGCCTTTTACTACAATGTCTTCAAGGCTTATCCTTTGCTTCTGCTCCTGGGCATTGGCCGAAAAGGAGAAAATGAAAAAAGGTAATAGAATGTAAATGCCGATTCTTTTCATGGTTTCCTGCGATTTTGTTGTTTTTTTATAGATACAAAATAAGTCAAAAGGATTAAAAAAATAAAAGTTAAGAGATTTGCCCCGGTTTTCCTAAAAAGCCATGTGCCGTCAATAGATGTGGTATAATAATCTTTGTGTATCGGTCAAAAAATACAAGAACGGGCGGGTTTCGGCAGATCATCAAATTCTATATCAATTGATTACCAAATTATTTGGCAAAAACAGAACAATTAAAACCTAAATGAAACGGGTAACCATTTGATAAGATTTTCGTTAGATTTATCGTGGTTTACCAAATTTTTTATACTTTTATTTTTAATTTGAAAATCGATACCCGGAAAGGGAAGATCAATTTTCGCAACGATATTTGTAAGCTAATAACAATCAACTTGTTTTTTGAGATATAAAATCCGGAAGCTATGATTAAAAAAATTTTATTGTCATTCGTTGTTTTCTCTATAGTGCAAATGGCACAGGGTCAAATTGAGCGTATGCCCTTTGAGGACGGATTTACATACACTATTACCAAAAATACTCCGACAAGTATTACCCAACGCAACCTTAAGGATGCGGCGGGTATTTTGCTTTACGATGATTTCGAAAACTACGCCGAAGGTTTCGATCCTCAGAAATGGTCTGTTAAAAGGAGTAGCGATATTAATGGCACCGATATGGCCGAGGCAACCTCGCCAGCCTGGTTCGTTTGCAACCCCGCCAGTTTCTACGGGAACGGATTTAACTATATCAACTCCGGCGAATATTCGGCAGCCATCAGCTATCTGGCCGAAGATTTTACGTGGCTCATCTCCAACGATACGCTGGATGTTGTAACAGCCGATCTTATGCTTCATTTTTGGTTGAACTACTATAACACACCTGCACACCCAACGTTATTCCACGTATTGGCTCAGGATGTGGAAGAGGGTGTTTGGTACAACCTGCAAAGCTGGGGAGAGGATTCGCCATCGAACCAGTATCAGCAAAGGGTTTCAATTCCTCTCGATACGCTATTCAACGCCGGGGTTGAAAAATTTGTTATTGCCTTTGTTTA
Source organism: Bacteroidetes bacterium ADurb.Bin008 (assembly GCA_002071445.1). GTDB lineage: Bacteria > Bacteroidota > Bacteroidia > Bacteroidales > Tenuifilaceae > MWFE01. The sequence continues at coordinate 48,848 of MWFE01000030.1, read as the reverse complement.
CGAAAATGTGGATAATTCGGGGTTTCAGGTAGCCATTGATGATATTACTATTGGAACCATTGAAGCACCTGTACTCAGAATTTCCCCTTATCACTTACCCTACTCTACGATTCCTGCATCGCTGGCCGGAACATTCAGCCACACGCTCAATATCTTTGTCCACAACATTGGCGATGACTATAGCGGCGAAAACGCTGCCGTAACGGTTACAATACCCATGCTCAACAATTTTGAATCGGTTGTTACGCTGGACAAACCCATTCAGTGCGGAGAACAAAAAATATATGAATTTCCACAAAAACCTGTGTTCGTAAATCAAAACGATTATGACATAATTTTTTTCCTGGATATGGCCGAGCAATCATCCATTGACACATGTTCTTTCCGTTTTGCGGTGACACAGGATATTTTTGCCACCGATTATTGTAACAGTTCCGGGGTATTTGGAGGGGTTAGCCCGGGCAAAAATGTGGTATTCGGAAATTTCTACAATATTAAGGATACAGTTGTGGCCTCGGGCATCGAAATCCGTTGGCCGGAGTTTAGCACTCAAAGTTCTTTCAAAGGGTATATTTACGAATTGAACCCCGTTGACAGCACCGTATTCCTGATTTATCAGGGATTACTACAGAAACAGGCACAGTTCACCGATACAATCCAAACATTTACCATCGAACCCAGGCTGCTACTTCCCGGAACCAATTTCTTCGTTGCGGTTGAGCAGATTGGCAATACGCCCCTTGGCGTAGGGTATGACAGGGTTCGCAAGGGGCATTTCTGGCGGTTGAATAGCCAGCAGCGTTTCGAGAGGGTAAGCAATCCGTCCATCGGCAATGTAGCCGTTAGGCTGAAAATTACTCCACCGGTTAACAATCCGCTTTTGAGCTTTACCGTTACAGACGGGACAGACCCCATTGAAGGCGCAGTTGTACAAATAGCAGGTGAAAATGAGCTGATAACCAACGCCGATGGATTTGTTTCCACACCCTTAGCCAACGGGATTTACACATACAACGTTTCGAAAGATGGCTTTATCGGCTTTGCCGATACGGTAAAAATTCAGTCGGCCAGCGTACACAAGAACATCGTTTTGCAGGAGGCATTTGACTTTACGTTTACGGTTACCGACAACCTGGATAACCCGTTGCCCAATGCTGAAATATTAATACTGGAACAAACGCTGGTTACCAATGCCGATGGGGAAGCGGTTGTTTCCCTTTCCCCGGGCAATCATGGCTACTGCATCACAAAATCGGGTTACATTCCGGCTAACGGTTCCATTGCCATTCCTGCCGACACTACGGTAACGCTTATTTTAGAGGCATCGGAACTGACGAATACGGTAAATTTTGCCATTCTACAACAACACAACAATGAACCGGCGGCAGGAGTTAGAGTATCGCTTGCGAACTATGGAGTGAAATTTACCAATTCGTCCGGAGAGGTATCATTTAACGGTATCCTCTCCACCGATACCGGATTGGAATACAGCCTCTTTAAGCATGGCTACCACTCTGTAACCAATACCATTAGCACTCTCAATTCCGACACAACCGTACAGGCCACCATTGACATTATCAGATATTCATTGATAGCCAGAGTCTTGGACACTCTTGGTAATGCCATAATGGATGCCGGCGTAACGCTGGGAGGCTCAACGGTCATGACCAATGTTCTGGGCTATGCGGTTATTGACAATCTTATTCCCAAAACGACGATGCAACTGAAGGTATCAAAGGAAGGCTTTGTAACCCAAATCGATACCATAACCGTTACCGATGCCAATGTACGTAAAACCATTATCCTGAAAGAGGAAGATACTAGCAGCATACTACCTGTTGAGGAGATATCACTCTACACCGTTTACCCCAATCCGGGCAATGGATTGTTCAATGTTAAAGGCGAAGGTGTATTCTCTGTACAAGTTTTCGACCTGACAGGCAGGTTGTTGTACTCTCATGCCAACGGCAACGGGATTGTTCCTGTGGATTTGACACATCGGGCTGCGGGAGTATATATAGTGAAGGTAATATCCAAAGGGCATTCGCAATCGCTTAAGATTATCAAACGTTAGTCATTCCTTCGGAATCGTAATTTTTAAGGTGGGTTTTCTACTTGATGCCATGTCATCTCTAATAATGGCATTGGTCTATGACGCACATTGGTAATCAGACAGATAAACAGTTAATGGCTTGTCACGTTCCGAAGAATTGGTAATTCCGATTTAAAGATGTAACAAATCGATGTTTTCAGTGTCGAAGTTATATTGAAACGTACTAAAAACACCGGCCGATTGGTACAAAGAAGCCTCATACTCGCTTTACTGCTTGGGTTGTTTGTGGCAAACACCCCTAATTCCTTTGCTCAGCTTAACAAGAGTTACTTTTTCAATCAGGCAAGGCAGCAGTTAGGCAAGGAGCAATTTCCCGAGGCCATCGCATCGCTCAATCATATTATCCGTGTGGATACCACCATTGCCGAGGTTTGGTTCCTGCGCGGTGTTGCCAAGTATTACCTAAACGATTTGCATGGTGCTCTCTCGGATTTTAATAAGACCATTTTGCACAATCCTGTTTACTCGCAGGCTTATCTATACCGTGCTGTTGTGCTTAGCCAGTTTGCAAAGTACAATCAGGCATTTATGGACTATGAAATGGCCATCGACCTGAGGCCCAACTCACCTGATGCCTATTATAGCCGTGGCATAAGCAATATCATTACCCAACAACCCGAAAAGGCAATTAGGGACTTCACGCAGGTAATCAAATTTGAGCCAAAAAATGTGGAGGCGTGGTTGAACAGGGGAATTGCCTACCTGCTGAAAGGGGATACGGTGAGCGCTCTGCACAACTATGGGCATGCCATTTCGCTGAATATTTTCAATGCCGAATCGTATGGAAAAAGAGGAAAACTGTACTACGAAATGGGAAAATACCCTGAGGCCCTGTCCGATTTTAACCAGGCGATAAAGTTGGACACAACGCAATCCATCAATTTCTTTCTCAGAGCTCTAACACTCAATGCTTTGGACAATATCGAAGGCTCCATAGCCGACCTCAACAGGGCTATTGTCCTGTCGCCCTCCAATGCGCTAAGCATATACAACAGAGCATTGATAATGTGGCAAAAGGGGGATACGAAGGCAGCGCTGAATGATTTCGACCGGGTGGTCGAACTTAATCCCGATAACCTGCTGGTATACTTCAACCGCGGGGTACTACTGTACGAAATGGACAACTACACCGATGCCATTGACGATTTCACCTCGGCCATCGAACTTTTCTCCGATTTCGCCAAGGCATACCTTGGGCGATCGATGGCCTATGCCCGTCTTGGCCTGTGGAATGAGTCGGAGAGGGATAAAATTTTTGCCCATAGCATCGCCGAGCGATACAGCAGTCAGCACAACCAGCCCCTGACCGATACAGCTGCGCATTTCATGAACCTAATCGCTTTCAGCGCCGACTTCTCGCAGGTTAGCCTGTCCCCCTCGCTTGAGGGTTACGATTCGAAACCCATTGATATCCTACCCTTTATAAGGGTAACTCTGGTTCCTAAAGAAAGCATGAAAACTACTGTACAAAACTTTGAGCCGCTCGACTCGCTGAATGAACAGCTACCCGATGCCAACTATCAGTTTGTACTGCAAACACAACACGACACGGGCATCCCGAACAATGAGGCTGGAACACACAGCAAAAGTTACCCAGAGGTGCTGGCCGAAGGGATTCGATTGAGCGCAGAGGGAAAGTTTAATCAGGCCATTGAAATGTATGAAAAGGCATATAGAATTGACCCGAATAATCCGCTATCCCTTATCAACCTATCGGTTGAGAAGGCCGAAATGGTGCATTTTATCGCCTCATTTGAAAGGGAGGTAGGGTCAGTTGAACTGAAACAAAATATTCGCAAATCGGGCAAATCGGCACCCAAGTCGGGGATACAGCTGATCTCATTTGAAGAATCACTGGAATTGCTCAATCTTCTTGACAACCTTATGCCCGACCATTACATTGTCCAGTATAACAAGGCCAACATCTTCGCCCTTTCGGGCGATATGGATAGCGCCATTGAACTGTACGACAAGGCTATTGCACTCAATCCACATTTGGCTGAGGCATGGTACAACAAGGGTTTGATACACCTGATGCTGAAGGATAACGAAAGGGGTTGCAGCGATTTGGGCAAGGCAGGCGAAATGGGAATAAGGCAGGCCTATCTACTGATTCATCGTTTCTGTCGCAAGTGAACGGGGATTAGGAATAATCCTCCTGCCTGTAAAATCTCTCTAAGAATGAGCATATTGCTCAATTGGAATATGGCCCGACATCGAGTGGTGATATTGAACCAACGGCCATGTTATACCTCGGTACCCATCCATCTTTTGGATTTGAGATAAGCAAACGATACAAAGGAGAGCAGTAGCCCATAGACTATCTCCACCGTCCATACCGAAACTATAGAGGCCCTGAACACCAAAGCCATATTGGCTGCATAGGCAAGATATACAGTAATGGCAATAATTTCGATGTAGAGTGAAATCCTGGTTTTGCCAGTTCCCGATATTCCATTGAACAGGATGGATCCCAGCCCCATTAATACCGTTGACACCACGCTTATGTACAAAATTGGCACACCCATTTGTATTAGCACCGGGTCGGAAGTGTAAATTGAAATAATATGTCGGGGCATGGTGGCGCATATACCCACCACCAGTGCGACAGATGATACACAGATAACGGCTATCTTGCCAATGGTTGCCAATACTTCATGCTGCCGTCCCTGCCCTATTACATAGCTGACAAGCGTATTGGTGGCCGAAGCAAAACCCATGATGGGAACGCTTAACACGATATAAACGGAGCGAATGATGTTGGAAACAGCCAACTGCGTTTCGCCCATCTTTTCAATAATCAGAAAAAATAAAAACCAAACGCCAAATCCTAAAAAGTTTTGGAGCATAATGGGGAGAGAAATCCTGAGTAAGCGCAACAGCAGTTTAGGGCTGATCACATTAAAACTAAATAACTTGTATTGTTTCACGGAAACTTTCATCAGGGTATAGGCAAGAAAAGCCAGAGTGCTCGAAATCTCGGCTACCACCGATGCTATGGCTGCCCCTGCTATCCCCATGGAAGGAAAGCCAAAATTTCCGAAAATAAGCGCATAGTCCAGGAAAACATTGATTAACACCATAACCAATGTTGTAACCGTAATCACCCTTGTGTTGCCAATCCCAACATAAAATGCTCTGAAAATGAAGTTGATGTGCGCAAAGAAAATTCCAAAAATCATATAGCCCAGGTATTGGGCACTGGCCTGGCTAACCGCTTCCGATTTTACTATGTACGATAGTATTTGAGTGCCAAAGACCCTGGCGAGAAAGAAAAGCATCGTGGCCAACGCCATGAGGAAAAGGAAACCATGCTCCACCACCCGCCCTATGGGGCGATAAACCCCTTCGCCATGCCTACGGGCTACAACAATCTGTGTCCCAACCCCGAATCCCCAGCCAAACATTAAAAAGGCTATGTAGAAAAGGCCTCCAATGGCTCCACCGCCAAGGGCAATCTCGCCCAACCGCCCTAAAAAGGCAGTATCGGTTACGTTTATTATGTTCTGGGCTACACTGCCAATGATAATGGGATAGGCAATGTTCCAGATTTTTTTATATGATATGGATGAACTTTGAAAAAACAACATAACAATTTAAAGACAAACCCATTACCTTATATCCTTTCGGACAAATAGCATTGTTCACCAATAGACGAAACGTCAGCAACCAATGCTTGAAAGAAGCCACAGCGAAGCTGCAAAAGTACAACAAAGTAACAGAGAGTATGAGTAAAGGTTGATTCTGCACGGGCAATGGCTATTTTTTATTGACAACCCATTTGCTATACAAACAGCACGTATCGAATAAAAAAATAATCCCAGGCATCTAAATATCAACACATTGTACTCGTAAAAATAATCACATACAAAGGCATTGAAAGCATTTTCCCCATTTCTTAAGTTAAACATAGCATTTTGAGAACAAGAAATACTCTTAACAGTCAGATACTTAGCAATGATAAATTGATTTTTTAAGACCTGAATTCGCAAAACCGCAACCATAATTTCGTAAAATATTGAAAACGTGTTGAGAATTATTCGCAAAATGTGCATCTTATTAAAACAGATTTTTACTACCTTTACAAAAGAGTAGGTTGGAGCTAAAGCTGTAGTGCTTACATAATGTTGAAAGCAAAAAATTTTAACTCTTTGAATTGTCAGTATTTTTTTATTTCTTGCATGGAATATGCAAAAAGATGAAATAATGCCCCGCTTCAAAGTAAGATATTGGGTTATAAATACTAATATCACGTTTTTCGTCTTACTTTTCCTATTGTTAATATCCTGTCGTCCGAAGGAACAGGGTACAACTTCGTCGGTGCGAGAGCAATTTAAATCCGACACTCTTTCTTTGTTAATAAACTATGATGGTTCGCTGTTCCCTCTGCCTTCACCCTATCAAGCAGCCTATCTGATTAAGAAACACAACATTCCGTTCAATGAGAAATTGGCCAATCCCGTTGACAAGGCAAAGGATCACACGACCGTTTTCAAGAAAGCGTTAAATTTTGGGGTTTATGGTACCGATTTGAGCTATTTGAACGTGTATAACCGTACACATCAATCCATATCGTACCTTGCGGTATTAAAAAAGATATCGGAGGACCTTAACCTGACCTCGGCCTTCGATGCCAATTTCTTTTCCAACTTCGAAAAGAACCTTGATGGGAGGGATTCACTTTTGTTCCAACTTAGCCGTTCGTATCGTAAGATTGACAGCTATCTACGGGAAAACGACCGTAATGAAGTGGGAGCGTTAATTCTCGCAGGAGGATGGATAGAAAGCCTTTACATTCTCACACAGCTTTGCGAGAACTCACCAAACAACAGGGAAATAATTAATCGCATTGGCGAGCAAAAACATCCCTTAGACAATCTGGTAGAAGTACTTAGTCCGTACTACTATAAATCAGCGGAGTTTTCCGAATTTGTCGATATGCTCATCGATTTAGCTTATGAGTTTGACGGAATTATTTACTCCTACTCATACAAAGAGCCCAAGGTTGATGTGGAGAATAAAATTATTTACATAAACAGCATTTCAAGGATAGTTATTTCCGAATACCATCTTGAAGTGATTACCAATAAAATTGAGAGCATTAGGAAACATATCGTTGAATGATGGTCCAACAACATTGATGAGCTTAAGATGAGGAATATTTTTATAGCGATTTTGGTGATGTTGTTTGTTACCTGTGGTACCCACAGGGCAAATGCACAAATAGAGCAGCTACAGAATATCTGCTCACTATACTTTTCGCCCGAATTTATTTCCGACGGACAGGAGTACTTTGCCCCGCTTAAACCTGATCAGTACGTTGAATTCCGCACCACATTTTTTGGCGGGAACACATACAGGATTGTTGCATGTACCAATGTAAGGAGGGGCAACTTGGTCTTCTCGGTTTTCGATACCGAAAAAAATCTTCTCTTCACCAATGCCAATTATGATAATTCGCCTTACTGGGATTTTCGATTTGCCTCCACGGTAACTTGTATTATCCGCGTCAATGTGAAAAGCACCACATTCGTACCAGGTTATGTGATGCTCCTAATTGGCTACAAACTTTAATATCCATTGGTTTTCATTATCATCCCTAGAATATGAGCGAGTCAATTCTCAAAGCCCTGATGCAACTCTTTGCCATAATTGCCCGCCCCGAAGATGATTTATCTGAAGGTGACGGGGATAGGCGTAACGTGGTCGAGTCGTTCCTGCGTCAACAGTTAAACCAGGAGTTGGTTAGAGAGTATCTGAAAGTATTTGATTACTACTACGAATTATACCAGGAGAAACAGAGCGAAAAAAGCAAAACCAAAAAGCGAACCTCATCCAGTTCGGTTAGAGTTCTTAAAATTTGCACTCAAATCAACGAAGAGCTGACCCAACAGCAGAAGGTGGTTGTAATGGTAAGGTTATTCGAGTTTGCAAAATCAGAAGATGGCACAATAACCGAGCAGGAAATGGCCTTTATAGCCACTGTGGTTGAAGTTTTCTTCATCCCCGAAGAAGACTTCAACAGGGTTTACAACTTCATTTTCAGCAATTTCGATAGCCTTCCTACCTATGATAACGTTTTGGTGATCAACGATCAGGAGGAGTATCCCGATCCCAACATCCGTCATATTCACTGGCATTCGCTGCAAGGAGAAATACGAATCATTCAGGTTGAATGTGCCAATATTTACTTCCTGCGCTATTGGGGCAATGAGGAACTTTACCTCAACGGCCATCTCATTCAAAAGGACAAGGTTTTTATCCTCAATACAGGGACATCTATTCGCAATCCCAAGCTAAGCCCTATTTACTACAGCGATATCATCGCCCGCTTCTCTCTTGACAGGATAAAGGAAAAAATCATTTTCGAACTGAAGGACGTGGAGTACAAATTTAAGGGAGGGAAAATTGGCCTTCAAAAGATGAGTTTCCTTATGGAATCGGGGCATCTGGTAGGAATTATGGGCGCCTCAGGAGCGGGAAAATCCACACTTCTAAACGTTCTGAATGGCTCTGAAGCACCTTCCAAAGGACAGGTTCTTATCAACGGTATCGATATTCACCGGGAAGAGGAGAAGGTTGAGGGGTTAATTGGATTTGTGTCGCAGGACGACCTGCTCATTGAGGAACTCACCGTTTTTCAGAACCTTTACTACAATGCAAAGCTGTGCTTTGATAACTATAGCGAGGAGGAGATAGTAGCGGCTGTGGAAAACATGCTCATCAGCCTTGGACTTAACGAGATAAAGGACATGGTGGTTGGTTCGCCATTGAATAAAAAGATTAGCGGCGGACAGCGCAAAAGGCTCAACATTGCCCTGGAGCTTATCCGGGAACCTTCGGTTCTTTTCTTAGACGAACCTACCAGCGGGCTCAGTTCAAGGGACTCGGAAAACATCCTCGACCTGCTCAAGGAGTTAACCTTCAAAGGCAAGCTGGTTTTTGTGGTAATACATCAGCCCTCGTCGGACATCTTTAAGATGTTTGACAAATTGCTCATCCTCGATACTGGCGGATACCTCATATACAACGGCGACCCCATTGAATCCATCATATACTTCAAGTCAAAAGTACAACATGCCAACTGGAACGAGAGCGAGTGTACATCTTGCGGAAACGTAAACCCCGAACAGGTGTTCAACATAGTGGAGGCCAATGTATTAGACGAATACGGTGTACCGACAAGGACAAGGAAAACAAGCCCCGCTGAATGGTACGAATTCTACAACAAGTCGAACCAAACCGAAGAGAAGGAAGTGGAAATTCCGGAGACGTTACCAAAAAATCTGTTCAAAATACCCGGTTGGTTCAAACAGCTCAAAGTGTTCATTCAGAGGGATGTGCTTAGCAAATTGGCCAATAGCCAATATATGGTTATTAATCTTTTCGAGGCTCCAGTTCTGGCTTTCCTGCTGGCGTTCATCATCAAATACTACAACGTGGATGTCGGCAACCAGTATGGCTACACCCTTATGGATAACTGCAACCTGCCGGTTTACCTGTTCATGTCAGTGATTGTAGCCTTTTTCGTAGGCTTGACCGTTAGCGCCGAGGAGATTATAAAAGACAGAAAGATTCAGAAAAGGGAATCGTTCCTCAACCTGAGTTGGGGCAGCTACCTGATGTCAAAGGTTGTCATCCTGCTGGTACTATCGGCCTTTCAGGCATTGGTTTTCGTACTGATTGGCAACACCATTCTCGAGATTAAGGGAATGTATTTCCAGTACTGGCTGGTACTGTTCAGCACATGGGTATCGGCCAATATGCTGGGATTGCTTATTTCCGATAGTTTTAAAACGGTGGTTACCATTTACATTCTCATTCCTTTCCTGGTTATACCCCAAATCATTCTTAGCGGAATCATTGTTAAGTACGAAAAGCTAAATCCCAACATCTCATCGCCCAGCAATATTCCTATCTACGGCGAAGTGATTGTAGCCCGTTGGGCTTACGAAGCTCTCGCAGTAAACCAGTTTAAAAACAACGCTTATCAACGCCCATTCTACTATTTCGATGAGGCCATGAGCATTTCGGACTACAAGCGGAATTACTGGCTCAGAGCGCTACAGAATAAGGTTTCCATCTGCGAAAGGTATTTGAACAATCCTGTGAGAAATTCCGATGTTGAGGATGCGCTTAACATACTACGAAACGAAATACGGCGCGAAATGACCGGTGTTGTTGCTTCGCAGATTCCCTTTAAATATATCAACCAGCTTGATATCAACTCTCTCAACGAAGAAATTATTGCCGCTTTAAATACATATTTTGAGCAACTTCGGGTTTACTACGTCAAACTCTACAATAAATCCAATGCCAAAAAGGATAGCATTATATCTACCAATCAGCGAACGGAGGCAGCAAGGGAGAAGTTCCTCGATATAAAAAGGAAATATTCCAACGATGCGCTAACCGAATTTGTCAAGAATTCTAACGAGATGGACCGGATTATTGAATACAAAGGTAATTTGGTGCAAAAGATAGATCCAATCTACCTCCTGCCTGAGAGCAAATTCCTAAGAGCCCACTTCTACGCATCTTCAAAGCAGTTCTTCGGCGTTTTCTTCAGCACATTCTGGGTAAATATTGTTGTAATATGGCTATCTACGCTGGCGCTTTACGCTGCGCTGTACTACCGATTACTCAAAAGATTTCTTGATTTTGCCGAAAATTTATTCAGCAAGGAAAAGGAATAGAACTTTTAAACTACTGTTCGTCAAGGGCCTCCATCTCCTGCTGCAGGGCAGCCATTTTAACGGCAGTAACAGCAGCCTCAACGCCTTTGTTCCCGTGCTTACCCCCTGCCCTTTCCAATGCCTGCTTCAAGGTATTGGTGGTTAGCACTCCGAAAACAAAGGGGATATTATAGGACAAGTTCAACTCGGTAATTCCATGCGTAACACCCTGGCAAACGTAGTTAAAGTGGGGTGTCTCCCCTTGAATCACACAGCCCAGACAAATTATACCATCCAAATCGGCATACTCTGCCATAAACTGAGCCCCTAATGTGAGTTCGAAGCTTCCGGGAACATGCTTTACCAAAATATCCTTCTCTCTCACACCAAGTTTGAGAAGCGTATCCCTTGCGCCTGCAAGCAGGGCATGGGTAACTTCCGAATTCCAGTCGGAAACCACAATGCCAAACTTCTTATCCTTGCCCGAAGGCACCTCCGAAAGGTTGTAGCCCGAAAGGTTCTGCAGATTAGTTGCCATGTCCATTGGTTTTATTCGATAAAAAAAACCAACCCCTCAGGGGTTGATTTTTCTTATAACTAATTGCCACTATAGGCTTAAGTTTACGCGAGCTATGTGCTTTTCAGCATCACGCGCCTCTGTAGATTTTGAATAATCCGTTTTAATCCTGTTGTAAACCTTAAGCGCTTCCGAAAACTGGCCCAACTCTTCGTACACTATGCCTGCTTTCATTAAGTATAGTGGGGTGGTGAATGTATTCTTTCCGTAATTAGCCGCTTTGACATAATACTTGGCAGCATCATCAAGGCGCCCCAGCTGAACGTAACAATCCCCTATGGAGCCATAGGCTACCGAGCCAATCATTCTGTCCTTGGGATTGAACTTTTTTAAATGCTCAATGGCCAAGTCATAATCGCCCATTGCGCGGTAGCAGATTCCTGCATAGTAATGGGCAAGGTTACCTGTTTTGGTGGGGCTATAGTTTGAAATAATATCAACGAAACCCAGATAGTTGCCATCGCCAAAAAGTGCTAAATTGAAAGAGTCCTTCTCAAAATATTGCTCTGCAGGGAAAATCTGTACCTGTGCTTCGGCCTCCTTGGGTGCTATGTATAACTTTTTGTATCCCAAGAACAAGCCAACTATTACAACGATGGCCAAAACAATGATGGTTAAACTTTTCTGATTATTTTCGATGTACTGCTCTGTCTTGGTTAGTGCATTTTGCAAAGCCTCTGCACTTGTGTCCTGTGTTTCTTTCTTTTTCTTTGCCATGGAAGTTATCGGTATATTTAAAAAAAGTATATAAGCAATTAACAGAAATCTGTTTTTTTAAAAGCAACCGCAAAAGTAATGGTTTTTCGTTTATGTTGAAATATTTACCAAAATATTTTATGGACGGTTTTTCTGGCTACCTTTGCCTAAAGGATATGATATCAATAACGCCATGCACCTTAAGCAATTAATCTTACTGAATTTCAAATCGTATCAACAAGCTGACGTTAAATTGCACCCAAAGATAAATTGCTTTGTTGGTAACAATGGACAGGGGAAAACCAACCTGCTGGATGCTGTTTTTTACCTATCCATGAGCAAAAGCTATTTCAACTCCATTGACTACATGAATATTAGGCATGGTGAGGAATACTTCGTCCTGCAAGGGATATACGAACTTAAAGAGAAGGAGGAGAATATTTACTGCGCAGTAAAACGGAACGAGGGAAAAACGCTGAAGCGCAACGGCAATCAGTATGATAAGCTATCAGACCATATAGGACTACTTCCCATAGTGGTGGTTTCTCCTGCCGACACCTCGTTGATCCTTGAGGGCAGCGAGGAGAGGCGGCGGTATATGAATAGCGTTATATCGCAGTACAACAGGCCGTATCTCGACAATATAATGAGATACAACAAGTTACTATTGAATCGAAATAGACTGCTTAAAACCAAGTACAACCAAACCGTTGCGTATTCCGACCTGTTTGCCGTGATTGATGAGCAGCTCAACGAGCTGTCGAAACCGGTATATGATTGGAGATTGGAGTTCTCCAATAAACTCAGCCCAATTTTCGAGGACTATTACCGTATCGTGTCCAACGATGCCGAGAGGGTAGAGCTGTTATACCAGTCCGATCTGGAGGGCACAAATCTTCTTGACCTGCTGCAAGAGAATTTCGAAAGGGACAAAATGCTGCAATACACAGGCAAGGGCATCCACAAGGATGATTTTATTCTTAACCTCAATGGGCATCCTATTAAAAGGGAGGGTTCTCAGGGGCAGCAGAAAACATATCTTATTGCACTAAAACTGGCTCAATTCGATTTCATGCGGCAGATATCAGGGCAAAAACCTATCCTGTTGCTGGATGATATATTCGACAAGCTGGATAGAACACGGGTTGAACAGTTCATTCGCCTTGTGGCGCAGGATGAATTTGGCCAGATATTCATTACTGATACCAATAAGGCCAGGCTTGACGACATCCTCGAAAGGATTGGTAGCGGTCACAGCCTATTTCAAGTTGAAAACGGAGAGGTAACCCTGCAGAGAACGAAGTAAACCAAAAACCAACGCAAGAGGCATGGAAGGGATATCGATTGGCGATGCCATAAAAGAGTTTTTGAGTCAGTATAAGCACAGCGACAGGATACTGGAAGCGCAGCTTGTGGGAGTATGGAATCAGATCATTGATCCCCACATCAACTCCTTTACCCAATCGGTTACCTTCAAAAAGGGAAAACTTTTCGTTTCCCTCAGCTCATCGGTATCGCGCAACGAGCTGATGATGAACAAGCGAAAGATTATTGCCTCCATCAACGAGTATTTCGGTTACGAAGTGATAAGCGATATCGTCCTCAGGTAATTATTTTTTAGCCAAAACGAATAGTATCACCAACCCAATGGGTTAAGCAGGGATTTCCACTATCAACAGTCAATTCTCAATTTGGAATGGGGAATTATAACCCTTGACTGGTCCAATGTATGCCTTGCAACTATCCTATCTCCCTCTCGGGGAAGAAGAACGACCACTCCCTGCAGGCGTTCTCAGGGCTATCGGCACCGTGAATGGAATTCCTGGTTAAATCCACGGCAAATCGCTTTCGTATGGTACCTTCCTCAGCCTTCTCAGGGTTTGTAGCGCCAATCAGCTTACGAAAAGCATCAACGGCATTCTCCTTCTCAAGGATAAGGGGAACTACCGGCCCCGACGAGATGTAGCTTGCCAACTTCTCGAAAAAGTCCTTCCCCTGATGCATACTGTAAAAACGCTTGGTTTCGTCGGCACTCAAGCGGGTCATTTTCATGGCTACAATGTTAAAACCCGCACGGTTGATAATAAAAAGAATTTCACCCAGATGCCCACGTTCTATGGCATCGGGTTTTATCATAGCAAAGGTTCTGTCGGTTCTCATTTCCTGTAAGTTTATCCCCAAACTTAGGCAAAAAATCCTATTTATCCTAATGGTTTTTTATATTACCTTTGGGTTTTTCAAATATTAACACCGATTATGCTTACCGATTTCTCCGAAAAGGTACAAAAGGTCAAATCGCTGATAGATGCCAAAGGTGAAATAGTGATTGTATCACACCACAACCCCGATGGCGATGCATTGGGTTCAATGCTGGGGCTTTACCACGTGCTTAAGTTGTACGGCGTTGAATCGTCCATGATCTTACCCAATGCTTTTCCCGCTTTCCTGAAATGGCTTCCCGATTCAAAAAAAGTGGTTAACTTTTTTTACAATCCGGCCAAGGCTAAAGCACTCATTAATAATGCCAAGGTACTTTTTGCCGTTGATTTCAACAGCCCCTCCCGATTGGAGGAAATGGGCCAGTGGTTTGACAAGGCCACGGGGAAAAAAGTGCTCATCGATCATCACCCCTTTCCTGAACCCTCTTTCCATATTGCCATATCCGATACCGATGTCAGTTCAACCGCCGAGCTGGTGTACGAATTTGCACTGGAATTGGGCGGACAGGATCTTATTAACTACAATGCTGCCATTAGCCTTTTTGTGGGGATAATGACCGATACGGGCTCATTCAGCTACTCCTGTTCGTACCCGCGAACATTCGAGATTGCTGCTCAGCTTATACAGAAAGGGGTTAAAGTGGAAGATGCACAACGCAGGGTGTACAACACTTTCTCGGCCGACAGGATGCGTTTGTTAGGGTATGCTCTGGAAAAAAAGATGAGAGTTTTCTCTGAGCACAATGCCGCATACATATCGTTAACCAGAAAGGAGTTGGTAAGTTTTAACCATAAAATTGGCGATACTGAGGGATTGGTTAATCAGCCGCTTGCCATTCAGGGGATTGTCCTGTCTGCCCTGTTTGTTGAGAACGACGGATATATAAAAGTATCGCTTCGTTCCAGGGGTCAGTTCCCTGCTAACAAGCTTTGTAAAGAATTTTTCAACGGCGGCGGCCATATCAACGCTGCGGGGGGAAAATCGTTCCACTCGCTTGAAGAGACTGAAAAGCTATTTGAAAAAGCTTTGCATCAATATCACAACGAATTAACCCAAGAGTGAAGCGCTGTATATTTTATATCATCCTACTTCTAACGATTCTAATAATCGGGTGTAATTCCGAAGGCGATAAAAAACCCAACATTTCGGTTTCGGAGGCAAAAAAAACATTGGAGAACATCAACAAGGGCTTGGTGGCCAAGGATAGAGAAAAAATTGAGGCCTACATTGAGCGTCACAAACTCGATAGTATTAATGAAAATCAATCCGGGCTTTTCTACCTGATTTGGGGGGAACCCTCCGGGCCAAAGCCCGTAACGGGCAATATTGTAATTTTAGACTACAAACTATCGCTTTTAGACGGAACCCTTTGCTACACATCGCAAAACGGAAAACCCAAAGAGTTTATGGTTGGGCACGGGGGTGTGGAATCGGGATTGGAAATGGGCATTCTGTTAATGCATCAGGGGCAGCATGCAAAATTTATTCTACCACCCCATTTGGCGCATGGACTACTGGGTGACAGCGATAAAATTCCACCCCGATCAATAATTGTTTATGATATTCATTTGCTATCGGTAATTGCCAATTAACACTTTTTTTATACTTTTACTCAATATTAATGTCGTACCAAATACTGAATCGATGAGGGAAAAGTTGGCAGCATGCCTAATAAGCATTTTAGTTTTAAGCAGTTGTGGCAACCAATCGTCCGTGTTTCCCGGGTTTTCGGTTACCCGAAGCAACATCCACTACAAACTCATCGCCATAGGTGAAGATGCACAACAGGCAAAGCCAAACAACTACGTTACCGTTTCCATTGCATACAGAACACCCGGCGACTCCGTTTTTTTTCATGGAATAAGGACATTCCAACTCACCGACCCTCCATTTCCCGGGGCCATCGACGAATGTTTCACCCTGTTGGCCAAAGGCGATAGCGCAACGTTTTACATATCCGCTGCTGATTTTTTTACCAAAACCCTTGAAACCACCCTCCCCCAATTCTTCAAACCCGATGATTATATGAGGGTTGACATAATGATGATGAATATCCTATCGGAGAAGGAATTCGAACAGGAAAAAGAAGCTTTTTTAAACTGGATTGAAGATTTTGGGGAATACGAAAAGGTGATTCTAAAGCAATACATCGAAAATCAGGAGTTGAACTTCGAGCCCACGGAATCGGGATTGTACTACATCCCCATTCATGCAGGCAGTGGGAATAAAATAAGGCTTGGCGATACCGTTACCGTTCACTACGAAGGGCGTTTTTTCAACGGCAAGTATTTCGATTCCACATGGAAACGCAACGAGGCTTTCCAATTTGTTTACGGTCAGAAATGGCAGGTGATACCCGGATTGGAGGAAGCCATTGGCATGATGTATCCCGGCGAGAGGGCTTTATTCATCATTCCTTCCAATCTTGCTTTTGGGCAAGGCGGCAGTTCCACCGGAATCGTACCGGCTTTCACATCCGTTATCTTCGAGGTGGAGATTGTTGAGGTTAACCCCAGAAAAGAATGAGATTTCGATTCCGGCATATTTCAATTCTTATCGCTTTAACCATTTGCTTTTCAGTTGGATGTTCAAAATCCGAGAACGATGAAAGGCTGGAGAAGGATAATGCTCTCATTGAAAGGGAACTGAAAAGTAAAAAAATCAACTTTACCAAGCATAACAACGTTTACCATGCCATCCAAAAGAAGGGTTACGGCTATATGGTTGCACCCGGCGATTCCGTTGCATTTTGGTATGTGGGTTACATTTTTGGTCAGGGAAATTTTATTTTCGATACCAATGTTCCCGAAATCGCGATCAAAGCGGGGCTCGATACCTCGGTTATCTCCTTTGACCCCATTGTTGTCATAGCCGGAGACAATAAGCTGATAGAGGGGATTGGCAGAGGCCTGATACAATGCCGCGAAACGGAGTTTGCCTCCATATATTTCTCTTCAATCCTCGGTTTTGGAGGGCACAGTGTTGGACCTGTTCCTGCATGGTCGCCTTTGGGATACGATATACTTATTTTTTCCGTTATCAATAATCATATTAAGGCAGAGCAAAAAAGTATCGCTAACTTTGTAAGCCAAAATGAAGGGTTTGTACAAGATACCATCGGCTTTTGGAAAAGACATGTAAACCATTCGTTATCTGAGACTTATCCTTCGTTTGGCGATACCATTTACGGTTGGTATAGGGAACGAATTTTAAATGGAGAGATAGTTAACGAGGCTCCCAACGAAGGTAAAATGATGGTTCTTGACAATAACTATAGCACCGAAGGGTTGATGTTTGGCTTTATGCAAATGTCGCCCACCGATAGGCTGGAGTTGGTAGTCCCTTCTTCGTTGGGTTATGGCATACATGGAACCTCCGGAGTTCCGCCCTATACGCCATTGTTTTATGAACTTAGATTGGATAGTATCAAGTAATATCAATTTGCAATATGAACAACCATAGATATTTTTTAACATCGATTTTGGTGCTGCTTATTTCGCTTAGCGGCTGTGAGAAAACTGTAGATGAACGGGAAGCCGACGAATTGCTAAGGCTGGAAGCGTATATTAGCATTCACTATCCCAATGCAATCAAAACGGCTTCAGGACTTTACTACATCATCAACGATGAAGGGGATAGCGTAAACGGTTTAAAACCCGGCACTGATGACTATGTTATTATTAACTATACCAACATGGATTTGGACGGAGATGTCTTTGAAACAAACAACGATAGCATAGCAAAAAAATTCGACATATATTCCTCTGCCACACGCTATATCCCGGCATTTCGGAAGTTGAGCAACAAGATAAACCCGTTAGTAGCAGGATTATCGGAAGGCTTAGGATTAATTAACGAGGGTGGAAAGGCAAGGTTGATACTTCCTTCACGACTGGCATATGGGGGAAACAAGTATAAAACCCTTCCTCCTTTCAGTTCGGTCATTATCGATGTTGAATTACTTCGGGTTGTTAAAGATCCCAACGCCTATGAGCAGGAGCTCATCGATAATTACCTGGATGAATTTTACCCTGAGGCCATTTTGGACAGCATACGGATAGATAGTATGTATTTCCTTGCAATTACAGAGAAAATTCCGGCTGACGATCATCATACAAGCAACAGCTTATACACTCAACCCACCGATCAGGAGATTAAAGACAACGATATCGTATCGGTATTTTACCAAGGCCGTTTCTTGGACAACTTTTTATTCGACACTAATATTCAAAGCGTTGCCGAAGAGGATGGTACCTACGATGCAAATAAAAGTTACGTGCCCATCAAGGTTACTGTGGGAGGGAGTGGCTATATCGATGGATTTTCAGTAGCCCTTAGACATTTAACTACCTATACCTACGCCAAGGTTATTATTCCCAGCTATTTGGCATATAAGGAAAACGGTTCAAGTACAATTCCCCCCTTTTCACCGCTGATATTCGAACTGGATGTGCTGGGGAAGAAATCTACAGGCACAGAGGCTGAAGATTAAAAGCAATCATTAATTCTCCATCAGAATACCAAACACGCATGGTCGCTTATGCAGATTGGGTATGTGATTTGCCCATTCTTTAACCCTTCGCGTGGCAACAAACTCGGTTTCAAGAGTTAAATCACAGGAAATGTGCAGGTATGTTTCGGGATGAAGTATGGAAACCAAAGCCTTTAAAAGCTGATTATTCCTATAAGGAGCCTCAATGAACAGCTGGGTTTGCCCCTCATCCCTCGACCGGGCCTCCAGCTGTCGAATACGTCTGCTCCTTTCGTCGGGTTTGATGGGCAAGTAACCCACAAAGGCAAAACTTTGGCCATTAAGCCCGCTGGCCATTAAGGCCATTAAGATGCTGCTCCCTCCTGTCAAAGGGACTACTTGAATCCCTTTTTCATGTGCCAATCGTATGAGTGACGAGCCGGGGTCGGCTATTGCAGGAACCCCCGCCTCCGATATTAGCCCAACATCAGTCCCCGATTGCAGCGGAACAATTAAATGGTGTACATCGGCAAGTGTTGAATGCTCATTCAACGTATCGAATACTAATTCATCTATGGGAACCGACATTCCCAAACGCGACAGGTATCGCCTTGCCGTTCGAACATCTTCAGCTATAAAATAGCGTAAACTGCGTGTTATTGTTGCAACATGGTTGGGAACAACCTTTTCCCACTGTTCGCCACCCAGAGTGGTAGGTATAAGGTATAACCGACCCTTCATTTGTTTTTTTTACAAAAGTAACAATTAGCTGCAATAATACTGACAGGTTGAATAGAACTGAGTATGAAGATGATTTGATGAGGTAAAAACAATTTTACTTGATTCCTTGCGTAAAAGAAAGGGTAAACCAGTCCATTTAGTTACACTATTAGCCCAAAAAGGGTACAAGGTGATTTATATCAGCCTATTTTTCTCATATTCTGATACATTCCTTCGGAACAACTTGCTTTATTTTGTAGTACAAAATGACAAACATTATTTTGGATTACTTGTGAAATATCTTCTGAAAAATATAAAACCATGAAAACAAAGAAGATTCTGATAGTGCTGGTGCTATTCATCACTTTCTGCTGTTTTTTCAGTTCATGCTACAATGGCGTACCCTGTCCGGCCTATGCTGACAAAGAAATTACTGAGCAGTAAGAATTCTTATATCAATTACCATTTGATTATCACTATCTTAGAACAATCATAGTTGTCCAATACACCTGAAAGAGGTTCTTTGCCGATTTGGCAGCTAAAAAGATGAGAACGTTTTCGTTGGCATGAACAAAAATTTCATGTACTTTTGAACGATTACGCCATACAGAGGTCATTTTATTGTAACCAATCGAATCTCTTGAAGCAGTGAGAATAACCTTTTTAGGAACCGGAACATCACAAGGTGTCCCTGTAATTACCTGCCCTTGTCAGGTCTGCCATTCGGAAGATCCACGCGACCGAAGGTTGCGAACCTCAGCACTGATAGAGCATAACGGAAGCACGGTGCTTATTGATGCAGGGCCCGACTTTCGTCAGCAAATGCTCACGGCCAATGTTATGAATCTGGATGCCATCCTTGTTACACACGAACACCGTGATCATATTGCCGGGCTCGACGATATCCGTGCTTTCAACTACTTTTTGAACCGACCCATGGATATATGGGCAGAACCAAGGGTGCATACAGCCATTAAGAATATTTTCGGATACGTATTCAGTGAGGATAAGTACCCAGGCTCTCCCGAAATGAATTTACATGTCATCGACGGCAGGTCGTTCAGGGTAAATAGTATAGACGTACTACCCATTAGGGTTATGCATCACAAAATGCCGGTATATGGGTTTCGCATCGACGATCTGACGTACATTACTGATGCCAATGGCATTGCCGACGAGGAAAAGGAGAAAATGGCCGGAACAAGCTGCCTTATTGTTAATGCCCTCAGGCAGAGGAAGCATTTATCGCATTTTTCACTCCGTGAAGCCCTTGCCCTGATTGCCGAAGTTAAACCACAACAGGCGTACATAACCCATATAAGCCACCAGATGGGGCTTCATGCTGAGGTTCAAAAGGAATTGCCGCAAAATGTTTTTTTGGCATTCGATGGGCTCACCGTTGATCTATAATTTTTTACCCTTTTGGGTAGCAAGAGTGTTTACTATGGCAGAACGTTGAAAACAACTCCATGAGGTACATCAATTTCCATACACATTTGCATTCAATGATCGACAATACCGTTGAGGTAAGAAGCTTATCCACAAACGATATTGCCCAAATTGAAGCTGATAAGCTTTATACCGTTGGCATTCATCCCTGGTATGCCCATCAGGGGAATATGGAGGAACAGTTGAACATTTTAAAAACCATTTCTTTACAACCCAACGTCATAGGTATTGGCGAAATAGGGCTTGACAAATTGCGAGGCCCCACGCTTGATGTTCAAAAGCGTGTATTTGCCGAGCAGTTGGCCATTGCCCAAGCTGTGAACAAACCGGTAATTATCCACTGCGTAAAAGCTTGGGATGAACTGGTTCGAATGAAGAAAGGTTATGATACCGGTACTCTTCAGTGGGCCATTCATGGATTCAGGGGCAATGCCCGTCAGGCTCTGCAGCTGGTTAAACTGGGGTTTTACCTCTCGTTTGGGCACCACATCCTCGATAGCCAAAGCAAAGTTTTGGAATCATTGGAAGCCATACCACTCAACCGCCTTTTCCTTGAAACCGATGATTCGGGCGCTACAATTGCCGATTTATACAACCATGCTGCGCAGAGGTTAAACAAAACACCTGACGATTTCGCCCGGATTATTGAGGCAAATTTTAATGATTTCTTCAACCGTTAGTAAACTATTCACCGATTATCTTCACAAGTACCCGCTTCCGTCGTTTCCCATCGAACTCACCATAGAAAATTTGCTCCCAGGGGCCAAAATCCAACTTCCCTTCGGTAATGGCCACCACCACCTCGCGCCCCATGATGGTGCGCTTCAAATGGGCATCGGCATTATCCTCAAAACCATTGTGCTTATACTGCGAATAGGGTTTTTCGGGGGCCAACTTCTCCAGCCAAACCTCAAAATCGTGGTGCAGCCCCGATTCATCGTCATTAATAAAAACGCTCGAGGTTATGTGCATGGCGTTAACCAGCAGCAGCCCTTCCTGCACGCCGCTCTCCTTGAGGCATTGCATAACCGAAGGGGTAATGTTTATCAACTCACGACGCCTGCTGGTCTCAAACCACAACTCCTTCCGAAAACTTTTCATATCCAATGGGTAATACTTGATTTCAAAATTTTATGATAGACCCTACAAATTCATCTCCTTGATAATCCCTTCAATCTTCGCATCCAGCTTTTTCAACACTATCTCATACTCGGCCGGCGATTTGATTTGCCCCTTAACTCCAAAGTAAAACTTAATCTTTGGCTCGGTACCCGAAGGCCGGATTGAAATCCGGGTACTGTCCTCGGTGATAAATTGAAGGACATCCGACTTGGGTAGTTTGATGGCCTCCAACGTCCCTTTGGCAATATTTTGAGTTTGCTGCTTTTTAAAGTCATGCACCACCTTTACAGGCGATCCTCCAATCGTTTTAGGTGGATTGGAACGAAATCTTTCCATCATGGCACTGATCTCTTCGGCTCCCTCTTTACCTTTCTTTGTAACCGAAATTAGATGCTCCTTGTAAAGTCCAAACTTAAGGTAAACCTCAATGAGCAGTTGATACAGGGTTTTACCCTGATCCTTTGCCCAAGCTGCAATCTCTGAAAACAGTGCGCAACAGAGTATGGCATCCTTATCGCGCGAATTGGTCCCCGCAAGGTATCCATAGCTCTCCTCGCCTCCGCCTATGAATGTTTTGGTGCCTTCCAGCTTCCTGATTATTTCTGCAATGTACTTAAATCCCGTTAACACTTCAAAACACTCAACGCCAAACTCCTTGGCCATGTCGGCAAGCAGGTCGGTTGTGACGATGGTTTTTACAATATATTCTTTACCCTTGATCATTCCCTTCTCTTTCCACTTGGTGAGCAGGTAAAAGATAAGCAGCGTTGCTGCCTGGTTGCCATTGAGCAGAATATATTTCCCAAGGTGATTTTTTATGCCGAGCCCCACCCTATCGCCATCGGGATCGGTTCCCATAACGATATCCGCGTCAATCTTCTCGGCTTTTTTAATGGCCAGCATCAGGGCCGATCCCTCCTCGGGATTAGGCGATTCAACCGTGGGGAAATTCCCGTCAATCACATTCTGCTGGGCAATGGTGGTAACCGTTGCAAAACCAAACTTATGCAGCAACTTGGGAACAAGCTTCACTCCCGTGCCATGGATGGGCGTGTAAACTATTTTCAGATTACGGTGTTTGAGATTGATCTCCGGCGACAACGACATGGAAGCCAATGTGTTCAGGTAAATTTCATCGGTTTCGGTTCCAATAATCTTGATGAGATTATCATCGCCATCAAACTTCACTTCGGAAACCGAAGAGATTTTTTGCACCTCTTTGATGATATTGATATCGTGAGGCGGTACAATCTGTGCACCATCCTCCCAATAAACCTTAAATCCATTGTACTCCTTGGGATTGTGAGATGCAGTGATTACAATACCGCTATGGCACTTGAAAGTGCGAATGGTAAAGCTCAGCTGCGGAACAGGGCGCAAAGCTTCAAAAAGGTACACTTTAATGCCATTTGCGCTCATGATCTGCGACGATGTTTTGGCAAATTCCATGCTGTTGTTCCGCGAGTCGAAAGCAATGGCCACACGAATCTCGGGCAGGTACGAGAATTGCTTCAACAAGTAGTTGGCCAAGCCCTGAGTTGCCATTCCCAGAGTGTACCTGTTCATACGGTTTGTGCCCACTCCCATGATTCCTCTCAACCCACCGGTGCCAAACTCCAAATCCCTGTAAAAGGCATCAACCAGCCCTTTGGGATTGGTCTCCATAAGTTTTTTCACCTCATCCCGGGTATGCTTATCAAATTCGGGCTGTAACCACTGCTCAGCCTTTTTCTGGATCAATGCATCAACTTCAGAATTTTTCATAGTGGTAAATTTTGTGGTTAGATACTGCTACATCTCTTCTTTTTGCTTTAATGCAGTTAAACACTTCAGCAGGCTTTCTTTCCAATGTGGAATGCGAATTCCATACACTTCCTTCACCTTGCGTTTATTAAAAACGCTATAGGGCGGACGATTGGCTGCCAAAGGATACTCGCTGGTTAAGATAGGAATAATTTTGCATTTAAGATCATAGAACGATACGATTTCTATCGCAAAATCGTACCAACTGCATACACCCTCGTTGGAGTAGTGGTATATACCGGGGGTAAACTTATCCTTTCCCATTTCCACGATGTCAACGAGGGCTTGGGCCAAATCGTGCGCCCAGGTAGGACAGCCTATCTGATCGTACACAACCCTCAATTCGGGCAGGGTACCGCCCTTCGAAATAATAGTTTTTACAAAGTTTTTACCATAAACGGAGTAAAGCCACGACGTTCTAACGACCATCGCATTTTCCGACTTCAAAACCTCCTTTTCGCCCTCATACTTCGATGATCCGTAAACCGAAGCGGGTGCGGGAGAATCATCCTCATCGTAGGGTTTCCACGTCATACCGTTGAAAACGTAGTCGGTTGAAATGTGTATCAATTTAAAACCTTCCCTATCCGCCGCAGCAGAAAGGATGGCCGGAGCATCGATATTCAGGCGATTGGCATTCTCCACGTCCTCTTCAGCCTTATCGACAGCCGTATAGGCTGCACAATTAATTAAATAATCAGGCTTATAGCTCAGAAAGAAGGATTTTACGGCTTCGGCATCAGTAATATCCAGCGTATCAACATCGGTAAACAGAAAATTTAACTTGGGATGCTGTTGAGCCAGACGCTGTATCTCAGTACCCAGCTGTCCATTAGCCCCGGTTATAAGTACCTTTATTTGATCCATCTTGAAATTGCATTAATAAACAACTATTCAGATCAGTGTGAAAAAGAGCAAATCCATGTCTGCGTTATCTTAAACGCTGTCTAAGTACGTGATTCTAATTCGAAATGCTGCATATTCTCTTGCATTCCGCATCAGCTATTCTTGAGCAAATCTTTAAAATATTCAATGGTTTTAATAAGTCCATCACGCAGTTGGATACGGGGCTCCCAACCATTGAGTAATTTTTTTGCCAAGGTTATATCGGGACGTCTCTGTATAGGGTCATCCACCGGCAAACTTTGGTACGAAATCTTTGATGAACTTCCCGTTAGCTCCAGCACCAGGTTGGCCAACTCCAGAATGGAGAACTCGTTGGGGTTCCCCAGGTTCACAGGGCCTGTTACGCCATTGTTTGTATTCATTAACCTAATCAGAGCCTCGACCAAATCGTCAACATACATAAAGCTTCGCGTCTGCGTTCCCTGACCGTATACGGTAATATTCTGATTTTTAATGGCCTGTACGATAAAATTCGAGACTACCCTTCCATCGTTGGGGTGCATCCTCGGTCCATACGTATTAAAAATTCTGGCGATTTTGATATCCACATCGTTCTGATCGTGGTAATTCACAAAAAGCGTTTCTGCACAGCGCTTCCCCTCGTCATAGCACGACCGAGGGCCAATGGGATTAACATTGCCCCAGTAGCTCTCGGGCTGAGGGTGTATCTCAGGGTCGCCATACACCTCGCTTGTGGAGGCTTGAAGGATTTTTGCCTTCAGCCTTTTGGCCAGGCCCAACATATTTATGGCCCCCATTACCGAAGTTTTAACGGTTTTAATGGCATTATACTGATAATGAATGGGCGAAGCAGGGCAAGCAAGATTATATATTTCGTCAACCTCAATGAAAATGGGCATGGTAACATCGTGCCTGACCAACTCGAAATATGGATTTTTTAGCAGATGGACAATGTTGGACTTACTACCCGTAAAAAAATTATCCAGACAAATCACATCGTTGCCTTCGTCGAGCAACCGTTCACAAAGGTGCGAGCCTAAAAATCCTGCTCCTCCCGTTACAAGTATTCGCTTCATTTGATGCTTTTATAGTAAAAAATAGAATTTTACCCAATAAGGGGCTACAAGCCGAATTTCGCTTGGCTCAAAGATAAGTTATTCAAGCCTAAAAACAGAAAGCATAAAAAATTTATTTCATTGACAAGTCTAAACCTATTTCGAAGTAGGAATTCTTTTATTCCGTTAAATACATCTGGTTAAGCCTTTGCCGTTGAATCATAACGCGTAGAGCAAAAAAAATCATCTTTTTTTCCTATAAATGATAAAGTTATGTATTTTTGCACTCACATTTTTATTACGTATAATGTCTAACTTATTAATTTTAAACAAGTTTAATGATTAATCAAGAAGAAAACGCTTCAAAAGAAGTATTTGAAGAGAATGAAGGTCAGTATCAAGATGATTCTCAGTTAGAGAACGAAGGTACCGAAGCAAAGGGCAGCGATGACCCCGAACTCGAAAGGGATGAAGATCCCATGGAAGACATTGTGGCACCCGTCGTCGACAAAGTCGTCAATGTAAAACCCGAAGAATTTGACTGGGAGGCTTATGCACAGGATGAGCCATACTCCAAAGAACAAAAAGCCGAACTACTTGAGATGTACGACAAGACCCTCTCGTCAGTGGGTGAGGGCGAAGTGGTAGATGGCACGGTGATCGCATTGACCAAACGTGAGGTTGTTATCAACATTGGTTATAAATCCGAAGGAGTTATTAGCCTAAGCGAATTCCGCCACAATCCGGACCTGAAAATAGGCGATGTCGTGGAAGTTTACGTTGAAAACCAGGAGGACAAGCGTGGACAGCTTGTGCTTTCGCACAAAAAAGCCCGTTCAATGCGCTCATGGGATCGCGTTAACCAGGCCCTGGAAAAAGATGAAATTATCAAGGGATACATTAAGTGCCGTACCAAAGGCGGCATGATTGTCGATGTATTCGGTATCGAGGCCTTCCTACCCGGATCACAAATTGACGTTAAGCCCATTCGCGATTACGATATTTTTGTTGGCAAAACCATGGAGTTCAAGGTGGTTAAAATTAACCAGGAGTATAAGAACGTGGTGGTTTCGCACAAAGCACTTATTGAAGAGGAACTCGAACAGCAGAAAAAAGAAATTATTGCAAAACTTGAAAAAGGACAAGTGCTCGAGGGAACCGTTAAAAACATTACCAGCTACGGAGTATTTATCGATCTGGGTGGTGTTGACGGATTAATCCACATAACCGATTTATCATGGGGACGGGTTACCCATCCCGAGGAGATTGTTGAGCTTGACCAAAAACTCAACGTGGTTATCCTCGATTTCGATGATGCCAAGAAACGCATTGCTCTTGGTCTGAAACAGCTTGCCCCACATCCGTGGGATTCCCTTGATCCCAATCTTAAAGTTGGTGATATAACCAAGGGTAAAGTTGTTGTCATGGCCGATTATGGAGCATTTGTGGAAATAGCCCCCGGTGTTGAAGGATTAATCCACGTATCGGAGATGTCGTGGAGTCAGCACCTTAGAAGCGCTCAGGAATTCATGAAAGTAGGCGATGTGGTTGAAGCTCAGATACTCACACTTGATCGTGAGGAGCGGAAAATGTCGCTGGGGATCAAACAGCTCAAACCCGATCCATGGGATAAGATTGAGGAAAAATATGCCGTTGGCTCCCGCCATACTGCCAAGGTAAGGAATTTCACCTCGTTTGGCGTATTCGTTGAAATTGAAGAGGGAGTAGATGGCCTCATCCATATTTCCGACCTTAGCTGGACAAAGAAAATTAAACATCCGGCTGAATTTACCACCGTTGGTGCCGATATCGAAGTGGTAGTTCTAAGCATAGACAAGGAAAATAGGCGTTTAAGCTTGGGACACAAGCACCTTGAAGAGAATCCATGGGACGTATTCGAAACCATTTTCACCGTCGATTCCATTCATGAGGGCACCATTATCGAAACGTTCGATAAAGGGGCTGTCGTTGCCCTTCCATACGGGGTTGAAGGTTTTGTTACTCCCAAACATCTTGTAAAAGAGGATGGAACGGTAGGAAAAATTGATGAAAAGTTAGAATTTAAAGTCATTGAATTCAACAAATCAGCTAAGCGTATAATCCTCTCGCACAGCAGAGTTTATGAGGATGTCAGGAAGTCGGAAGGCAAAGCCGAGAAAAAAAGTAAGACTTCAACCACAGAAAAAGCTGTAAAAAAGTTGAAAGCTAGTTTAGAAAAGACTACCTTAGGGGATATTTCCGAATTGGCTGCCCTGAAAACCGAACTCGAAGAAAATCAGAAGAAAGTAGAGATTCAGGAAAGCAAGAAAGCGAAAGAACCTGCCAAGGCTAAGGTTAAAAAAGAGGAAACGGAGAAAAAAGAAGAGGTAGAAGTAACAACAGAACCTGTTGAGAAGAAGAAAGCCGCAACCAAAACCAAAGCCAAGGCAAAAAAGGAGGAAAGTGAAGTAGAGGCTGAAAAAGAAGTGAAAGCCAAAGCAAAAACCAAAGCCAAAAGCAAAAAAGCAGAAGAGGGCAGCGAACAATCGGATGAGACAGCAAAATAGATGTTAAACCGTTAACTCAAAAATCTGATGGCAATGGAATTTAAGATTAACAAGCTTGAGAACTACACGGTGATAGAGGTTCTCGAAGAAAAGTTGGATACCAATATTGCTCCCAGTCTTAAATCGGAGTTGGTGCTCATATCAGGCAACGGTGAAAAGAATATTGTGCTCGACCTTTCGTCGTGCCGATATTGTGACTCATCGGGGTTAAGCGCCATTCTTGTTGCCAACAGGTTATGCAAAAATGCCAATGGCACTTTTGTGCTCACCGGGCTCACCGATGCTGTCGAAAGGCTCATTACCATTTCTCAGCTGGATACAGTTCTTAACATTGCATACTCTCGCAACGAGGCAGCTGAAATAATCAGAAAGGCTGAAAGTGAGAATAAGTAGTGACTTTTTCGATAACCATTTTAGGCAGTAGCAGCGCACTGCCCACATCGCAAAGATTTCCTTCCGCTCACGTGCTCAATGCACGTGAGCGGTTGTTTTTAATTGACTGTGCTGAAGGCACACAGATTCAACTACGGCGGTATAAAGCCAAATTCTCCCGCATCGATTCCATTTTTATCTCCCACCTCCATGGCGACCACGTGCTTGGCCTGGTAGGGTTAATCTCAACCCTGAACCTTTTAGGACGAAATAAAGAGTTGACCATATACGCCCATGCTCCGCTGGAGCCTATTCTCAGGCAGAATATCAATTTTTTCGTTGATGAACTGATGTTCCCCATACGCTTCATATCCCTCGACACCAAAAGGAGCAAAGTTATTTATCAGCAAGGCGATATAGTAGTTGAAAGCATTCCCCTTAAACACCGCATAGCCTCAAATGGCTTTATCATTCGTGAGATCGTGAAATATCCGAATATAAAAAAGGAGTTGATAGAGAAATACTCAATACCCCTTGCCGAAATTAACAGGATAAAACAAGGTGGCGACTTTGAAACCCCTGAAGGGAGGATTATTCCACATGAAGTGCTAACCTACTATGCCTCCCTGCCACGCTCTTATGCCTACTGCTCCGATACCCGATTTTTCGAAAAGTTGGCACCGATGGTTGAGGGAGTGGACATCCTCTACCACGAAGCCACATTTGGCAACGATATGGAAAAAATGGCCAAAGCCACCGGGCATTCCACCGCAGCACAGGCAGCCACCATTGCCAAAATGGCCGGAGCAAAAAAGCTGATTATTGGACATTTCTCTTCGAGATACAAAGATGTATCGGTACTTGTTGAGCAAGCCCGGGCCATATTCCCTGAAACCTACCCTGCTAACGATGGCGACGTGTTTGACATACCCATAAAAAAAGGGTATTAGGGAAAGAATATTAAACAACGTCACACAGTTTTATGATGTAAAAAGCGTAAATTTGCGCACTCATTTTTTATCACTACCCCATGCGCGATTCAATTGTAATCCTCGATTTCGGTTCACAATATACTCAACTGATAGCCAAGGGCATTCGCAAACTTAATGTCTATTGCGAAATCGTCCCCTACAATCACATTCCCGAACCCAATCGAAACGTGAAGGGTATTATTCTATCGGGAAGCCCCGTCTGTTTTTATGACCCCGGCGCACCCGATTTTCAGCCCGACTCATTTCAAAGGGGCGTTCCTCTTCTGGCCATAGGTTACAGCGCACAACTTCTGGTAAAAAGATTGGGGGGTGAAGTGAGTCAATCGGTAAAGAGGGAATATGGCAAAGCCACCCTTTCTATCTCAGGCCACGAAACCCAACTTTTCAAAGGGATTACCCCAAGCACACAGGTATGGACATCACAGGGCAATGCCATTGTCCAGCTACCCAATGGATTTCGCGCTATCGCCTATACCGATTCGGGAGAAGTGGGTGCATTCAAAATCGATGGCGAGCAAACGTACGGATTACAATTCCATCCCGAGGTTTACCATACTACCGAGGGGTTGGCCATTCTCAAAAATTTTGCTGTGGACATATGCCACTGCTCCCAAGGATGGACTCCTGCTTCTTTTATTGAGGAAACGGTAGCCATGCTTAAAAATCAAATTGGCAACGATCGGGTGGTATTAGGTCTATCGGGAGGAGTGGACAGCTCGGTTACGGCCATGCTTCTGCATCGCGCCATTGGCAATAACCTCCATTGCATTTTTGTTGACCACGGTTTGCTCCGAAAGAATGAATTTGAGAGTGTTCTGGATTCCTATAAAAGCATGGGTATTAATGTATTGGGTATTGATGCCAGGCAAAAGTTTTACCAAGGTTTGCAAGGGATTACCGATCCTGAACTGAAAAGGAAGAGCATTGGCAAAAATTTTATTGAGGTTTTTGAACACGAGGCCAAGAAAATTGAGGGCGTTAAATGGCTGGGACAGGGAACCATATACCCCGATGTGATTGAATCCGTTTCAATTAATTCACAGTCAGTTGCTATCAAATCGCATCATAACGTAGGAGGATTGCCGGAAAGGATGAATCTGAAGATTGTGGAGCCCCTGCGCCTGCTTTTCAAGGACGAGGTCAGGCGTGTTGGCCAAGAAATGGGGCTTGCCCCAATCATCCTAAACCGCCATCCTTTCCCAGGGCCCGGCTTAGGTATTAGAATCATAGGCGAGGTTACCGAGCAAAAGGTCAAAATCTTGCAGGAGGCCGACTCGATATATGTGAATGGACTTCGCGAATACGACCTTTATGGTAAGATATGGCAAGCCGGTGCCATACTCCTGCCTATTCAAACCGTTGGCGTTTCGGGCAATGAGCGTACTTACGAGTATGTAGTTGCCCTGCGGGCAGTTACCTCAGTCGATGGCATGACAGCCGACTGGTATCCCCTACCCTACGAGTTCATGTCAAAAATATCAAACGAAATCATTGGCAAAGTAAAAGGCATAAACAGAGTTGTTTACGATATAAGCTCAAAACCTCCTGCTACCATCGAATGGGAATAATAGCGACAACATTATCGAAATAAATACGTTACTAATTGAACAATCCGTTTGCGCTTTGCCAAAAAAACTGAAAAAATTTAAACTTAATGTTCCGAAATCGTTTCACCGCCATACTCTTCACCATAGCCATTGCACTTTTCCCTTTTACAGGTAGTGCACAGATTTCGTCCAATCTCAGCTTGTTCAAAATCTATCGCTTTCTTCAGTACGTATCGAGCGACTACGTTGATACTATCAATATAGACAAGCTGGTGGAAGAGGCCATCATTGAAGTTTTACAAAATCTCGACCCTCACTCGGTTTACATATCGAAAGAGGATGTAAAGGCAATGAATGAACCACTCGAAGGCAACTTCGAAGGCATTGGCATTGAATTTAATATATTGAATGACACCCTTTTCGTGGTTAACCCCGTGCCCGGAGGTCCATCGGAAAGGGTAGGCATTATCGCCGGAGACAGGATTATCAATGTTGATGGGAAGCCCATTGCCGGGGTAGGCCTGAAGAACTCTGATGTTACAAAAATGCTTCGTGGGAACAAGGGGACAAAAGTAACGGTTCAAATCCTGCGTAAAGGACTTTCGGAAATTCTTGAATTTACTATTACCCGTGACAAGATCCCTATTTATAGCCTCGATGCGGCCTACATGGTTGAGCCACACATTGGGTACATCAAACTTAACCGATTCTCGCTCACAACTGAAGAGGAGTTTTTAACTGCCCTTAGCAAGCTGAAAAAGGAAAAAATGCGCGACCTGATCCTTGATCTACGGGGAAATGGAGGCGGATTCCTCAACGCTGCCGTTGCCCTCTCGGAGCAGTTTCTGGACGAGAATAAACTCGTCGTATATACCGAGGGGAGAAATTCGCCACGCTTCGATTTTTTCCCAACCAAAAAAGGGGAATTCAGAAAAGGCAGGCTAATCATCCTTATGGATGAGGGATCGGCCTCGGCCAGTGAAATTGTAGCCGGAGCAGTACAGGACTGGGACAGAGGGATTATCGTCGGGCGACGTTCATTCGGAAAGGGTCTGGTTCAAAACCAGCTACCGCTTCCCGACGGATCGATGATCAGGCTTACTGTAGCCCGATACCATACTCCTACCGGCAGGGTGATTCAAAAACCCTATAACATGGGCAAACTGGACAGCTACTACAAGGATCTCAGCAGCCGCTACGAAAAGGGAGAATTATTCAATCAGGACAGCATCTCTTTTCCCGACTCGCTGAAATTCTACACTCTCCAGAATCAAAAACTCGTGTACGGCGGCGGGGGAATAATGCCCGACTTATTCATTCCCATCGACACCAGCTACTACTCGGACTACTACGGGAAACTGGTGAGAAAAGGGATTATCAACCAGTTCGTTCTATCGTACATCGATGAGCAACGCGACTTCCTTAAAAAATCATACCCGAAATTTGATAAGTTTGATAATCATTTCAATGTGGATAACATTGTTATCAACAAACTTATCGATTACGCCGAGAAACAGGGAGTACCATACGATGCCGAAGGCATAAAGACATCAATGGACGAGCTTTCAATACAAATCAAAGGTCTAATAGCCCAGAACCTATTCTCAACCAACTACTATTTTCAGGTAGTAAACAAGGAGAATAAATCGTTGCAGAAAGCTGTAGAGATCATCAACAACTGGGATAGCTATAAGCATCTGGTAAAGGAGTAACCCACGCCCCGATTAGACTTAGTATGTGATTGATTTTACTTAGACCATCGTTAGCACTCTATTAAAATAATGTACTAATCAATTATTTACCCACATTTTTAATTCATCATTTTTGGTTGCAAGTGCTGTTTGAAGTATTTTTGCGGGCAAAAATGTTAAAACACAATTCATTCAATGAAAGAACAAGAGGAATTTTTGCAATTCGGTTTTTCCGATGAAACCCTGAAAGCCATTGCAAAAAAAGGATTTGAATCACCAACCCCAATCCAGCAACTGGTGATACCGGTATTAATGAGCGAAAACATTGATGTTATTGGGCAGGCACAAACAGGAACCGGGAAAACTGCTGCATTTGGGATTCCAATACTGGAGAATTTTTCAACTGATAAAACGGGCGTTGTAAAAGCACTCATCCTGGTGCCGACCCGTGAGTTGGCACTGCAAGTAACCGATGAAATCATATCATATCGCGGCAAGCGCGATATTACCATCAGCACGCTTTACGGAGGACAATCCATAACAGAACAGCAGCGCCGTTTACGCAAGGGCATCGACATAGTGGTTGGAACCCCCGGACGTATTCTCGATCTGCTGAAACGTGGCGACCTGAAATTTGGGCATTTGGAGTGGGTAGTCCTCGATGAGGCGGATGAAATGCTTAACATGGGCTTCATAGAAGACATTGAGGAAATTTTAGGCCATACCCCGGAGCAAAAGAGGATGCTGCTTTTCTCGGCCACCATGCCCGACAGGATTGTCAACCTGGCCATGAGGTTTATGAAAGAACCGAAAAAATTGATGGTGGGGAAACAGAACCAAACCGTTGACCTGACAGACCAGATCTATTTTGAAGTTAACAAGAACGATAAGTTCGATGCGCTCTCAAGGATTATCGACATAGAGCCCGAATTCTATGGCTTGGTTTTTTGCAGAACCCGCGTGGATGTTGACGAACTGGCCACCAAACTCATCGAAAGGGGCTACTCATGCGAAGGACTGCATGGCGAAATAACTCAAGCTCAAAGGGAAAAAACATTGAAGAGGTTCCGCAACAAGTATATAAATATTCTGGTAGCCACCGACGTAGCTGCACGAGGCATCGATATTACTGACCTTACCCACGTAATCAACTACAGCCTGCCACAGGATCCCGAGTCGTATATCCATAGGGTTGGACGAACCGGAAGAGCCGGCAAAGAGGGCACTGCCATCACCTTTATCACCCCGGATGAGTACAGAAGATTTCTCTACTTCCAGAAATTTATGAAATCGAACATCCGCAAGGAGATGCTGCCCGGGGCACAGGATATAATTGAAATGAAAAAAGCCAAGATAAGGGAAGATCTTCAATCCATAATAGTCAACAAAACCTACGTCGATTATCTGGAAATGGCTGAAAATATTCTCAACACGAATAGCCCCGAAGTATCGTTGGCCGCATTGCTTCGCATGGCATTTAAAAACCAGCTCGATGAGAGGCTTTACCCCGAGATAAGGGGGTTCAAGGTTGACACCAAAGGCACTACCCGGCTTTTTATTGCTTTGGGTAAACGCGACGGTATGACTCCAAAGAAAATCTCGGCACTAATCAGGAAAGAGATTAGCATACCCGACAAAAAGATTGACGACATAGGAGTTTACGATGAATTTTCATTTGTAACCGTGCCATACAACGATGCTGAAAAAATTCTCTCGGTTTTTTCGAGGAGAACTCAGGGTGGAAAACCGCTTATTACAAAGGCAAAAGCCAGGTGATTCGCGTCCATTAGCTATATTAAAAACCTAACTTTCAACAATTACGATTGATGCCAACAAAGTATGAAATTGTGGCCAAAACCCTGCAAGGGCTGGAGGGAATCTTAGCCGATGAGCTAAAAGCTATCGGTGCAGAGAATGTGGAAATTGAGCGCAGGGCGGTAAAGTTTACCGGTGACAACGAAACGATATACCGATCGAATTTTCAATGTCGCACAGCCATAAGGATTCTCAAGGTAATCCACCAATTCAAGGCAAGGAACGAGGGAGAACTATATGCTCAGGCCAAAAACTTCGACTGGGCAAGTGTGATGGATCTCTCCCAGAAATTTGCTGTGGATAGCGTTGTGAATTCCGATATTTTCACCCATTCACACTTTGTTTCGCTTCGGATAAAGGATGCCATTGCAGATCATTTTCGCGACAGATTCGGAAAACGTCCCTTTGTTGACCCAAAAAAACCACATGTTCTAATCCATATCCACATTTCCAATCAGGACTGTACCATCCTTATGGACTCATCGGGCGAATCGCTGCATAAGAGGGGTTACCGTTTACATCAGGACATTGCCCCACTGAGCGAAATTTTGGCTGCCGGGCTAATCATGCTCTCGGGGTGGGATGGGAAAACCCCGCTTTTCGACCCCATGTGTGGTTCGGGGACCATATTAATCGAAGCTGCTCTCATTGCCAAAGGGATTGCACCCGGGGTATTCCGCAAGCAGTTTGGCTTCGAACATTGGCTGGATTTCGACAAAGAGCTTTTTGAAAAGGTATTCAACGACGACAGCAACGAAAGGGAACTGCAAACCACTATCATGGGAGGGGACATTGCTAAAAGGGCGGTAACGGTAGCCACAGAGAACATTCGCAATGCAGGACTTCAAAAGTATATCCGGCTCCAAACACAATCGATATTCGACTTCTTTCCTCCCAAAGAACCGGGCATTGTGATTACCAATCCGCCCTATGGCGAGAGGCTTAGCCAAACCCAACTGGATATATTCTACAAGCAGCTGGGCGATTGTTTCAAGCAACGCTACTCCGGCTATGACATCTGGCTATTAAGCGGAAACCGGAATGCGCTCAAAACTTTTGGCCTTCATCCTTCAAAATCCATGACTCTTTTCAATGGGCCTATCGAGTGTAAATATCAACAATTCAGCATATACATGGGGAGTAAGAAAGCGAAGTTTAAGCAATGATCATTAATTTTAAGACATCATTAAATGGCGGTTTGGTCAATGGACAGCATATGTTGCCACCTTTATTTTGCGATTTGCAAGAATGGCCATAGGGTTTAAGAGTTTTTCTTCCTACTGTCCCTATTCTTGCTTTTCATTTCCGAAACGATGCCCGAATTAGTAATATATTTGAGTTTTTTTTTTCAAGGCTTTATGGTATTTCGTATTTAATTTTATAGTTTTGCGTAAGCTAACTTGTCCTTTAAAAAATTTGGTAAATCGCTTGCATCAATGAGTGTTTTCTTAGATCAGTGTTATGAACATATGAATAAAGGCGAAGTAATTGTAGCCTACAAAGGGACTATTGGTGCCGATATAATTACCAACACGCTTAGCCTTGTTGAGTTGAAACTGGAAAACATCGATGTTCAGAATGCCGTTAAAAAGAAGTTGTACAACATTCTGGTCGAAAGCCTTCAGAATCTCTACCACCACGTCGATGTTCCTCTGAATAACGGTGAATCTGACGATTGCAAATCGAATTTCGGAATTTTCATCCTGAGCAAACTTGAAGATGCTTTCAGAATATCAACAGGCAATTTTATTCACCACGACAGAATTCCTGTGATTAAAGAAAAAATTGATAAGATAAACTCACTTTCTGAGGAAGAGTTAAAAGAATTTTATAAATTTGTTCTCAATAATCAGAAGTTTTCCGAGAAGGGTGGCGGTGGTTTGGGGTTGATAGATATGGCAAGGAAATCGGGAAATAAGTTGGATTACAAGTTTTTCAAGTATAGTGACGATTTTGAATTTTTTAACCTTACAGTTGTAATTAATGCACCAAGCAATCTAAATTAACTCAAATACTTAAAATAAACAGCTATGGAATTGATAAATATTGAAGGAACCCCTAAAACCCCAACCATTACAATGAATGCAGAATCAGGGGTTATTGATATTAAAGGACGATCAATTCCTGAGAACTCCATCGAGTTCTATAAGCCAATCGTTGATTGGCTTGAGGAATACGCCAAAACTCCTGCTTCAAAAACCGTGGTGAATGTTCAGTTGGAATATTTTAATACCAGCTCTTCGAAATGCATTCTGGACGTTTTCAAAAAACTCGAGGTGCTTAAAAAGAATAATAACGATGTGATCATCAACTGGTATTACGAAGAGGATGATGAGGATATGCTTGAAGCCGGTGAAGATTACGAATCAATCATTAAGGTTCCGTTCAAAATGATTCAAATCGTAGATTAGTCTTTTTCTACCCTGCTATTTAGTACATTATTTAACCACTATAACTTAAGCCAAGCCTTTGGGTTTGGCTTTTTTGCTTTTTGCGCTTTGACTTACAATGAAAAAACCGCTGCTTGAGGGCAGCGGTTCAAAGGTGAACAAATCCTTTTATTTCCTTTTTTTCTGAGCTTGCTGTTGCTTTGCCATTTGCTCAAGCTTCTCCTGAAATCTCGATTTCGCCACAGGTTTTTTGCTGTTGGCCGTCAATCTATCCAAAATGGCCTTATCGTCAACGGTTTGCCTTATAAGGAAGGTTTGTCCAAGAGTTATCACGTTGGAAAGGAAATAGTAATAGCTCAACCCCGATGAATAGCTGTTGAAAATGGCCAGCAACATGATGGGCATCATGTATAGCATCATAAACTTCATCCCCGGCATTTGTGCATTGGTATCGGCCATCTGCGAAGTGCTTGTTTTAGAAGTGATAAACATGGCCACAGCCATGAGCAATGTAAAGAGGCTGATATGATCGCCATACATGGGGATATTGAATGGTAGATCGAGTATGGAATCGTATGTCGAGAGATCGTCGGCCCACAGGAAACCCTTTTGACGAAGTTCGAACGAAGCCGGAAAGAAACGAAACATGGCCACGAGTATTGGAAACTGAATCAGCGTTGGCAAACATCCCCCCATGGGATTGACGCCTACCTTTTTATACAGTGCCATAACCGCCTGCTGTTTCTTCATGGCATCCTCCTTCTTGGGGAATTTAGCGTTGATCTCGTCAACCTGTGGCTTTAGCACCCTCATCTTTGCCTGACTGGTGTAAGATTTATAGGTGAGAGGGAACAAAACAATTTTTATTATGATGGTTAACAGTAAAATAATCAGCCCATAGCTGGCAATATGATTATCCAACAGGTCGAAAAGGAAAATGATAACATAGCGGTTTATCCATTTGATAATCCATCCTCCAAGGGGGACAACATCTTCAAAACCATACTTGTATTCCTTAAGAGTATTGAAATGGTTAGGCCCAAAATAGAACTTCATCTTTTGTACCTCTTCCTTTCCGTTTTCGAAAGGTAAACTTATCCGCGATGTAAACTGCTTGGTAAACCCGGCATCGGCTATCTTCATTGAAGCTAACTCAGCGTTTAAGAAGTTATCCTCTGCAACCAAAAATGTTGAAAAAAACTGCTGCTTGTAGCCAATCCACTGTATCCTTGTTTTCACCTCACTGCTGCTCTTATCGGTACGGGGATTCAGTTCCTCGTAATCGCCATTGGGCAGGCGATAGGCAATGGTGGTGTATTTGGTTTCGTTCTCAATTCCCTTTTCAAGTTGCGGCATAAGGAAATCCCAAACCAAATCGATGGAGCCCGGCCTTCCCGAAATAATGTTATCCATATTCATGAATCGAATGTCAAAATCGATCATGTACGAATGGGGGTATATGGTATAGACATAATCTATAAAGGACGATTCGCTCACAGCAAGCCTCATTACCAGGGTTTTTGAGCCCGTTTCATCGCTCACGGAAATTAACTCATCATGGGTACTGGGAGTGAAAAATAGCTTATGGGTCTCAATATTATTGTTGAATCCCCAGAACTGAAGGCCAAAAATATTCTTATCGTCAGCAAATAGAATTAAAGGATTTTTTGCATAGGTATGGAAATCCAAAAGCTCGGCTGAGTAAACGCTTCCGCCAAGGGTTGATATTTTGATCCGCATTAGATCGTTTTCCATGGTAACAAAAGCCCGCTCTCCCACACTCGATTCGGCAAATGCCCCAAGCCGGGCCTTCTGATCAATAGATACGAGAGAATCCTCATTGGCTTTATTGGCCCTGGCCAATTCCTGAGCCTCCCTAAATTTCTGATCCTGCTCAGCCCTAACCAGCGCCAGCGAATCGCTCCTTCGCTTTGCAGCTTCAATCTCTTCCTTCGAAGGACGGTTTAAATAGCTAAATCCGATGAGAACTCCCAAAATAAGAATGAATCCAATAACAGTTTTCCTGTCCATTATGTAACTTTTAAATTGGTATTGATAGAATTACAAAGGCGTAACCCTTTAAGACTTGCAAAGATAGTAAAGTATATAAAAATGTACAGTTGGTTTTGAAGTTTCTGCAATTGAATAATACATCATAAGGATTTTAAAAAGTATAGCATAGCTTATTGCCAACCGATAACGGAGATGCGAAGAATGACCCCTTATCCATTGAGGAAAAAATCATTGGCTCAACGTCGATTTCACAAAAGCAACAAATAATGGGTGCGGATTGAGTACAGTGCTTTTATACTCGGGGTGGTACTGAACACCAACAAACCACTTATGTTTTTCAATCTCAATAATTTCAATCAATCCAGTATCGGGATTTACGCCTGTTGCCAGCATTCCCGCTTTTTCAAAGCTGTCGAGGTACTCATCGTTAAATTCGTACCTATGGCGATGGCGCTCCTTAATTTCAGGCTTCCCATAGGCTTCATACGCTTTGGTTTTCTTTTTCAAAACGCAGCTGTATGAACCCAACCGCATAGTACCGCCTTTCTCGGTAATTCCCTTGTGACTTTCCATTAAATCGATAACCGGATGCGATGTGTGCCTTACCATTTCGGTGGAGTTAGCATCGGAATATCCCAAAACGTTTCGGGCAAATTCAATCACTGCACACTGCATCCCAAGGCCAATGCCAAAGAACGGAATATTATTCTCGCGGGCATACTTGGCCGCTAATATTTTTCCATCAATCCCCCTGTGACCAAAACCTGGAGCCACAAGTATCCCCTTCAGATGTCCCAGTTTCCCGTCGGGATCTGCCATGTCAATATCTTCGGAATGAATGGATTCCAAATTTACTTTACATTCATTGACGGCTCCGGCATGAATGAGCGCCTCAACAATAGACTTATAGGCATCGGGCAACTCCGTGTATTTACCAACTAATCCTATTGTTACAGTTTTCTTTGGATTTTTAAGTTTGGCCACAAACTGCTTCCAATTGGTTAAATCGGGTTTTGTCCCTTCGGATAGATTCAGTTTATGCAATACCGTTATATCTAACTTCTCCTTGAGCATGAGCAATGGCACCTCGTAAATGGTTGAAACATCAATGGACTCGATGACTGAATCCATGCTCACGTTGCAAAACAATGAAACTTTCCTTCGAATATCATCGCTCAAAGAATGTTCTGTTCTAAGCACCAACACATCGGGTTGAATCCCGTTTTCGAGTAATATCTTAACAGAATGTTGAGTGGGCTTGGTTTTCAGCTCGCCGGAGGATGCCAGATAAGGAACCAAAGTAAGATGTATAAATGCCGTATTGGATGCGCCTAACTCCCATTTCAACTGCCTAACCGCTTCAATGTATGGCAGTGATTCGATATCGCCCACCGTTCCTCCAATTTCGGTAATCACCACGTCAAATTTGTCCTTTGAGCCTACCAGCTTAATCCGCCGCTTTATCTCGTCGGTAACATGGGGTATCACCTGTACCGTTTTCCCAAGGTATTCCCCCTTCCTCTCCTTGTTAATGACAAACTGATATATTTTTCCGGTGGTAACATTATTGGCCTGAGTGGTATAGGTATTTAAAAACCGTTCGTAATGGCCGAGATCAAGATCGGTTTCGGCTCCATCCTCTGTTACAAAGCACTCGCCATGTTCATAGGGGTTTAACGTGCCGGGGTCAACATTAATATAAGGATCGAGTTTTTGTATGGTGACCTTGTAGCCTCTGCTTTGCAAAAGCATGGCCAACGACGACGAGATAATCCCCTTACCCAGCGAGGAGGTTACCCCCCCGGTAACAAAAATATACTTGGTGTGTTGAGGCATACTATTTAGGAAAAAAGGTTTTTTTATGCTTGATCAATGCTGTCAATCATCCGTATCTTTTCCTCAATCACCTTCAGCTCTTTGCGTGCCTTTTCAATCTTATTCTCTACCTCTTTTATCAGCTGCTCGGCTTTTTTCGATTTGGTGAAAAAACCAATGTTATTCTCCCAAAGCACTATGTCATTTTCCAGCTGTTTCATCTGATTGAAAAGCCTTTCGCGCTCAAACCTAATTTTATTCTCCTGCCTCGGATTACCTTGAATGGTATCGATTTTGGTTTTAAACTTAAGGATATTCTTTCGGGCGTCATCAATTTTTAGCCCTTCGAAATGCTTATTGATAGCCTCGCGGTAACTTTTTTGGAGTTCATCCTTTTTCTTCAAGGGAACAAATCCAATCTCAGCCCAGCGGCGCTGGAAATCTTTCAGTGCCTTCAAATTCTCCTCCACATCCTCAGAAAGTTTGTACTGTTGAATCTCTTCCACCAGGCTCTCTTTCGCCTTAAGGTTTACAACATATTGATTATCAACTCGCGAGAAGTGTTTCGATTTGTTTTCGAAGAACCAGTCGCAGGCAGCTCTGAACCTTCTCCAAACCTCTTCGCTGTGTTTCCGCGGCACAGGACCAATCTCTTTCCAGCGTTTTTGTAAGTTAATCAGCTCATCAGAAGTTTTTTTCCACTCCGTACTCTCTTTAAGAGCCTCTGCCTGCATGCAGAGTTCGGTTTTCAACTGTAGGTTGCTCAGTTGCTCCTCCTTTGAATCTTTGT
This sequence comes from Bacteroidetes bacterium ADurb.Bin008, assembly GCA_002071445.1. GTDB lineage: Bacteria > Bacteroidota > Bacteroidia > Bacteroidales > Tenuifilaceae > MWFE01. Next base: position 7,109 of record MWFE01000030.1, on the reverse strand, counting down.
AAAACTCGCGTTTGTTATTGAAAAACTGATCGCATGCCGTACGGAATCTATCGTATATTTTATTGTTGTCTTTCTTGGGAGCAAATCCGATAGTCTTCCACACCTGCTGTAGCTCGATCATCTCATTGGTGTACTTGTTCCACTCTTTGGCAGAATTAATGACTTTTGCAGCCAGTTCCTCGGCTTTCTCGCATAGCACAAGTTTGGCCTCTAGGTTGACCTTTTGATTCTCCCGTAGCGATTCAAAGTGCTCCTGGTGTTTCTTGTTGATGGTAGAGGTAACGCCTTTAAACCTTTCCCATATCTCGGTTCTATTTTCTCCGGGAACAGGGCCAATCTCTCTCCACTGGTTATGTAGTTTCTGCAGTTTCTTAAAGGCTACAATTACCGATGGTTCAAGGAGCAATTCCTCTGCTTTTTCGCACAGCAAGATCTTTTCGTCAAGGTTACGTTTCAAATCAAGATCACGTAATTCCTTGTTAATCTTTACATAATCGTAAAATGCCTGAACGTGATGATGGTAAGTTTCCCACAGATCGTTAAGATTGGCTTGTGGTACAGGTCCAATTTCGCGCCACTTCCTTTGCAGCTCTCTGAAATCCTGAAAAGTTTGATTGACAGATTCATTACGATTAACCAAATCCTTAATCTGTTCAATGATATTCTGCTTCTCTTCAAGATTTTTAACCTTCTGCACCTCCAAGTCTCTGTTATACTGCGACTTTAACTCGCGATACTGTTTTAGCAGTTCTTTTATCTGGGGTTCCATTGGGTCTTCAGGGGCTTCGAATTCTACTATGTCACCGCCCGCTTCAACCCATTCCTTACGTTTCTTTTCAAAATCGGCCTTGTGTTTTTTATAAAAATTTATCTTAATGCTCTCAACATCCGCCCTTATTTTCTGGATTGGACTTGATGTAAGCAGCTGTGATAATCTATCTACCAGTTCCTCACGCGATAAAAGGGAATAATCAACCAGTTCTTTTTCTCCAGTCTCCTCTATATCTTCATCCTCAGCATCGTCCTCCTCCGCATCATCCAATTCGGATATTTCTTCCAAAACGTTATCCATTGGACCAGGATCCACTTCTTCTGTTTGCTGGACTTCGCCCGTTAACTCTGCCTCTTTCACACTTACGGTTTCGCTATCAACCTGCTCGGTCTTTATAGCGGTACTATCAGTTGTTGCCTCTTCCAAAGGTTTTTCATCCTCTGTTTTTGTCTTGGCCTTCGTTTTTTTAACCTTAGCAGCAGGGGCCTTTTCTTTGGATTTAGGTTCAGCCTTAGCAGTTGCCTTTTTGGTTGAGCTGGCAGTTTTCGTAGTGGTTTTCCTGGTTGAACTTGTAGCCTTTTTGGTAACTTTCTGCTTCTTAGTGCCTTCAGCATCAGGCGAGAGAGGCTGGTCTGCAATTGGTTCAGTCTTTTCCACATTATCTTCGGCATTGCCGAACAGATCGTTTACGATCGGATCCTTCTGGTTGTCGATTTCCATGAGATAGAGTATTATCTTCCTTACATTTCAGTCAATGAACCAGCGAAAGCCGGTTCGTTTTCAGCCCACGAAAATAAGGAATATGTGCTAATACTCAAAGATTTTTATGAAAAAACCTTTTTCTCAAGAAAAAGAAATCAATGCATGGCATCAATAAAAACACCCACAGGCCGGTTTAATACCAATCTGCCTGTGGGTGACCCATGAAAACAAACAACCTGTCTATCTGATATTTGCTCAATTAATTAACGCTAATGCTTCTGGGTGGTTTTTCTATGGCTTCTTCCCTTTTGGGAAGAGTAATGGTTAGAATGCCATCCTTGCTTGAAGCACCAATTTTTGTCGAATCGATGGCTTTGCCAATATTGAATGATCGTTGGAATTCGCCCACACCAAATTCACAGCGTATGGCTTTTGTCCCGTCTTCACTCTTAACCTCGGGGTTTGCCGAAATGGTCAGCACGTCTTTCTCCACATTAATGGAAAAATCTTTCTTGGTGTACCCGGGGGCTGCAAGTTCAATCCTGAACTGTTTGGGCTCTTCGTAAATATTTACTGCCGGAGTGTTTGCACACTCTTCAGCATACCTGTTAAACGCTCTGGAAAAGCTGTTAACAAAATCGCGATATTCATCACTTCCTGTGTATGGATTCGCAGCGACTGAACGCTTTGGGATTAATAGTGTCATATTTCAAAAATTTTATTGGTTTGCTATTTAGATTCATTTTAAACAATGTCCATAAAAAACATTCCAAAACTTAAAATGGGTCAAAATGACACAGTGATATTAAAATTTATGCCTTTTTGTCAACGCATTGAAACATTTAAAAAATTTTAAAAGCATTTCTCTGCCATCCATACTCTTTAAGCAAAAAACGTGTTGCCATACTTAATCGAATCTGCTCCCTATGTACAATAATATTGTAGCTTTGCGTTTCATATTAAGTATGCATAATTCGGTTTTAAAATACTTACGTAAAGTACGGATTGCCCTTTTTTCATGCTGTCAGGTATTTCCGCTGTTAATTCTGTTGTCTTTACTCCTGGCCATGTACAAGCCCTGTCCGGCCCAAAACAGGATTACAGTGGAAGGGACTGTTGTTAACGATAAAAACTCTCCCATTCCATTCGCCAACGTTACCATCAAAGGGACTGATCATGGGGTGCCCTGCAATGCCGAAGGGCATTACAGAGTATATGCCGCTCCATCCGATTCATTGGTTTTGGTATTCTCAGCCATTGGCTACACACCAACCGAATATACGCTAAAAATTACAGGGGCTTTGAAGTATTCGGCCAATGTAACACTGCAAACAGCCGTTAGCCATTTGGAAGAAGTGGCGGTACTGTCCACTCAAAGGCATTTTGGGAGCATCGAAAGGATCAGCCCAAAAGATATACAGTTTATCCCCGATGTATCGGGCAGCTTCGAATCGATATTGAAAACCTTACCCGGTGTATCGTCATCCAATGAGATGAGTTCGCAATACTCGGTTCGGGGAGGCAATTTCGATGAGAACCTCGTGTACGTTAATGACGTGGAGATTTACCGGTCATTCCTTATCCGCTCGGGGCAACAGGAGGGACTCAGCTTCATCAACTCCGACATGGTGGAGGGCATTGATTTCTCGGCCGGGGGTTTTAGCGCCGAATACGGCGATAAAATGTCGTCGGTTTTAAGCATTAAATACCGCCAGCCTTTTAAAAACGCTGCAAGAGCCGATGTCAGCCTGCTGGGGTTCAATGGATTAGTCGAAGGTGTAGGGAAAAATGGAAAATTTACCCACATAACGGGTGTTAGGTACAAAACCTCGCAGTACATGCTTTCCTCGCTGGATGTAGGCGGTGAGTACAATCCTTCATTTATCGACTTTCAGTCGAACCTCACATGGCGATTTTCCTCCTCATTCCTACTGAGCTTTTTGGGCAACTATTCATCAAACAAGTATCAGTTTATTCCCACGGTTCGCGAAACGCGATTCGGGAGTTTCACCAACGCCTTGCAACTTAAAGTTTTCTACGAAGGGCAAGAGGTCAACCATTTCGAAACAGCACAGGGTGCCCTTTCGGCCGATTTCCGGCCATCAGACGATGTGCTGCTTAAGCTGATTGCATCAAGTTTCAGGGCGCGCGAAGCCGAAACCTTTGATGTCATTGGCCAGTATCTCCTCAACGAGCTTGATAACTCCCTGGGATCATCTACCTACGGCGACAGCAGTATCAATGTGGGGATAGGCGGATTCATTAACCATGCCCGAAATTACTTGGATGCCAATTTCTATCGTATCGAACACCTGGGAACCTATTCATTGGATGGAAACACATTGCGTTGGGGGCTAAGACATCAAATGGAGGAAATAAGGGATAGAATTAACGAGTGGGATTTGATCGACTCCTCCGGATACTCAGTGCCGTACAATGGCAACGATTTAATATTAGCTTACCATCTGCGGTCGTCCAACAATATATTCAGCCATCGCCTGTCGGGTTTCGTTCAGGATGTTTACAAGTTTTCAGTAAACAAGTGGGAAATAACAGCCAATGCCGGTATCAGGCTATTACACTGGAGTTTCAATAATGAAACCAATATCAGTCCCCGTGCGTCCATTATGCTAAAACCTAACTGGAAACGCAACATTGCTTTTCACCTCTCGGGCGGATCGTACCATCAACCCCCCATGTATAAAGAGTTAAGATATCCCGATGGGAGTATCAACCCCAACATTAAATCGCAAAAATCGATACATACAGTACTGGGTATGGAATACCAATTCATGGCATGGGAAAGGCCTTTCCGCTTTCAAACCGAGGTATACTATAAATATTTCAGCGACCTTATTCCCTATAAAATTGATAACGTCCGAATACTATATGTTGGCGAAAATCTTGCCAAGGGATATGCCCAGGGCATTGATTTTAAAGTAAACGGGGAGTTTGTCAAAGGATCAGAGTCGTGGGCCAGCCTATCGTTAATGCAAACCTACGAGGATGTGGAAAACGATTCGTATGTTGACCGTAACGGTGTAACGCATTATCCTGGTTATTACCCACGGCCTACCGATCAGCGGGTGAGCATTGGTCTTTTCTTTCAGGATTACATTCCCGGAAATCCTACCTTTCGTGTACACTTAAGCGGTTTTTTTGGCACAGGGCTCCCATTTAGCCCGCCCAACTCAACGCGTTACGATGTGTATGCCCGTATGCCAGCGTATAAAAGGGTAGATATAGGATTTACGAAAGTGCTAAGGGACAATAACGGCAACGGAGGGACACTCCATAGGAAGTATCCTTGGCTCAAAAGCCTTTGGATAGGTGCTGAAGTGTTTAACCTATTCGACTTTAAGAATACTATCTCGTACCTATGGGTGCAAACCGTATCGAACCAAAGCAACCAGTCGGGACAATACGCTGTACCCAACTATCTCACCTCGAGAAGGGTAAATATCAAAATTTCCGCAAACTTTTAGCAATAATAGTGCTATTGGGATTGCCGCCAACAACTTCAATGGTTTTCCCATTTTTTCTTCCTATAAAAGGCGTAACTATTATAAAATCCATTTATTTATGATATATTGCGGAAATTTAATTCCGATCGCCACGCTCACTTGATTTTTAACCGTAACTGTATGCAATTGAACTATATTCAAAGGGGTTGCTTCAAATGGCCTATTGATGTTTCAATTCTATCGGTAAAAACAGTTTCTCTCACAGGCAGTACACTGCTTTGGCTGGTTATAATTACTCTCGGTTTAGCCTTTACAGGTTCGTTGCTAATCATTCTGCTGTTGAAGCGAAGGTATCAGCGAAAGATTACTGAGTTAGAACATAGGTTCCTTCTTGTTCAGATGGATCCTCACTTTGTATTCAATTCGCTGACGGCAATTCAAAACTACATCTTCAAAAACGATCCCTATCAAGCCACCCGATACTTTTCGAGTTTTTCAAAGCTGGTCAGATTGATTCTTGAAAATTCGCAAAAAGATTTTATTTCCATCGCTCACGAGGTGGAAACATTGACACTTTATTTGGAATTACAAAAGTTACGGTTTGGTGATAAATTTGAGTTTACCATAACAGTAGATCCCGATATTGATGCTGAGCACCATACCATACCCCCAATGCTTGCCCAACCGTTCATCGAGAATGCCATTGAGCGCGGATCGGTCCATATGGGCAAAAGGGGATCTATCAACATCAGGTTCATCCTGAGAGGATCCAACATACTCTTTGAGGTGGAAGATAATGGTGGGGAGTACCCAACATCAAATGCCAATCAGCAAAAGTTGAAAAAAGAGTTTGAAGCGCATGCCTTTAAAAGATCCAGTGATAGGCTCATGAATTTGAGAAAAATTTTCCGTCGGAAATATAAAATGGAAATCAAGGATTTAGCGCAGGTTGCAGAGAATGGCATACAAGGAACGCTTATCATATTTACCTTACCCATACTTTAAATTTAAGATTCAATATTTATGACAACCGCAGTAATTATTGATGATGAAGCACCGGCACGGGATGCCCTCAACAGTATGCTGCAGCATTTTTGTCCAAACGTTAAGGTAATCGGGCAGGCACATAATGTTGAGTCAGGTTACAACCTGATATTATCGCAAAAGCCCGAGGTTGTCTTTTTGGATATTCAAATGCCCGATGGAACAGGCTTCGATTTGCTGAACAAATTCAGCACCATCAATTTTAAGTTTATCATTGTCACTGCATACCAAGAGTTTGCCATACAGGCATTCCGTTTTAGCGCCATAGATTTTCTCCTCAAACCCATTGACCCCAACGAGCTGATTATGGCAGTGGAGAAATTGAACGAAACCATTCGCGAGGAGGAGATTAACCAAAAATTCCAGACCCTCATCGAAAATATTCAACCCGAAGCAAAGGCCCCTCAGAAGATTATACTCAAAACATTTGAATCGGTGCTGGTTGTAAACAGGGAAGAAATTATTCGTTGCGAATCGCACAACAACTACACCATGTTTTACTTTGCCAACAAGCCCAAGGTTTTGGTTTCCACAACATTGAAAGAATTCGATGACATGCTCTCCCCGTCAGGTTTTTTCAGAACCCATCAATCGCATTTGGTGAACCTAAACTACGTACAAAACTACCGTCGTTTCCCCGAGAGCGTTGTTGTACTGATGGATGGAACTACTATTCCGGTTTCGGTCAGGAAAAGAGAATTATTGACGACTTTGCTAAAAAAGATTCAAAGGAAAAGTTAAAAAAACTGAATTGGCAAGGTTATACTATTTTACAAAACAATATGATATAATATACGAAAACAAAAAGATCCAATAAAGTTTATTTGTTGTAACTTTTCCGAAACAAAGGGCTTATGGTAGGTAAGAGAATATTTGCTAAATACGTAGTATTATTTTTTGCTTGTATATCAGGGATTTATATAGAATTTTCCCATGCCAATATAACTTCTCCACAGATTGACAATAGCCTTATTGACTCGCTAAATAACCTTGCCTATACTCATCGCAGAAGAAATCCAAAATTATCCCTTGAATATGCCATAAAAGCCTACTGGTTTGACCCCCTATAAATCGGACTTTCGTATAGATGGTTCAACAACCGTATTCATTCTTTTCTAACTTTGCAA